>JAZQMC010000008.1:0-184568 GCA_045543095.1 Candidatus Fimenecus sp. | reverse complement strand
CGATTATATAATTGGGTAGTCATTCTGAGGAACGCAGTGACGAAGAATCTCTGTTGAGTTAACATTTCACTTTGGTGGAGATTCTTCGCTTCGCTCAGAATGACAGGTAAATAAAAAGAATTCGACAAATTCAAATTTGTTATACAAAAAATAATAAAAAATATCAAAATACCTATTTATTATTTTATAAAAATAGTGTAAAATATTAAGGATAATGGGAATTTATATATAATTGTATTACTTACGAGGTAAAATTATGTTTGTTGATATTGCAAAAGTTAAAATTAAAGCGGGCGACGGCGGTAACGGTGCTGTGGCTTTCCACAGAGAAAAATACATCAATGCAGGCGGTCCCGACGGTGGTGACGGTGGCCGTGGCGGTAACATTGTTTTTAAGGTTGACGATAATCTCTCCACCCTTGCGGATTTTCGTTACAAGAGAAAATATAAGGCAGAAAACGGTGCTAACGGCAGTGGCGGTAAACGTAGCGGTAAACGCGGTCAGGATTTAATTATCAAAGTTCCCCGCGGTACGATTATTCGCGAGGTTGAGAGCGGAGTTATTATGGCGGATATGTCAACTGACGACGAATTTATCGGTGCTAAAGGTGGCAGAGGTGGTTGGGGTAACTCACACTTTGCAACATCAACCCGTCAGACACCAAAATTTGCAAAAAACGGTGCTCCCGGTGAAGAATGGGAAGTAAGTCTTGAATTAAAACTCATTGCAGACGTTGGACTTTTAGGCTTTCCAAACGTTGGCAAATCCTCATTCATTTCAGTTGTTAGTCAGGCTAAACCACTTGTTGGCGACTATCACTTTACAACAATTGTTCCTGTATTGGGCGTCGTTTCAATGGGTCCTGAAAAAAGCTTTGTTATGGCGGATATTCCCGGTCTTATTGAAGGTGCGGCAGACGGTATTGGTCTTGGTCACGAATTCTTGCGTCATGTTGAGCGTTGCCGAATGCTTGTACACATTGTTGATGTGGCAGGCAGTGAGGGTCGCGACCCCATTGAAGATTTTGAGGCAATCAACGCAGAGCTGGAAAAATTCAACCCCGAGCTTTCAAAATGCCCGCAGATTGTTGTCGGCAATAAAATTGACCTTGCTGAAGACGAGCAGTTAGCACGCTTCCGTCAGTATATTGAGGGGCTCGGCTACGAATACTATGAAATGGTAGCACCAATTCAGCATGGCACAAAGGAAGTTATAAATGCGGTGGCAAGAATGCTCGACACACTCCCTCCCGTCAAGCAATATGAAAGCGAAGAAATCCCAATGGAAGTGCTTGCTAAAAAGAGTAAAGACGGATTTACTGTTACTGTCGAAGACGGAGTTTACATCGTTGAGGCGGATTGGATTTATCGTATTCTTTGCAAAACCGACCTTGATGATTACGAGTCACTTCAGTATTTCCAACGCGTTATTCAGGAACGCGGTGTTATTCAGGCTCTTATTGACAAGGGAATTCACGAGGGTGACACAGTAAGCATTTATGATTTGGAATTTGATTATGTACCGTAATATTGGGGTTACTTTATGAGATTATATGGTAAAGATATTAAGGCGGACACATTAAGTCCGCTAACACTTGCATTCACGGGTGACGCAGTATTTTCACTGTTTATCCGTGAAATGCTGGTTTGTGATGCCAACCGTCCAGTTGGCGAGTTACATAGGCTTTCGGTTCAATCGGTAAAGGCTTCGGCACAGGCAACGGCCATGAGAAAAATTATGCCGTTACTCACCGAAAAAGAACTTGAGGTGTTCAAGCGTGGAAGAAATGCTCACACCTCGCACACACCGAAGAACCAAAGCGGATGTGACTATCATTACGCAACGGGATTCGAGGCACTTATCGGATATTTATATTTAAAAGACGAAAGCGAAAGACTTAATCTGTTGCTTAATGAGGTTATCACTTGTGTTGGGGATACCTCGGATGAAAATACGCAGAAATAAAGTTCGTGAGTTTTTTGTTGACACTTTCATATTTATTATCGGCGGGGTTTTATACTCAATCGCCATTAACTGCTTTTTATCAAAAAACAACATTTTAAACGGCGGTTTTACAGGAATTGCAACAATTCTCAACTATCTTTTTAGCTTGCCCATAGGTACGGTAATTTTTATAATGAACATTCCCCTTTTCATTATTGCTTTTAAAAAACTTGGGGTTAGATTTGTTCTTCGCACAGTATGGGCAACACTTATAAACTCTTTGTTTATTGACTTGGGCGTTGTTTTGCCCGTGTATCAAAACGATTTGTTGCTTTCGTCCCTTTTCGGCGGTGCACTTGTGGGACTTGCTCTCGGAATAATATTTATCCGCAACGCCACAACCGGTGGTGTTGATATTATCGCAAAACTTGTAAAACTTAAAAATCCGCAGATTTCAATAGGACAGAGTATTTTAATTTTTGATGCTTTTGTTGTTATTCTCGGCGGACTTATTTATAAAAACTTTGAATCAATGCTCTATGCTTCGGTTGTTATTTTTGTCAGTGCACAGGTGCTCGACTATGTAATTTTCGGTGTAAGCCGCGGTGCTATGATTTTAATTATTTCAGAGCAAAGCGAAAAGCTACGCAATATGATTATCAATGACCTTGACCGCGGTGTGACCATTTTAAAGGCACAGGGCGGTTATTCAAAAGCGGACAAAGATGTGCTTTTGTGTGCTTGCTTTGATAATCAGACACACAAACTTATTAAAAAAATAAAATCTGCCGACGAAAATGCTTTTTTTATTGTGACACAATCAAAGCAAATTCTCGGCAACGGATTTATGAGGTAATATATGCAGAAGAAAGAAAACATCAGAAATTTTTCAATTATTGCTCACATTGACCACGGCAAATCTACGCTTGCCGACAGACTTTTGGAATTAACCGAAACTGTTGCAAAGCGTGATATGACTGAACAATTACTTGACAATATGGACTTGGAGCGTGAGCGTGGTATAACAATCAAGGCTCACGCGGTAAAACTTAACTATAAGGCACAAGACGGCGAAGAATACGAGCTTAACTTAATTGACACCCCCGGTCACGTTGACTTTAACTATGAGGTTTCTCGTTCACTTGCTGCTTGCGAGGGTGCGGTGCTCATAATTGACGCTTCCCAAGGTGTTGAGGCACAGACTTTGGCTAATACATATCTAGCCCTTGACCACGACCTTGAATTAGTGCCTGTAATCAATAAGATTGACTTGCCCGCCGCGGACCCTGACCGCGTTGCAAATGAGGTTGAAGAGGTAATCGGTTTGCCTTGCGATGAAGCCCCAAGAGTTTCTGCAAAAACAGGTGAAAATGTAGGTGCGGTGCTTGAGAGCATTGTAAGTCTTGTTCCACCACCCGAAAATAATGACGACAAACCACTTCGTGCACTTGTTTTTGACTCGGTTTATGACAGCTACAAGGGTGTTATTGTTTATGTGCGAATTGTTGACGGTAAAATTAAGCCTGGCGACACAATGCGAATGATGGCAACGGGTGCAGAATTCAATGTTGTTGAGGTTGGTTATATGCGACCAAATGCAATGGAGCCCGCAAAAGAACTCTCTTCGGGCGAGGTTGGTTATATCACCGCATCAATCAAGACAGTTAGTGATGCACGCGTTGGTGACACGGTTACTACTGCAGAGAACCCCGCAAGCGAGGCACTTGCAGGCTACCGTAAGGTTAACCCAATGGTGTTCTGCGGTGTTTACCCCGCTGACGGTGCAGACTATGAAAATCTTCGTGAGGCACTTGAAAAATTGCAGTTAAATGATGCTGCACTCTCTTTTGAGCCTGAAACCTCGGGTGCATTGGGCTTTGGTTTCCGTTGTGGTTTCTTGGGACTTTTGCACCTTGAAATCATTCAGGAAAGACTTGAAAGAGAATATAATCTTGACCTTGTTACAACAATTCCGAGTGTTATTTATAAGGTTCACCTTACAAACGGCGATATTATTGAAATCGACAACCCAAGCCACTACCCCGACCCTGCAGTAATCGACTACTGCGAAGAACCAACTGTCGAGGCACACATCTATGCACCACCCGAATATATCGGTTCAATTATGAATTTGTGTCAGGACAGACGCGGTGTTTATGTGAATACCACTCACCTTGCAAGTGATAGAGTTGATTTACATTATATTTTACCACTTAACGAAATTATTTACGATTTCTTTGATGTGCTTAAATCTCGTACTCGTGGTTACGCATCATTCGACTATGAAATGAGTGATTATCAACGTTCAAGCATTATTAAGCTTGACGTACTTCTCAACGGTGACATTATTGATGCACTTTCATTTATGATTCATAGCGAAAAGGCTTATGCAAAGGCTCGCAGAATTGCAGAAAAGCTTAAGGACAATATTCCGCGTCAGATGTTTGAGATTCCGATTCAGATGGCGATTGGTGGCAAGGTTATTGCCCGCGAAACCGTTAAGGCTATGCGAAAAGACGTTCTTGCGAAATGCTATGGCGGTGACATTACACGTAAAAAGAAATTGCTTGAAAAACAGAAGGAAGGTAAAAAGCGTATGCGTCACTTTGGTACTGTTGAAGTACCACAAGAGGCATTTATGGCTGTGCTTAAACTTGATGATGAATAAAGAAATTTTTGAGAAACTTAAAGAATTAGAAATTGAATATAAAATGCTCGAGCACCCTGCCGCATTCACAATGGAAGAAATTGCAGAATATGATTTGCATTCACACGGTCATATTCCGAAAAACCTTGTTCTTCGTGATGTTAAGGGTACTCGTAATATGCTTGTTGTTCTTCACGGTGACAAGAGAGCAAATTTACAGTTAATCCGTGCAGAAATCGACTCAACAAAATTGAGTTTTGCTTCTGACGAGAGATTGGACAGATATTTAAAGGTTGAAAAGGGCTCGGTGTCCCCTTTCGGTGTGATTTATGACACCGAGCGTGAACTTGAAATCTATTTTGATGCTGATTTAAAGAATGAAGATATTGTTGGTTGTCACCCAAATGATAATCACGCAACTGTATTTTTAAAATTCGATGACCTTGTGAAATATGTAAAATCCTGCGGTCATACAATCACTTACATAAAAGTATGAAAAATATAGGACTTTATTTGCACATCCCCTTTTGCAAATCTAAATGCCCATACTGTGATTTTTACTCATTTTCGGGTAAAGACGCAGAAAAAGATGAATATACAAGAGCTTTACAGAGTAAAATTTTGTCAAGTGTTTCCACTTTACAGAGTGATAGTAACTGTAAAGTAGATACGCTTTACATCGGTGGCGGAACTCCGTCAGCTTTAGGGGCAAAAAGGCTTGCAACCCTTGTAAATACGTGTAATTTGGGATTTTTGACAGATGATGCCGAAATTACTGTTGAATGTAATCCTCACGGATTAGATGAAGACTTTTTCAAGACTTTGCACGATTGTGGAGTAAACAGAATTTCAATGGGGCTTCAATCTGCCGTCGATAGTGAAAGACGAATTCTCGGCAGATTAAGTGACAGAAAACAGGTTGAAAATGCAGTAAAATCTGCTCAAAAAGTAGGTTTTGAGAATATTACCCTTGATGTTATGTTGGGCGTGCCTGAACAGACAGAAAAGAGTTTAAATGAAACTCTTAACTTTTGCATTTCTCTCGGAGTGCCACATATCAGTGCATATATTTTAAAATTAGAAGAGAATACGCACTTCTATAAAAATCAAAACAAATACAATTTCCCCGATGACGATTTGACGGCGGATTTATATTTGCAGATGTGCGAAGCTCTCGAAAACAACGGCATAATGCAATATGAGATTTCAAATTTCTCTAAAAAAGGATTTGAAAGCCGACACAACCTTAAATATTGGCATTGTGAGGAATATTTGGGACTTGGTCCGTCTGCACATTCGTTTTTGAATGGTAAAAGATTTTATTATGACCGCGATTTCAACGCATTTATGAATGGTAATTCCCCTATCCCTGACGTCAACGGTGGAGATTTCACAGAATATGCAATGCTCGCCCTACGATTGACAGAGGGGTTACAAGAAAATAAAGTTTTTGAAAGATTTAGTCATTCAATCCCAAAAGAAATATACGAAAAATCAAAGATTTTCATAGAAAATAGGTATATGACAAAAACCGAAAATGGTATTGCATTGACACGAAAAGGATTTCTTTTATCAAATTCCATTTTATCGGAAATATTATAATTATGAGTGATAAACAATTACCAAAAAGAAAACGATTGCGATTACAAAATTACGATTACAGCAGTAACGGAATGTATTTTGTAACGATTTGCACCAAGGATAAGAAACCAATATTATCAAGAGTATAGTGGAAACTGTAGTTCGTTCGCTGAAAACAATGGTTACGAAAGAGATTGGGTTTTCAATGTGGCAAAGGTCATATAATGATGAAATAATTCAGGATGAAAAGCATTTTCAACGGGTATGGAATTACATTGAATACAATGCGTTGAAAGAATATAAATAGACATATAAGGATGTGAGAAAATGAGGAAGTATGAAAACGATGGTGAAAAGTATTTAACTCCTCTGGAAATTTGTATAGTTTCTTATACTAAATTATTCTTTTTAGTATTTTGCGGTATTATTTTTATATTTCCTCTTATACGGTTAATTGCAAATCGGAGCTTTTCAAATGATGCTACAAATATTATTGGCTTTTCTTTTTTAGCACTATTGGGAGTTTTCTTGATTGCATTTTCAATCATTTTTGGTAAAACTTATCTCAGTATTGACAATGAGAAAATCTGTTTGAAAAATAAACGGATTAACAGAACTCATTATTGGGTTGATATGAATAATTTGGATGTTCAAGTAATCGACAACTATCGTGGATTATTACCACGTTTTTATATAACTACAAGCTATATGTTGTATTATAACAATAGAAACGGAGACCCAAAGCAGTTCGCGTTTGACTTGCACCGCAAGAAATTTGATAAACGAATAATGAAAAATACTATTTGGTATTTATATAACAGATATAAATAATTCAACGGCGGGAGCAAGCCCCCGCCCTACATTGACATTCTATTTTTATTGTGTTAAAATACTTAATCGTGCATTGCACAAATACTATAAAGAATTGAGGTGGATGAAATGCCCATAAAAATTGATAACCAATTACCCGCAAGACATAATTTAGAGTTAGAGAATATCTTTGTTATGACCGAGCAAAGAGCAAGTATTCAGGACATTCGTCCGCTTAAAATTATTCTTCTTAACTTAATGCCCACAAAAATTGAAACCGAAACTCAAATTTTAAGGTTATTGAGTAACTCACCTTTACAGGTTGAAATTGAACTTTTGCAGGTTGCTACTCACGAAAGCAAAAACACCAGCAAAGAGCACATGCTCAAATTCTACAAGACCTTTGACGACATTAAGGGTCAAAAATTTGACGGTATGATTGTCACAGGTGCTCCCGTTGAAATGATGCCCTTTGAAGAGGTTGACTATTGGGAAGAACTTTGCAGAATTTTTGAATGGGCAAAGAGCAATGTTTACTCATCATTCCACATCTGTTGGGGTGCACAGGCAGCACTTTATTATCATTACGGAATTCCGAAATACAAATTGCCCGAAAAGATGTTCGGTATTTTCCCCCACAAGCCACTCGATATGTATCATCCCCTGCTTCGCGGTTTCAGTGACCTTTTCTATGTGCCGCATTCTCGACACACAGAAACAAAAAAAGAGGATATTGCCCTTGTTAAAGATTTGCAAATCCTCTCTTATTCAGAAATTTCGGGTGTTCACCTTGTGGCAGATATGGAGTGCAGAAATTTCTATTGCACAGGTCATTCCGAATATGACAGCGACACACTTGCTCGCGAATATTTCCGCGATTTACACAAGGGAATGGATATTAAAATCCCCTACAACTATTTCCCCAATGATGATACAAGGCTTACACCTCCACTTACTTGGCGAGGGGCTGGCAGTTTGTTATTCCAAAACTGGCTTAACTATTTTGTGTATCAAAAAACACCTTATGATATAAATGATATTAAGTAAATATGAAAGATAAACGAACAGAAAAAATAAAAAAGCACTACAACATATTGGTAGATAGAAAACCATTTAAAATAATGAATTATATTATTTCAAATGATAACAAGACTTTAAGATTGATTACTAAAATCAGGGGTCAACAAATTTCTACTGATTCTCTTGTAGTTATTGAAATTCCTACACTTGAAAATAATATAGTTTTAGAATGTAAATACAAAACATTATTATCTAGTCCTATATTAGAGGAATGGGAATTTGAGATTATCAAATAAAAATTAGACCGAGCAGAGGTTTCTGCTCGGTCTTTTAGTTTTAATATGTAAGACAATTTGTTGTAAAGTTGCGGATGCCTAAATCATACAATTATTCAATGCGGCGAGAGTTATTTATTACTAAACAAGTAATACTAAAACTTTACAAAAGCATACCTCCAAAAACTGGAAGAAGCATGAGTGCTACAGTAACACAAACGCCAATAAGTGCCATCTTACCATATTCTTTTGCACTATTGGGTGCAGACTGAACTTTCATAATATAAAGAACTAATCCTACAATTGGAAGAAAAAATGAAAGCCATGCAAGTGCTGGTATAATTTCATCTGTTTCTACTTTGTATGTTCTAGGTTTATTAATCGGTGAACCACATTTTATACAAACAACTGCATTTGGATGACAGGGATTACCACAAGTGGAACAATAAACAACTGATTGTATTTGTTGCTGTGGAATTGTTTTTTGTGCATATTGGTCTGTAGCTGTTAAACCAAAAGATTCCCCGCAGTAAGTACAAAAAGTTGCAAACTCACCATTTTCTTTTTGACAGTGTGGACAAATCATAAAAAATTCTCCCTTTTCTTTCATAATATATGCTCAAAATATTGAGGATATATTTATTATACTTAATATTTTGAGTATTGTCAAGAAATTAAGTATGATAATATAGATATGGTGATAATTATGATTAGTTATGAGCCTTTCTATAAGACGCTATATGAGAAAAACATAACTGAATACCACTTAATTTTTAAAGAGGGATTTTCAGCCAATACTTTATACAGAATAAAAAAAGGCGAAGCAATGAGCACAAAGACACTTGATGCACTCTGCTACGCACTCGATTGTAATGTTGAAGATATAATTAAATTTGTAAAAGAATGACCGAACAGTGTAGTTGCTGTTCGGTCTTTTGTTATATAACGAGTTTGAAAAATTGGGGGTTGTTGAACAAAACTTATTTGGTATCTTCGGCTCCCTCTGATGAGGGAGCTGGCGAGCGTTAGCGAGACTGAGGGAGAGATTTAGTGAGCAGTTAAGCCTATCTCTCCCTCCGTCTTTTGCTTCGCAAAATCCACCTCCCTCGTCAGAGGGAGGCAAAGAAAACGGGACGCCGAGGTCGGCGTCCCCTACAACACAAATTTTGAACTTGAATTATTTTTTCGCAAGACAATGTGGCAGAGGCGAAGCTGTATCAGGTATACCGCGAGCCGAAAGCCACGCAGTATTGCGGGAAAAGAATCAAGTTCCTATGCCTATGGTTATAATTTCAAATGGTTTGTACGAAACAACATCTGTTTCTTCCAGAATATCTTCAAGGAAGTTTAGAAGTTTTACCTTACCGCCTAATTTAATTTTACCGCGTCTGCCGTTTTGCTCTGAAAGTCTTATCACAATCATATTGCCCTTTTCGCTCATTTTCATTGTCTGCATAAAGAGTTCGCCGAATGAGTTTTCGCAAGTGAGGTCTGCTTTGCCGAGTGGCACATTGTACTCAAAAGCAATATTATTGATTTCGGCTTTCACAAAATCATCGGCGTGAGGATAAATCATATAACTGAATTCGTGGTGTCCGCGGTCGCTTGTAACATCGGGGCGGATTGTTGCACGGAGAAGACTTAAACTCATTGAGTTTTCTAAAAGTCCTACGCCGTATTTTGAATCGTTAATAAGAGCAATACCGCCGTCAGTTTCAGCCATATCAACCCATTTATGATGACAAACCTCAAAGCGAGCCTGTTGCCAAGTTGTGTTGCGGTGAGTTTCACGTTCAACAAAGCCTGCACTTGTGTCGCATACTGCCTTACGGGTGAGCACATTACAATCAAACTGTGCCTTTGCAAGCACGTGTTTTTCGTGCCAATCAACGATATTTTCAACTTCAATACCACGGGACTGACGGAACACACGGATAATGCGTTTCCAAGTGCTTTTTTCCGTACCGAGAATACACTCAAAGGATGCAACCTCTGAATTCTTTTCGATAGTTTTAAGAGGTGAAATAGTCTTTACTTCAACCTCGCGGTCTTTATAGTTTGGCAAAATGTCCCACGCATCATATACACCGGGGTTGTCCTTATAAAGCTTGAGTTTATTGAATTCGCCGTTTGTCCATTCGCGGTCGAGCTCTTTGTCATAAAGGCTTTTAATTGAGCCGTCATATTCAAACTCGATTTCATAGAATGGTGTTACAATTTTATTGCCGATTTCACACCATTCGCCCGCATAGGTACGCCACGGAATTTCACCGCAAGAGAGAGGCTCAAGATTTGGAATTACCCAATTGCCCTGCTTGCCGTAGCGGATACTCTTGCCGTTTTCATCCTCAATGAATGTGAGGTGAGTACGCGGGAAATTAAGCGAATTAAAATATTTTTCGCCCGAACCGATAATCTTATCAAGACGAGCGTCAATTTCTTCATAATCTGCCATTGCATCACGATAAACAGGTGCAATATGACTGCCCGGTAAAATATCGTGAAATTGATTTATAAGTAATTTCTTATAAATATCGCGGATTTCTTCGTGCGGGTACTTTGCACCCTTTAAATGACGGAGAGTTGAAACGATTTCTGCCTCACGGAGCTTATATTCAAGCTGACGGTTATATCGTTTCATCTTGGACTTTGTGGTGAATGTGCCACGATGCATTTCAAGATAAAGCTCGCCGTCCCACTTTGCAAGATTTTTATTATCTTTAAGGTTCTTTTCAAGAAATTCCTGACCGCCAACATGTTCAGTTTTCGGCATAATTGACAGCTTATTAAAGCGGTGCATAACCTCAATCATTTCTTCGGTACAACCGCTACCGCCATCACCGTAACCAAACATAGACATTGTTTGTCCGCCTTGGTTTTTATCCTGATAAGCCTCCCAATTCTCTTGAATTTGAGAGGGCATATTCCAAGTTATAAAGTGGGTTGGTGGCACACAGGCATAAACCTCGCTGCCGTCAATACCTTTCCAGATAAAGTTGTTATGCGGGAAACGGTTTGTGTCGTTCCAAGTTGACATTTTGTTTGAAACAAAGTAGTCAACACCACTCTTTTTGAGAATCTGTGGCAAAATCCAAGAATTACCGAAAACATCGGGCAACCAACAGTTTTTGATGGTCTTGCCGAATTTTTCACGGAAATAGTGCTGACCGTACATAAACTGACGTATTAAGCTTTCTGCACAAGGGATATTACAGTCAGGCTCAACATACATAGCACCAACAGGCTCAAACTGACCGTTTGCAATCTTCTCTTTGAGTTCCTCAAACACATCGGGATAATACTTTTCAAGCATTTCGTAGGTGAACGCCTGAGTATGAGTGTATTTGAAGTCGGGGTAGCGGTCCATAAGACGCAACTGAATGAGAATTGTTCTTAAATTCTTCTGAACAGAGTGAATTCTACGCCAATAATATGCAATATCAAGGTGGGAATGCGCAACAAGAGCTACATCACCATTACCCTTGTAATCGTCATTTGCATAGATTACATCATCAACATATTTCTTTGCCGCCGCAACATCTTCATTTCTTACATCATCAAAATCAATGAGATTAAGTGCATTGTTGATTTCACGGTTTAAGAAATTGCGATAATCTTCATTAAACAAATCACTTTTTGCAATATCTAAAAGCAATTCAAGGTCATAAACCAAATCGAGAACTGTGCGATTAATAGTTGCTAAATATGCACCCTCGAAAATCTGACGGCAACCACGAACTGACAATGATTCGGGGTTACGCTCGTCGTCGGGCTTTGAACGGTTATAACCCTCCATTTCAAAATGAAGAAAATCGCTGTCAATATAAGGAGTTAGGAGAATTCTGTCGCGATTGGGGTCAACACCACCAACATATTTACCGTTTACCTTAACGATAATTTCTGCCGCCGTTTTGAGCGAAAACCAAAGCTCTTTGCCACGAAGTTTTTCGGGAATAACCACATCTGCTTCAAAAAACGCAGTTCCGTCGGGAGTAAAGTACATATCTCCCTTTTGAAGTGAACGCCAGCCCTCAGGATAATATTCATATTGCATTTCGGCAACCTGACGGGCATCACGCACGCGAAGTGTAGTTATTTCAAACTTTTCACCGTATATGTATCTTTTAAGCCAGCCGAAGCGTAAATCCGTCCATTCTTCAGGACGCATACTTCTTCTTACAACTTTAATATGTGCCATTACGCTTCACCTCACTTAATCTTTGTCCCAGAAAAATGGTTTTTTCTTCTGTGCAATTACTTTTACACTTTCACCCATATCGCGAAAAACTTCGCTTTCAATCCAAGAAAGGCAACGGTCAACAATAAGGCATTTTGAACATTCACCCTGTAAAAGCACGGTGAGTTCACCATTTTCATAAGAAACAAAGTCAATTTCGCCACCGTCACCTTGAAGCTTGGGCTTAATTATTGTATTTATGTAATCTTTCATAATTATCCCTCAATTACATTCTTTAAAATTGCACGGATGTTTTCCAATTTTTCTGTTGCAACTGCCTTTGTTTCGCCACAGATTGAGTAATAAACCTTAAGTTTCGGTTCTGTACCTGAGGGGCGAATTGCAATCCAACTTCCGTCTGTAAATGTATATTTAAGCACATTTTCCTTTGGCAAATCGTCGATACCCTTTGAATAGTCAAGAACATTTTTGATGTCATTAAAAAGTGACTTGCCGTTTTCACGCATATTTGTCATAATGCTCTGAATTTTTTCTGCACCGTCTTTGCCTTTGAGCACAAATGTGTCGAGTGCATCAAGATAAAAACCATATTTCGCATAGATTTCGTTGAGTGCATCAACAAGTGTTCTGCCGTTATTTTTGTGGAATGCTGCCATCTGACAAATAAGCATTGAAGAAACAACTGCGTCTTTATCCCTTGCGTGAGTTCCCACTAGATAACCGTAAGATTCTTCGTAACCGATTACAAATTCTTTATCTTTGTTTATCTCATATCTGCCGATTTGGTCGCCGATATACTTAAATCCTGTGAGAGTATCAACAATATGTAGTCCGTAGCTTCTTGCAATATCTGCACCAAGCTCACTTGTAACAATGGTCTTTACAAGTGTTGATTTTTCATTTAATTCATTCTTTTTATGTGAAAGCACAAAATCAACAAGCAAGGCACCAATCTGATTACCTGTCATAAGTACATATTCGCCGTTGTGAAGAACTGCAGTACCAACGCGGTCACAGTCGGGGTCCGTGCCGAGAACTAAATCTGCATTTTCAAGTTTTGCCTGCTCAATACCGAGTGTAAGTGCGTCTTTTTCTTCGGGATTGGGTGAACGAACTGTGCTGAAATTACCATCGGGCAATTCCTGTGATTTTACGTTTGAAACATTCATATTTTCAAGTACTTTTCTTACAGGAATATTACCTGTTCCGTGAAGCGCGGTATAAACGATTTTAAGGTCTGATTTTTCTTCGTAAATTGATTGTTTTTTCACCTCTGCCAAGAAATCAACAAGAACATCTTCGCCGATTACAACGATTTTGCCGTCATTAACTGCCTTTTGGAAATCGTCAACCTCAACCGATTTTAAATCTGTAACTGCATTTACAAATGCTATAACCTGACTTGCGAACTGTGGAACTAACTGGCATCCCTTTTCGTCATAAATCTTATAGCCGTTGTATTCCTTTGGGTTGTGGCTAGCAGTAAGTACAATACCGCCGTTGCAACCAAGGTGCTTTGCAGTAAATGAAAGTACAGGTGTTGGCATAAGAGTATTATAAATATATACTTTAATTCCGTTTGCAGAAAGCACACCTGCTGCCACTTGTGAGAAATATTGCGAATTATTTCGTGAATCATAAGCGATTGCAACACTTATGTCACTCTCAAAACGGCTCTTGAGATAATCAGCATAGCCTTTTGTCGCTTTTGCGATTGTGTAGCGGTTCATTCGGTTAGGACCTGCACCCATAATGCCACGAAGTCCGCCCGTGCCGAACTCTAATTCCTTATAAAATCTGTCTTCAATTTCTTTTTCATCGGTGATTGATAAAAGTTCTGCTTTTGTTTCTTCATCAAAAGAACACCAAAGGTCAAATTTTTCTTTTATTATCATATTATCAAGCTCCTTTTCGGGCATAAATTCATACCATAATATTACAACAAAACAATAGAAAATACAAGTTATGGAAGAAAAATTCAACCATCAAATTATTGAAAACTCGACACATATATGCTAATATAATATTGAAAATATCATTGGAGGGTTGAGAATGAATAAAATATTGAGTTTAATTATAGCTTTTGTTTTGATTTTTGGTATGAATATATCAGTCTTTGCCTCACCTACGCCTTTTGTTACCAACCCACTAACCGATGAAGAACAGGCGACATTTATTGAAAATTCTCCTGTTAAAAAAATTGACAGTATGGATTGGACTAATCCCATACATTTTTTTGATGTTAATGAAGACGAAATGATACTTGTGCTATTCAGTCGTTCTTCTGAATATGCCGTATGTGTTTATAATTCGGATTTTGAGTTTCAATATGGCTTTTCATTTGAGGCCTATGGTACAGTTGCTTGTGAATGGTCGGGCGATGACATAATGGTGTATTTTGTACGCGGTGATATTTATGCAAAATTAGACCAAAACGGACAATGGGTAGAAATAAATGAAGTTCCGTATTCTTATGAAAATGATAAGTTGAAAAATAGTAATTTGTATGGTAAAAGAGAAATAATAGTTAATGACACAACATATAAAATTCAAAACGATATGGGAATATTGAATTATGTTCAAGTTCAGCATAGCTTTTCTAAACTTGTAAAAATTGATAAAAACGATAATGCAACTGTTTTGTATGATGTTAGTACTGAACAAACTATAAGAACTATAATGGTTTTAATTATCATTATTGGACTCATAATAACGGCATATTGTACATTAATTAAACCAATTATAGATACCGCTAAAAAGAATAAGAAATAACATAAACCCGCTCTCACATTGAGGGCGGGTAGTTTTATATAAAAGCGGACAGAACAGGAGTTCTGTCCCTACGCGATTTTTTGCGGGACGCCGAGGTCGGCGTCCCCTACATTTCGAATTACGCATTACGAATTTATAATTCAATAAATTCATGACCTATTCGGCGGATATTGATTTCACACTCCACCTCATAAATACTGTTTTTCAGTACGTCGTCAAGATTTTTCTTATTCTTTTTATAAAAATCCTGCTCACAGATATAGAGAAGTCTGCCAAGTCCTGTCGCGTCGCTTTCATAACCGTTATGCAAGGTTGAAATGATGCTTTTTAATTGCTTTTCAACATATTCCTCACCGCGTTTTTTATATTTTTCAATATCCGAATTTTTCATTGCAGATGATACTCCGCCGCTGATTTCTGAAATATCGCCATTCATTGTAACCTTGATTTTAAATGTTGGCTTACCGTTTTCAATCTCTACTTCTCTTTTCGTTTTGCTTTTCACCACATTCAGCGAAATTCGTGTATTATCCTCCATTGAATATGAAAGTGCGGTGTTATTGACCTGATTATACAGAATATTTAAATAAACCGTATCGTCCTTTGAAATTACTTCACGGTAACGCTTGTTATTAAAAACTGCCGTTCCGCTTATTTCAACATCCTTTTCTTTATTTTCCTCTTTTACCGATAACAATGGCATTGCGAAATCCTTTGAGTCAGAGTTATATCGGTTAATCAGTTCATAAAGTGAAGTGGCACAAATTCGTGCATCATACTCATAAGAATCAATACTGTTTTTAAGATTTCTCGCACTTACATATTCGCCACCGCTTTTGGTATTGAGTATTTCTGCGGCAGTTTTTTCGGCGGCAGCAACATAGACCGACGAGCTGTTTTCAACATCACGGACGAAAAAGTCGATTACATTATCCATATTTTCTTCCGTTATACTTTTACCGAGAATTATTATTCTGTTCTGCGAATAAAGGGGCGTTTTGCCCTCGCTTTCTACCACGGTTTTAATAGCGGTATAAATCGAATTACCCTTTACCGTATAAACCTGCAAAGGCGGTTGCGACGCACCGTCCGACGACGCGGCGGCAGAAGAATTTGTATCTATTGCCTGAAGTGTCACCTTATAAGAATTATCTTTTTCAATGTCAATTCCTATCCCTTGAATTACAAGACGGTTGCGTATATCTTTTTTATAGATTTCTTCATCGTTAAAGGCAAAAATTGCAAGAATTAATGCTAAAAAAATTATTGATGCTCGTCGCATTTTTTACCCCTCCCCTTTTTACAGAAAACAAGGACAATCAACGGAATTAAAAACGCAGTTATTCCCGTTAAAGCTATTTTGATTATTGATTTGTCAACAAAGTTAAACCGCTGAATTCCGCCTGCAATTATAAAGTTTGCAATTATTGCAAGCACACCGATACACACAAGAATTGTGGTTGTTTTAAGTTTAGGGAATTCTTTTTTAATAAGGTCTGTCTGCAAATATATGAGAAGTGAAGCTTTAATAAATGCACACATAATCCACACGCCCGTAAAAACAGCATCAAGACGGTCAAACATTGCAAATTCGGCAAGGCTTGCGAGAGTGTGGAAAGGGAAAAGCTGTGTGCCCGCATAATTGCCCATAACTGTCATCGCAAAGAAGAACATAATCGCCATAAGAAGAGTTTGTGCAATAATCCATAAGAAAAATCCGCTTTTCACCCTACCCTTTACCCTGGGCAATGCAATTGCAATAATCGCATATTCCACCGTTTGACCAACTGAATCCACCGCGGTTTTCATCACGGGCATTACGCCGTTATAGAATATGGGGGTTGAATTCAAAAGGTCAATTTTACTCACCAATGCGGCAAGAATGAATATGATTGCAGGAATTACCAGCACAGCCGACAGTATCGAACTTCGACCCAATGCTTCAAACCCTAAAAACGCACCGTAGCAACAGAAGATTATTACAAAAATGAGCATATAGTCCACATCGGTTTCTGGAAATACCACCGTACCTGCAAAAAGGTCAAGGCGGGCTATTGTTACAACGGTAAAATAGAAAAATGTGATTATATATATAATTGAAAATGCTTTTGAAAATTTTGTGTTGCGTTCACGCACTAAATCAAGCACATTTTTGTCGCTATATTTTTTATAAAGAAAATACACCGGTATCATTATGACAATACCGATAGTTATTCTGAAAACAGGTTGCACAAGCATATCCGCAAGTCTTACATCCTTGGTATATGATGAAATGTAAGTTACGGTGGTGAGTATTCGGCTTAAAAAAAGCATTATAAAAAACTGAAAAGCACTTATTTTACTTTTGGTATTTTCCATAGGCTATTTCTCCAATTTATCTATAAGCATATTCTTTTTACCCATTTTTCGCCAATCGGACCGCATAACAAAATCACGCCACGCACCCGCCTTGGTAGGTGAAACCGGTGCGGTAAAGGGCACACCGTAAGGATTGATTGCCGCGGCATTTATAAGCACTACCGCAAACATAAGCATAATGCCGTAAATTCCCGAAAGTCCTCCAACAATAATAAATGCAAAGCGAAGCACCGCCACGGGCTCATAAAGAGTTGAAACAACAAAGGCACTCACAGCCGTTAAGCCCACAACAATTACCATAGGTGCAGAAACAATACCTGCACTCACGGCAGATTCACCAATTACAAGTGCACCCACAATTGAAATTGCGTGGCCCACATTTTTAGGCATACGAAGTCCCGCTTCACGCACAATTTCATATACAAGATGAATAAAAAGTGCCTCAATCATTATAGGTAGTGGCGTTCGACTCTCCTGCCCCGTTATGCCGAAAATCATAGTTTCGGGAATAATCTCTTGGTGGAATGTGCAGATTGCCACATAAATACCGGGTAAAAACACGCTGAAAAGAAATGAAATCATTTTAAGTGCACGAATAAATGTGGCATAGTATGGTCTTTTAAGATAATCATCCATTGAATGAAAATGCTCAATAAAAAGATATGGCACAATTATGGCGTTGGGTGTGCCATCAACAATAATACAAATTTTTCCCTCCGCCATTTTGGCAGTAAACACATCGGGACGTTCCGTAAAACCCACGCCGCTGAAAAGTGACGGATACTTTGTATCAAGAAAAGACTGCAAATAGCCCGAACCGAGAACTGTATCAATTGTAGAATTTTTCAGCCTTTCAATCACATTATCAAGTATTTTTTGATTAACCCTGTCAGACATATAGCACACGCAGGCACGAGTTTTTGTGGTTGTACCTACTTCGACTATCTGTATTTTAAAAACAGGATTTCGAACTCTTCGGCGAATCATTGTAATATTGTCCTTAAAACTTTCAACAAAGCTTTCTCGCGAGCCTCTCTCTTGCATCTCGGTGCTGGGTTCAAGAGGTGTTCTTTTCGGAAATTTCTGCACACCGAAAAGCACCGCAGAGTGACACCCCTCGGCAAACATTACAAGGTTTCCCGAAATAAGTTCTGCAATGGCCTTATCCATATTGTTGGTAATTGATTTATCAATGCTTGCAGACACACGGTCAGCGGCGGCAAAAACTACCGTATCCGCTTTATCACCGCTGAAATCTGCGTTAATTATTGGGTTCATAATCTGTTCGGTAATGAGCAGACTGTCGCACATACCGTCAATCATAATAAAGGCGAAATCCTTATCGCCAACGGTACAGTTACGGTATTTCACATCAAAACTCTGTCCCAACTGTTCTTTGAAATAAGCAATATTTTTTTGTATGGTTGTATCCACTCTGACAATCTGTTTATCTTCAGATTTATTCTCAAAGGTTATTTCGTCAATCTTTTTCTGAAACCAATTATTTTTCATAATATCACCTGTTTTAGAAATTCCCTGAAAATACAGTAATATTCTGTAACCAAAGGCAAATCATATTAACGGTGATTTTATGTTTGTTACACTTATCAGAACTGTTATTCTTTATATTCTTGCAATTGCCAGTATTCGTGTTATGGGTAAAAGACAAATCGGAGAGCTGCAACCCTCCGAATTGGTTATTACTTTGCTTATTTCACAGATTATTTCAATTCCCATTCAGGATACTGACATTCCTCTTGTTAACACACTCATTCCCATATTTCTGCTTGTGGGATTTGAAATTTTAACCTCGGTTTTAAATATGAAAAGCATAAAATTCCGCACCTTTATGCAAGGAAATCCCATAATTATCATAAACGATGGTGTGTTAAATCAGAAAATTTTAAAGGAGTTACGCTTTACCGTTGACGATTTACTTGAGTCTTTAAGGCAAAAGGATGTTTTTGACATTTCGCAAGTGCAATATGCAATTGTTGAAACCAACGGACAAGTAAGCGTACTTTTAAAGCCCCAGCACGATACAGTTACCCGAGAAGATTTATGCCTTGAACCGGAGCCACAGGGGTATAAATGTCCCGTAGTGATTGACGGCAAAATTGTCATTCAGGATTTTAAAGTCTGTAATATGAATAAGAGCAAGGTGCATAGTATTGCAGAAAAAGAAAACTTAAAAATTCAGGATATTATGCTTATGACCATTGACGCTGCGGGAAATCACACAATAATCAGAAAGGACATTTTATGAAAAGAATTATTATTGCTCTTTGTGCCATTGTGACAGCATTTGCAATTTCCTTTGTGGGATATTTTTCAGTAGATAAAGCCTGTAAAAAGCTTGAAAATCATTTATTGGATATATGTCGGGTTGCACGAGCAGACGATGTAAAAACTGCCGTTAAGCAATCCGAAGACGGAGTTGTTATGTGGGAAGATGTGCACGACCTTATTGAGAGCTTCATCCGTCACGAAGAAACTGATAAACTTGAAGAATTAATAAAAAGCCTCCCCGTATATGCCGGGCAAGGCAATATGGAAAGGCTTGAACAACAAGCTGATTTGGCTATTGACGAATTGCATCATTTAATCCGCAATGAAAAGCCGTTAATCAGTAATATATTTTAATAGTGTGTTAGAAAAATTGGGGTTTGTCGAAATGCAAAATGCAAAGTGCAAAGTGCAAAATATCGGGTCTGCGACGCGATTTTGTATTATAACCAATATGGTCGGTTTTAACGAGATGTAAAATTAAAAAGAACCCGACAAATTCAAATTTGCAATAATAAAACTGTCGATTATATTAAATAACCGACAGTTAATTTTTTATATTAACTTTTCAACATCATTAAGTTTTATTCGTTTTGACACTATAAAAGTCTTTCTTTTTTGTTTGCCCTTATCGGTATTATATTTTCCCTTTTCTTTTTCTTCAGGTGAAAAAATACCGTAAGAAGATGTAACAATTGTGCCGTCTTTAAGCACCACATTACCGCAATAACCCGTATCTGCATTGGCAACGATTGATGGTTCTGTCTGCTGAGGTAAATATGTATGGGCAATCTTTATTCTGTATTGCCCCTCCGTACCGTTTTTTAGGTCGTCATAAGTGCCAACCCAAGCAACCCAGCCTTCTGAATACCATTTCAACTCGCCACCGAGTTTTCGCATTTTCTTAACTCGTTTACGGTCACGCTCAATGGAACGGAATGTGATGAACAGTCTTCCGTCAGCAGTGTATTCCGCTTTATGACGCTCACCATTGAGTGCAAAAGGTGCCTCTTGGGGTCTTGACCAAGTTTCGCCCTCATCATTTGAGAAAAAGAGAAGACTTGTGCAGGTTTTCTTATTGCAACGGGCTATCAAACAAAGTTCATCGCCCTCGCCACCACCTGAACGGATACACTCAACTTCACAGATACCCGCATAAGTTTCAATATCGCGATACTGTGAAAGGTATGGTTCCGGTTTTGACCAATTATAGTCGCCATTTTCATTGAATGTGAGAATGGTTTTATAATTCACAAAGTCACTATCGTGAAAAATACCCATCCACTTATCAACAAATTCGCCGTTTTCTTTAAGTCGAGTAAGGGAAGCCATTGCAACTATTGGAATTAAAGGCATTTCGCTATCATTATCCCAAAATCGCTTGAATTCGGTCCAAGTTTTACCCTCGTCAAGAGAAATTGAACTGTTAAATCCTCCGGGAGTTGACATTCCGGGCCATTTTGAATTTGCAGAAATAAGAATAAGTTTTTCGTAACCATTTTTAAAATGCAAACGATAAACAGTTGGAGTTTCAAGAGATTTTTCCCAAGAAAGCGGTTGATTTTCAATCTCTTTATCATAAGAAACGCCGTCATTATCACTGATTTTTGAAAGCACCGCACCCTTGCCGTGACCTTTAGGATAAAAAGTGAGAATATCACCATTATTAAGAAGTACCGAATCGGGATGACCCAAATATCCCGCATTGTCATCAATAACAGAATAGTTATAAAGATATTTCAGCTCATCGGGTGTATTTTCGGGCATAACGCTCAAATCAACCATTGGTATAGTATAATATCCTGTTTTTTGGGGAAAAGGTCTTTTCTTAAATAACATAATTATTTATTCCAATTTTTAAAACGTTCATTTGCAAGCCAAGCTGCACCAAGCATACCTGCCTTATTACCGAGCTGTGCTTTTTCAATTCTTACATGCTTATAATTATCCTCAAGTTGTGCGTCAACTTTTTCTCGAATGTCACGAATAAGCATTTCTTCTGACATAATACCGCCGCCGAGAACAATAAGACTTGGGTTGAAAATATAACAAAGGTTACGAAGTCCCAATGCAATTTCATCTTCCCACTCATTAATTTCTTCCATTATGATTGGATTTTTAAGGTTTTCTTCCATAAAAATCTCTCTGCCGTTCATCGGCTTACCCATACGTTCTGAAACTGATGTTGTAAACACACGGCAAGCGGCATAAGCCTCATAACAACCTACTCTGCCACAAGTACAAAGTCTGCCGTCTTTATGAGTTGCCATGTGACCAAACTCACCGCCTGCATATTTTGAACCGCGGTAAACATCACCGTTAATATAGATACAACCGCCAACACCTGTGCCGTAAGTAAGGCAGAGAAAATCGCTCTCGCCCTTTGCCGCACCGAACTGTGCTTCACCGATTGCCGCACAATTAACATCATTATCAACTGCAACTGGAACCTTGAACTGCGGTTCAAACTCATTACGGAGATTTGTGTGATTATAATTGGGAATATTGCCGACGCCGTCATTGATTTCACTTGTTTCAAAGTTTATCTGACCGGCGGTTGAAATACCTATAGCATCATACTGACCTTCATATTCCTTGAGCTTTGCTTCCATAGCTCTCAGCACCATATTGTCAGTATCTTTGTATGTGTTTGTGGGAATTTCTTCTGAAAAAAGAATTTCAAAATTTTCATTGACAAGACCGAATTTAATCGCTGTTCCGCCAACATCAAAAGCCATAATTTTCATTTTTGTTTTCTCCTTGTCACTCAGCATATTTATAATTATGCATATGATTAAATTAATTATATAATATTTACCTTGCTTTTACAATAAATTTTCGAAAAAAGTTGCTTAAATCACAATAATAAAATTAACAATTTATGAAAATTAAAATTAGGTCTTGTATATTTCAACAAAATAGTATAAAATAGGTGTACTAATGTAAAAAGCCATGTCTATTTTTTACATTCAATCGTAAATCAATTTATAAAAGGTGGTTTTTCCCATGGAAAACAACAAAACTCAGGCGGAAATTTACCGCGAAGAGCGTAAAGCAAGACTTGCAAAGGCTGCGGCTAAAAAAGCAAAGAAATCTCCTGCAGCTGAAAAGACAAAGAAAATCGTAACAAAGGTAATTGCTATTGTACTCGCAGTTTTAATCGGCCTTGGTGCAATTTACGGAGTTCTTGACTTCTTTGGTGTACCGCAGAAAACTCTCAAAGTATCTGTTGACGGCAGCGATTACAAATTCTCTCTTGCAGAGTATAATTATTACTATTACAATGTTGTTATGAATTATATTCAGACTGCAAACCAATATGATTCATACTATGGTGCCGGTACAGGTCTTTCATATATCGGTTATGATTATTCTAAAACTCCTCAAAGTCAGGAATACAAAGACGATTACTCATCTGTAACAGGATACACTCTTGAAGACATCGGCAATCCTGAAGACCCAAAATGGTCTGATGCGTTCAGATGTATGACAATTGACCAGATTATTCAGGTTAAGCTCGGTTCCGCAAAGGCAAAGGAAAAGGGCATATCTCTTACAGATGAAGAAAAAACAACTATTGATAAAAATATCGACAGTATGCGTTCTTCTGCAAAAGCTAACGATTATTCTCTTAACCGTTATCTCCATTCAAACTTCGGCAAGGGTATTACCGAAACACTTTTGCGTCAGATTAGCGAAGAACAGACTCTTGCAACAAACTATTATACAGCAATTCAGGAAGAAATGTATAATGCGGTAACTTCAGAGCAGGTTAATGAAAAATACAACGAAAATCCTGATGCTTATGATATTGCTTCTTTAAGAATTTACGGTATTGAAATTATATCTGATGCAAAAAAAGATGCAACTGAAGAAGAAAAGGCTAAAGCTTTAGAAGAAGCTAAAAAGAAGGTTGAAACAAGAATTAATGCCGTTTTTTCAGGAATTACTGACGAAGAATCTTTTATTAAACAGGCTGAACTTGATGTAAAACTTTATGCAACTGAAGAAGAAAAGAAAGATTATGACGGTAAAAAATCAACTGCTGCCGATGATATTACATACGCAACACTTGAAAATTCAAGCGAAGAACTTGCAAAATGGGCTTATGACGATGCAAGAAAAGTTGGCGATAAAACCATAATCAAAACTGATGATATATATTATGCTGTGCTTATGCTTGAGCTTCCTCACAAGGACACAAGCATTGTTTCAAACAATGTAAGACATATTCTTATTCAATTCCCCGACAAGAATACTGACGGTAGTGACACAACAAAGAAAGATGATAAGGGTAACACAGTAGCAAATATTACTGATGCAACAAAGAAAGCTACAAAGGCAGAGGCTCAGAAAATTCTCGATGAATATCTCAAGAACCCCACTGAAGAAAACTTTATTGCTCTTACAGAAAAGCATACAGATGATGTAGATTCAGAGGGCAAGCCAAATAACGGCGGTCTTTATGAGAATGTTTCATCAAGCAGTAATTTTGTTACTAACTTTAAAAACTGGGCAATCAATTCTTCACGCAAACCGGGTGACACAGGTATTGTTGAAACTGAATATGGTTACCACATTATGTATTATGTAAGTGCCGGTGCTCAAACTTGGTTTGAAACTGTTAAAACTGAAATCTATAATGCAGAATATTCAGCAGCAACAGATAAGCTTATCGAAGAATATTACAACAATGTTGATAAGGATTCATTAATTATTAATTGGACAACTAATAAGCAAAATGACCTTATTGCAAAAATAGTAGCTTACAATTTCTCATAATAAAAAAATCTAACCGTCAGGCATCTGACGGTTATTTTTTTCTTTACAAAGTATGTTTTATGTGCTAAAATTTTCTTGTATTTTTATTGATTTTATGGGGTGAATAATATGAACCTTAAAGAACAAAGACAATGGGTATTAGATGAACTTAATTCCGTTGCTGATTTCTGGCTTAAAAATGGTATGGACAAAGTTCACGGCGGTGTTTACACCTGTATTGACAAAGACGGAAAAGTCTTTTCAACAGACAAGAGTGTTTGGATGCAGGGCCGTTGCGGTTGGACTTTTGCTTACCTTTGCCACGTTTACGGTGTAAAACAGGAATGGCTTGAGGCTTCAAAGAGTTGTATTGATTTCCTTGAAAATTACTGTGTAAACAAAGATGCTGACGGCAGACTTTATTTCACAGTTACAGAAGATGGTCAACCGCTTCGTCAGAGAAGATATTGCTATTCAGAGGCATTTTATTGCATTGCAAATGCTGAATATTACGGCATTACAGGTGAAAAAGAGCATCTTGAAAGAGCAAGAAGAGCTTATGATATGTATTGGAATCTCAACCATGGTATGCCTGACCCAACAGGACTTGGTCCAAAAACTGAACCTGAAACTCGTACAGGTCGTGCACTTGGTATTCCAATGATTATTCTCAATGTAACATCTGTCATGCTTCGTGTTGACCCTGAAAATGCAGAATTTTACAACAAACGTGCAGACGAATGTGTTGCTGATATTTTCAATTATCACGTTAAGAAAGATTTGGGCTGCACACTTGAAAGCGTTTCTCTTGATGGTACACCAAGACTTAATATCACAGAAGGCAGAGTTGTAAACCCCGGTCACGATATTGAATGTAGCTGGTTCTTAATGGAAAGAGCAAACGAAACAGGTGACAAGGAATTACACACAAAGGCTATTGAAATCTTTGATATGGCATTCGAAAAAGGTTGGGACAAGGAATTCGGCGGAATTCTCTATTTCTTTGATTGTCTTGGCAATCCTCCTGAGGCTTATGAGCACGATATGAAACTCTGGTGGCCACACAACGAAGCACTTATTGCATCTTTGATGATTTACAGAGATACAAAGGATGAAAAATATCTTGAAATCTTTAATCAGTTGTTCGACTATACAAAAGACCATTTCGCAGTAGCACCTTGCGGTGAGTGGTACGGTTATCTTCGTCGTGATGGTAATCCTACACTTCCTGCTTGTATCGGTTCAACATTCAAAGGACCGTTCCATGTACCGAGATGTCTTATTATGCTTGACCAGATGATGAAAGAAATTGAAGAAAGAGGTTAATTAAAATGAGTCTTGAAAAATACAAGGGTGTTATCCCCGCATTCTATGCTTGTTATGATGAAAATGGTGATATTTCAGTTGATGGCACAAAGGCATTAGTTGAGTTCCTTATTGAAAAAGGTGTTGACGGTCTTTATGTTGGCGGTTCATCAGGTGAATGTATCTATTTAAGTGTTGAGGACAGAAAAAAGACACTTGAAGCAGTTATGGAAGCAAATAAGGGCAGAATCACAATTATTGCTCACGTTGCTTGTAACAATACAAAGGATAGTTGCGAGCTTGCTCGTCATGCTGAGTCCCTCGGTGTTGATGCTATTGCAACAATCCCACCAATTTATTTCCGTCTTCCTGAAAAGGCTATTGCAAAATATTGGAATGATATTTCTGCAGCAGCACCAAACACAGATTATGTTATCTACAACATTCCACAGCTTGCAGGTGTTGCACTTACAATGCCATTGTTTGATGAGATGCTTAAAAATCCAAGAGTTATTGGTGTTAAGAACTCATCAATGCCAATTCAGGACATTCAGATGTTCCGTCGTCAAGCAGCACTCAACAACCGTGAAGTTGTTATTTTCAACGGTCCGGACGAGCAGTTTATCGGTGGTCGTATGATTGGTGCTGAAGGTGGTATCGGTGGTACTTATGGTGTTATGCCTGAACTTTTCGTTACACTTAACAATATGATTAAAGCCGGTGACGTTAAGGAAGCATATAAATTGCAGGACGACATCAACGAAGTAATTTACACAATGTGCAGTACTAAAGGTAATATGTACGCAACTGCAAAGGCTGCCCTTAAAAAGAGAGCAGGACTTGAGCTTGGCGGTGTAAGAGAACCACTTCTCAACCTCCAAGATGGCGACGAAGTAATCGTCCAAAAGGTTGTTGAACTTGTTGAAACAGCCGTTAAGAAATGGGTTAAATAATCAGATATGCAAAACCGCCTTGCTGAAACCAGCAGGGCGGTTATTTTTTATTTCTTTTTATTCTTCTTAATAAGTTTATAGATTGCTACAGTTGTGCCGATTGCGGCGGCGATTGGCAACACCTTTGTTTTTGCAAGGTGTTTAACCGAATCAACACTTGTTGGTGCATAGGTATAAAAACCGTGTTTTAATTTATTGCCTATGTCGAAATCCTTTAAATCCTCAACGGTGAGTGTTGTTGATGTGAACTCGGCGGGGTTACTTTCTTCGAAATCGAGAAGTCGCACTCCCCTTTTCTTACCCGGACCATAGACATTAAAGCCACAACCCTGAGTATATCCCATTTTCATTCCTTTGTATTCACCGATGAATGAGTTGTTGTGGTCGTGGCCGAAGAACATTGCAATTACATCGCCTTTTTCATTCATCACGTCAAACTGACCGCCGTTTTCTTCAGGTATGCTTGGCGTTTCGCCACAGAAAGAACGGTCGTCAATCAAAACTCTTTCAGGATTCATTGCATAATATTTGCCCGCATATTGACGGAAACCTTGTGCCGCACCCTCTGTACCCTTTGGCACTTCGATGAGTAACTCATAAATTTCGGGCACGGGAATATGCTGAAATACAACTGATGGCACATAATCGCCATTTTCTTCTTTTAATCGGTCACGGGTGTTTTTATACCATTCAAGCTGATTTTCGTGCACGTGGTCGCAAGTGCCGGAAAGAGTAGCAGTTAAGCTGTCAACAAGATAAACATTGAGCTTTGTTTTACCGTCTTCACCCTTGATTTCAAGATTATGGTTACAATAGCCCTCAATATCGTCATCAGCATTATATGCTACACAATTTGAATGTGATTTATAAATCTCAAACTGCTCTTTTTTAGATATTGAAAAGGCTTGGTCGTCGTGATTACCGAAAACAAAGGTAAATGGAATACCTGTTTCTGCAAGAGGTGCTAAAAATGAGTTTATGCAGGTTGTAACCTTAACTTTTGCGTCACCGCCGTAAAGATAAAAGCCATAGCCTTTAATCTGGTCGCCGGTAAAAACAACCAAATCGGGCTTTGCCACCTTTAAAGCCTCACGGATAAAACGCACCGTTGCATCAGATGTTTTTTGTGTATCCTGAACATCGGCAATCTGCATTATGCGGAATTTACCATTGTTAAATTTAAGTTCCATAAATATCACCAATGTTTATTATAACAAAATTCCTTACCATATTCAAGTATAATGCAAATTAATCAACAAATATTAATTTGTCTGGACAATAAAAAAGACGGAGCCGAAGCTCCGCCAATTTTATTTGTTTTATAATTATTTAAGGTTTGCTTTGAGTGTTTCAAGCTCTGCTTTAAGTGTTTCGGGAAGTCTGTCACCGAATTTTGCATAGAATTCGCCAATGCCTTCTGCTTCTGCTGCCCAAAGAGCCTTATCAACGTCGAGAATGCTCTCAAGTGACTCAACAGTTACTTCGTCCTCAAGACCTTCAAGGTTGATGTCTTTAGCGTAAGGAAGGTAACCAATTGCTGTTTCCTGAGCATCTACTTCGTTTTCGCAACGCTTGATAATCCATTCAAGAACACGAAGGTTATCACCGAAGCCCGGCCACATAAAGTTGCCTTCGTCGTCTTTTCTGAACCAGTTAACATTGAAGATTTTTGGTGCTTTGTCAGCATCAAGTGTCTTACCAATGTCAATCCAGTGCTGCCAGTAGTCACCCATATTGTAACCGCAGAATGGAAGCATAGCCATTGGGTCACGACGAACAACGCCTACTGCACCAGCGGCTGCTGCTGTTGTTTCAGAAGCCATAATTGAGCCTACGAATACACCGTGGTTCCAGTCACGTGACTGATAAACAAGAGGAGCAAGCTTTGCACGACGGCCGCCGAATACGAAAGCTGAAATCGGAACACCTGCCGGGTTTTCGAATTCAGAGCTGATGCATGGGCAGTTTACAGCAGGAGCTGTGAAACGGCTGTTAGGATGAGCAAGGTTTTTGCCCTCTGCTTTCCATTCTACGCCATTTGTCTTAATTCCTGTCCACTCTTCTGCATTAACGGGAGGATTTTTGTCAAGACCTTCCCACCAAACTGTGTTGTCGTCGAGGTTACGAGCAACGTTTGTGAAGATTGTGCCCTTCTTTGTTGAAGCGAGAGCATTTGGGTTTGACTTAACGTTTGTACCGGGTGCAACACCGAAGAAACCGTTTTCGGGGTTGATAGCATAAAGTCTTCCGTCAGGACCTTTTCTAATCCAAGAAATCTCGTCACCATCGCACCATTCTTTATAGCCCTTTGCAAGATAGCCTTCGGGTGGAATAAGCATAGCAAGGTTTGTTTTACCGCAAGCCGATGGGAAAGCAGCACAGATGTACTTAACTTCGCCCTTTGGATTTTCAATACCGAGAATGAGCATGTGCTCTGCCTGCCAGCCTTCGTTTTTACCCTGATATGAAGCAATACGAAGGGCAAAGCATTTTTTACCGAGAAGAACGTTTCCGCCGTAACCTGAATTTACTGAAATAATTGTGTTATCTTCGGGGAACTGGCAAATCCATCTCTTTTCGGGGTCGATGTCGCACTTGCAGTGAAGACCGCGAACCCAGTCATTGCTTTCGTCGCCGAATGCTTCCATAACTGCTGTGCCAACACGAGTCATAATAAGCATATTGAGTACAACGTAGATTGAGTCTGTAAGCTCAATACCTACTTTTGCAAGAGGTGAACCAACAGGGCCCATTGAATAAGGGATAACATACATTGTTCTGCCCTTGTAGCTGTCTTTTGCAATATCATAAAGCATTGCATAAGCTTTTTCAGGGTCCATCCAATGGTTTGTTGGGCCTGCATCTTCTTCATTCTTTGAGCAGATAAGAGTTCTGTCTTCAACACGAGCAACGTCTGTTGGGTGTGTTCTGTGGTAGTAGCAATCGGGAAGAAGTTCCTGATTAAGTTTTACCATTTCGCCTGTTGCACATGCTTCTGCACGAAGAGCTTCTGTCTGTTCTTCTGAGCCGTCAATCCAAACAACTTTGTCAGGATTTACAAGTGCAATCTGCTTGTCAATCCACTCAAGAATTGACTTGTTCTTTGTAAGTGCCATAATTCCTTACTCCTTTATTAAAATTTCAATTTTTTGAAAAAATTACCAAATTACCCAATTTAATTTTGGTATTATGATTATACCCTAAATATTGGAAACATTCAATAGGTAAAATGTGAATAAATTGTCAATTTATCATTACTATTTTATATATTTGTACAGTTTTATTCTTCATAATCAACAGTAATGTCTGCGGTTGCTTTGCCGTTAAGTGCCATAGATGCTCTTGTACCCTTTAAACACTCAAAATATCCTTGAGCACCAACCATTGCACCGTTGTCACCGCAAAGGGATAAATCGGGCAAATATAAATCCCAACCTTTTTCTTTTGCAAGTTTTTCCATACGAGCACGAAGCACCGAATTGGCAGAAACACCGCCTGCAAGCACCAATGTTTTTTCATTATGGAGTTCCATTGCTTTTTCAGTATTTTCGCAAAGAGAATTAGCAACTGCATTTATAAATGATGCACCAACATCGGAAGGATTTAATTCTTCACCTTTTTGTTGTGCATTGTGAACAAGGTTTATTACAGATGTTTTTAGTCCTGAAAAGCTGAAATCGAGAGGACTGCCGTCAACACGGGGTTTAGGGAATTTATATTTTGTATTATCCCCGTTTTTTGCTATTTTATCAAGATTAACACCGCCGGGATAAGGAAGACCTAAAGTACGAGCAGCTTTATCCATAGCCTCACCTGCCGCGTCGTCACGGGTGCGACCGATTACCTCAAAATCAGTATAGTCATTAACCTTACACAAAAGAGTATTACCACCCGACACCACAAGACACATAAAAGGCGGTTTTAATTCTTTATGAGTAATATAATTTGCCGCAATATGTGAGCGGAGATGATGCACGGGAATAAGAGGTTTTCCGCTGGCCAATGCCAATCCCTTTGCATAATTCACACCAACAAGCAACGCACCGATAAGGCCGGGGGCATAAGTTACTGCAATACCGTCAATGTCATCAAGAGTACAGTTTGCATCATTAAGTGCTTTTTCGACAACCCAAGAAATATTTTCGGTATGTAATCTTGATGCAATTTCGGGCACAACACCGCCAAATATCTTATGCTTTTCAATTTGAGTTGACACCACATTTGACAATATCTCGCGACCGTTTTCTATTACGGCTGCAGCAGTTTCGTCACATGAGCTTTCAATTGCTAAAATTTTCATAACTAGTATTCCTTTAAATATAAAGTATAAATCAATGCATCTTCAGTAGGTTTTGAATAAAAGCTTTTACGCTCGCCCACATATTGAAATCCGCATCTTTTGTAAAGTGCGATTGCGTTTTCGTTGGATTTTCGCACTTCAAGAGTAATAAAAACTGCGTTTTCTAGCTGACTTTGTTTTATTAAATGATTAACAAGCTTTTTGCCGTAGCCCTTGCCACGCGAGTTTTCATTCACAGCAACATTGGTAATATAAACCTCGTCACAGATATTATTAGCACCAATATAACCGAGCACTTTCTCGTTATTACGGAGCACATAAAACCTTGCGGTTTCGTTGGTGAGTTCATCTTTTAGTGAGTTTTCACTCCACGGCTCTGTAAAGCACATTTTTTCAAGTTCCGCAACTTCAGTTATATCTCTTTCACTCATTGGTGAAATTGTGGGAATTTCCCCTATTCTTTTGAGAATTTGCGGGAACTCACTTTCAATACTGTCGGCACATTTTTCATAAGCCTCAATTGGCTGACAATAGGGGTCGGGGATATTGAGTGTCATTATCTGTGACGGAAAACAATATCGTGAAAGTGCATTAGCGTGTTGGGGTGTCATACACACAAACAAATCTGTTTCGGCAAAGTGTTCTAAATTCACTCGTCTTGCACGATGAAGAGAGATGTTAACGCCCCTGTTCATTGCAACAAGAGCAGAGTTTATACTGACCTCATCACCGGGGAATACGCTTAACCCCGCACTGCCGACCTCAATATCAGTAATATTATTTTCTTCAAGATATTTTTTGAATAATCCCTCTGCCAAGGGACTTCTGCAGGTGTTACCACTGCAGATAAACATTATTTTTTTCATAGATTTATGTTTCATCCATATATACATTTATTCTCTTGATTTCCACATCTTTAAGAGATAAATACTCTTCTGAATTTCTTATATAACCAAAAATTTCGCTTTCTCCACCAAAGCACCATTCACTTTGATTATAATTTTCAGTCAATTCAGTTGGAGTATATAAAATATCAAGATGAATTTGGTTAAATTCTTCATCTTCATTCGGGAACTGTCTTACCAATGAGAAATAAAAAAATGGTTCACCTGTAAAATCAAATGTGCCAGTTTCAAACAAAATACCGTCATCATCTATATCAACAGTTTCAAGTGGAACTTTACACATATCTTCAAATGCAGATACTAAGTCTTCTAACTTGTTTTTATCAGCAATATTATTTTTTAAAACATTAAGCATATTCATTTCCAGTTCTCCTTAAATTATTTAACGCTTTAATTGCGGGCGATTCATGAATCGCCCCTACATAACGGGACGCCGAGTCGTCGTCCCCTACGAGATTAACCTTTTGCGTCGTACCAAGTGCGACCTGTGTTGACATCGGCTCTCAAACGCACTTTCATTTTACATGAGTTTTCCATTTCTTCCGAAAGGATTTTTGCGGCTTTGTCGATTTCATTTTCGGGGGCTTCAACAATCAGTTCATCGTGCACCTGCAAAATGAGTTTTGCCTCCATTTTTTCGGCTTTAAGACGATTATAAACACGCACCATTGCAATTTTGATAATATCCGCCGCCGTACCTTGAATTGGCATATTTCTTGCAACTCTTTCACCAAATGCACGTAACATTCCGTTTGATGAATTGAGTTCGGGCAAATATCTTCTTCTGCCCCAAAGCGTTGCAACATAGCCCTTTTCTTTAGCATCTGCCACAACGGTTTCCATATATTTATCAACACCCGCATAAAGACGAAGATAGCCTTTTATATAATCGTCCGCTTCTTTTCTTGTTACTCCTATATCCTTTGCGAGTGAGAATGCACCAATACCGTAAACAATACCGAAATTAACCGCTTTTGCACGGCTACGCATTAAAGGTGTTACCATTTGAATGGGCATATTGAATACCTGCGAGGCAGTAACGGTATGAATATCGACCTCGTTATTGAAAGCGTTAAGCATTTCTTCGTCGTCGGCAATGTGAGCGAGCACGCGAAGTTCAATTTGCGAGTAGTCGGCATCAGCGAGCAAGCAACCCTCTTTTGCCATAAAGAATTTACGCATTTCGCGACCGATTTCTTTACGCACGGGAATATTTTGGAGATTTGGCTCGGTTGATGAAATTCTGCCCGTTCTGGTTTCAGTTTGGATAAATGAGGAGTGAATTCTGCCGTCTTCACCGATTACCTTTAAAAGCCCCTCACAGTATGTTGAATAAAGCTTTGAAAGAGTTCTAAACCAGAGAATTTTCTCGATTATAGGACTTTCGTTCTGCAGACTTTCAAGCACATCTGCATTAGTTGAATATCCGCTTTTTGTCTTTTTCTTTGCGGGAAGCCCCATTTTTTCAAAAAGAATTACGCCCAACTGTTTTGGTGAGTTAATATTGAATTCTTCACCCGCAAGCTCATAAATTTCTGACTGAATATTTTTAAGTTCACCGCTTATTTTCTGTGAGAATTCCGCAATGCCCTGCTTATCCACCATAAAGCCCAAATGCTCCATAGAGGCAAGCACTTCTGCAAGTGGCATTTCAACCTGATAAAGCAAATAATCTTGACCATTAGCCTCGATTTCGGTTTTAAGTCTTGTTGAAACTGAACGCATAACTGCACAGTCAATAACCAACGGCAAATCACTATTCACCTTTGGAATTGGTGCCTTATATTCCTCGCAAAGTCGCAATGGACTATATCCATTTGCCGACGGATTGAGAATGTACCCCGCAAGAGAAGTATCAAGTGCGAGATTTTTAATGCTTATATTATTTAAGAACGCAAAGCGATATAAAAGCTTTGAATTATCGGTATTCTTTGCGATAGTTTCATCTTCTAAAAATGCTTTTACAAAGTCAAAATATCCCAAATGCATTGGTTCAAGATGATGAACCGTATTATCGCACAAAAAACAGAATTGAGGGTTGTCCAAATCAGCATAATCCGCTGTAAAATAAGCCTCTTTTTCTGCTATGATTTTACCCAGAAGTTCATTTGCATCAAAATCTGCAGTAAAGCCCAATTCTTTCACTTTTTCCTGTGATTTTTCGGTGGCAGTTGGAATTGCAAACTCTAACTTTTCAATAAGTTTGAACATTTCAAGGTCAGCAAGCATTGCACGTGCACGGGTTTCGTCCGCTTTGTTGGGAATTAAATCCGCAAGAGTGCAATCAAGGGGCACATTGTTGATGATTGTACCGAGAGTATAACTTAAAAATGCTTTTTCTTTATCGGTAATAAGTTTATTTTTAAGATTCTCTTTGATTTCAAGAGTGTCAATATTGTCATAGATATACTGCACAGAACCGTATTTCTGAATTAAATCCCCTGCCGTTTTAGGACCAACGCCAGCAACACCGGGAATACAGTCGGACGCGTCACCCTGAAGTGCTTTAATATCAATCATTTGTAATGGCGTAACACCGTAATCTGCAAGAATTCGAGCCTCGTCATAAACCTCTGTCTGTGTTCTGCCCATTTTTGTGTGGGGCAAAAGAACAGTTACATTATTGCGAACAAGCTGAAAAGAGTCGCGGTCACCTGTTGCGATGAAGCATTCATCATTTTCGCCACACATACCTGCAACTGTGCCGAGAATATCGTCTGCCTCATAGCCCTCAAGTTGAATAATTTTATAGCCCAACGCACCTAAAAGTTCTTTGAGCACGGGGATTTGCTGTGCCAATTCGGGTGGCATTCCGTGACGATTTGCCTTGTAGCCGTCATACATTTTATGACGGAAGGTTGGTGCTTTAAGGTCAAAAGCAATGGCAACTCCGTCAGGCTCTACCTCCTCAAAAAGCTTATAGAAAATACTCATAAAGCCGTAAATACCGTTGGTAAAACGACCATCTTTTGTTGTTAATTGTTTGATACCGTAAAAGGCACGGTTTACTATACTGTTGCCGTCAATAGCCAAAATTTTCATAACGACTCTCCAAATAATCAAAATCATAGTTATTATAACATATTTCGTAATTAAATACCATATAAAATGTAAAAATCTATTTGACAAATTGGGGTTTGTCTAACTAATTCTCAATGCGTAATGCGGAATTCGTAATTGAGGGTCTGCGACGCAATTTTATATTATAACTAAATATGGTGAGTTGTAGGGGCTGACGACTCGGCAGCCCGTTCTAAAGTATGCAATCAAACTACAACGGGACGCCGCGGGTGCGGGTGTCCGGTGGACACCTCTGCGAAGCAGAAGCACCGACCGAGCCGGCAGGCGAGACCCGTCGTCCCCTACAATGTTTGATAGTCGATTTTAACGAGATATAAAATCCAAAATCATCCCGACAAATTCACATTTGTATAACTAATAATCCAAAACTTACTATTGACATTAGCTCTTTGTAGTGCTAAAATTCATATTAAGTTAATATTCAACCGAAAAACCGATGATAAAGAGTAGTAGTTGATTTAAACTTATTTTCAGAGAGCTGTTGACGGTGAAAATACAGCAATAAGAATTTCAATGAATGGACTTTTGAGGGCAAACCGATATGTAGGGGCGACGGAGGGCAACCGTTACAGTGCTGAGTGTATATTTGTACACGGTGAGTGCGTAGCATTGGCTACGAATTTGGGTGGTACCGCAGATTATTTACAGTCTGTCCCAAGATTTTGGGATGGATTTTTATTTTTTAAGGAGGAACTATTATGATTCTCAACAGCGTAAATTTTGAAACATATTTCAACAATTATCCCGACAAAAACGGTTACTTCGGTAAATACGGCGGAGTTTATGTTGACGATAAATTAAAGGCGGCTATGGCTGAAATTACTCAGGCTTATTTCACAATTTGTCAGTCAAGAAAATTCATTGCAGAGCTTCGCAGAATCCGTAAAGAATTCCAAGGCAGACCAACTCCCGTTTCTCACCTTGAAAGACTTTCAGACGCTCTTGGCGGTAAAGTTCAGCTTTATGCAAAGCGTGAGGACTTAAACCATTCAGGTGCACACAAGCTTAATCACTGCATGGGTGAGGCACTTCTTGCAAAATACATGGGCAAGACAAAGGTTATTGCAGAAACCGGTGCGGGTCAGCACGGTGTGGCACTCGCTACTGCGGCGGCATATTTTGGTCTTGAATGCGACATCTATATGGGCTCCGTTGACATTAAAAAGCAAGCTCCGAATGTAGCAAGAATGAAAATTCTCGGTGCAAATGTTGTTGAGGTTACTCACGGTCTTCAGACTCTTAAAGAGGCAGTTGATGCGGCATTTGATGCATACAGCAAGGAATATGAACACTCGATTTATTGCATTGGTTCAGTTTTAGGCCCTCACCCATTCCCTATGATGGTTCGCGATTTCCAAAGCGTTGTCGGTATTGAGGCAAGAGAGCAGTTTCTTGATATGACAGGTCATTTGCCAAATGCCATTGTTGCTTGTGTTGGCGGTGGCAGTAATGCGGCAGGACTTTTTGCAGGATTTTTAAATGACCCCGTTGATATTTACGGTATTGAGCCCTTGGGCAGAGGTCCAAAAATGGGCGACCACGCGGCAAGCCTTAAATACGGCACAGAGGGTATTATGCACGGCTTTAACAGTATAATGCTTAAAGACGAAAACGGTGAGCCCGCTCCTGTTTATTCGGTTGCAAGTGGTCTTGACTACCCATCATCAGGCCCTGAACACGCATTCTTACAGGAAATCGGCAGAGTTAAATATGACGTAATCGACGACGAAGAAACAATCGACGCATTCTATAAGCTCGCTCGTCTTGAGGGTATTATCCCCGCCATTGAAAGTTCACACGCAGTAGCATACGGTATGAAGCTTGCAAAGACTATGGACCACGGCTCAATCCTTATTAACCTTTCAGGCAGAGGCGATAAGGATATGGACTATGTAATCGAAAATTTCGGAATAAGATAAGCAAATTGTAGGGCGGGGTCTTGACCCCGCCGTTGCTTTATTTTTTTAAAAACTACTTGATTTATGAATTAAAACATATTATAATATTTTAGCATTTGAAAAAAATAACGAGATGTGGCTCAGTTTGGTAGAGCGCCACGTTCGGGACGTGGAAGTCGCAAGTTCGAATCTTGTCATCTCGACCAAAACAGAAAGGGTACCTGTAAGGTATCCTTTTTGTTTTGCTTTATAAAATAAGATTCGAACTTCGAGGAAGTCTGTGCGTTAAGAAAATGATGCAGTGCATCATTTTTAGCACAGAGCCGTGAGGCGGGTACCGAAATTCGTGAGAATTTGGGTCGCCGAGCGAACAGTATGCAAGGCAAAGCCGTAGCAGACGGTCGAATCTTGTCATCTCGACCAAAACAGAAAGGGTACCTATAAGGTATCCTTTTCGTTTTGCTTTAAAAACAGAAAAATTACCAATATTTTCTTGACATAAATTTTAGTGAGTATTATAATTTAGAAGTTACAAAAATCGTTCAACCAAAATTTTTGAAAGGAGGCAGAAATCAAATGACAAACAGACTTTGGAACAAAAATCGTAATTTTAATATTTCTGCGTCCTTTAAGGTGCTTTTCCTTTCTTGCGATTGATTTTATCATTTGGGATATTGCATTTTACTGCCGCAGATACATTCTGCGGTATTTTTATTTTAGTTTATTATTGAAAGAGAGGTTTTTTAATGAGATGGATTAAACTTCACGAACCGATTAAAGTTCCCGTATTTAAGAATGTTATGTACGCTATTAAACTCGTTTGGGAAGCAGATAAAAAACTTTTAATCGGATATTTTGTTACTGAAATTTCAAATAAAGTTTTATCTATGTATGTTCAGAACATTTTGTTTTTGAAAGTGTTATTGAGCATTATTGACGGCGATGCAGATTTCAAAACTTATTTCACTTATCTTTTACTTTTCTTGGGTACATATCTGGCGGTTAATGTAATTTCTGCTTATGCTGAAAGAACAAGGCTGATTTCGGCTAAAGTTGTACTCAAAGAAGTGAATAATAAGATTTTTGAAAAAGCAACTGGGCTTGATGTAAGCTGCTATGAAAACCCTGAATTTTATGATAAATATCAACGAGCAACTTTGGTGCTTTCTTCAAGTTATTATGACCTGATTTGTTGGGACGTTGCTGCAGTCCTTGGCGGTGTTATCGCCCTTATCTGTGTTATCACAACAGTTACAGTTATCAACCCAATGTATCTGTTATTTCTCTTGCCTGTTACTCTTGTTTTTGTTGTTGAGATTTTCAAAAGCAAGGCAGTTTATAAACGTGACCTTGAAATGACGACTAATAATCGTATCAAGGCATATATCCAGAGGACAATGTTTTTAAAGGATTTCTCAAAGGATATGAGAACATCCAATATTTTCGCAGTACTTATCAAAAGATTTAAGGCGGCTATTGACGCTAACGTTGTTATTCTTAAAAAATATGGTGTAAAACTGTTTTTATACAGTATGTTAAGTTCACTTTTAAGTGATTTTATACCAATCATCGGCACTTATGCCTTTGCAGGTTATCAGTTTATTTTTACAAAGGCACTTTCGATTTCTTCCTTTTCGGTTGTGCTTTCGTCAATCAATTCCGTTCGCGACTCAACACTCAGTATTGCAGAGGCTTTTGATGAAATGACACAAATGGCTCTTTTCTTCCAGAATCTTCGCGATTTCTTTGACTATGAGCCACAGATTACCGACGGTGGTAAAGAGGCAGGAGAATTCGAAAGCCTTGAATTTAAGAATGTTACTTTCAGCTACCCCGGTACAAATAAAATCATTCTTAAAAATATTTCATTTAAGATTACAAAGGGCGAAACCATTGCAGTTGTCGGTGTCAACGGTGCAGGTAAATCCACACTCGTTAAATTGCTTTTAAGATTTTACGACCCGAACGAAGGTGAAATTCTTTACAACGGTGTGAATGTTAAGGAATATAATGTAAATTCACTTCGCGGAGCTTTCGCAACTGTTTTTCAGGACTATAAAAACTTTGCGGTTTCAGTCAACGAAAACATTATGTGTCACGAATGCACTGACGAAGAAAAGAAAATCGCCGAAAAGGCTCTTCGCAGAAGCGGTGTATGGGATAAAATCCAAAGTCTGCCAAAGGGTGCTGACACAGTCCTTACAAGGGAATTTGAAATTGACGGTGCAGGTCTTTCAGGTGGCGAAAATCAGAAAGTTTCTGCTGCAAGACTTTTTGCCCGTGACTTTGAGATTGCAATTCTTGATGAGCCAAGTTCTGCACTTGACCCGATTGCAGAATACAAAATGTATGAAAACTTAATCGACGTTACAAAAGACAAAACTGTTATTTACATTTCACACCGACTTTCAAGTGCTGTGCTTTCCGACAGAATTATAGTTATTGGCAACGGTACAATTCTTGAATCAGGCAGTCATCAGGAATTGATGGCACAAAATGGTGAATACAGTAAAATGTTCACTTTGCAAGCTTCAAGTTATAAAGGTGAAAGTGAGGTGGCAGAGAATGTTTAAGAAAAAGGAAAAAGAAAAGACATTACACTCAATGCCATCAAATATTTTTTTCTTTATAAAACTGCTTTTCAGCGTTTCTCCTCTTTTGGTGTTGGGCGAATTTATGTGGGGACTTTTGATGATTCTTCCCAACAACCTTATTAAAGTTATCGGCGTTAAGTACATTATTGACGTAGTAACAGAAGGTACAGACCTAAACAGAATTTTCTATGCGGTTATTGTAATTGGTCTTATTCTTATTCTTTCAACGGTTATTTCGTGGCTTTTCCGTGAATTTTATTGGAATATGGAAAGAGAAAGACTTTACTACGGACTTAACAAAAAACTTTATGACAAGGCAAGAAGTCTTGACCTTGAGTCCTACGATAACCCCGAATTCTACAACAACTTCATTCTCACCATTGAGTCATCATCGGGCAATATTCAAAATCTTTTGGGACTTGTAAGAATGTATGTGGGACATATTATCTCACTTGTTACGGTTTCATCGGTATTATTTACCATTGACCCTTGGTGCTTGGTGATTATTCTTGTTGTTATCTGCGTTTTTCTTCCAATCAGCAAAAAAGTCGGCACTCTTATGATGGAAAGACGAATTGACAATGCAAAATATCACAGACGAGCAGACTATTTTCAGCGTATTTTCTATTTGCAGGACTATGCAAAAGAAGTTAGAATGAACAACATTTCTCCTTTGCTTATTGAACGCTATAATGACGCGGCGGACGATGTTATCAACAATCAGAAAAAGTATTGGGACAAGATTTCCATACTCAACTGCACACAAAAAGTAGGCGTTCAGGGACTTGGATTTATGTTTATTCTTCCTCTTTACCTTGGATATTGTGTGCTTATTAAAGGTGACCTTTCTGCAGGTGATTTTGTTGCAACATTCAACGGTGCTCACGCAGTTGCCATGTCCTTCCAATTCCTTACAATATGGGCATTGGCTCGTTTCTCGGAACAAGCAAAAATGATTGATAAATACCGTGAATTTTTAGGTGCTGATTTTAAAATCAAAAACGGTGGAGAAGAAGTCAAGAAAACTGAGCCAAAAGAAATCACTATTAAAAATCTTTCATTCACTTATCCAAATAACGATAAACCAACACTTGAAGATATTAACCTCACAATTAAACCTTATGAAAAAATCGCTCTTGTGGGCTATAACGGTGCGGGTAAAACCACTCTCACAAACCTTCTATTAAGACTTTATGATGCAACCGAGGGCGAAATACTCATAGACGGTGAAAACATCAAAAATGCCACGGCAGATTCCCACCGTGACCGATTTGCAGCAGTTTTTCAGGATTTTCAGATTTTCTCTTGCAGTTTAGGTGAAAATGTTGCCCTTGATACTAATCCCGACGAAGAACGAGTATGGGACGCACTTAAACACAGCGGATTCAACAAAGAACTTAAAAACGGAATAAACACCGAGCTTTTAAGAGAATTTGACGACGAGGGTGTTATGTTTTCGGGTGGCGAGGCACAGAAAACGGCTATTGCAAGAGCATTCTATAAGGATTGTCCTTACGTTATTCTTGACGAGCCCTCGGCCAACCTTGACCCCGTTGCAGAGTACAATCTCAATCAGGCTATGATTGAAGCGGCGGACAAGAAAACTGTTATTTTCATTTCTCACAGACTTTCAACTACTGTTAATGCCGACAGAATTTATGTTATGGAAAATGGTCGCATTATTGAAAGCGGTAGTCACGCAGAATTAATGGAACTCGGCGGCACTTATGCCTATATGTTCAATCTTCAGGCAGAGAAGTATAAGAATGAATAATGCAAACGAGTTGTAACAAAACCCCTCGGTATTTCTACCGAGGGGTTTTAGGTCAATATGACCCTAATTATAATAATTTTTTTCGTTATAATCATTAATACAACAACTATTTGGAGGTTAATATGCGAAAAGAGTTAGAAGAATTATGGCAATATTATCTTATTGAAGTGCCTATGCAACGAAACGATAACGAAAAGGGAATTATAAACAAATACGGTAAAACAGAAGATATTTTTAGGTCAAAATTAAATGATGAACAAAAGGATTTACTTGAAGAATATGATAAATCCATAACCGAAACAAATAGTATATCTGAAAAATATGCTTTTATTAAAGGTGTCAGATTTGCAACTCGACTTATATTTGAGGCCTTTTGTGATGATTAAGCATAGCCTTCCCCCACCGAGGGGAAGGTGGCAATGCGTTAGCATTGACGGAAGGGGGGGATTTAATCCCTCTATAGCTTAATGACATATCACCTTTCAAAAATGGACAAGATACCCCCCTCAGTCGCTTTGCGACAGCTCCCCCTCAAGGGTGGAGCCCAAAAGAATATGAAATAATGAAAAAACAGCAGACGGGGTCAGTCGTCTGCTGTTAATTTATATCTCGATTTCGATTGCAATCCCTTCTGCCAGAGATTTTTTCGCATCGAGAACTCTTTGATTTGTTGAACCGCGGAATTTGCAGTTAAGTGATTTCTTTGATAACTCAAACTTTCCGTCAATGAGAATATCGGTCTGTTCTAACAGATGTCGCCAACCCTCATTTTTCGCCATACCTTTGTAGAGTTGTTCAAAGGTATAGCCTGTATAGGTCACAATATCAAGACCTAATTCGTGCACCATTTTGGCAAGGACTGAAAAATTTTCAGCCTGCTCAAAGGGGTCACCGCCTGAAAAGGTAACACCCTTTAAGAGCTTATCCTGTTTAACTGCTTCAATAATTCGTTCCACGCTACTTTCATATCCGCCATTCATATCGTGAGTTTCGGGGTTGTGACAGCCTTCGCAATTGTGCTTACAGCCCTGTGCAAAGACCACAAATCGCCAACCCGGTCCGTCAACGATTGATTCACGGATAACACCTGCAAGTCGTAGGGGCGTTGCCATTATACCTGCTCCATTTCTCCCTTGCCTGTGCCGATTGAGTGCTTAACTCTATCCTGCACCTCTGCATATTTAGCATCGTTAAATCTATCAAGAGTACCAACAAGGTAGCCTGTAATTCTACGAATTCTTTCGAATCCTACGCCTTCGCCAACCATTACTTTTTCTTTTTTAGCCATTGTTATGCCTCCTTAATTTTAATAAAACGTGTTTTTGATTTATTCTACAGGGTGTGCCACTTTGTCTGCTTCTTCAAGTTCATTGATGTCGCAGCAGTGAACATCCTTTTTGTAGCCATTGAGTTTCTTGAGCACTTCAACATCAACGCCCTCACCTTCACGACGTCCGCAACGAGGACAAACGTCACCGATGATACCTGTGTAACCACAAACAGGGTCACGGTCAACAGGGTGGTTAATTGAGCCGTAGCCGATGCCTGCATCATACATGCAACGAACTACTGCTTCAAATGCGTCAAGGTTCTGTGTTGGGTCACCGTCCATTTCGATATATGAAATGTGACCACCGTTTGTAAGTGCGTGATAAGGTCCTTCAAGCTTAATCTTATCAAACGCAGAAATTGGGAAATATACGGGCACGTGGAATGAGTTTGTGTAATACTTTCTGTCAGTAACACCCTCGATTACGCCGTAACGCTCACGGTCCATTCTTACAAATCTGCCTGAAAGTCCTTCAGCAGGAGTTGCAATAAGTGAGAAGTTCATACCTGTTGCCTGACTTGCTTCATCTGTACGCTGACGCATATGATGAACAATTTCAAGACCTAAGTTCTGTGCCTCTTTTGACTCACCGTGGTGCTTACCTGTAAGAGCCTTAAGAGTTTCAGCAAGACCGATAAAACCGATTGTAAGAGTACCGTGCTTAAGAACTTCTCTTACTTCATCATCAATACCGAGTTTTTCAGAATCGAGCCAGATGCCCTGACCCATAAGGAATGGATAGTTACGAACTCTTCTCTTTGCCTGAATTTCAAATCTTTCAAGAAGCTGTGCAATAACAATATCAATCTTTCTATCAAGTTCTTCAAAGAAATAGTCAAGGTTACCGTGAGCCTTAATAGCAATTCTCGGAAGGTTAACAGATGTGAATGACAAGTTACCGCGACCGCCTGTTACATTGCGTGTCTTGTCATAGTTATTTGTAACAACTCTTGTACGGCATCCCATATATGCAACCTCTGTATTGGGGTCACCCTCAATATATGTTGCCTTGTTGTAAGGAGCGTCCATAAATGAGAAGTTGGGGAACAAACGAAGTGCTGAAACTCTGCAAGCAAGCTTGAACAAATCGTAGTTTACATCATCGGGGTTATAGTTTACGCCAGCCTTAACCTTGAAGATGTGAATTGGGAATACGGGTGTTTCGCCGTTACCAAGACCTGCTTCAGTAGCAAGAAGAACATTCTTGATTACAAGACGGCCTTCGGGAGAAGTATCTGTACCGTAGTTGATTGATGAGAAAGGAATCTGAGCACCTGCACGTGAATGCATTGTATTAAGGTTGTGAACAAGTGCTTCCATTGCCTGATATGTTGCACGGTCAGTTTCTTTTTCTGCTTTATCAACTGCGAACTTCTGAATTTTTTCTGCATCTTCTGCTGTGATGCCGAATTCTTTAACGAGAACCTTTGCCTCATACTGCTGATAATCATTATCATTTGCAAGGCAGGGAGCAACGCCGTTCTTTTCTTCAATTGCATTACAGATAGCTTTTACTGCATCTTTTGCATCTTCAACACCGTGAAGAAGTTCAAGTGCTTTTGCAACATTTTCAACATACTTTTTCTTGTATGTCTTTTTAACGCCGGGAGCCATACCGTAATCAAAGTTAGGAATACTCTGACCGCCGTGCTGGTCGTTCTGGTTTGACTGAATTGCAATACAAGCAAGAGCTGAATAGCTTGCAATATCGTTAGGCTCGCGAAGGAAACCGTGACCTGTTGAGAAACCGTTTTTGAAAAGCTTGAGAAGGTCAATCTGACAGCAAGTTGTAGTAAGTGTCAAGAAGTCCATATCGTGAATATGGATATCACCCTCCTGATGAGCTTTTGCGTGCTCGGGCTTTAAGATGTGAAGCACATTAAACTGCTTTGCACCCTCTGAACCGTATTTGAGCATTGTACCCATTGATGTATCGCCGTCAATATTAGCATTTTCACGCTTAACATCGTTATCCTTTGCTGAAACGAAGGTCAAATCCTCATAAGTCTTCATAAGACGAGTATTCATTTCACGAACACGAGAACGCTCTGCTCTGTAAAGAATGTATTTCTTTGCAGTTCTTGCGTGGCCTGTTTCGATAAGAGTTTTTTCAACATAGTCCTGAATCTGCTCAACTGTAGGAGTTGTGATTCCGTCACGCTCAATATATTGTACCGCAGACTTTGCAATATCCATTGCCTCATCATAGTTGTTTCCGCCCGTTGCCTTTGCAGCCTGATATACGGCATTAGCGATTTTTTCAATAGAAAAATCAACCTCTCGACCGTCACGCTTTAAAATCTTTTCAATCATTTTACGAGTCCTCCGTTTTGTGTTACTGTTTTTTTATTGACACACAACATCTTGTGTTTTTTGAGTGAGCAAGTATCATTTTATAGTATATTCGTGTTTCTGTCAATATATTGTGCACTAAAATAATAGCCAAAAAATGCAGATGAATTTTAGCTATTTTTCCGCATTTTATTCACAAGCCTTGAAACTGCGTGGTTTTCACTGTTGTGAAAATGTACAAATGCCAAAAATCGAGTGATTTTTCTTTTTGATAAAAATAAAGACCAACCACAATATATTGTGGTCAGCCTTTAGCGTGATAAATCATTAAATTGTGCCATTTTTATACATTATAATACTTTTTCATACGATTTTTCTTTAAAACATTATATATAAGTATTACAACAATTACTGCTATCACCGAGAAAAAGCCCGCATACAACCCGCCTGCATCATTTTCACCTTTGACTTTCATCCAGAGGTTGTTCATATATTGCAGAGTATCTGTTGGAAGATTATGAAACTCCTGCGTATTCTGTAAATTCTCGGGATATACCGCCTCACTACCGCTGAGAGAATAATCTTCATTCTCAATAACTGCCTTATTTGGAGTTGCATAATAAATATATTCTGCATTTGCAAGGGCAATTTCGGGTTCCATCATAAAGTTGATAAATGCCTCTGCACCCTTTTTGTTTTGTGAGCCTTTTGGAATACACATCGCATCATAAAATGTGTTAACGCCCTCTTCGGGGAAAACAAATTCTAAATCGGGGTTATTCTCTACCATAAGCTCATAGTCGCCCGCATAGTATGTGGCAAAAGCATATTCACCACTTTCCATTTTAATGAAAACCTCGTCCATTACATATTCGGGCTTAACATTCTTGCGTTGTTCTAAAAGATAGTCTGCCGCCGCATCCCAATCTGCCATATCGGTTGTGTTGATACTCTGACCCAGAGCAAACTGTGCCACCGCAAATGCATCGCGAGGGTTATTAAACATAAGCACCTTGCCTTTATACTGCTCATCCCACAGCACTTTCCAGCTTGTTGGCTCTTCGCTTACCATTTTCTTATTATAAATAAGTATGGTTGTGCCCACATTGTAAATTACCGCATAATCACTTATGCCGTTTTCTATAAGATAGCCGTATTTTTCGCTGTCAAAATACTTTTCATAATTTGGGATATTGGTATAATCAAGGGGCAAGAGCATTTCTTCAGATAAAAGACGCTCAACCATATAATCAGAGGGGATTACAATATCATAGCTTACTCCCCCGCCCGAAAGCTTTGAATACATATTTTCGTTGGATTCAAAGGTGGTGTAATTGACATCGCAACCTGTAAGACGTTCAAACTGTGTGATTACATCAACTTCTTCATCATCAATATATTCACCCCAGTTATAAACATTGAGGGTTGTATCCTGAAGACCGAGGTTTTTGTAGTATTCTTTTGTTTCTGCAGAAAAGATTTCAACATCGGTAACAATAGGTTGAGTTGGAGTTTCTTCTTCATTGTTGCTATTACCACAAGCAGACATTGAAAGAACAATTATAAAGACTATTAAAAGAGAGATAATCTTTTTCATTATTTATCCCCCTTTTTTGCTCTTTGCTTTTTATCAGAGCGTGACTGTGCCACATTCATAAGAATTAAAAGGATGAACATCGCACCGAAAATGAGTGTTGAAAGAGCATACATATCGGGCTTAACTCGTTTCTTTGTCATTGAGAAAATATGAATAGGCAAGGTCTGAAAATCGGGTCCGTTTGTAAAGTAACTGATTATGAAATCATCAAGTGACAATGTAAATGCCATAATAGCACCCGAAATGATACCGGGAAGAATTGCGGGGAAAACCACCTTGAAAAATGCTTTCAAAGGGTGACAACCCAAATCTTGTGCCGCCTCGAAAATTCTATTATCGGTTTGCTTAAGCTTCGGCAACACCGAAAGAATTACATAAGGCAACTGGAATGTTACGTGTGCTATGAGAAGTGTCCAGAAACCGAGCACATCGCGTTTGCTGAACATTGCACCTGCGAATACGAACAAAAGCATCATTGAGATACCTGTTACGATTTCGGGGTTCATCATCGGTATATTTGTAACTGTCATAACAGATGACTTTACATATTTGTTTTTCATTGAGTTTAGTCCCACTGCGGCGAGTGTGCCGAGAATTGTGGCAATTGCCGCTGAACTAATCGCAAGTACTATTGTGTTTTTAAGTGCGTCCATTGTAACCTTATCGTAAAAAAGACGCTCATACCATTGAAGTGAAAATCCCTCAAAGATATATGTGCTCTCTGAAGAGTTGAATGAGAACACCATCATTACCACCATTGGTGCATATAGGAATATGAACACAAGGGCAATATAAAGTTTTGCTAAAGGAGATGTTTTTGTCATATAAGCACACCTCCGTCGTCATCATTATCGGTGAAATAATTAAGCACACCGAGGCAGATTAAAATCATAACCATAAGCACAAGTGACAGTGCTGCACCAAGATTATAATTATATGCAGTCTGGAACTGACCCTCAATAACGTCACCGATTAAGGTAATCTGACCGCCACCCAATTTCTGTGTAATATAGAATGTACTTACGCAGGGCACAAACACCATAGTTACGCCACTTGCAATACCGGGTACTGAAAGTGGGAAAATAACCTTACGAAGACAATAGAATTTATTGCACCCCAAATCCTGTGCAGCCTCAACAAGTGAATTATCCATCTTTGAAAGTGCTGTATAGAGTGGCAGAATCATGTATGGCAAAAAATTATAAACCATACCGAGAATAACCGCCCCACCTGTATTGAGCATCTTCAAGGGTTCAATGCCAAAGAGCCCCAAAAAGCTGTTAATTACACCCGACTCACCTAAAATTGTAATCCAGGAGTAAGTACGGATTAAGAAACTCATCCACATAGGCAACATTACAAGCATTGTTGCAACGCTCTGGAATGATGCTTTTGTCTGTGCAAGAAAATAGGCAAAAGGATATGCAATAAGAAGGCATATTACAGTTGCAACTGCACCATAGCTGATTGAGAGTATGAATGTGGTTGTGTAATCACCGATTTGTGCGATATTTGAGAATGTGAATGCACCCGTAGTATCAGTAAAAGCATAATAGCCTACCATTATAAGCGGTGCTACTATGAAAAGCACCGACCAGAGCATATAAGGAGCATTCATAAGTTTTTGTGCAAGGGAGGATTTTTTCATAGCCTACTCACCTGCCTTACGCTTCAGAGAGTTCATCGAACTCGTCGCTGAATGAACTGTAGTCGCCGTAAAGTCCTGAATATTCTGACTTTTTCATAATATGCATTTCGTCAGGGTCAATTGAAATACCGATTACGTCGCCCACTTCACTTTTTTCTGTTGTCTGAATCATCCATTTGAAATTATCAATATCAACGATAATTTCATAATGAACACCTTTAAAGGTAACTGATGTAACTGTTCCCTGAAGCATACCGTTTTCGGGAGAAACAACGTCAATATCTTCAGGACGGATAACAACGTCAACGGGCTCGTTATGTTTAAAGCCCTTATCAACGCATTTGAATTTAATGCCGTTGAATTCAACTGTGAAATCCTCTTTCATTACACCGTCAAGAATATTGCTTTCGCCGATGAAATCTGCAACAAAGGCATTTTTAGGCTCGTTATAAATATCAAGCGGCGTGCCGATTTGCTGAATTTCACCGTTGTTCATAACAACAACGGTATCTGACATTGACAACGCTTCTTCTTGGTCGTGTGTAACATAAATAAAGGTTATGCCCAATTTCTGCTGAATGTTTTTAAGTTCAATCTGCATATCCTTACGAAGTTTTAAGTCGAGAGCACCCAAAGGCTCGTCAAGTAAAACAACGCGGGGATTTACCGCCAAAGCACGTGCAATGGCAACTCGCTGCTGCTGACCGCCTGAAAGAGAGTCAATTTTACGAGGACCAAAACCCTTAAGGTTTACAAGAGTGAGCATTTCGCTTACTTTCTCTTGAATTGCATCTTCTTTCCACTTTTTAAGGCGAAGACCAAAAGCGATATTTTCATAAACATTCAAATGCGGGAAAAGTGCATAACGCTGAAAAATGGTGTTAACCTGACGCTTATATGCCGGCACACCATTGATATTTTTTCCTTCAAAAATAACATCGCCGCTATCCTGCTGTAAAAAGCCCGCAATAATGCGTAAAGTGGTAGTTTTTCCGCAGCCCGAAGGACCGAGAAGTGTCAAAAACTCACCGTCACGGATATAAAGGCTTATGTTATTAAGTATTTTTTGATTTTCAAAGCTTACGCTGATGTTTTTGAGGTCAATGATAACTGGATTGTTTTTCAATTATGCAACCCCTTTCCAACCGATAGATATAGTTGGGATTGGGCGGTGAAATACATACTCCGCCCCACCCTAATTGGTATGAGTTAAATATAATCTTAAATCACAAAAAAGTCAATAATTTTGACGAATTTTGCAATATTTTTTTACTCTAAATTTTTTATTATTTCGCTAAGCACATCAGGTTTTCTTGTTGTTATATTGTCGGGTGAAATTTCAAGCATTTCATACATAGAAAGCTTATCGTCAACTGTCCATACAGACACATAAAGCATATTACCGTGAAAAGCCTTTACAATTTCTTCACTTGCACCTTTATAATTGAAATTTATGCCGATTGCCCCCGAACTTTTCACTTCACCCACAAGGCCCTTAATATATTCTTCATCTGTGTTTTTGCTTTTATCAACCTCAACATTTAGATAATATGGAATTCGCGGACACCCTTTACGAACTGACTCAACATCCTCAGGGTTAATTCCTGTAAAGAAAATCTGTTTTGTTACCTTATATTTGTCGGCAAGCTTTTGCACCGCTTCCATATTTGCGGTGCTTTTCATATCAACATTGGCCTTAAGATTTTTATTATTTGCAAGGAATTTAAAAGCATCTTCAAGCTTTAGCTCGTCGCCTTTCGGTTCATCGTGAGCAAGCACAGGCGTACCGTCTTCGGTAAAATGCACATCAAATTCAATAATATTTGCACCATTGACAACACCGGCACGCATTGACGTAATTGAATTATCATCGGTACCCATACAGCCTGTGTGAGCAGTTATGGTAAATTTTCTTGGAAGTCTTATTTTCATATCCTTATATTTTTCTATTTTCACCGCACGCACCCCAAAAAATATTGCAGTACCCACAATACCTACAATGAGCAATATGGTAACTGAAGTGAGTATAATCTGTTTTTTATTCATCTTTGTCTTTTTTCTTGCTCTCATATAATCACATCCTGTTTTTATAGATATATTCTAATATTATTTACATTATAAATCAAGTTGATTTGTAATGTTTTTTATGCTAAACTTTATATGATGCAGGTCAAAGATGTCGGGGAATCGGGTGAAAATCCCGAACGAGTCCGTCGCCGTAAGCAGATGAGTGATTTTCAACTTTTTGCCACAAAAAAGTCAAGTCATTGAGAGTTTTCTTGAGAAGACGAAAATCACATTTTAGTCTGTTAGTCGGAATACCCGGTCTTTAAGTTACTGTTGTCGCGGAAACCGATATAACAGTAAGCCTAATCGAAAAAATAAAATATTTAAGGAGAAAACACTTATGAAAAAAGTAATTAACTCAAAAGCGTTACTGTCTGTTATCTCCCTTGTGCTTGTTGTGGCCATGGCACTCGGATTTGCAAGTTGCAGTAATAACGAACCCGAAGCACCTGCAGGAAACGGAGAAAAAAGCTTCGTATTCAGGGTAGTTGACCTTGACGGCACCGAAAAGAGCTTCGACATCACAACCGAAGCGGCAACAGTCGGTGAAGCACTTGTCGCTGAAAAGCTCATTTCGGGCACAGACGGCGACTATGGTCTTATGGTTGACACCGTAAACGGCATTAAATATGAATACAGTGCCGACGGTGCATATTGGGCATTCTACATTAATGGTGAAATGGCAATGACCGGTGTTGATTCCGCTGAAATTGTCGACGGTACAGTTTATTCCTTTGTGGCAACCAAGGCATGATGAGAAATCAGAAATACAAAAAATTAGTTGACCTTATAGTGTTCACAATGCTGGGCGTTATAATGTTCATCTCAAAGCTTTTGCTTGAGGGAATTCCCAATGTTCATTTATTAGGCACATTGATTACAGCATATACAATAGTATATCGAAAAGACGCATTAAAACCCATTTACATTTTTGTTTTGATTTTCGGTATTTACTATGGATTTGGTACTTGGTGGATACCATACCTATATATATGGGCAATTCTTTGGGGAATGATTATGCTTTTGCCAAAGAATATGAAACCGCAAATTGCAGTTCCAGTTTATATGGCGGTTTCGGGACTTCACGGACTTTTATACGGTACACTTTATGCACCTGTTCAGGCAATTATTTTTGGGCTTGATTTTAAGGGAATGCTTGCGTGGATTGCGGCAGGGTTTTATTTTGACATAACTCACGCCATAGGTAATGTGATATTGGGAGTTCTGATTTTACCCATTGCAACAGCGCTTAAAAAATTTCATAAATATTAAAAAGAACCGATTGGGGATTTTTCCTCAATCGGTTTTTGTTTGACAAATTGGAGTTTGTCTATCTCAATTCATAATGCATAATGCGTAATTCGTAATTAAGGGTCTGCGACGCGATTATATAATTGGGTAGTCATTCTGAGGAACGCAGTGACGAAGAATCTCTGTTGAGTTAACATTTCACTTTGGTGGAGATTCTTCGCTTCGCTCAGAATGACACGGAGAATTCGACAAATTCAAATTTAGATAACAAAAAACGGCGGGAGAAATCCCGCCGTTAATTTTGCATTTTGCATTATGAGTTTTGCATTTATTATGCTTCTTCTCTTCTTCTCTTAATCACAACTATTGTTGTAACAACGCCTGCAACTACAAGAAGTGAACCGATTGCAACAGCAATGTAACCGTAAACAGGGTTCTGACGGAAGGTATCGGCAATATTATCTACAATACCTGAACCACCGTTGTTACCTGTACCTTCATTGTTATTTCCGCCGTTGTTATCGTTATTGTTGTTTCCTGTACTGTTTTCCTCAATTACCTTTGAGATTGCGAAACTGTCAACTCTTTCTTCAACGCCGTCAGTTACACTGTATGAGTCAAAGTAAAGGTTACCGCCGTCAATCTGAATGTATGAATATGACGGAACTTCAAGATAAACAACTGTTTCACCCTTGGGGAATGTGCCGGCTGTTTCACTTTCTGCCTTTGGTTCATAATGCTTACTGCCTGCAGTACCGTTGATTGAATAGATTGTACCCTCGGGCTTAATCTTTGAAACATATTCAAGTCCGTTATAGGTGAGAGTCTGTGTTTCGGTAGGAACAACCGCATTGTTATTCATAACGTCTGTACGCATATAAACGTGGTCGTGACCCTGGAATACAATGTCGATGTCAAGTTCGGGCATAAGACCCTGTAACTGTGCACGAAGAGCTGAAACATCGTCATCATCAAAGTGTGAACCGTTTGAATAAGGTGCTTTGTGAAGTGCAACGAACTTCCAAGCCTTATTGCTGCCGTTCATATCTGCTTTAAGCCATTCTAACTGGTCGTTTGAGAGTGAACCGTCTTCATTAAGGTTGTTTGTATTAAGAACTGCAACGTGAGCTGTGTTGTAATCAAATGAGTAATAAACACCTGTTGTTGTGTCCTGCTCGGGAAGATTTGAGTAAACGAAATTCTGAACCTGTGCATAATCACCGCGTGCCTCGTGGTTGCCGGATGCAGTCATAAGAACTGTATTCATAAGGCTATCTGCTGCGGTGTTGAACATTCTCTTCCATTCAACGAAATCGTTACCGTTGTCAACCATATCGCCTGTGCTTAAAATGAAGTTTGCATTGTGATTTGCGAATGCAGTGCTGAGTGTTGCCGCCCAATCATAAGTGTATTGCTTTTCGGTTACTGACTGTGGGTCTGTAACATGGAAGAAACTGAAGCTTGTTGAATTATCAGCAGTGTTAATAACACCTGTTTCACTCCACCAACCACGGTCTGCATCACCAATACGGTAGCAGTATTTTTCGCCTGCTTCAAGTCCTGTAACCTGGATTGTATGACGATTAACATTAATCTTATGAGTGATAATACCGATAAAACCTAAGTCAATTGCATAATATTCTCTTTCTGCATCCACTTCACAGTTTGTTTTGATGTTTGCTTTAACTGTTGAGCCCTTTGAAAAATCGGGATTTTCACTGTAAGGAACAATCTGGATATCTGTGTCAGTTACACTGTATTTTGTGAAATAACTGATGTTTACAGATGTGGAAGTATCTTCACCGAATGTCACTGCAATGTGAGATGGAAGACGAAGATTCTTCTGACTGAGCGGTACTGCTACCTTGCCTGAATAAGTGATTGAACCGTCGTGGTCAGCCATATAAGCAGGAGTTTCGTCGTGAGTAAGGTCACTTAATACGCGGTAGAATTCGCCGTCAATAATGTCATATTGACTCTTTGTGAGATATTCATCAAGAAGTGAATAAACAACATCACTTAAATTGTCGCCACCTGCAACACCTGTCATAAGAATGAGAGAAATAACATCGTCAATGCCAAAACCTTCCCAATCTTGACCTGTAATAAGTTTATAAATATCCAAGTTCATATCGGGAACGATTGTAGGTCCAAGGTTTGAACCGAATGAGATAAAGTCGATATTAAGACTGTCAAGAATTACATCCTGCAATAAATCGTTAAGAACAACGTCAAGAAGTGTGTTTACGATTGTTTCAGCATTTTCTCCGTTATAGAAACGGTTAAGTGCATCTTGAAGGAATTTGTCGCTGTTTGGGTCTTCGTTGTTTGTTGTGTGATATGCAAGTACTGTTGAAGCAAGGTCACCGAGTGTACCATAATCATATTTACTCTGGAAACCGAGTGTGTCTGCAAACATTGTGCAACGCTCGTCAGCAACCTTAATATCAAGAAGCTTGTCGAGAATTGGGCTTAAGATTTCAAGAGTATTGTCAACATCGGTGAGGAGTTTTCTGTCAAGCTGATGGCAGAGCGAGTAGATGATTGTGTTAAGTGCCGCATTACCGATGCCGTCAAATACTTCATAGCCTGTAACACCGTTAAGAATTGTGCTCATACCAACCATTTCATCAAGGTAGAAGTAGAGTCCGCCTGCATCCTTAACATCTTTACCAAAACCGTAACGAAGTTGATATTCAAGAACATTGAGAACAAAATTCTTAATATCTGCACCGCCAAAGTTATATTTCCAAGTTTCGTACTTGAAAGGTACGGGCTGTGCAACGCCGTTTACATAAACAGGCACATATTCGTCAACATCGTGGCTTTCATAAGCCATTGTGATGTCGCCTGTAAGAGAAGACTGCATATTAACAGTTCTGAACTGGTTAGGATAACTGAGAAGTGAGGTTGTTGTGATGTCGGAAATCTCTTCGCCATTATCACTTACATAAGTTGCAACGTCCTGCATGTGCACGTGACCTGAAACACAGAAGTGCATACCTGCATCTGCTAAAGTGTCAGCAACTTTTTCCCATCCGCGAAGAACAAAGTTGTCAAAAAGGTCAACCTCTGTTTCAAAGTGAGGAATAAAGTTTGTGTGGCACATACCGAGAATTGTTTTGCCGTCAGCTGTTGCCTTTTCACATTCTTTAACTGCCCATTCAAGAAGTGCATCTGAAATATGACCTGCAGTTTCCTGCTCGTTTTCGCCTGAATCTGTGTTGTCAGCAGAATAAAGCTGTGAGTCGATAGCGATAAGACGATAATTATCGTCAATATCAATAGCATAAGAGAGTGAACCCTCTGAATTTTCTGCCTTTGCTTTGTAACGGCTGTAATAACCGCCCTCTGCAGAGTAACCGAAATCCTTATAGATTTCTTCAAACTCTTCAGGAGTTGTGTCAAGTTCTGCACGAAGTTCAGGATTCTTTTTAACGCTTACAAGTTCTTCGCCGTCATAATACATTGCACGCTGGTTGTTAACGTCGTGGTTACCAACTATAACATAAGCCGGTACGCCTGTATCTGCTTCAAATTGAGCAAGCATTGCGGCAAGTTCTTTGTGAGCTGATTTTTCAGCGTTTCGTGTAAGGTCACCGGGGAGCAAAAGGAAATCAATTTCACCATTTTTTGCCATAGCGGTGATGTTTGCCATAGCCGCTTTTGTAAGCTCAGGTGCTAACCCTGTTGTTGAGTTATTCATGAGCATCATCTCATTGAATTCCTGACGGTCCTCGTCTGTGTAACCCATTGAGCTTGAAGCAAAATAGTGAGTATCACTTAAAATTGCAAAATCAACCTCGTCAGCGGGGAGTGCGAGTGCTGTGAAAGGAGCACTGACTGCAAAAATTGCCACCGCAAGAATTACGCAGAAAAGTTTTTTCATAATACTTCTCATTTTCATTCTTATCCCTCCAAGGATATAGTAAAATATACACCTAAAGATTTTACCATAAAAAAAAGAAAAATACCACATTTTTTGCAGTATTTTTCCATCATTTTTTAATATTTTTTATTTTTTTGATAAAAAACAAACAAATCTCAATTATTTGTTTATAATATCCGAAACAATTTGACCGTCCTGAATACGAATTACACGCCCTGCCTCGTTTGCAATATCGTTATCGTGAGTAATAAGAATAACCGTTCTGCCTTCTTCGTGCAATTCGTGAAGAATTTTCATAACCTCAATACCCGAATGAGAGTCGAGGTTGCCTGTTGGCTCGTCGGCGAGAATAACAGGGGGGCGTGCGGCAACTGCACGAGCAATGGCAACTCTTTGTTGTTGACCGCCCGACATCTGTTTGGGCAGGTGGTCAAGACGGTGTGAAAGGCCAACTCTTTCAAGTGCTTGCAAGGCTAATTTATTGCGTTCTTCCTTTTTCATACCGCGATAAACAAGTGGCAATTCAACATTTTCAACGGCAGTAAGGCTGGGAATAAGATTAAAACCCTGAAAAATAAAGCCGATTTCTTTGTTTCTGATTTCAGATAATTCGTCATCGTCCATATTTGCGGTATCAATGCCGTCAAGCAAGTATGTTCCGCTTGTGGGAATATCAAGAAGCCCCAGCATATTCATAAGAGTAGATTTACCCGAACCCGACTGACCGATAATTGCCACGAATTCACCCTTTTCAATGGTGAGAGAAATACCGTCAATGGCACGCACTTCGTTTTCACCGGGGTTGTAAATCTTATACATATCTTTTACTTCAATAAGACTCATTTTATCACCGCCAGAAAATTATGTAAATATTTTACTCTTAATAAAATATTTAGTCAATGTATAAATTGTGAACAAATATAAAAAAATTATTCCCTCACAGAGAAAATCTATGAGGGAATATGACATTTAATTATAATATAAATTATCGTTCTTTTTATATGGCTCATAAGTCGCGTTCAAGCCGAGTTTACGAAGTGTTTCTTTATCAGTACCCGACAATACAACAGTTGAGTGAGCGTCGCAACCCACAAGCTGTTTGATTGCGTCAAGTGCTTTTTGTGCCAAGGGGTTCATTGTGGCACATATTGAAAGAGCAATGAGCACTTCTTCGGGGTGAAGGCTTGTGTCCATTTCGTGCATAAGAATTTTAAGCTGTTTAATGGGCTCAAATACTGTTGGGGTAATAAGAAGAATTTCGTCGTTAAGCCCCGCAATCGCTTTAAGTGCATTAAGAAGCATTGCAGATGATGAACTTAAAAGCTCGCCCGCTTTACCCGTGATAATTCTGCCGTCATAAAGCTCAATGGCAGTAACGGGGGCGTCAGTTTTTTCAGAAAGCTCCAACGCTGCCGAAATAACGGGACGGTCAGCGTTTGAAATATTGAGGTGCTTCATAATAAGCTCAATTTTGTGAAGCTCGTTTGAAACCTTTTTGTTATTCTTTTGCTGAACAAGATAGTTACAGTAACGGCGAAGAATTTCTTTCTTTGATGCTGTGCATACAACATCATTGTCAATAATGCAGTTGCCGACCATATTAACACCCATATCGGTAGGTGATTTATATGGTGATTCGCCGTAAATTTCTTCGAAAATTGTGTTAAGTACGGGGAAGTTTTCAACATCACGATTATAGTTTACGGTTGTTTCGCCGTAAGCCTCAAGGTGATATGGGTCAATCATATTAACGTCATTAAGGTCAGCGGTTGCAGCCTCATAAGCAAGGTTTACAGGGTGCTTGAGCGGTAAATTCCAGATTGGGAAAGTTTCAAACTTTGCATAACCCGCCTTAATGCCACGTTTGTGCTCGTGATAAAGCTGTGAAAGGCAAACTGCCATTTTACCGCTACCGGGACCGGGGGCGGTGATAACTACCAATGAATGAGTTGTTTCGATATAGTCATTTTTACCGTAACCCTCGTCGCTTACAATCAACTGAACATCCATAGGATAGTTGTCGATAGGGTAGTGACGATAAACATTTATGCCAAGGCTCTGAAGCTTCTGCTCAAAAACAATGGCAGCGGGCTGATTTGCAAACTGTGTAAGCACAACACCGCCAACATAAAGACCAAAGCCGTGATAAATGTCAATAAGACGAAGCACGTCAAGGTCGTATGTGATGCCAAGGTCACTGCGAATTTTGTTCTTTTCAATGTCTTTTGCACAGATTGCAATAATGATTTCAGCGTCGTCCTTAAGCTGAAGAAGCATCTTCATTTTACTATCTGGTTTGAATCCGGGGAGTACTCTTGCGGCATGGTAATCGTCAAAGATTTTACCGCCGAATTCCAAGTAAAGCTTACCGCCGAACTTGTTTATTCTCTCTTTAATATGCTCTGATTGCATACGAAGATATTTGTCATTGTCAAAGCCTAATTTACGCATTTTTTTCACCATCACATTCGGAATTTGCTGTTTGTTCGTCGGCATTTTCGGGGTCATCCGCCTCTGCCTGATTATTTGATAACTTCTTTTCGCTTTTTGATTTAAGCCATTCAACCGATAAGGCATAAAGCACTGCCGCGGTGGGAACACCTAAAAGCACACCCATAATTCCGCCAAGATTACCGCCTAAAATAACTGCGATAAACACAAGAATACCGGGAAGACCTACTGATTTGCCCACAATTTTCGGGTATATGAAATTATTGTCAATAAGCTGTAAAATAAGAATAAAAATTAAGAATACAAGTGCTTTTATGGGGCTTTCCATAAGAAGAATAAGCACACTGATAACTTCACCAATAATCGGGCCGATTACAGGGATAATTGCTGAAATACCAATGATTACCGCCACAACCGCCGCGTTGGGAATCCGCAGAATTGAAGACCCGATAAAGCACATAACACCTAAAAGCAAAGCGTCGGTAAACTGACCCGAAATAAAGTTTGAGAAAGATGTTGCCGCTACATTTGAAACATTATAAATGTTGTTTGCAACTTTTTCGGGCAATACCGCATCGAGAATTCTGCGGGTGAATTTGCCGATTTTTTCTTTTTCAGCCAAGATGTAAAGTGCAAGAATAAAGCCCAAAGCAAAATTTGCAACACCTGAAATAACCGAAGATGTAACGCCCACCGTTGTGTTGAGAATATCGCCGGTTGCCTCAAAGGTGAATACCTTTTCTATCATAGAGGCGATGTCGTTTATTGTGAATTTCGGGTTGTGAAGTGCCTCGGTGCTTATGTCAAGGCCAAAATCCTTAACAACACCGTCAATCCAAAGAACAACACTGTCATAGTATTTAGGAACTTTCGCAACCATAAGGTCAATGGAATCTTTAAGTGCGGGGATAATAATGAAAAGAAGTAAAACCACAAAACCCAGCATTAAAATAATTGTAGAAACAAGGCTTACGGGACGTTGCAGTTTTCTTACAAATGATTTTTTACTTTTACCCATAAATCCCCAAACCTTATCTTCAAGCAGGGTCATAATTATATTAAGTATGAATGCAAGGCAAAAACCCACTATTAACGGTGCAATAATTTTAAGAATACCACCTATAAATGACCATACGGCAGATAAATGCTGGGTGGCAGAAAACAAGAGTATTCCGAAAGTGATTATGCCGAGAATAGTTTTTACATTTTTCTTTGATAATTCCATAATTTTCGTCCTTTTAATACAGATTATCCTCTAATAAACATACCACAAAATATTATACACAATAGTATTTGGGAATTCAAGATTTAATATTATTGCACTTGCAAAATATTTTATACTTTTTTTATGAAAAATGACAAATCCCCAATTTGTCCAACTCATCAAAATCAGTGTCATTCTGAGCGTAGCGAAGAATCCTTATCAAAGTTAACGTTAAAACCACAGAGATTCTTCGTTGCTTCGCTCCTCAGAATGACATTGAAAATCATTGTGCATTCGCTCCCGATTTCAAAAAACCTATTGACAAATTACAATAAGTATTGTACCATTGTATTAACACAATAATACAGAACGAGGTGATTTTATGGCATGGAAGTTTTCTTCTGATAAACCGGTTTATCTGCAGATTTCTGACAGAATAGTTAAAAAGGTTTTGTCGGGAGAGTATAAAGCCGGTGAGCAGATTCCAAGTGTGCGACAAATAGCACTTGAAGCGGCGGTTAACCCCAACACAGTTCAGCACGCGTTCTCGGAGCTTGAAAATGAAGGGCTTATCATTTCAAAAGGAACACTCGGCAGATTTGTCACCGAAGACGAGCAGATAGTTGCAGTCTGCAGACACAAAATGGCAGAACAACTTGTCCGCGAATTCTCAAAGAATATGAAAGAATTATCAATTTCGCGAGAAGACGCCATAAAAATGATTGAGGAGGTAATGGTATGAACATTCTTGAATGTAAGGGTTTAACCAAATCTTATAAAAAGAATATTCCCGTGCTTTATAATTTTAATCTTGAAATTCCGGCAGGCAGAATTGTGGGTCTTTTAGGACCGAACGGTTGCGGTAAAAGTACATTGATGAAGCTTATTTCAGGTCTTTTGCAGGCGGACAGCGGTGAAATTACAGTTAACGGTGTGTCCGTGGGCGAAAAGAGTAAAGCACTTATTTCATATCTTCCAGAGCGTACATATTTCAGTTCAAATATGAAGGTCAGCGAGCTTGTTGATTATTTTGAAGAATTTTATGAAGATTTTGACACCGAGCGTGCATACAGGCTTTTAGCCGATTTGGGTATTGAACTTGGTGCAAACCTTAAATCGCTCTCAAAGGGTACAAAAGAAAAGGTGCAGTTGATTCTCGTAATGTCAAGAAATGCAAAGCTTTATCTTCTTGACGAGCCCATTGCGGGTGTTGACCCCGCTGCACGCGAATACATTTTAAGTACAATCGTCAGTAACTATAACCCCGAGGCAACAATCATTATCACAACACACCTCATCACAGATGTTGAACAGGTGCTTGATGACTTTGTATTTTTAGGCTTCGGCGGTAGAATTCTTCGTTCAGGTAATGCTGAAGAAGCACGAAACGAAAGCGGAAAATCCCTTGACGAGTTGTTTAAGGAGGTATTCAGATGTTAAAAAAGCTTTTAAGATATGATTTTAAAGCCGTATTCAAATATTGGTGGATTGCGGCACTTTCATCAGTTGTGCTGGCTCTTGCAGGCGGTTGGAGTATCAGTATTTTCGGTAGCGAAAAAGATTTACCCATAATACTTACGGTTGTGGCAACAATCGTTGCAATCGTAGCGGTTATGGGTGCTGTGGCATTCTCATTTATAACGGTAATTTTTGTATATACAAGATTTTATAAGAATTTCTTTACCGATGAGGGCTATCTCACATTCACACTTCCCGTAAAACGCGGACAATTACTTAATTCAAAAATTATTACAAGTGTTGTTGCAAGCAGTCTTACAGGTTTTGTAATATTCTTCGACATTTTGATAGCACTTGCAGTGGGAATTCCTGATGTTATTTTTGATAAACGATTATGGACAGAGGTTTTGGATGAATTCATCCTTGAGGTTATTAATGGTGCAGGACTTGGATATTTCTTAATCTATATTTTAGAAATCTTGTTGGCACTTTTGCTTCTCAGCGTTTTCACAACATTATTTGTATTCTGTTGCATAACAGTAGGTTCAATAATTGCAAAAAAAGCAAAAATCATAACTTCAATCGGTATTTACTATGCAGCAAACAGTGTTTTCACATTCGTTGTTCAGATGTTCGGACTTTTCGGTATTGAGTCACTGGGTGTATGGCTTGGTCAGATTGACGAAAATCATTTTGCCCCCGTACTCGCATTACTTTTGCTTTGCGGAATACTCTTTATAGGTGTTTTCTGTGCGGTGCTTTATTCGCTTCAATATTGGCTGCTTGACCGCAAGCTCAACTTAAGTTAAGGAGGAGTTAAAATGAAAAAATTATTATCAGTAATATTTGCCGTTGTTCTCATTTTCTCCTGCTTTGCGGTAACTGCTTTTGCAGAGGATATGCCCATAGTTGATTTTGAAGTTGTTGAAGACAAAGATATTTATGATACATACAACTTCCCAATATATGACGAACAACCAATAATCAAGTTTTCAGACGATTATAAAAAACTCTATGTTGACGGCGAACCTTTTTCACGTGCTGATTTGTCAATGCTTTCAACAGATTTCGGTTATACCGTGGTCGCAGAAGATAAGCGTGACTTAAGTCTTAAGAGTAGTGCTTATCTTGATTTAACTGATGAACAGAGAAAGAATTTCAGCAATATTTATATCGAAGTAAACCTTGAAACAACAATGTATCGCATAGAGTTTTACTATAGCGACGGCTCATCACTCTGTGTTTACTTCCTTAAAGATACACTTTTTGAAGATTATGAAAAAATAATCAGCGGTAACGCAGATAAATATTTAATAGATTTTCAGTGGCCCGACGGTAATATTGTCACCGCAACAAAAAATCAGATTAAAGGCGAAACTGTAAGTTTAAGTGAATTTAAAATTTTCACTTCAACCCGCGAATTTTTTTATGTGTATTGTACAAATGAGAATTTTGCTCTTTCTTCTTATGTGGGTATAGTCTGCCTTATGGATGATACTTACTACTATATTGATTATATAGAAAACAAGATTGAAGAAGCCCATTTCTTATATGGCGAAGAGCCCGATGCAGATGTAATTGTTAAGTTACACAAAATAACCGACGAAGCACTTAACACAGAATTTCAGCTCGCATTAGAAAAATATTATAGCGACGATTATGGAATTTTCTATGACGACGACACTTCGGAAACAATTTCAGCAATATTCCTTATTATCACATTCGGAGTTTTACCGTTTGTAGTATTCATAATCTTCCTTATCAAAGCAATTCGCGGTAAGGGTGTTTACAAAAAACTTTACGGCACAGTATCCGCCCTCTGCATCGCAGAAGTTATAGTATTCGTTATCCTCGCTGTTATTATTGGTACAACCACACCTGCTGATGCTACAATATTGGGCGGGAGTGATGATGAATTATATATGCAATTAGAAACAGATGTAGATTTCTCCAATAAAGAATTATATTTGGTTAAAGAAGCCTATTATTGTGGTGACGGCGATTGCACCGATGGATGCACCACAGGATATTTTTACTGTAATGATATTTATTACATAGATAACGCAATGTCAGAATTAGGACTTGGCGAACCCAATGGCTATGATGAATACTACAGCGAAGAAACTATGCAAACAAGTATAATAGTCGGTATAAGCGATTATAAAAACGGCTATATGGTTGAATATGAAGTAATCGGCGTAGAATAAAAGTGCAAAGTTCAAAACGCAAAGTGCAAAATGGCCTCCCCACTTGATGGGGAGGTGGCAAAATCGAAGATTTTGACGGAGGGGCGTAGTGACACAGACGTCCTCGTCTGTCCGTAAAATCACAAAAAGGAATGTTTTTATGAAAGAAAAATTGAAATTTATATTAGGCTGGGCAATCAGTATTGCAATTACATTTTTTCTGATTTATTGGTTTGTTTTGTGGGGCGGTTGGAAGCTTTTTGAATCCGGTGACCCAATCCTTATTGAATTAGGTGCGGCTCTTGTTATCGGTACAGTAGTATTTCTTATATTTGTAATAACAAAAATATTAGTAAAGGATTACTCATCAAGAATCGCAGACCTTGAAAAAAGAATTGAAGAATTAGAACGAAAAATAAATTAATAAAGGTTGTTGATTGTGTTAGAATTTATTTTTGAAATATTTATAGAATTTATTGTTGAAGGCACGGCAACAGGAATAATGTATCTTTTCAGTAAAATTATTCCCGAAGAAAAATTATCGCCAAAATTTGAAAAGGTGGTAAAGGTAATCGTAGCAATTATAAGTGCAATCATGGCGTGTATGCTTTTCTTTGGTGCGGTCATCAGAATTTTTGCCGAAAGCCCCGAAGACAAATCAATGGCAAATACACTTCTTATCATCAGCGGTTCATTCGTAGCACTTTTGATAATTATAAGAATTTTTACACCCAAAAAAGAAAAAGAGAAATAAAATATATCTCAACTGTGCCTCCCTCTGACGAGGGAGGTGGCAACGCGTAAGCGTTGACGGAGGGAGAGAAAACACAAAAAAGGCAGTCCGATTGGACTGCCTTAATTCATGTCTTAATTTATAAAAGGTCATCAAATAACTTGAAATTCTCTGCAGTTGCTGTGAGCTCACCATTCTGAATTTTCTTGATAATCTCAACAATTCGGTCGTTAATGGGTGTCGCCACACCATATTTCTTACCAAAATCACAAACAACACCGTTGATTGCATCAACCTCACAAGGCTTACCTTTCTTTAAATCCTGTAACATTGACGGCTCAATATCACGGTGCTTTTTAAGTGCGATAGGAAGCAAGAAGCAACCAAAGGCTCTCTTTAATGCACCTTTCCAATAGAAAAGTCCAACAATGTTTTTGCCCTGAACGGGTGCAAATTCTACGCCCGATGCGTGACCAACGTCAATGATTTCTTTCATACAACGAATTGCCACTTTCTGACCTGCCTTGTTTTCAGTAACATCACCAAAAACTCCGCCAACAACTGTGCCAAGACCTGAGAATGTAGAGTTGATTAAAAGTTTTGACCAACGAGCACCCATAAGGTTTTCCTCTTCGTGAACAGGGCACATCATCTGGAGTAAATCCTTAACCATCTTGAACTGTGCATCGGTAATTCCGTCCATTTTACCCATATGGAATGAAAGTGAGTCCTTGTCGCTTGTAAGTTCGCAAACACCGGGTTCAACAAGTGCAGCACCCCATTCAACAGCACAGCCCATTGTGTGCTCTGTGCCGATAATTTCAGCAATGCCGGGTTCAGGAATACCATTCTGTAATGTTACAATAACACCGTCGTCTGTAAGGTAATCTTTAAGCATTGTAACTACTTCTTTGTTGAATAACTGCTTTGTAAGAAGCACAATAACATCATATTTACCTTCCATCTGGTCGGGTGTGATTGCCTTAACAGGCACGGTCATATCAACTGTACCGATAATCCTTGCACCCTTTGTGTTAAGTGCCTCAACGTGTGCTTTGTTACGGTTGATAAGGTCAACTTCGCCACCGTTTTTTGTAATAAATGCACCGAGTACAGTTCCCAAAGAGCCCGCACCGTAAATCGCATATCTTGCCATAAATATACCTCATTTCAAACTGTTAAAATTTTATCAAAGCAATTATATACCTTTTATTTACGAAATTCAATAGATAAAAAACAAATTTGAATTTGTAGGGATAATCTTGGTCTGTGTCATTCTGAGCGAAGCGAAGAATCTCTACCAAAGTGAAATGTTAACTCAACAGAGATTCTTCGTCACTTCGTTCCTCAGAATGACATACCCAATTATACATTCGCGTCGCAGGCCCTTAATTTTGCACTTTGCATTTTGCATTTATTGTATTTCCGCTTCAAAAATCCCAATACATTCTCTGCCCGTAAGATTATTCGACACATTTCTCGCGTTGAAATAAAGCCTTAATTTATCATCATAATATGTAAGACAACAAGCATAAACATATTGTGCCATCCAATCATTATCACCGCACTTTTGCGGTACAAGAAACGGCTTTACAAACTCAAAATTTATTCCGTCTTGAGATTTCAAAAGCATAATTGCCGAGTGGCTTTTTCCGTCTTTTTCAAAAAGACCGTTTTGAAGTCCGATATAGCAATCTTTGAGCTTATAAACCTTTAAACAACCCGAACAAAGATTAAGATATTCCACATTTTTATCAGGGCTTATAATGGGCTTTTCCCTTGATACAAAGCCCGTTGTAATGCTTTCACTTTCAGCAAAACTGATGTGCGTAGGCTCGCAGAAACCACAATCCTTAATGAAAGTCTGCCCGCAAGAGTAATACATACGATATTTGTCGTCAATATTCATCAAAAACGGATTTGAAATCGCAATTCCTTGCTTGCATTCTTCATAATCACGGGTTTTGCCAATAACTAAAAAAGGCTCTGACCAATCAATAAGGTTTTTCGATTTTACACAATAAATTTCCGATTTCCACTTTGCACCCGCAAGACTTAAAAGATTAAAAATCACAGGTCGTGTTCTCTCATAAAAAAGATAATATGTACCGTCAATGTAATTAATATTCGGTCGCATTGCACGATTAACGATTTTCCCCTTATTCTCAAAGTTTATTCCGTCAGTGCTTTCATAACGATAAACGCCAAAAAATGTGTGGCAGAATAAATGCCATTTTCCGTCGTGTGACACATCGGGTGTTAAAACACTGGGGTCAGCAACAACGAAACTGTTTAAGGGATTTTTGATTATGGGATTACCCTCAAAAAGTTTGAATTCAGCATTGTTGAATTGTTCAAATGTTAAATTCTGCATAGTATCACCATTAAAATTCCTTATTTGTCACAATAAATGTCATTCGTTCTTGAATACTTGCACCGCCGTGGTCAGTTTCTATTCCGCCGTGGTCAGATGTTATAATAATAAGCCAATCTTCAGTTTCATAAGTATCTCTTTGTTTAATTGCGTTAAGAGTTTCAAATCCGTAGTTGTCAGCAGTCTTGAACGCCTCTTTATATCTTGGATTGTTAATTGTAAAGCCGTAATTATGACCGGTTGAGTCAGTTGGCTCATAAATGACGAAGATAAAGTCGGCACAATCACTCTTTTTGATTTCATTCAATGTGTATTCGTGAGAAGCCTCGTCATTTTTGCATCTGTTGAAAGCTACATTAAGATTGTTTTCTTCGCAGTATGCTTTTTCTTCAAGATATGTAGAATTTTTTCTGTCAAAATGACCCTTCCACTTTGTAATGAAAGAAGAACTGTCAATTATATTTTCTTCAACAAGTGAGGTGAGAAGTGTTTTGTATTCAAGTGATTTTGTAATGTCATTTGCAGTAATACCGTGTTCGTCCGCCCATACACCTGTAAGAATTGAGCACCAACCGGGTGCAGTTGAGGTATCCTGTGTGTTTTCGGCAGGGTAGTTAACACCACCGCAATAAGCAAGATTAATTGACGCACCCTCATCTGCTAATACATCAATTGCACTTTTTCCGTCGAGCATTTCTGTAAGCACATCTGCACGGCAACCGTCATAACCGATAATAATCGCCTTTTTTTCGGTTTTACCCTCAGCAAGAGGGGACTCAAAATGACTTTTAATCATATTATAAAGTTCAGTTTGCGGAATTGCCGTTTCAATTGTATTCTCATATCCCACCAAAGCAACATTCTCTCTGAATAATTCTTCAGTATCATTAGAATCCTTTGCGTATTCTAATTTTGGAATTGCAACGGTAAAAATAAGAGTAACTCCAATTACAACCAAAAGTATAGCAATAATACTTAAAATCTTCTTTTTCATAAAACCCAACTCCTTTATAAGCCAATAATATCACAATTTCCAAACAGAAACAACAAAAATATAAATATAATGAAAAAGACGGTAAGTAAAAACTCACCGTCTGAAAAACTAATTTTATCTTATTCCCACTCGATTGTGCCGATTGGCTTGGGAGTGAGGTCGTAGAGTACACGGTTGATGCCTTCAACTTCGTGTGTAATTCTGTCTGTGACCTTATGAAGAACTGAATAGGGGATTTCTTCGATTGTTGCACTCATAGCATCCTTTGTGTTTACAGCACGGATGATTGCGGGCCAGCCTTCGTAACGGCTTTCGTCCTTAACGCCAACGCTCTTAATGTCGGGTACAGCAATAAAGTACTGCCAAACCTTTTCTGCAAGACCGTTCTTGTCGAATTCTTCACGAAGAATTGCGTCTGCTTCACGAAGTGCGTGAAGTCTGTCACGGGTGATTGCACCAAGGCAACGAACACCAAGACCGGGACCGGGGAATGGCTGACGATAAACCATAGCGTGAGGAAGACCGAGTGCTTCACCAACTACACGAACTTCATCTTTAAAGAGGAGTTTGATGGGTTCAACAAGCTGGAAGTTGAGGTCTTCGGGAAGTCCGCCAACATTGTGGTGAGATTTAACAGCCTTTTTGCCCTCTGCTTGCTTAAAGCTTTCAAGAATGTCGGGGTAAATTGTACCCTGAGCCAAAAATTCAACGCCTTCAAGCTTTCTTGCTTCGTCAGCAAATACATTTATAAATTCAGCACCGATAATCTTTCTCTTGCTTTCAGGGTCACTAACACCTGCAAGAAGGTCAAGAAAACGGTCGGTAGCATCAACATAAATAAGGTTAGCGTCAAGCTCTTTGCCGAAAACCTCGATAACATTTTCGCTTTCGTTCTTTCTCATAAGACCGTGATTAACGTGAACACAAACTAACTGTTTGCCGATTGCCTTGATAAGAAGAGCAGCAACAACTGATGAGTCAACACCGCCTGAAAGAGCGAGGAGAACTTTTTTGTCGCCAACCTGCTCACGAACAGCCTTAATCTGCTCATCAATAAAAGCATCTGCTAACGCTTTGGTGGTAATTCTTTCCATTGATTCGGGTCTAACATTGCTATCCATTTTGAATTCCTCCATTTTATATTAAATTAGTCTGTATAGTTATCAAAATATCCCTGAACGAGAATGATAGGAGTTCCCTTGTCACCTGAACCGCTTGTCAAGTCGCAGAGTGAACCGATAAGGTCTGTAAGCTGACGGGGAGTAGTACCCTGTGAAGCCATATTACCAACAAGGTTGTCTTGCTTTGCCTTGATGCTCTTTGAGATAGCCTCTTTAAGCTCTGCACCTGAAAGACCTTTGAAATCATTATCAGCAAGATATTTAAGTTTCAATTCGTTTGGTGTACCGATAAGACCTGCAGTGTGAGCAGGGGATACAACAGGGTCAGCAAGTTCCCAAATTTTACCCTGTGGGTCTTTGAATGCACCGTCGCCGTAAATCATAACTTCAACATGCTTGCCTGTCTTTTCAAGAATGCTTGCCTGAATATCTTCAACAAGTCCTTGGCAATCTCTTGGGAAAAGTTTAACTGTATCTTCAGTTGATTTATTTGAACCTAAAAGACCATATTTTTCATTGTAACCGCTGCCGTTTACAGATGAAGTGAGAATATCATCCATTCCGCAAACTACTTTAGCACCTGCAGCCTTGAGAATTCTCTTTGTGCGTGCTCTTGTGTGAATATCGCAAGTGAGAACACAGTCTGTGTAATTAAGAATTGTTTTTGGCTGATTTGCAAAAACGATTTCAACCTCTGCACCGGCTTCTTTGATAATGCTTGAATAATAATCAACATAGTCAACGCCTGTGAATTCGTGTTTGTTTTCTCCAAAAAGCTCTCTGTATTTTTCAAGTGAAAGAACGTCTGAATATGGGTTAACACCTGCTTCGTCAAGCTGGTCAAGTGTAACTAAAGCGTTACCAACCTCGTCGCTTGGGTAGCTGAGCATAAGTACAACCTTTTTAGCACCCTTTGCAATACCGCGAAGGCAGATTGCGAAACGGTTACGTGATAAAATCGGGAAAATAACACCGATTGTTTCACCGCCTAATTTTGCTTTAACATCAGCCGCAATATCATCAACTGATGCATAGTTACCCTGTGCACGTGCTACGATTGACTCTGTAAGAGAAATAACATCTCTGTCACGAAGTGAAAAACCTTCACTTTCAGCTGCTTCGAGTACGCTTGTTACTGCGATTTCACAAAGGTCATCGCCCTGACGAATAATGGGGCAACGGATACCTCTTGAAACAGTACCGACTTTTCTTTCCATACTAATCTCTCCAATATAAAAAATTTAAAAACTCCTCGTCAGATGACTTTAAACACCTTGGGGGAAAGATTTACAAAAGTACAAAACTAATTATGCCCTGCAAATTAAAAAAAACAATTTTTCGCACATTAATTTTTACACACTATTATATAATAGTTGCCTACGCAAAGTCAATGAAAACATATTCCGCTATATGAAAAAAATGTTAAAAATATTGACGAATTTTTTGTGCAAATTTCCATCGACACAAAACACTTTTTGTGTTGATTTTTGATTGACTTTTATACATATTAAGAGTATAATACAATAGATTTATAATGTGTTATTGTGCCATAGTGCGTTCAAATGACACAAATAAGTAAAAAAGAAGGTAGAAAAAATGCCACTTACACTTATGTATATAACCAATAATCCCGAGGTTGCAGTAATCGCACAGAAAGCGGGCGTTGACAGAGTCTGGGTCGATATGGAATACATTGATAAAGACCTTCGTCAGGGCGGAATGGATACAGTTCAGTCCCATCATACCATTGAAGATATTAAAAAACTTCGTCCTGTTGTGACCAATGCGGAACTTCAAGTGAGAATAAATCATATGTATGACGGTTCTGAAGAGGAGATTGAACAAACCATTCAAGCCGGTGCAGATATTATTATGTTGCCATATTTCAAAACTCGTAAAGAGGTTGAGGATTTTATAAGATTTGTAGATGGCAGAGCAAAAACAATAATTCTTGTTGAAACTGCCGAGGCTTATGAAAATATCGACGACATTTTAGAGGTCGAGGGGATAGATGAAGTTCATATCGGTCTTAACGATTTACACTTGGCTTACGGCAAAGACTTTATGTTCGAACTTCTTGTCGACGGCACAGTGCCTGCCCTTTGCGAAAAGCTTCGTAAAAAGGGAATTAAGTTTGGTTTTGGCGGTATTGCCCGTGTAGGTTACGGAACTTTGCCTGCAGAAAACATTATTACCGAACATTATTCTCTTGGTTCACAAATGGCAATTCTCTCTCGTGGATTTTGCGATGCAAATAAAGTTGAAAATCCAAAAGAGATTGAAGAAATCTTTATTAAAGGTGTAAAGGACATCCGTGCTAAAGAGAAAGAAGTTTCAGCTTATACACAAGAGCAGTATGCTGACAATCATAAAATTGTGGAAGAAAAAATCGGTGAAATTGTAACATCAATCAGAAAAAAGAAAGAAGAAAAGAAAATGGAATACGAAAAAATTTGGCTCGCAACTCCTACAATGCATGGTGAAGAACTTAAATATATGCAAGAGGCTTATGAAACAAACTGGATGTCAACCGTTGGTGCTAATATAAATGAAGTTGAACGTCTTGTTGCTGAAAGAGTTGGTTGTAAATATGCGGTAGCACTTTCTTGTGGTACTGCAGCACTCCACATGTGTGTGAAACTTGCAGGTGTTAAGCCTGGCGACAAAGTATTCTGCAGTGATATGACTTTTGATGCAACTGTAAATCCTGTTGTTTATGAAGGTGGCGTTCCGATTTTTATTGACACAGAGTATGAAACATGGAATATGGATGCAGTGGCACTCAAAAAAGCATTTGAACTTTATCCTGATGTTAAGGTTGTTGTTGTAGCAAATCTTTATGGTACTCCGGGTAAACTTGACGAAATCCGTGCAATCTGCGATGAGCATAATGCTATTCTTATTGAAGATGCCGCTGAATCCTTTGGTGCTACATATAAGGGTGTGCAGACAGGTACTTTCGGTAAATATAACGCAATCAGCTTTAACGGTAATAAGATTATTACAGGTAGCTCAGGCGGTATGTTCCTTACTGACGATTTGGAAGCTGCAAATAAGGTTCGTAAATGGTCAACACAATCAAGAGAGAACGCACCTTGGTATCAGCATGAAGAATTGGGCTACAACTATCGTATGAGTAATGTTATTGCAGGTGTTGTCCGTGGTCAGATGGGTTACCTTGAAGAACATATTGAGAAGAAAAAAGCTATCTATTATAGATATAAAGAAGCATTTAAGGATTTACCTGTTTCAATGAATCCATATGATGAAAGCATTATGGAACCAAATTTCTGGCTTTCATGTATGATTATTGATGAAGATGCTATGTGCAAACAAGTTCGTTCAGAAACAGAAGCACTCTATGTTAAGGAAAAAGGTAAGACTTGTCCGACAGAAATTCTTGAAAAACTCGCAGAAAAGAATATTGAGGGCAGACCTATCTGGAAACCTATGCATATGCAACCAATTTACAGAATGAATGGCTTTGTAACTCGTGATGGTAACGGCAGAGCGAGAACAAATGCTTATATCGAGGGCAGTTGTGCAGATATCGGTATGGATATTTTCAATCGCGGTCTTTGTCTTCCATCTGACATTAAAATGACAGAAGCACAGCAGAACAGAGTAATTGAGATTATTAAAAGTTGTTTTGAGGGTTGATTATAAATGTATAAATACATAAAAAGAGCATTAGATTTTTGTGCGGCATTGGGTGCAATTATTGTTCTTTCACCCGTTTTGCTTATCGTAGCAATTCTTGTAAGAACTAAATTGGGCAGTCCCGTACTCTTTAAACAGGAAAGACCGGGTATGATTGACAAGAAAACAGGTGAAGAAAAGATTTTCACTCTTTGCAAGTTCAGAACAATGACTGATGAACGTGACGAAAACGGCGAACTTTTGCCTGATGAAATTCGTCTTACGAAATTCGGTAAGTTTTTACGTAGTACAAGCATTGACGAATTGCCTGAATTTATCAACATCTTAAAGGGTGATATGAGTTTTATCGGTCCTCGTCCTTTGCTTGTAAGATATCTGCCTTTATATTCAGAAGAACAGCATCGTCGTCATCTTGTTCGTCCCGGACTTTCAGGTTGGGCACAGGTTAACGGCAGAAATACTGTTTCGTGGCAAGAAAAATTCAACCTCGATGTTGAGTATGTTGATAAAATGTCATTTTCGCTTGATGCAAAGATTTTCTTTATGACAATTATGTCAGTACTCAAGCGAGAGGGTATCAGTAGCGAAACAAGTGCCACTATGGAGGAGTTCAAGGGCAATAAGGTTGAAGAAACAACTGAGGTATAATTATGAACAAAAAAGTTGTTATTATCGGTGCAGGTGGTCACGGCAGAGTTGTCGCTGACATAGCAAAAGCCTGCGGAGATACTGTTATAGGTTTCTTGGATGACAGTAATACTGCAAATAACAAAGTTAATATAATCGGCACAAGTGCAGATGCTGTGAATTATTGCGATGGTGAAACAGAATTGTTTGTGGCAATCGGCAACTGCAAGGTGCGTGAAAAAATAATGAACAGTTTGTTGGGGGCAAAATGGTACACGGCAATTCATCCGTCAGCGGTAATTTCACCATCAGCGGTAATAGGAGAGGGCACATGTGTTATGCCTAATGCTGTTGTAAATAACAGTGCAGTTGTCGGAAAGGGTGTAATTGTAAACACCTGTGCATCTGTTGACCACGATGATGTAATTGGTGACTTTGTTCATATTGCTTGTGGTGCCCGCTTGGCAGGAACAGTTACAGTTGGTAACTGTACTTGGATTGGTATTGGTTCAACTATAAGCAACAATGTATCTGTCTGTTCAAATCTTATGATTGGTGCAGGTACAGTTGTTGTAAAAGATATAACAGAAGAGGGGACTTATGTAGGCGTTCCCGCAAGAAAAATAAAGTAGCGGAGAGTTTTATGAAAAAGATTTGTTTTGTAACTACAGTTTCAATAACATTAAAAAGTTTTGTTGTTGAAACCGCAAAATATATTCACAATGAGTGTGGCTATGATGTTACACTGATTTGTGATAATGATGAAGAATTTGCAAAGTCACTTCCGGAATATATACATTATATTCCTGTTCATATGTCAAGAGGAATTGATTTGTCAGGAGTTTCTTCAGTTATCAATTTTATAAAAGTGTTCAGAAAAGAAAAATTCGATATGGTGCAGTATTCAACACCTAATGCTGCTTGTTATTCAAGTATTGCATCATTCCTTGTACGTGTCCCAATAAGACTTTATGCTCAATGGGGAATCCGTTATGTAGGTATGTCAGGCATGTCACGAAAGATTTTCAGATTCATCGAAAAAATTGTGTGTTCTCTTTCAACGCATGTCCGTTCTGTAAGTCCTATGAATATGCAGTTTGCTATTAATGAGGGACTCTATAAAAAAGAAAAAGCAAAAGTTGTTGGTAACGGTGGTACAATCGGTGTTGATATGTCTGTTTTTGATGTGTCAAAAAAGACAGAATGGAAAAACAGTATCCGTGAAAAATATAATATCGATGAAAACGATTTTGTTTTCGGTTTTGCAGGCAGAATTTCAGCGGATAAGGGATGTACCGAACTTTTAACTGCATTTAAGAATATTGCAGAAACAAATGAGAATTCAAAACTGCTTGTAGTTGGTCCTGTGGAGGATAATTGCGGAGTTCCACAAGAACTTATTGATTGGGCTAATAATTCAAATAATGTAGTATTGACAGGCAGGGTGGATAATGCTGATATGAAAAAGTATTATTCTGCAATGGACGTGTTGGTTCACCCAACATACCGTGAGGGATTCGGTATGGTAATTCAGGAGGCAGGTGCTCTTGCTGTGCCTGTAATTACAACAAAAATCCCCGGTGCATCTGAAGTTATGGTTGATGATGTTTCTTGTGTTCTTGTTGAACCCAAAAACACATCGGACCTTCAATCTGCTATGTCAGAATTACTTTGTAGCACAGATAAAACAAAAAAACTCGGTAACGGTGCTTATGAGAGAACAAAAAATCTCTACGACCGCCCGATTATGTTAGAAAATTTAAAAAATGATTATATAGAATTGTTAAAGTAAGTGAGAGAATAATGGAAAAACAACCACGAATATTGGTTATAACTGTCGCATCGTGGAATAGTAAAGTGGGTTCAAATACCTGGACATCATTACTTAAAAACTACAACAGCGAAAATATAGCTAATATCTGCATTCGCGACGAAATCCCCGATAACAAAATATGCTCAAGATACTTTGCTGTTTCTGAAAATAAGATTTTAAAAAGCATTTTAAAAAGAGGCTTGAAAACAGGCAGAGAGATTATTCCTGAAAATGCCGAAGAGAACACGGAAGACCTCAGTGCTCATAATGAGCGTTACCAAAAAATGCAGAAAAATCGCAGATATTCACTTTTATTGGCAAGAGAGCTTGTATGGAAGCTTGGCAATTGGAAAACGCCCGAGCTTGATGCATTTCTTGATAGTTTTAAGCCGGATATAGTTCTTCATTCAATGGAGGGATATATTCATCTCAACCGAATCGTTGAGTATGCAATAAAAAGAACCGGTGCAAAAGCTATTGGATATATATGGGATGACAATTTTACTTATAAACAGTCAAATAAGATTGGATTTAGTATATATAGATTTTTTCAGAGAATATCTTTGAAACGTCTTGCAAAGAAAACAAGCAGGTTTTTCGCAATTTCCGATATGACAAAGCAAGAAGCTGACAAGTTTTTTGGAATTAATTGTGTTGTGCTTACAAAACCGTTGTCAGTTGAGCCAACAGTGAATTATGGTGAAATTGAAATGCCCATCAATGCTGTTTATACTGGCAATCTTATGATTGGTCGCGATAAAACCCTTGCAAGAATTGTGAAGGCTACAGAAGAACTTAATCGTGACAGCATAAAAATCAAATTTGATATATATACAAAGACAGTATTAAGCGATGAAATTAAGGCAGTTCTTAATTGTGATTATTGTCAACTTCACGAGGCGGTACCACAGAATGAGGTGCTTGAAATTCAGCGAAAATCAGACATGGTACTTTTTGTTGAGGATATAGATGGTGAAGATGCTAAAATTGCAAGACTTTCTTTCTCAACAAAGATTACAGATTACCTTTCAAGCGGTAAATGTATTTTTGCAGTTGGTTGTAAAGACACCGCACCGATGCAGTATTTTATTAAAAATGATGCGGCAGTAATTGCCACGGACGATAAAGAAATCAAAGAAAAACTCAGTATGCTTGCAAATAATCCTGATTTGTTAGTACAGTATGCCCAAAAATCATGTAAAGCAGGTATCGAAAACCATAGTGAAGAAAAGATTTTAAGTACATTTGATTCGGTTATAAATTCGGTACTCTGATTAGGAGAGAACAAAATGAAGGTTTTATGGATTGTCAATATGCTTTTGCCGGATGCTGCCGAGTATTTAGGTGTTAAAACGGGACTCAGCGGTACTTGGATGATAAATATGTCAAAAGAATTGGCGGATTCCGACGAAGTTGAATTGGCAATTGCTTGTATTCACGGAACTGAATTCAAGGATTTTACAGTTAACAATATCCGTTATTTCTGCATTCCCGGTAACGGTAAAACAATGCTTTTTTATAATGATGACTTAATCAAGTATTGGGATATTATTGAAGAGCGTTTCTGTGCAGACATAGTTAATTTTCACGGAACTGAATATTCACACGGACTTTCGTATTTAAGAAAATATAAGGATAAGAAAAAGGTTCTTACCATTCAGGGAATTATTGAAAAAACATCTTCTAATCATTGGGGTGGACTTAAACCGTCAGTCCTTTTAAAATATCGCACATTAAGTGAATTGTTACATTTTAACGGAATGATTGAAAGAAAGATTCTTGCCCGAAAAAATGTAAAATACGAAACTGAAATCATAAAAAGTATGCAGTATGTAACGGGCAGAACTGATTGGGATAAGTTTTATATGCAATCAATTAATCCCGATATTAAGTATTTTAGATGTTATTACGATTTGCGTGAAGAGTTTTATCACGCACCCAAATGGGATATAGAAAAGGTTAAAAGAAATACAATTTATGCTGCGGGTTCAACACAAGTGCCTATGAAGGGTGGGCATATTGTAATTGAAGCATTGAATCTTGTTAAAAGAGAGATTCCCGATGTTAAAGTGGTCTTTTTGGCGTCAAAACAAGAAAATGGAAAACTCATTCCAACCAATGGTTATACAAAATACATAGCAGATTTAATTAAAAAATATAACCTTGAAGATAATGTTGAGTTCGTCAGCGGTCAAAAAGGTGACGGAGTTATCAATTTGATGTCGCATTCGCATATTACCGTTGTTCCGTCTGCTATTGAAAATGCATCTGCAACCTTGCGTGAGGCAATGCATCTTGGTGCACCTTGTATTGCATCTTTTCGTGGCGGAATGACCGAGTTGATTGACGACGGTAAAAACGGATTTTTATATGATTATACTGAATATGAATTCCTTGCGGGCAGAATTGTTCAGTTGTTGAAAAATGATGAGCTTGCTTGTGAATTCTCACATAAAGCAATCGAAAAATCATCTTATTGGCATGATAAAGAGAGAAATAAGAATGATTATATAAAGATGTATAAAGAAATTTTTGAAGACTAATTCTTTGAAAGAGGAATAATTTAATGTTTTGGTATTTGTTTTTTGCAATAGTTCCTGTCATAGTATCGCTGGCGGTGAGTTTCAGCTACAAAAAATCAATAAAAGTCAATGATAAAGCTAAACGGACATTTCTTCTTTGGTGCGGTCTTTTTATGTTTGTAATAATAGCGTTCAGAAATAAAGAGGTTGGCAGTACTGATTCGTTTAATTATTATAACAATTGGGAATTGTTAAGTAATTTTAGTTTCCAAAATCTGAAAGCGTACATACCAGAGTCGAAATTTGAAAGTGGTTATTTGGTTTTTGTATGGATTTTTTCTCATATATTCCCAAACGGACAGTTCGTTTTTGTTTTATCAGCTATTCTATTTAGTATTGCGGTTTGCAGATTTATTTACATAAATTCAGAAGATGCCGAACTCAGCTTTGTTATGTTCGTCTGTCTTGGCTTGTATTCATTTATGGTACAGGGACTAAGACAGTCAATGGCAATGAGTATGTGCCTTTTCGCACTTGAATTTTGTAAAAAGAGAAAGCCCATACCGTTTATTCTGTTAGTTTTGTTAGCAACAACATTCCATACTTCTGCTATTGTCTTTTTTATTGTGTATTTCTTATATGGTTTTACAATAAACATCAGAACAATAATTGCAGGCTTTGGTATAGCAGGTCTTTTGTTTGTTTTCTCAGGTCAGATTGCAGCAATCGGTAATCTGATTTCGCAACGAGAATATGAAGGTGAAGTTGAAGCAGGTGGTTTTGTTGCGGTTGCAATTTATCTTATTATCTTGCTTACTGCAATTGTATTTTCAGGTAAACGCAGAAAAGATAAAGATTATTCATTCTTTGTGTTTATGACCTGCCTTGGTGCAATATTCTATTTGATGAGATATACCGAGGTGCGAATTGCCGAAAGAATAAGTTTCTATTTTATGTTTGGTCAAATTATAGTTCTCCCGAATGTAATAGCACGATTTGATAAGCAAACTAATTTTATTGTTAAATACTTGGTTATAGCGTTATCGTTTGCTTTATTTACTTATCGCCTAATTGGTGACGGTTTGGTAGCTTACAGATTTTTCTGGCAGTAATTATATAGGAAGGTTTTATTTTGAACAGTTCAAAGCAAATTAAAGTCGGTGCAATAATTTCTTACGGAACCATTGTTTTTCATATTGTAGCAGGGCTTATTTATACACCTTGGTTGTTATCGCAGATAGGTCAAAGTGATTATGGTCTTTATACGCTGGCAACCTCGCTTATTACAATGTTTGTAATGGATTTCGGTCTGGGTGCAGCAATTTCAAGGTATGTATCGCGTTACAGAGCACAGAACAGTCAGGTGGCAGTTGATAATTTTCTCGGTATGATTTATAAACTTTATATGCTTATAGATGCCGTAATTTTCATTGTTCTGCTTGTTATTTTCTTTATGCTTGATACGGTTTATGTGAATTTGTCGGCGACGGAGCTTGAAAAATTCAAGGTTCTTTATATTATTGTTGCACTTTTTAGTGTGATTTCGTTCCCTTTTTCAAATCTTAACGGAATTCTAACATCTTACGAAAAATTTATTGTATTAAAGCTTTGTGATTTCTTTAATAAAGCATTAAATATTGTACTTGTTGTAATAGCACTTTTACTTGGTTGGGGCGTTTACGCACTTGTATCAGTAAATGCAATAGTGGGATTGCTTACAATCGTTTTTAAACTGCTTGTTATTAAGAGTAAAACACCTGTTAAAGTAAACTTTAAGTATTTTGACAAATCAATGCTTAAAGAAATCTTCGGTTTTTCAATGTGGACAACCGTGGGTAATATTCTGCAACGTCTTATTTTAGGTATATCACCATCTATTATCGCCGCAGTTTGTGCTGCCGGTTCAACTGAAGTTGCAATTTTTGGCCTGGCGAGTACGGTTGAGGGTTATGTCTATACTTTTGCAACGGCAATTAACGGTATGTTTATGCCGAGAATTTCTAAAATAATAGTTGATGGAAAAAAAGAAAAAGAACTTATGCCACTTATGGTAAAAGTCGGCAGAATTCAATTAATGCTTATTGGCTTGGTTTCAGTTGGCTTTTTAGCATTGGGTAAATCATTTATTGTTGATATATGGAATAAACCCGATTTTGCACGAAGTTATTACTGTGCAGTACTGTTGCTTCTACCTAATATGTTGTATTTGCCAATGCAGATTGCAAACACAACTCTTGTCGTTGAAAACAAGGTTAAAATTCAAGCACAGGTCTTTATGGTTATGAGTGCCGTCAATGTGGCTCTTTCGCTTGTTTTCTCACATTTCTGGGGTGCAATCGGTGCTTCATTGGCTGTGTTTATTGCTTACTTGGTAAGAGTTGTGTTAATGATAATTGTTTATCAAAAGCAAATGAATCTTAATATGGTAAAATTCATAAAAGATGTATTTTTGAATATGTCACCATATTTAATTTTGACATTTGTCGTCGGTTTTGTTATGGAACAGTTTAACCCGCTACCTCACGGTTTGTTAAGATTTTTAATCAACGGTGCGGTGCTTGTAGGCTGCTTTGGTATATTGATGCTTGTCAAAGGCTTTAATCAATATGAAAGAAATCTGATTATGGGTATCTTTAAAAAACTATTAAGAAAATAAAGATTATTTAATCTACGGAGTGAATAAATATGAGTATTTTTACAGGAAAAACATTAATGATTACAGGCGGTACAGGTTCATTTGGCAACACTGTGCTCAGACGATTTATCGAAACAGACATTGGCGAAATCCGCGTTTTCTCTCGTGACGAGAAAAAGCAGGACGATATGCGTCATGAATTTCAGGCAACACATCCTGAAGTTGCTGATAAAATTAAGTTCTATATTGGTGATGTTCGTGATTTGGCATCTGTTAAAAATGCTATGTATGGTGTTGATTATATCTTTCACGCAGCAGCATTAAAGCAGGTTCCCTCATGCGAATTTTTTCCGATTGAAGCGGTAAAAACTAATGTTTTAGGTACTGATAATGTTCTCACTGCCGCTATTGATGCAGGAGTAAAAACAGTTATCTGCCTTTCAACTGATAAGGCAGCATATCCGGTAAACGCAATGGGTACATCGAAAGCTATGATGGAAAAAGTTGTTGTTGCAAAATCAAGAACGGTTTCTCCTGAAAGAACAAAGATTTGTTGCACTCGTTACGGTAATGTGCTTTGCTCACGTGGTTCAGTTATTCCGCTTTGGATTGACCAGATTAAAGCGGGCAAACCAATCACGATAACTGCACCTGAAATGACAAGATTTGTAATGAGCCTTGAAGAAGCAGTTGACCTTGTTCTCTATGCATTTGAAAACGGCGTAAGTGGCGACATTCTTGTTCAGAAAGCTCCTGCTTGTACTATTGATGTACTTGCAGATGCAGTAAGAGAAATTTTCTGTCCCGAGGCTGAAAAGAGAGTTATCGGCATTCGTCACGGTGAAAAAATGTTTGAAGCACTTCTTACAAACGAGGAATGCTCAAATGCTATCGACTTGGGTGATTTTTACCGTGTTCCTGCTGATAAACGTGACCTTAACTACGATAAATACTTTACAGACGGTAATATTGAACGCAATCCGCTTCACGAGTTTGACTCAAACAATACTGTACTTATGACAGTTGAAGAAGTGAAAGAAAAATTACTTTCACTCAAATATATTCAGGACGAGCTTGCTAATTGGGAGAAATAAATATGAAAATTCTCGTTACAGGTGCTAACGGTTTTGTCGGTAAAAACCTTGTTGCCGCATTAAACAATATCAAGGATGGTAAAGACAGAACACACCCTTCAATCAGTGTTGAAGAAATCTTTTCCTATGATATTGATTCTTCTGCTGAAGTTTTGGAAGATGCTTGCAAAAATGCGGATTTTGTATTTAATCTTGCAGGTGTAAACCGTCCGCAGAATACTGAGGAGTTTATGCAGGGGAATTTTGGTTTTGCATCAACACTTCTTAAAACTCTCGAAAAGTATAATAATACTTGTCCTGTTGTGTTGTCATCTTCAATTCAGGCGACACTTATCGGCAGATATGACAGTGAATACGGCAGAAGCAAGAAGGCAGGGGAAGACTTGTTCTTCAATTACTCCGAAGAAACAGGTGCAAAGGTATTGGTTTATCGTTTCCCTAATCTTTTTGGTAAGTGGTGCAGACCTAATTACAATAGTGCTGTTGCAACTTTCTGCAATAATATTGCAAACGATTTGCCGATTACAGTCAGCGACCCATCAGTTCAACTTGAATTATTATATATAGATGATTTGGTTGACGAAATGCTTTTGGCTCTTGAGGGCAAGGAACATCATTGCGAATTTGACGGTATCAGTACTGTTTTGTGTGAAAATGGCAGATATTGTGCCGCACCAATTACCCATAAAGTAACTTTGGGTGAGATAGTTGAACTTTTAGAGTCATTTAAGAATCAGCCACAAACACTTGTAATGCCTGAAATTCCATACAACTCATTCGCTAAAAAGCTTTATTCAACGTATCTTTCATATCTTCCAAAAGAAAAAGCGATTTTCGATTTGAAGATGAATTGTGATGACAGAGGTTCATTTACAGAACTTTTAAAAACTGAAAAATGTGGTCAATTCAGCGTGAATATCTCAAAACCGGGAATCACTAAAGGTCAGCATTGGCACAATACAAAATGGGAATTTTTCATTGTTGTAAGCGGTCACGGACTTATTCAGATGAGAAAAATCGGCAGTGATGAAGTTCTTAATTACGAGGTAACAGGGGATAAAATTCAGGCAATACATATGTTGCCGGGATATACTCATAACATAATTAACTTGAGTGAAACCGAAAATCTTGTTACAGTAATGTGGGCTAATGAAAATTTCAATCCCAATAAACCTGACACATTCTTTGAAATTGTTTAAGTTTGGCTAAAATTGCCCATAGCACATTTTTTCTCAAACTTAATGATTATATAGTAATATTTTCTTTAATTAAAAAGGAGATAATATATGAAATTAGATTATTCAGATATTAAATTTCAAGATAACGGTAAATTAAAGCTTTTGATTATCGTGGGCACTCGTCCCGAAATAATTCGTCTTGCTGCCGTAATCAATAAGAGCCGTCAGTATTTTGACTGCATTTTAGCACATACAGGTCAGAATTATGACTATAACCTCAACGGTGTATTCTTCAAGGACTTAAATCTTCAAGACCCAGAGGTTTATATGGACGCAGTAGGTGATGATTTGGGTGCAACAGTTGGTAATATTATTAACTGTTCATATAAACTTATGAACCAGATTAAACCCGATGCGTTGCTTATTCTTGGCGACACAAACTCTTGTCTTTCTGCAATCGCGGCAAAAAGACTTCATATTCCGATTTTCCATATGGAAGCAGGTAACCGTTGTAAAGATGAGTGCCTTCCCGAAGAAACAAACAGAAGAATTGTTGACATTATCTCCGATGTTAACCTTGCATATTCAGAGCACGCAAGAAAATATCTTCACGAATGTGGTTTGCCAAAGGAAAGAGTATATGTAACAGGCTCACCAATGGCAGAAGTTCTTCATAACAATCTCCCGCAAATTAAAGCCAGCGATATTCACTCAAAACTCGGTCTTGAGAAGGGTAAATACATTCTTCTTTCAGCTCATCGTGAAGAGAATATTGATACAGAAAAGAATTTCTTATCACTTTTCAATGCTATTAACAAAACCGCTGAAAAGTACGATATGCCGATTCTTTATTCCTGCCATCCAAGAAGTAAAAAGAGACTTGCAGAAAGTGGTTTTAAACTTGATGAGCGTGTTATTCAGCACGAGCCACTTGGTTTCCACGATTACAACTGCTTACAGATGAATGCTTTTGCAGTTGTGTCTGACAGTGGCACACTCCCCGAAGAAAGTTCATTCTTTACATCAGTTGGTAATCCTTTCCCGGCAGTTTGTATCCGTACATCAACTGAACGTCCCGAAGCACTTGATAAGGCTTGCTTTGTTCTTGCAGGAATTGATGAAAAATCACTTCTTCAGGCAATTGATACAGCCGTTCAACTTAATCTTAACGGCGAAAATGGTATTCCGGTACCCGATTATGTTGATGAAAATGTTTCAACAAAGGTCGTTAAACTCATTCAGTCATATACAGGCGTAGTTGATAAAATGGTTTGGCGTAAATACTAAAAAATAAGAGCAGAAGATTTACTATCTTCTGCTCATTTTTCTTTTTATAGCTCTAATAATTGTGAGTAATTTTACAATCATTTTTCTTATTGGGAATAATTTAAGCCAACGCTTGTAATATTTAACATATTTTTTATCGTCAACGCCGATTACCTTGCCGTTGCGGTGAATTTCGGTCACAACACCAATGATATTATGGTCACTAATTCCATATTCTTTAACCCATTGGTTATCACCGCAGAGTATGTAACCATTGCCGTCAACACCGATAATTCTGTGTAAAACAAAAGCACCATTATCGCGACGATAAAAGATAATGTCATTTATTTTTGCCTTATGACAAGTTTTCAATACTACAAAATCTCTGCCTTGAACAAGTAAGGGGAGCATACTTGTTCCCGTAATAGGAATTTTAACATTTCCGCCGCTTTCAAGTTGTTCTTTTATAATGGGGTAAAGCTCCTCAAGAGCAACTTTTTTCACATTTTCGTTCATTCCGAGTCCTCATAAATTTCTAACTTTTTATATAATTCTTTACGTCGATTAGCTTCGGGCATAAGAGAAGTGAGTGATGGTCGTTCCCCCTTAAAAACTTTCAGATAATATCTTAATGCGAAGAATATATAGGCAAAGGGTAATAAAATCTTCCACTTTTTAAGCCACGGCCAATGTAATTTAACGGCGGAGTCAAGCTTGCCTAAAAGCACGCCAAAGGTTGATTTGCTCATACCGTCCTTACCGTTTTCAGAAACAAGCAAACCGCTTTGGTGATATTGCTCGTCCTTGTTGCCGAAATTACCACTTTGAAGAATATCGCTCATAATTTCACCGCAGATTTCATCATCTGCAATGGACAGACTTTGAGGCATATCAATTCCCATATATTTATGACAAACAGATGCCATAACGCTTGCATAGGTGAGCAGATTTATTTTCTTTAAGAACGGCACAAATTCATTTGCCCAGAAATCCATTCTGGCTGTTTTATTTACAAAAGCTCCCCAGTCGCAAAGGTGACGAAGCCCTAAACCCTCACTTGACATGTGATGAAGCATGTGCAAAAGAATAATAACACCGTGAAAAAGAGGCGAAGGAGCTGTGAATTCACATTCGGGGAACTTTGTGTTTTGTGTATCTTCAAGAATATTTTTTATGTATTCTCTTACATACTTACCATTGTCACCGTGTGGAATACCGGGAATTTCAAAGTGCATTTCAATAGCCGCACGACCACGGGTCATTGTAACGTGGCAGATATGGTCTAAATCGTTATATAAGTTATATCCCAATTCATTCTGAATTCGTGTTGCTATTTCATCAGTTTTAGTGCCGTCAATAAGAAAATCAACGTCACCAAGCATTCTCATATCGGGATTTTCGTAGTATGAAGCAGAAGAAAGTCCCTTTAAAATTATGTATTTGTATCCGTTATCGTCAAGAAATTTTACAAGCTCATTTTGATAATTCACCACAAACATATTGGTAGTAAAGGTTTTGCCACTGAAAGCAAGCCACTTGCCGAAAACCTCTTTGGGTATTAAATCAGTGTAAGGAGTAATAGCACCCGAAGCAAAAAGCACAACAGTCTGTTTTAAGCTTTCGTCATAAACCTTTGCCCAGTCAATGTCTTCCGCCTTTTCGTCACCCTGCAAAAAGGGTATATCCTTACCGAAAGATGTCTTGGCAATAAGCGAGAGTAAAACTCTGCTCTCAAGGTCAATTTTCATAGCATTTCCTCCTCTACTTCATTCTTCATCTAATTATATACAAATCTATTTTTAAAGTCAATAAAATAAAAAATCCATTTTCGCAATAATTATCTGCAAATCGCTTGCAAATACATATTATATTGTGATATAATTTAATATCTATAAATGTATCTTAATATGTATTTTTATGCCTTCAGACAAAATTTAAAAAGATTGTTGGTGGTTATATGATAAAACCAAAAATTTCAGTCATAATGGGTATCTATACTTCGAAAGATAAAGATATGGTCCGTTATGCAATTGATTCAATTAAAAATCAAACTTTTAAAGAGTGGGAGTTTGTTATTTGTGATGATGGCTCTCCTGATGACACATGGGATTTTCTCACTTCTGAATATGGAAATGACGAAAGATTTGTCCTGGTACATAATGAAACTAATGGTGGATTGAGAGTTGCTTTGAACACTTGTCTTGATGCCGCTTCTGCAGATTATGTTGTTCGAATGGATGCAGACGATTATTCAAGACCGGACCGCTTTGAAATCTTGTATAACTATGTTATGGAACATCCTGAAGTTGATGTTGTGGGAACAGCAATGATTTCCTTTGATGAAAACGGGGAACACGGCAAAATCTCACCTCGTAAAATAAATCCTCAAAGAATGGATTTCATTCACGGTAGCGTTGTGGCACATGCTTCAACCATAATGAAAAAATCAAGTCTTATGGCTGTTGGTGGTTACCGCATAGCGTGGGAAACAACAAGATGTGAAGATACAGACCTTTATATGAGAATGTGTGCAAATGGTGCAAAAATCAATAACATAGATGAAGGTCTTTATTATGTGCGTCAGGATAATGCAAGTATTGCACGACGCAAGTATATAAATCGTATTAAAGAGGCAGTTGTAAAATTCAAAGGTTTCAGAAGACTCAAAATGCCTATTTATGCTTATGTTTTCGTGTTAAAACCATTAATTGTGGGGCTTATACCCGGAAAGTTGCTTTTAAAGATTAAGCAAGCTATGAAATGAATGTGTTAAAGAATATATTTGACGAGGAGGGGTTTTATGGCAGTATATATTACGATTTTATTATCCGTAATGCTTATCAGCACTATAGGACAAAATTCTGCCATTGAAAAAGATGTTCGTCTGGGTCATCATATAGAAAGAAGAAAAATACCGTCAATCTTAATTACTCTTATTATTTGTGCAATATTGATTTTCTTTTTTGCAGCAAGATGGAATGTTGGGACAGATTTCCCTAACTATTTTTCAAGATTCCATAAATTGCTGGGAATGAATATTCAGGATTTAATCGGCGCTCGTGACTGGGGCTTTTATGTTTTAACTGCGTTTATAGGACAGTATGTATTTACAGACTATTTTCTTTACAGTTTAATATTGGGAGTAATTATTTATCTGCCAATTATTTTTACATACAGAAAATACAGCAGTAGTTTTACTATGACTTGTGCTCTGTATATTATGATGTGCCTTTATACATGGCCATATAACGGAATGCGACAGGCGGTTGCGGTGAGTATCTTGTTTGTAGGTATACCATTGCTATACGAACGTAAAAATTGGTGGAAGTTTGCAGCACTTGTGGCAATTGCATATACATTCCACTCAACCGCGTTACTTGTTATTCCATTTATATTAATATGCAGATTAAAGCCATGGAAAAAGCCTTTTCTTTTTATGTGTCTGTTAATTATTATTCTTATCATATTCTTACCGGGATTATGGACAACTATTATTGATTTCCTTGACAATATCGGTCAGTCAAAATTGGCGGATGACTATTCAGATTTTACTGAGCTTAGAGCAGGTATAAACTTTATCAGAGTTGTGGTTGCTGCTTTGCCTGTGGTGTTGTCATTCTTTTATTATCCACAACTGAAAAAGCATAATGAACACATAGATTTCTTTGTGAATATGTGCATTATGAATCTTATCTTTCTTGTTTGTGGCGGTAGACTTACAGTTATGGCTCGATTTGCGACATATTTTAATGTAGCTCTTCCAATTTTAGTGCCTGAATTTTTGAGCGTTTTCAAAAAAAATTCACAACCTATTGCAAGACTAATGATTTATGGTATGTATTTCTTACACATGATTGTGCTTTTGCCTGTTGATTCTGGTTTATTACCATATAACTTTATTTTTAGTCATATTTGAGGTGAGTTATAGTGAATGATTTAATTTCTGTAGTTGTTCCCGTATATAATACAGGAGAATATTTGAAAGATTGCGTTGAAAGTATTTTAAATCAGAATTATAAAAATCTTGAAATTTTACTTGTAGATGATGGTTCGACTGATAGTTATTCTTCAGATTTGTGCGATGAAACAGCAAAGAAATATGACAATGTCCGCGTAATTCATCAACAGAATTGTGGCTCAGCAGGAGCAAGAAATCGTGGTGTTTCTGAGGCAAAAGGTGAATATATTTCTTTCATAGACAGTGACGATGTGATTGAAAGTGATATGCTGTCAATACTTTATGCAATGGTAAAGAATAATGATGTCAAAGTTGCCCTTTGTGGTATAGCAATTGAGAATAACAAAAAAGTTATTCGTCCTGATGAAGTTCAGGGAGATAAGGTGTTGACGAATACGGAGTTTCTTCATTATTTCTTTTTGGGCAGTAATCATAGTGCATGTACATCTTTATATCATAAATCAGTATTTGAAGATTGCAAATTCCCGTTGAATGAAACTAATGAAGATTATTTGTTTAACTTTGAGGTTTTTATACGACAAGATAAAATTGCGGTAACTGATAAACCTCTGTATCATTATGTAAAGCGTGAGGGTAGTAATACAACCTCAAGTATGAGCTTGCGAAATTTGCATTGGCTTAACCACGTTAAGTACGTAAAAGAAACAATGGACGGAAAAGAAGAATTCAAGTCATTGTCAGAAGAAGTTAATTATCAGTATTTGTATTGTAATATTGTGCTTTGTAATGCAGCCGTTTTGAATATGGTAAAAGGGAAAAATGATGTTGCTTTAACTGTATATAACACAGCGGCAAAAGAACTTAAAAAGTCAAAAAAAGAGCTTAAAGCAAATAAGTATTTGTCAAAGAGAAACCGTGCAATCGGTCTGTTTGTTTCATATTTTCCATCTCTTTACAGAATCTTAATGCCTGCAGTACTTAAATTGAAAGGATAAAAAAGTATGGACAAATTGATTTCAGTTATTATGAGTGTCTACAATGAGGTGCCGGAATACCTCGATGTTGCAATAGATAGTATTCTTAATCAGACACACAAGAATTTTGAGTTTATCATTTTAAATGACGGCTCCAAGGATGAAATTGTTGAAAAACTTGAAAATGCTTCAAAAAAAGATGAACGTATAATACTTATACACAATGAAGAGCAGATGGGGCTTACAAAATCTCTTAATAAAGGTCTTGCCGTTGCAAAGGGCGACTTTATTGCCAGAATGGATTCCGATGATTTTTCTGTTCCCACAAGATTTGAGCGTCAACTTGCATTTTTTGAAGCAAATACAGATGTTGACATTATTGGTACAGGTGTAGTTTCTTTCGGCTCACAAAGCATTTTTATGAGCCCCTGCATTGAAACTCGAAACGATGAAATCCGTGCCGAACTTTTCTTTACAAGCGGTCTTTGTCACCCGTCAGTTATGATTAAAAAGTCTTTCCTTGATAAAAACGGTCTTACGTATGACGGTAATGTTAAAAAGGGACAAGACTACGATATGTGGGAGCGTTGCAGTGAATTCGGTAAATTGGCCGTAATGGGTGAAGTGCTTCTCTTTTATCGTATTCACGATAAGCAGATTACTTCACAGTTCAAGTCAGAGCAGGTAACAACAGCTGAAATGGTAATGAAACGCAGACTTGCACGAGTTGGATTAACACCGACTGATGCCGAGTACGAGGCACACCTTACACTGAAAGGTATTTCAAACAAGGCTCCGGTCAATGACGTTGAAACTTGGGGCAAAAAGCTTATTGAAGCAAACAATAAGGTTGGATTGGTTGACAAGAAAACCTTTAAAGATAATATTTCAAAGCGTGTTGCTTTGGTGCGTATTAAAAATAAAAAAATTAAAATTAGTGACATCAAATATCTGATTGTACAAATTAAACTTAAATCCACATTAAAGACAAAGCTTCAAGAGGCAAATGCTTTGTTGAAAAAAGTAATGAATTAACGGGGTTTTCTTTTATGAATAAAAACTTGCTTTATGTTTTAGAAAAAATCGAATATTGGCGTCGTCATTTTATTAGTCCCGAAAAATTCTGTCGCGATAAGTTTGTACAGAGATTAGGATATGAGCCTGATTTTGAAAATCCCAAAACCTTTAACGAGAAAATGCAATGGTTAAAGCTAAATGGGGATTACTCAAAAGAAAGTATGCTTGTTGATAAGGCAGAGGTTAAAAAGCACGTCGCCGAAATTCTGGGTGAGGAATATCTTATTCCCACTCTTGCAGTTTATGACAGTGTTTCTGAAATTAACCTTGACGAACTGCCTGATAAATTTGTGCTTAAATGCACTCACGATTCTGCAAGTGTTGTAATTTGTAATGATAAAGCAACCTTTGATTTTAAAGCAGCGAAAAGAAAACTTAATCACTGTATGAAAATCAATTATTACTATATGGGATTTGAGCCTGTATATAAGAATTTAAAACCAAGAATTATTGCAGAAAAGCATATGGCACCCGACGGTGAAACTGCAATAAATGACTACAAATTCTTCTGTTTTGACGGAAAGCCTGAAATTATGTTTGTTGCAACAGACAGAAGTGATGATTGCCGCTTTGATTTCTTTGATATGGATTTTAACCATCTTGAATTTGAGAACATTCATGAAAATTCAAGTAAGGTTATTGAAAAGCCCGAAAAATTTGAAGAAATGAAAGAACTTTCTGCAAAACTGTCTCAGGGTATGAAATTTGTCCGTATTGATTTTTATGAGATTAAAGGAAAAATCTATTTTGGCGAATACACTTTCTTCCATGGTTCAGGTTATGGCAGATTTGAACCTGTGGAATATGACTTAAAAGTAGGCGAGCTTCTTAAACTCGACTAATTAATAAAAGGAAGTTATTATTATGCTTTCAAGAAGTAAAAAGCTTTTGCTTAATACATCAACATCGGTAATATATCAGGTTGTATCAGTAGTGTGCGGTCTGATTGTTCCTAAAATATTTATTGAATATTATGGTTCTGCGGTGAATGGTCTTGTTTCGTCCATCGCACAGTTTTTAAACTTCATAACTCTTTTGGAACTTGGTGTTGGTGCCGTAGTACAATCTGCATTATATAAACCTTTAGCAGATAAGAATAAAACAGAAATCAGCAAAATTATTGTATCTTCAGAAAAATTCTTTAAGAGAATTGCATACATCTTTGCGGTTTATATTGCAGGTTTGGTAATTTTCTATCCTATGACGGTCAAGGACCAATATGATTGGGGATTTACTGCCGTATTGATTTTGGTAATCTCAATCAGTACCTTTGCACAGTATTATTTCGGCATTACATATCAGATGCTTTTAAATGCCGACCAGTGTGCATATATTCAGTTCACAGTGCAAACAGTAACGCTTATTTTAAATGCTGTTGCAACAGTTGTAATGGCTGTTCTTGGTGCAGATGTTATTGTTTTAAAACTCACAACATCTTTGATTTTCCTGCTTCGTCCGATTGTTTTTACCGTTTATGCGAAAAAGCATTATGACATTGACAAGAAAATTAAATTTACTGACGAACCTATAAAACAGAAATGGAACGGCTTGGCACAACATTTAGCATCAGTTGTACTTAACAGTACCGACGTTGTTGTATTGACACTTTTCTCAACACTTGAAAATGTTTCAATTTATCAGGTTTACCACAGCGTTGTGAATGGTATTAAATTACTTGTTACTACATTTACAAACTCTGTTCAGGCAACAATTGGCGATATGATTGCCCGCGAAGAGCACGAAACACTTGATAATTTCTTCTCACATTTTGAGTGGTTAATTCATACGATTGTTACGCTTTTATTTACTTGTACAGGTATTCTTATATTACCATTCATTCAGATTTACACAGCAAATGTTACAGACGTTAATTATTATTTGCCGGCATTTGCCGTGCTTATTACTCTCGGAACAGCTTGTTATTGCTTAAGATTACCTTATAACATTGTTGTTCTTGCCGCAGGTCATTATAAGCAGACACAGGCAAGTGCGATTATTGAAGCAATTATTAACATTGTTGTATCGGTTGTATTTGTAATTAAATTCGGTATAATCGGTGTTGCAATCGGTAAACCTGTTGCAATGCTTTACAGAACAGTTTATTTTGTTTTCTACTTAAAGAAAAACATTATGACCCGAAAGGTAAGATATTTCTTCCTGCATTGTGTTGCTGATATAGTAACTGTTCTTCTTTCGGTACTCGCAACAAGCTTTATCACTTTAAGTGAAGTTACATTTACTGCTTGGATATTTATGGCGGTTAAGGTAGGTCTTATTTGTGTTGTGGTAACGCTTGTGGTGAATCTTTTGTTCTATTTCAAACAGGTTAAGTCACTTGTAAATAAAGTTTTACGCAGAAGAAAATCTGCTTAATAGGAGTTGAATCGTAATGGAAACAACAATTACAAAGTATTCTGCAACTAATGCGTCAAAGAACGTGTTGAAAGCATTTTCAAACACCTATAAAAAAGACGCAGAATATACTGCATTCACACCATATCGTATTTGTCCTTTAGGTGCTCATTCGGACCATCAATTAGGTAAGATAACAGGCTTTGCTATTGATAAGGGTATCCATATTGCTTACGGACCAAAACAAAATGGTGTTATTGAGATTTCTTCTTTACAATTTCCCAAACGCGCACAGTGGCATATTGCTAGTACACCAACAGAGAAACAAGGGGATTGGGCTGACCATTTAAGAGGTGCAACTATCGCCCTTAATTCTCGTTATCCTTTAAGAATCGGTATGTGTGCTGTGTTAGATGGTGAGTTACCAATCGGTGGACTTTCATCTTCGGCCGCAGTAATTATTACTTTCCTTTCAGCACTTTGCCGTCTTAATAATATCAGCTTGTCAACTAAAGAACTGATTTTAATTTCACAAGAAGCTGAAAATAAGTATGTAGGTGTATCCTGCGGTAAATTAGACCAATCTTGTGAGGTTTATTGTAAAAAAGACCATCTTCTCTTTATGGATATGATGGATGATAGTTATGAACTTATTCCAACCTCACCCGATATGAAGCCCTATAAAATTGCAATTTTCTTTTCGGGACTTGAGCGTTCATTGGCGGGCTCAAAATTCAATATGCGAGTTGACGAGTGTCGCAGTGCCGCTTATGCCTTAAAGGCATTGTCAGGTATGGAATACGGTAAGTTTGAAGAAACAAATCTCCGTGATGTTCCTTATGATGTTTATCTCAAATATAAAGATGCGTTACCTTTTAATTGGGCAAAACGTGCAGAGCATTGGTACACTGAATATTTTCGAGTTTTAGCAGGAGCAGAGGCTTGGCGTAAAGGGGATATTGAAGAATTTGGCAGACTTTCATTTGAAAGTGGTAAATCTTCAATTGAAAATTGGGAAACAGGCTCTCCTGAACTTATTAAACTCTATGATATTATGACAAAGACCGAAGGTATCTACGGTGGTAGATTTTCAGGTGCAGGATTCAAAGGTTGCTGTATGGCACTCATAAATCCTGACTATGAAAAATCAATTTTTGAAACCGTAGAAAAAGAATATCTTGCTGAATTCCCGCATCTTGAGGGAAAATTCAGTATGCACATCTGTACAACAGCTGATGGAGTAAATTTATGAAATGTTTAATTTTAGCAGCAGGTTATGCTACCAGACTTTATCCTTTAACTGAAAACTTTCCGAAACCCTTGTTAAAGGTGGGTGAAAAGACAATTCTTGATTGGTTAATTGACGATTTGGAAAAATCAAAAATTATCAATGAGTATGTTGTAATTTCCAACCATAAATTTGCACACCATTTTGACGATTGGGCAAAGGATAAAGCATATAAAATCACAGTTCTTGATGATGGTACAACATCTAACGAAAATCGTCTTGGTGCAGTCAAAGATATTCAATTTGCTATTGATATGTTGAATATTCAAGAAGATGTTCTTGTTATTGCAGGGGATAATGTACTTGATTTCAGTCTTAATTCATTTGTTAAATACGCATTAGAAAAGAAAAACTCTTGTGTTATGCGTTATTTTGAGCCTTCAAAAGCAAAACTTGTTAAATGTGGCGTCCTTGAGTTTGATGACGATGATAAGATTATCAATATGACCGAAAAACCTGAAAATCCTGCTTCAAATTGGTGTTGCCCACCATTCTATTATTATACTGCTGAAGACACTCAAAAAGTTCAGCAGGGTATTGACGAGGGTTGTAATACTGATGCTCCGGGTAGTTATATATCCTGGTTGTGCAAGAAAACAGATGTTTATGCCATGGAAATGCCGGGTAGCCGTTATGACATTGGTAATCTTGAAAGCTACGAAAAAGTTCAAAAAGAGTATAAGGGGATAACAAAATGCTGATACAAAATGTTGATTTGAAAAATAAAACAGTTTTAGTAACAGGTGCCGCAGGATTTATCGGCTCAAATCTTGTTATGGAATTGTTAAAAACAGTTAATCCAATTCATATTATTGGTCTTGATAATATGAATGATTATTATGATGTATCAATTAAGGATTACAGACTTAATGAAATTGAAAAACTTGTGAAAGAATATCCCGATTCATCTTGGAATTTCATTAAAGGCAGTATTGCCGATAAAGAACTCGTTTTCAATATATTTAAAGAACAGTCACCTGCGGTTGTTGTAAATTTAGCAGCACAGGCAGGCGTAAGATATTCAATCACAAATCCCGATGTTTATGTTGAAAGCAATCTTATTGGATTTTATAACATTTTAGAGGCTTGCCGTAACTTCCCCGTTGAGCATCTTGTTTATGCATCATCTTCAAGTGTTTACGGCTCAAATAAGAAAATTCCGTATAGTGTTGAGGATAAGGTTGATAACCCTGTTTCACTTTATGCGGCAACTAAAAAGAGCAATGAATTATTAGCACATGCCTATTCAAAGCTTTATAATATCCCTTCAACTGGTCTCCGTTTCTTTACGGTTTATGGTCCTGCAGGTCGTCCCGATATGGCATATTTCGGCTTTACAAATAAGCTGATTAAGGGCGAAACTATTCAAATTTTCAACTTTGGTAACTGTAAACGTGATTTCACCTATGTCGACGATATTGTTGAGGGTGTTAAACGCGTAATGCAACATGCACCTGAAAAGGTAACAGGTGAAGATGGACTGCCCGTGCCACCCTATAAGGTTTATAACATTGGTAATAATAGCCCTGAAAATCTTCTTGATTTTGTTGATATACTTCAGCAAGAATTGGTTCGTGCGGGAGTTTTACCTGAAGATTATGACTTTGAAGCACACAAGGAATTAGTGCCAATGCAGGCAGGGGATGTGCCCATTACATTTGCTGATACTTCTTCACTTGAAGCAGATTTCGGTTTTAAACCAAGCACATCACTTCGTGACGGTATTCGTAAATTTGCCGAGTGGTACAAAGATTTCTATATGGAATAAATATGAGTTTGATTAACAGTATCAGTAGATATATTTATGGTTTTTCCATTGTGGAATATACTGTATTTATACTTTTCACCACATGGGCATATCTCAAAATAAAGGACTATATATCAAAGAATTCTGCAAGGCTTTGGAATATAATAAATATATTTCTTATAATAGTTTTTGCCTTGTTTGTGCTGTATAAAGTTGTGTTCAGCCGAGAAATAGGAAGTGTAGTTGCAAAAGTTGACTTCATTCCGTTTTCATCATATTTTGAATATTTCAAAGGAGAAAATTCAGAAGCATTTCTCACAAACAGAGCCAATATTCTGTTGTTTTTCCCCTTGGGAATATTATTGTTTGACCTTTTAAAAACAAAGAAAAATGTAATAATATTTGTGGTTGTTGCATTTGTGTTTTCTCTTGTTTTGGAGATAATACAATACGTATTTTCATTGGGATTGGCAGAAGCAGACGATGTGGTTCATAACACTTTGGGTGCGTTTTTAGGCTACATTGCTTGCATCTATATACCAAGAATACAAATTACAATAAAAAAACGCTGAGAATTTCTCGGCGTTTTTTCTTGTGTTATTTCTTGTGTTATAATATATTAAGTTTTTGATTTTTTCAACGAATTCCACGCATTGAATATCGCCGCTGAAATAATAATTGCATAGCCCACAAAACTCAATATATCGGGTAAATCGCCGAATACAATCAAGCTTAAAAGGGTTGTGAATATAATCTGCGAATAATCATAAAGTGAAATCTCTTTTGCAGGGGCTTTACTGTATGCCGTTGTGATAAAATACTGTCCACCGCTGGCAGCAAGTCCTGCAAGCATTAAATAAAGCCATTGTTGAGGCGACATAGGCGTATAATCAAATATGAGCCAAGGCAGAGTTACCAAGCAGGAAAATAGTGAGAAATAAAAAATAATCAATATGCTTTTGAATCCGTTAAGGGTAAGTTTGCGTACATAAGTATATGCGAGTCCTGCTGAAAGTCCGCCCAAGAACCCTAAAAAGCCGGGCAGAGCATCAAATGAAAATGAAGGACGCATAACGAATAAAGCACCAATAAATGCAATGGTTACCGCCAAAAATTGCTTCCAATTTGCCTTTTCTTTAAGTATGAATATTGAAAATACAACGGCGAAGAAAGGTGAGAGTTTGTTGAGCATCGAAGCGTCTGCAAGGTTAATTTGAGTTACCGCATAAAAGTTGCAAAGTACACCAAAGGTGCCTGCTGCTGAACGGATAAAGAGATATTTTATGTTCTTACCTTTCGGTAACTCCCATTGGTGATTTTTAGTTATAACAATAAGGGCGAAAATCATAGCCACAGCATTTCTGAAGAAGGTTTTCTGAAATGTGGGCAAATCTCCCGAAAGTTTCACAAAAAGCCCCATAAGAGCAAAGAAAAAGGCAGAAATTATAATATATATAATTCCTTTTGTTTTGTCGTTTTTAATCATTTAAGGTCACCGCGAATATTGTATCACAATACGGATAACATTGTCAAAGGTCTATAACTTAACTTGACAAATTCAGATTTGTTTATAAAAAAAGTCCCCACGATTTCGTGGGGACTAATTATTGGGTTTACTGATTATTCAGCGTCTTCTTCGTCTTTGTTCTTACCTGTGCTGACAATTAAGTTAGTGATAACACCAAAGATAAGAGCAGTTGCAAGAGCTGTAACCTGAACAAGTGGTCCCTGTGTAACTGGGTTGAATCCAAAGTTAAGTGAAAGACCACCGATACCGATAACAAGAATTGCACTTACAATGTAGAGGTTTCTGTTTTTACCAAGGTCAACATTCTTGAGCATTGAAAGACCTGATACAGCGATAAGACCATAAAGAGCAACACAAGCACCACCCATTACACACTTAGGAATTGAGTTGATAAGTGCTACGAATGGTGTGAAGAATGAAAGAATCATACAACCAATGCCTGCTGTGATGATTGAAATAACTGAAGCATTACCTGTGATAGCAACGCAACCGATTGATTCGCCGTAAGTTGTGTTTGCAGCACCACCAAAGAAACCACCGATGATTGAACCTACACCGTCACCGATAAGAGTTCTGTCAAGACCCGGGTCACTGATAAGGTCTTTACCGATAAGGCTACCAAGGTTCTTGTGGTCAGCAATGTGCTGTGCAAGTTCAACAACAGCAATAGGAACGAATGTGATAGCGATATTACCAATAGCAGTAGCATCAATAGGAAGAACTCCTTCAGGATGCTCAGTTATTGCTTTAAGGAATGTAAATTTAGGATAATCAACAATTGACTGAATTGTGAATGGCTCAAATGCTGCTTTGAATGAGTCAAAGCTCAAAATCTGAAGTGAAGCAATATCAGCAGCATTACCGATAAGGGTAAGAACAAGAGCAACAATGTAGCCTGCAGCAACACCGATGATGAAAGGAATAAGGCGAAGCTTCTTTGAACCCTTAACAGATACAATAACAATTGCAAAGAATGTAACTGCACCAACAAGGATTGTTACAAGGTTGTAATGGTTCGGGATACCATTTGATGACATCCAGCCTGTTGCTGTGCTTGAAAGTGAAAGACCGATAATAGTAACAATAGGACCTGCAATTACAGGAGGCATAAGTTTGTTAACCCAACCTGAACCTGCAAACTTGATGATAAGAGCAAGCACTGCATAAACAAGACCTGCAAGAGTGATACCGATAATAACACCCCAATAGCCATAGTTCATACCGATAATTGCTGCATAAGCACCAAGGAATGTGAAAGAAGAACCAAGGAAAACAGGGCTCTTACGCTTTGTAGCAAATGTGTAGAAAAGTGTACCGATACCTGCACCAAAAAGTGCTGCTGCAGGGTCAAAAGAAAGTGTGTTACCGTTGCTCATAGCATAACTTGACATAAGCATAGGAACAAGCAATGTCGCCGCCATAATTGCAATCATCTGCTGGAATGCAAAAAGTAAAGTTTTGCTCAAACCCGGACGGTCGCTGACATCATAAATGAGTTTCATATTTTTTTCCTCCTCAAATTTTTACACCCGACAGGCATAAAAAAACCTTGCCAATATTGACAAGGTAAGAAAGCACCATATAATGCCACACAACTATCTTGTCGATATTTATGTATGGAATTTAAAGTCTGCCGTGTTATTGCTTGAATTATACCATATATTGTGTTTTTTTGTCAATAATTTTGATAAAAACTCAATCACTAATTATTGAGAAATTTTAAAAGCTCATCAATTTCATTTTCAGTAAAAACAGAATATCCCGCATTTAAGAACATTTGGGCGGCAACACCGTTGCCTGCAACCTTGTTTCCTGTAAATGTGCCGTCATAAATTATTCCTTTTCCGCAAGAGGGACTGTTTGCTTTAAAAACTACCGCATCGGCATTATTGAGCTTTGCAATATAAAGTGCAGTTTCTGCACCCTTTGTATATTCATAAGTAACATCGTTCCCCTTGTTGCTTATAACCTTGTCACCCACAATTTCAGCAGGGTCGCGTGGAGTTTTAAGCCCGCCCAACTGTTCGGGACAAACAGGGATAAGTGTATGATGTTCTGCCAAAGCCAATAATTCTTCACATTTGCAGTTGTCACCCTTGTAACGACAGTCACAGCCCATAAGACATCCGCTTACAATAATCTTTGCCATAATAATTCTCCTTATTATTTCTGTTTTTAATTATAACATACGTAAAATTTGGTGTCAATCAACATAAGTTATCTTGCCAAAACTGTATAAATATGATATATTATTTATTGAAATAAAACCTGAAATGAGGCGTTATTATGTCAGACTTTACAAAGAATTTAATAAGCTTTAACGACCATCCTTTAGTTGCTCATAAGGTTACCCACCTTTGCGACATTAACACAGGCTCAAAAGAATTCTGTGAAATTGTTGATGAACTTACAATGCTTATGGGCTATGAAGCTCTTAAAGACCTTAAAACAAAATTAGTACCAATCAAAGCACCACTCGCTGACTTCGATTCTCCCGTACTTGCCGAGGATTTTACAATTGTTCCTATTCTTCGTGCAGGTCTTGGAATGGTTGATGGTCTTCGTCGTTTGTCACCAACTGCAAAGGTTGGTCATATCGGTCTTTACAGAGATGAAAAAACTCTCTTGCCCGTAACATATTACTATAAAATGCCTGTTGATATAACAAACGGTCCTGTAATCATTGTTGACCCTGCACTTGCAACAGGTGGTAGTGTTGATGCATCAATCGACTATCTTAAAAAAGAGGGTTGCACAAATATTAAGGTTATGTGTATTTTTGCATCAGATGTTGGTGTAAAGCTTCTTTATGAAAAGCATCCTGATGTTAAAATTTATGCAGCACAGTATATTCCGACCGGACTTAATAAGGACGGTTATATCGTAACCGCCGCAGGTGATGCAGGCGACCGAATTTGTGGTACTTGCAGTTACAAACCCGCAAGACCCGCAAAACCATAAAACTTAATAATGATAGTAGGGCGGGGGCTTGCTCCCGCCGTTTTTTATCACATTCTACTGCCGGTAGGGTGACTTTTAACTGATTTTATGTTATTTTTAAGTCAGGAGGTAGTTTTTATGGATAATATCAGAATAGGAAAATTTATTTCACAACGCAGAAAAGAATTGGGTTACAACCAAAAGGAGTTAGCCGAAAAATTAAATATTACCGATAAAGCCGTTTCAAAGTGGGAAACAGGCAGGAGTGCACCCGATGTGTCAATGCTTATCCCGCTTGCCGAGGTTCTCGGTGTTTCGGTAACTGAAATACTTAACGGTGAAAAAATAAGTGAAGAAAAAATCCCTACTGCATCAAATGAAATAATCGTCAAGACTCTCAAAAAATCGAAATCCAAAAAACTGTTAGCACTTATTCTCGCCTTGGTTTTACTAATTAGCATTTTCGTGTCATACCCAATTTATGAATATACAAATTCAATATCTGCCAATGATGATTATGCTATTAAATCCACATTCCGCGATGTGTTGGAAATGGAAAATGCTTTTCAATACGCATGTAGCAAATTTACAATAAAAGCTGATTATATAGCATATCTATATCACGATAATGAAAAAGCATATATGGTATTTTTTCAAGAAAATAAATTGTTTAAAGGTCGAATGGATTTTGTTGGCGGAACGAGTGCCGATATTTCAAAATTAGGCTTATATTCAATGAGCTGGTATGGTGAAAATATAAATATATTTTTTGGTGCAGAAATTACTGCGAAAAAATATGCTTTCATTTATGATGATGTTGAACATGTTGTTACAATTAACGATGACGATTTTATTGATATTTACATTGATAAGGACAATACTTACAGACATCCGACTGATTGGTATTTTCTTGAAGAATAATTAACGGCAATCCATTATTATGGATTGCCGTTAATTTCAACTATTTTTGCACCTAATATCTCCGCATCTTCACTGTCGTGACTGACAATAACAAATGCTCGTGATTTGCTTTCTTCCTTAATTATCTCGCAAATCTTAATTTTCAAAGCCTCATCAAGCCCCTTGAATGGCTCGTCAAGAATTACCAAATCACTCTTAAAGCAAAGTGCACGGGCAAGGGCAACTCTACGCCTCATTCCGCCACTTAAAGCGGTAGGGGAGTTATCTTTTTCATTTTCAAGCCCCATAAGACTTAAATATCTCAAAGCCTTTTCTTCACTGCACACCGCAGTCAGATTTTTAAGCACCGTAACAAAGGGGATTAGCCTGTCCTCTTGAAACATAAAAGAGATTTTTTCGGCAGATTTTGTTATTTCTCCCTTATCCGCCTTTTCAAGTCCTGCAATTAACCGCATAAGCGTGGTTTTTCCAAGTCCCGATTTACCCTGAATTATGAGTATTCCGTCAAAGTTTAATGTGCGGGTGTAGTTTTCAAAAATCACCTTGTCGCCGTAAGCCTTGCAGAGATTATTTAACTGTATTTTCAATGAAATAACCTCCCTTTGACATAATTTTTTTGAATATCAAATCAAAAACAGCAACAAGCACCTTTTCGAGCACAAGACTTAAAATGATAACAACCGCGGTCCAAGCGAAAAGGTCAACCGTTTCAAGATAAACCTGTGAATTGCGAAGATTTATACCTATTGAATTCTGTGGAGTACAGAGTACCTCGGCGGCTATGCCCGCTTTCCAGCCAAGGCCCACCGCGGTTTTGCAGGCGGTGACAAAATAGGGGATTGCCGAGGGCAGATATATAAGCTTTAATTTCTTGGCAAAGCCGAAATCATAAGCATTTGCCATCTCAATAAGATTTTTGTCCGTTGAGGTTATTCCGCCTGAAATATTTGCCCATACAACAGGCAAAACCATCAAAAATGTAATGAAAATCGGCACTTCGATTTTTGAAAGCCATATAAGTGCAAGAATTATAAATGACACTACGGGCGTAGTCTTTACCGCAGTTAAAAATGGCTTAAAAAGTGTGTTCAGCACACTTGAAAAAGCAGTTGCAATACCCATAACCGTGCCAACGGCAACACCGAGAATATAGCCGAGTGCAACACCTTTGAATGAGTTAAAAATACTCAACCAAAAATTACCGTCGGGCAAAAATTCAATAATCCTTTTTGCCACATTCAACGGTGAGGCAACCAAAACATCAAGACCTACAACAATATATATCAACTGCCAAAGCCCTAACCAAAATAAAATGGTCAGGGCTGTTTTTACGAGTTTTTTAATTGTTACCTTTTTATACTCCGTAGTAGAAGTCATCACTTGGCAACTTACCTCCGATAGATGTCTTGTCCGCAGCAAAGAAAATCTGAAGATTTGCTTCAACTGCTGATTTCATATCTTCGCCGTCAATGTATGCAATATTGCAGTTAGGAATTGCTTTTTTAGCCATTGCAGCCTTTGGAATAATCTTGTACTGCTCGCAGAGTGTAGCAGTTGCTTCAACATCATTATTAGCAAAATTAATTGATGCTTCGTATTCCTTTAAGAACATTTCAACTGCATCGGGGTTTGCGTTCACAAAATCCTTACTTGCAATTACAACACCTTGAATAAGTGTTTCACCGCTTAATTTCTCAAATTCTTCTGTAAGATTAAGAGCAATGCGAAGGTCTGCATTCTGCATCATAGCAGCAGTAACCTTTGGCTCGGGTAGCATCGCAATTGTTGCCTTGCCCGCTGCTGCAAGAGTAGCAAGCTCATCGTGAGATGCAACATATTCAACTGTTACCTTGTCTGCAATTCCGCTCTCGTTGAGAAGATAATTGAGAATGTATTCAGGTGTTGAGCCCTGACCTGTTGCATAAAGCTTTTTGCCCGCAAGGTCAGAAAGCGAATTTATTGTGTTACCGTTTTCAAGAATGTAAAGCACACCCTTTGTGTTAACTGCAAGCACCTGAACATTACCTTGGAGCTTGTTATAAAGAACAGAAGCAAGGTTAATGGGGCAAGCGGCAATGTCAAAGTTTTTACCAATCATACCTGCACTGATTTCCTTGGGGTCACTTACAAGTGTGAACTGATAATCATTTTTTGCATTTCCGTTGTCTTTTTCTGACATAAGCTTTGCCATACCAACACCGGTAGGACCTGAAAGTCCGGCAACTCTCATTGTAACACTCTGGTAGGGTGCCTCTGTTGTAGTTGTTGTGTCATCTTCTTTGTCTGTGTTTCCGCAAGCTGCAAAGCAAAGCATAAGGGCAAATACAAGAACCAATGAAATTACTTTTTTCATTTTTCATCTTCCTTTTGTAAATATATTTTTTTACCGTCACGGCAGATTTTTCCTTGTTTTTCAAGAGTTTCAATAACTCTGTAAAGACTTGCTCTGCTTATGTGCAGAACGCGGGAAAGCTCTGTCATTGAAACGGATATTTCACATTTGCCGTTCTGCTCATCACAGTTTTTGCGAAGAAACAGAAGTAGCTTTTCTTCTGCAGAGGGCTTGATGTATCCCTCAATTTTACTGTTAAGAAAGCTCACTCTTTCAGAAAGATAGGCGATATAGTTAAATGAAACCGTACTGTCAAGGCGAATTAGCTTGTCAACGCCCTCTTTTTCAATAATTACAACTTTTAAGGGACTAACCGCCGTAACAGTATTCAAAAACTTAAAGGTAGGATTATAAAGAAATGCACCGCCGTAAATTTCGCCTGCTTTAAGATGCGAAATTACCGTATCGCCCTTATTTACTCTTGCTTCACCTTTGATAATAAGGCAAAGCACAGGGGAGTAGTTTTCTTCCGAAAAAACAGTTTCACCCTTGGGGTAAGTGGCAACCGAAGAAAATTCCTCTAAAACCTCTTGCAATAACGAAATATTACAATCTTTAAAAATTTGAGTATTTTTCAGGTGAACCAATGCACTATTTAATATGGATTTATTCATTTTACCACCATTTTTGTCTTATATAATACATTTTTGCATAGATATAATACCACAATGCTCTTTTTTTGTCAATAAAAACAATTAAACAAATTCGTTTTTACACATTGCTTTTTCTTCGTTTTTCATTGAAAATCTTACTACAATATGGTAAAATTAAATTATCTATACAAGACGGAGGTCTTTTTTATGAAATACATTATCAACAGAGCAAATTTTAGACAGTTTGACATTGCCGAAATCGGCAAATTGTCCCCCCGAGCATATTTCATTCCCTATCCCTCAAAGGATTTACTTTGTGAGCAGAATGTTCTCACCGAGCGTTATAACAGTCCTATGGTTCGTGTGCTCAATGGCGAGTGGGATTTTAAATATTACGAAAAGGATATGCTTATCCCAAACGAATTCTATACCGACCGTGTTCAGTTTGATAAAGTGACTGTTCCGTCTACTTGGCAGAGAACAGGTTACCGTGAGCCTTGTTACTTAAATACCCGTTATGAATTTGACCCTAAATTATATCCCGAAATGCCTCAGGACGTACCTATGGGTATTTACAGAAAATTCATTAATATTGAAAATCTCGATAAGAATTACATAATCACATTCCTTGGCGTAATCTCATCACTTGATTTGTATGTTAACGGGCTTTTCGTTGGCTACAGTGAGGGTGCTCACAACTCTGCAGAGTTTGATATTACTCCATATCTTCACGAGGGCGAAAATGAAATCGTTTGTGCAGTAAGCAAATGGTCAACAGGTACATATTTAGAGTGTCAGGATATGTTCCGTGAAAACGGTATTTTCCGCGACGTGCTTCTTTATGAAATGCCCAAAACATATCTTTATGATTTCTTCATTGAAACCGAGAAAAAGGGCGATACCTACGATTTAACTCTCACAGTTGACATTAAGGGCGATAAAGAGGGCTGTTCATATACTGCCGAGCTTCTTGACGGCGAAAAAGTTATCGCAAAAGAGCAGACCGACGCCCGCGTAAAATCAAAAATCACCTTTACAAATCTTAATGTAACAGAATGGAATGCTGAAGAACCATATACTTACGATTTAGTGCTCACTCTTGAAAAGAATGGCGAGGTAATTACCGCTGTTAAGAATGTAACAGGATTTAAAACAATCGAAATCAAGGGCGATGTGTTCTATTTCAACGGTATGCCTATTAAATTCAAGGGTGTTAATCACCACGATACAAATATGCATAATGGCTACGTGCTCACAGGCGAAGAAATCAAGGCTGAAATGGAACTTATGAAGAAGTTTAACGTAAACTCTATCAGAACTTCACACTATCCGCCCGACCCCACACTTTTAACACTTGCAGACCTTATGGGCTTCTATATTGTTGACGAGGCAGATATTGAAACTCATGGTGCAGGTGACATTAAAAAACCTTGTGACGATGGTCTTATCAGTCACGATTTGCGTTGGGAATTCCGCTATGTTGACAGAGTAAGCCGTATGTTCTGCCGTGACCGTAATCACCCTTCAATTACAATGTGGTCTTTGGGTAATGAGGCAGGAGGCTATAACTGTCAGGATAAGTGCTACGAATATTTGAAGAACGAAGGCACAAAAATCCCCGTTCACTATGAAAGAGTAATTGCTACAAAGCGTTTTGCCTATGATGTGATTTCTGAAATGTACCCCACACAAGAAGATGTAGAAAAATACGGCAGTAAGACATCGGGCAAAGAAAAATATCACGAAAAGCCATATTTTATGTGCGAATATGTACACGCAATGGGCGTCGGCCCCGGTGCAGTCGAAGAGTATTGGGACAGTATTTATAAATATGACAGCCTTATGGGCGGTTGCGTATGGGAGTGGGCAGACCACGCGGTTTACCACGACGGCAACGACAAATATAAATTCCAATATACTTACGGCGGTGACCATGGCGAAGCAAAGCACGACAGTAATTTCTGCGTTGACGGTATGTTATATCCCGACAAAACACCGCATACGGGCGCTTATGTAATAAAAGCAGTTTACCGTCCAGTAAGAAGTAAACATATCAGCGGTAAAGTATTTGAATTCACAAATACAAACCGTTTTAAGAATTCAAACTATCTTACTGTTAAATGGACACAGCTTGTAAACGGCAATGAGGTTGCAAACGGTATATTAAACCTTGATATTGACCCAATGCAGACTAAAACTTATGAAATCCCACTTCTTGAATATGCTTGTAACGAAGATTGCCATATCAATATTCAGTATTTTGACGGCGAAGACCAGATGGCTATTGAGCAGGCTACATTGAATGACAAAGCAAACTTCTTGCCAACCAATACAGGTGCAGGCGAGGTTGAAATTGTAACCGTAAATGATGAACTTAACATTCAGTTCAATGGCGGTAAGGTTGTTTTTAACGAAAAAACCGGCGAAATGACAAGCTATGTGCGTAATGGTTGTGAATATCTTAACTCAAACCCTGCCGACAATAAAAAAGGCTTTATGCCTAATCTTGTACGTGCATCTCTTGATAATGACAGCTATGGTTTCCCAAAAGCGTGGGGATTAATCAAACTTCACGAGGCAGAAACAAAGCTTGTTGATTTCCGCCACGCTAATCATTCCGCTTATGCTCTTGTTGAGTGTTCTTATGTGGTTAAAAAAGGCTTTAAAAAGTTCTTCCGTATTGATGTTGTCTATACCGTTTACGGTAACGGTCTTGTAAATGTACAATGCACTCTCAATAAGCTTTTGTTCGGTTGTCCCGAAATTCAGCGTTTTGGCTTGACTGTTGAGTTACCAAAAGAGTTCAATATTGTTGAATTCTATGGCAGAGGCTCACACGAAAAAATGGAAAACCTTTGCGATATGAAGGACCACGCATATATCGGCAGATGGCTCACAACAGTTGAAAATATGCACGAGCCCTATGTAATGCCACAGGATAACGGTAACTGCGGTGGTGTTAAATACTTGAAACTCAAAAACGAAAATGGCAATGCTTTCACGGTTTACGGCGAGCCTAAATTCAGCTTCTCTGCTCACGATTACACACAAACTGCTTGTCACAAGGCAAAGCATCAGGAAGAGCTTGAGCATTCCGATACCACATTTGTATGTATTGACGGCTTTATGCGTGGTACTGGCACAAACACCTGCGGACCTGATGCATTACCAAAATACAGAGTGAAAACCGATAAACCTCTTACTTTCAAATTTGCGTTCAGAGGTGAATAAAATGCTTGAATATAAATGGTTTGACGCTGGGGTGATTGACCCATCTTTCAGAAATCTTCGTATTGAAATTTTTGTGAAAGAGCAGGGTGTACCCGAGGAAAATGAATTTGACGATTTTGATTTACAGGTGCCACACCTTGTAATCTTTTTAGACGGTGAGGCGGTTGCAACAGGTCGTAATATACCTTACGGCGAAAACACTGTTAAAATCGGCAGAATTGCTGTTAAAAAAGAAAAAAGAGGGTTGCATCTTGGCGAAAAAATCGTTAAAGAGCTTCTTCGTAAAGCGAAAGAAGACGGTGCAAAAACCGTTAAGGTGGGTGCACAGACTCACGCCGTAGGTTTTTATGAAAAGTGTGGTTTTTCTCTTGTTGGCACTCCCGAATACCTTGAAGAGAATATTCCCCATTACGATATGTATTTAGAATTCTGAAAACAATATACAGAGAGAAATTATTATGGAAATGCACAAACTTTATTATACAAATCCACCATCTAAAATGAAGCTTAAAAAGCCCTATTACCGAGGCTTTAAAAACATCTGGGAACAGGCAGCGTTGCCCGTGGGTAACGGCAGTATCGGTCTTACCGTAATCGGCGAAGTTAAAAATGACCGCCTTGTGCTCAATCACAAAACCTTGTGGGCGGGCGGACCATCGCCAAAGCGTCCCGATTATTGCGGAGGTAATATTAATACTCCCGATAAAGACGGCAAAATGCCTTATGATTATTACAATCAGATTCGCGAAGAATTCCTTAAAGGCAACAATAAAACAGCCCACGACCTTTGCGAAAAGCTTGTAGGTATCAGCGACGGCTACGGTGCTTTTCAATGCTGGGGTGAGCTTCAGTTTGCAAATAAAATCAAAAAATATAAAAACTATGAGCGTTCACTCGATTTGTCAACGGGTGTTTGCACTGTTTCTTATGACGCCAAGCTTAATTGCAGAGAATGGGTAAAAGATACCCGCGAATACTTTGTTTCACATCCCGATAAATGTGCAGTAATTCATTTTACCCGTCAGGGCGGAAAATTTGATGTGAAATTGAGTCTTACAACGGAGCATAAGGGCAATATTGAATATAACGGCAACACAATTGTTCATACAGGTACACTCGAAGATAACAATATGAACTATTGTCTTGTTGCAAGCGTTGTAACAGACGGTGAAACCGTGCCCGCAACCGATAGTTTACATATTGTGAATGCTACCGAAATCACATTTGTGCTCTCTGCAGATACTGATTATCTTGATGTTTATCCAAATTACAGAACAGGTGAGAGTGCAGAAGAACTTTATAACCGTGTGAAATATGATAATGACAAGGCAAAGGAAAAATCCTTTGACCAAATCAAAAAAGCACATACGGATGATTTCTCGGCACTATATGACCGTGTGTCAATCGATTTAGGCGGTAATGTTATAGGTCCTGCCGATAAACTGCTCTATAAGTATAATAAGCTTGACCCACGCAGTGCAGAACAGCTTTTATATCAGTACGGAAGATATATGGCAATTTCATCAACTCGCGAAGATGATATGTTGCCGTCAAATCTTCAAGGTATTTGGAACTGCTGCAATGACCCCAAATGGAGTAGTGACTTCCATATAAATGTAAATCTTCAAATGAACTATTGGCCAATTTATAACGGCAATTTGAGTGAGTGTGCAAAGCCGCTTATCCGCTATATCAAGTCAATGGTTATCCCCGGCAGACTTACCGCAGAATACTATACAAATGTAAAAAGCGGTGAGGGCGAGGCGAACGGTTTCTTGTTCCATACCCAGTGCACACCGTTCGGTTGGACTTGTCCCGGTTGGAATTTCGACTGGGGTTGGTCGCCCGCAGCAATGCCGTGGATTTTACATAATTGCTATGAGCATTATGAATATACTCTCGATAAAGAAACTCTCAAAAATGATGTTTATCCAATGCTCAAAGAATGTGCCGAGTATTTCTCGAAGCTTATGATTGAGCATAATGGCAGATTAGTAACCGTGCCTTGCTACTCACCCGAGCACGGTCCTCGCACAATGGGTAATACTTATGAGCAGGCACTTCTATGGCAGCTTTATGACGATGCTTCAAAGAGTGCATTTGCATTGGGTGTGGATGACGATTTAATCAATAAGTGGCAGGATATTCAAAGCAAACTCAAGGTTTATGAAATCGGTGACGACGGTCAGATTAAAGAGTGGTATCACGAGAATAAACTTGGCGAAATTGGCGAGCGTCACCACCGCCACATGTCACATCTTCTCGGTCTTTATCCTTGCAATGTGATGAATTGGTATAATAACCCTGAACTCGTAGACGCCGCAATCGTTTCAATGAACGATAGAACTGATAAGAGCACGGGCTGGTCAATGGGACAAAAAATCAATACCTGGGCACGTGCACTTGACGGTGACAGAGTGTTAAGCATAATCGGCACTCTTTTCAAAAACGGAATTTATCCGAATTTTTGGGATTTGCATCCGCCGTTCCAAATTGACGGCAATTTCGGTTTCACATCGGGTGTGAATGAAATGCTGATGCAAAGTCATTGCGGATTTATTCACTTGTTACCCGCACTTCCAACCGCTTGGCAAAAGGGTAAAATCAGCGGTCTTGTTGCCCGCGGTAATTTCACAGTTGATATTGAATGGCGTAACGGTAAAATGATAACTGCTCGCATAACCTCAAATATGGGTGGTAAATGTAAACTCTATTACGCGAATTCAGAATTCACCGTTGACGGCATTTGCGAAAGCGAAAATCACTTCGCAGAATTCCAAACAACCAAAGGTGAAACATATACAATAACAATTAAATAAATCGCATTTCTCGGCTCCCCTGAAAGGGGAGCTGTCATTTTTTGTAAAAAAATGACTGAGGGGTAAAAATCCTTGATTTTAAGCCAATTGCAACCCAAAGTTTACATATTTTTTAACAGTTGACAAGCAAAGTTTATGGTGCAACCGTGTATTTTTTATTATTATGTGAGTGTAGCCCGACAGGGAACAAACAAATCAAAAAAAGCAATAAAAAATATACATCAAGGAGAACTTAATTTATGAAAATTACAAACACCATTAACTTCGGAATTCAAAGAAAAATCGTTGCGAATATGACAACTGAAAGTTGGGAAACAATTCCTCATGTAACATATAATTATGAGCCTGACGTAACCGAATTTATGACAGAATACAAAAAGCTCAACTTTAACCGTCGCGGTGCAGACAAAATCACAATCAATACTCTTATGTTAAAAGTGATTGCCGAGGGGCTCAAAGCCGCACCAATTATGAATTCACATATTGAATATAACAGAAAACTTGTTCGCGGTGAAATCAAAACCTTTGAAGACATCAATATTTCAATGCCAATGATTATGCCTAACGGTGAAATGATGACAATTAATCTTCATAACTTTGAAAGTAAAAATCTTGATGAAATGACCGATTATATCAACGATGTTCAGCGTCGTTTTGAAAAGACAGATTTGACCGAAGCTATGTTTGAGGTGTCACTCGATAATACTCTCACCGCACTTAAAAAGGGCAAAATCAAGCAGGCAATCTACCGTCTTATCGGTGCAAAAACAGGTAAGCACAAGGTTAAAACCTTAAGTGGAAAAGCAAAAAAGGAATATGAAAGTATTCCTGTAACCGACCGAATTACAAAATGCGATATTGAACAGGGGACAGTCACAATTTCAAATATCGGTTCGCTTTACAGAGGTCAACGAGGTAATGTTGGTCTTCTTGAAATCATACCTCCGCAGGTAACTGCATTCGGTGTGGGGGCGGTGCAGGATAAACCCGTAGTTGTGACTGACGAAAACGGCAATAAGAGTATCGAAATCCGTCAGGTGCTTCCAATCTGTATTGCCTTTGACCACAGGGCCCTCGACTTCGGCGAGGCAGTACCGTTCATCAAACGCCTTGATGATATTTTCGCAAATCCAAAGCAAATTCATAATTGGAAAGGCGAAGAAAAGAACAAAAAATATTTTACCGCAACTGCAGTATAATGGAACTCACAAATTGGGGTTTGTCGGGCTCTTTTAGGATACCCCCCTCAGTCGCTTCGCGACAGCTCCCCCTCAAGGGTGGAGCCCAAGATAGCCTTCCCCCTACGAGGGGAAGGTGGCACGAGCAAAGCGAGTGACGGAAGGGGGGAAGAGTTCGACAAATTCAAATTTGTTTAAATAAAAACCATCAATAATCACAAAAAACCGACTTGGAATTTCCAAGTCGGTTTTACAATGTTATTTAATTATTTATTTTTCTTTGCAGCTTTCTTAGCAGCTTTTTCAGCCTTTAACTGTGCTGCATAAGCATCAGCTTCTTCTTTTTCTTTGCGAGCTTTTTCTTCAGCCTCTGCCTGAGCCTGTTCATAACGAACTTTAGCATCCTCGTACATTTCTGCAATATCTTCGAAATGCTTGTAGTTTTCTTCTTGTTTAACAAGCTTTTCAGCATCAAGATATGGCTTTGCAGCACGTGCAAAGTAAGCGTGCTTATCCATTTCAGCCTTTGAAGCCTTGCGGGCTTCAGCCTTTTTAGCTTCATAAGCCTTAATTTCTGCTTTAAGTGATTTAGCAGTAGCATTATCTTTTGCTTTCTTTGCATCTCTTAATTCAAGATAGAGAGCCTTGAGCTTTTCGTCACAAGCATCTTCAACATCAAAGATTTTTTCAAGTTCTGCAAAGTCAGGCTGAACAAGGTCTTCGTTTGCGAAATACTTGTTGAGTGCCTTGTAAGCTGACTTTTTGTTTCTTGCAACTTCAATAGCAAACTTACGGATTTCTTTTTCTTCCTTTGTGCCATTTGGCATTGCTTTAGCAGCTGCCATTTCAGCTTGGATTTCATTAATGTCCATCATTTTAAGACCCTGAAGACCTGCACTGTAAATGCCCTGCTGAACATTGTACTGATATTTGAACACATCAGTTGAGAATTTATCAAGTTCATCACAAACAAACTTTGAAATTTCAATTTCTTCATTGAAATTAAGGTTTTCTTTATAAAGCTTTTTAGCAGCCTTTTTCTCTGCTTTATCTTTAATTGATTTGTATGACTTATCAATAGCCTTTGGCTCTTGTGCTGCCATATTTCTTGCATCTTTGATAAGGTCAATGCCTTCAACAAGCTTGCCGTCATCAACAATGCCGTTGCCGTAGTCTTCAAAGAGAGCACGAACTTTAAGAACACGGATAACTGACTTCTGCTTTCTTTCATTGAAGTCATACCAGAAGAACGGAATAACGTTCATTAATGCACCAACAGCAGCGATGATGATAAGTGCGTGAATAAGAGGAAGGAAAATGTCTAAATCATACAATGCAGAGTTTGGATTGACATAGTTGTTCTGACCGGCTTCCATTTGTTCAGCAAGAATCTGACCAACAGTTTTACCGTCACCAAGAACACGGTTAAGTACGTCAGGGTTTTTGGTAACAATAGCTGCGTTTTCAGCGGTAATACCGCCTTTTTCGTAGATAACAGGAAGAACAGCAGAAGTACCGAGAGTAATAATTGTACCGATTGTAGCAACAGCAGAGAACATACCGTCAATTCTTTCGCCTGTCTGATACTGCTGATAGTCACGGATGTCAGCCTGAATTGTTGGGTTAAGAATGTGTGCAAATGAACCCATTAAAGCGTTGAGATACAAGCATCCCATAACAAGCCAGATTGTAAGGTTGTTGATTTCCTGTGTAAACGGAAGCATCATAAGAATGAATACAACGTTCATAAGGTTTGTAACAACAAGAACAGCTTTTTTACCCCATTTTCTGATGCAGAACGGTGCGGCAATCATACCCCAGAGAGAAGCATTACCGTAGAGTGTAACGACTATACCGTAAACGTTACCGTTACAAGCGCCGCCGTAGTTGTAGAGCCAGTTAAGAATGTTTGCATAAGCAGATTCAAGGAATCCAATCCAACCTGCAAGAGAGATAATCCAGAAATACTTGTTCTTAGCAACTGCACGAAGAGCGTCAATGAACTTAATCTGAACAACGTGAGTTCTTGCCTGAACAATTTTTTCTTCTGTGTATTTATAAACAACGATACAGAGAAGAATACCTAAAACGCCAAGAATAGGGTAGAGGAATCTGTAAACACGAATGTCTGTTGTGTTTGTACCGAAAAGGTTTCTTGCAATAATTGGTGTGAAAAGGTTTACAATAGTAGGAGCGAATGAATAAACAACACTCTTGATTGATGCAACGTCAGCTCTTTCCTGTGTGTTGGGAGAAAGAACGTGAATAAGATTTTCATATCCGTCATAGAAGAAATAATAAATGAAATTCAATGCAATATTCAAAATAAGAATAATTGCACATTTCGCAACATAATCTTTTTCTCTGCCGAATACCATACCTTCACCAACGATAAGGCTCAACTTATCATAAGGGAACCACACAATCAGGTTACATATAATGGCAGTAGGAATAGCCATTGTAACTATGTACGGACGGTATTTACCTGCTTTGTTTCTTGTGTTATCGATAATTGTCGCACGAAGTCCTGTGAAAGGAATGTTGATGAGAATTGCGATAACATAGAGTAAATACATATCTGTTGGTCCAACACCAAGTGTTGAAGAGATAAGTGTATTACCCATAGATAAAAGACATGCGTTACCTAATGTGATAACCATGTAAGCACCGATACCGCCGCCTGAATAAGCTGCGATTTCGCGGTAAGGCATATATCTGCCTTTGGGTGGTGTTTTCCAATGGGTTTTGACCATGTCAACACCTGATTTAACTGTTTGAGCTAAATTCATTTTTTGCACTCCTTATATTTATATAGTATATATAACTTAATTATTTTAGCATATTTTTAATTTGTATTCAACGAATAAAAGCAATTTTTAACAAAAAATGAACACTAAAAACAAAGTTTGTTAAATTTCACTAAAACAAGCAAAGTTTTACTGTGCAAAACGCCAAATGAGAATTGCGGCAAATTTGTACTGTTTTATTTGATTTTTCTATTGACAAATAAGTTATTAAGGGTGATAATAAATTAGTTTAGATTATTTTTAAAGGAGTGAAAACAAGTGGACACGTACCGAAGTACAAACGCGAAACCTCCGAGTATTAACGCGGCACAGGTAACTGTCCGCAAGTTTTAAAATACTCGCCGAGTTTCACAAACCCAAATACTTAAAAAGGAGTTGTGAAATTTATGGAAACATACGAACTTTTAACAGAACTTTTACACCGTAAAAAGTGGCAACAGTTAAAAGAATTGCTTGATGAAATGAATGAGCAGGACATAGCCGAGCTTTTTATGGAACTTGACGAACGCGACCTGACTCTTATTTATCGTTTGCTTAACAAAGAGTTGGCGGCTGAAGTTTTCGTTAATATGGAGCCCGAATATCAAGAAATGCTTATTCGTGCTTTCAGCGATACCGAACTTCGCGAGGTTCTTGATGAGCTTTATGTGGACGATGCCGTTGACCTTATTGAAGAAATGCCTGCAACACTTGTAAAGCGTATTTTAAAGCATACTGACCCTGATACACGTAAAAGCATTAACGAAATTTTAAAATACCCCGAGGATTCTGCGGGCAGTCTTATGACTATTGAGTATGTTGATTTGAAACGCTCAATGACCGTTGCAGATGCATTTACGAGAATCCGAAGAACAGGTGTTGATAAAGAAACAATTTACACCTGTTATGTGACCGACGAAAAACGCAAGCTTGTGGGTGTTGTGACAGCAAAGGATTTATTGCTTTCTGACGAAAACTCTGAAATTCGCGACATTATGGAGGATAATGTTATTTCGGTCAATACCCGTGAAGATAAAGAGGTTGTTGCAGACCTTTTCGAAAAATATGACCTTTTGGCACTTCCGGTTGTTGACCGTGAAGACCGTTTGGTCGGCATTATCACCGTTGACGATGCTATCGACGTTATGCAGGAAGAGATTACAGAGGATATGGAACTTATGGCGGCTATTACACCAACCGATAAGCCATATCTTAAAATGAGCGTTATGGAAACGGTGAAAAAGCGTATTCCTTGGCTTATGCTCTTGATGATTTCCGCAACATTCACACAAAAAATAATCAATCACTTTGAGGGTGCACTTACGGCTTGCGTGGTGCTTACCGCCTATATCCCAATGCTTACGGGTACTTGCGGTAACTGTGGTGCACAGTCCTCGGCAACAATCATTCGTGGTTTGTCTTTGGGCGATATTGAATTCCGAGATACCTTAAAGGTTATATTTAAAGAATTCCGTATTTCTTTTGTCTGCGGAATTATATTGGCGGTTGTCAATTTCTTTAAACTTTGGCTTTTGGACCAAGTTGGTGTTTGGGTAGCATTCGTTGTAAGCGTTACAATGGTTGCGGCGGTTATGTTTGCAAAGATTGTGGGTTCAATTCTCCCCGTAATCGCAAAGAAAATCGGCTTTGACCCTGCGGTTATGTCAAGCCCGTTCATCTCAACAATCGTAGATGCAGTAACACTTCTCATCTACTTCGCAATCGCATCATCAGTATTAAATCTTTAATATCAATAAAACATAAAGCGTGATAACCAATCTGGCTATCACGCTTTTTTGACTTACTTATCTAATTTTAATCTTCTTAATAACCTTATATAACGGTATTCCCAATCCATAGCACACTACAAGCTGACCAATTGCTATCTGCCCCGCAGTAATGAAAAAAGCCTCAAATTTAAAGCCCTCGGGCATAAACAAGGTGATTTCAAGTCCTATAATTACCGCATTTGTAAGTACAGGAAAAATTGCTGAAAGTAATGGCATATCCTTGAACTTAACATTGCGTGTCCAATAAGAAAGCACCGCCGCAATAAGTGTTGCAAGCGTACCGCAGATAATGTCAACCAATCCGTAAGGGCTTGTTATGTTGCCTAAAAAACAACCGATTGTAAGCCCCGGTATTGCCGCGGGGGATAGGGAGGCTAAAATCGTCAGTGCCTCTGAAAATCTGAACTGAATACTACCGTAAGCAAGATTTAATGCACTCGCCGCATAGGTAAGCCCCGCATACATAGCCGCAATAACTGCCGCTTCAACTACAAAGACCGTCTTTTTGTTATTCATTTTTTATCACTCCATAGTTTTGATTTAAGAGATTTCTCTCTATGTCAGGATGGTTTCGAACTGACATTTATTTTAAGAGGTTATTCCTCTTGTTTTGCTTTTTCTTTAATTTTTTTCAATGTGTCATTCCATAATTTTTTTGGTGTGGATTTCACATTTTTATTGATGCTTGAAAAAAGATTTCCAATGCCTTTAAGTACAAGATTTCGCGTTTCTGTGTCTAAATCTTTAAGATTTTCATATATGATTGAAGCGTTGTTTTTAAGATTATCAGACCAATCCACAAAACTTGTAACATTTTCTGTGTTCGCAGCATTTATCATCTCAAAAAGTGCTTCAACAAATTTTTCTCTCTGTTCGGGTTCAGAACTGTAAACCCAGTCATTAAAGGTGGAGTCAAAGAATTTTGAACGCATATATAATTTTTCGCCGTTTACGAAATCGTCATTTTCAATCTGCCAAAGGAATGGGTCGTGTTGCATAATTCCCGAGCCCTCGCTCTTGATAATTCTATAATTATCTCGATTATTAAGCAGAAGCCCCACCATTGACTCCTCGGGAATAAACTTTGCGATTTTTTCTTCTGTGGCAATATGCTTTTCTGATTCAATAAATTCTTTTGTAAATCCGGGACTGTCAAAGCTTTGAATTTCAACAATCTTTGACTTTGTGTTATCATTACACATTGTACCCGAATAAATTGCAAGATTTCCGCCTTTTGAATGACCTACAAGAGTAATATTACCCTTTACTTTTTTTGCAACATTCTCAACATAGGGCACAGAAAGACTTTGTGCCGAAACAGGCGAAGAAAAAAGCATATTAAAATTTTCTTTCCAGCCCGTAATGGTCGAATCAGTACCTCTGAAAGCTATGCAGGCATCACCGTCGGGGAATAAAAAGGTAATCGCACAAAATTGAGTATCCTTTTCTGTGTCGAAAATATCTTCATAGTAATTCACACGGATTTTACCGTAACGGTTACTGTAAGCCACCGCGTTGAGAAGCTTTTTATTCTTCTCTGCCGTGCGTTCAAGAGGAAATATTTCTTCATAATTTTCGCTTTCGGCAATTTGTGAAAGCAAAAGTCCCTTGCTCGTAGTCTTTAAATCGGGCACTAAATTGTCAAAGCTTAAATATGAAAGCTGTGCAAAAACAAGTCCGTCAATTTTTGAAAATGGAAGCTTTGTGAAATCCTTATGGGCATTCAAAATCGCAAAATCAATAATATCGTATGCCATAAAAACATCTCCAATTAATAATGCAGAAAGTTGAAATGAGATTTACCCATTTCAACTTTTCTGTTTTATTTATAGTATGATTTTAAAAACTTAAACATTAACCTTAAGTGTTGCAACGTCTGTAAGGCTCATCTGGTCTTCAGGCACAATGAAAGTACTTCTCATAACTGAAAGTGCCGCGTCAAGTGAAGTAAGACAAGAGTTACCGGACTCAACTGCAAGTCTGCGGAGCTTAAAGCCTTCGCGGTCTGCGAGTCTGCCGTGTGTGGGAGTGTTGATAATGAGTGAAACCTCACCATTCTGCAACATTTCCATAATGCTTGGTGATTTGCCCTCTAAAGAGTTTACTTCGTTGCACTTGATTCCTGCTTCACGAATTGCCTCGCAAGTACCGGGTGTTGCATAGAATTCAAATTCGGAATCCTTAAATTCTTTAAGCATTTCTGCTACTTCAGCCTTGTCCTTGTCGCGAACAGTAATCACGATTTTAGCATTCTTCGGCATTGAAATTCCGCCACCCTCAAATGCTTTGAGAAGTGCCTCGTTGTAGTCTGTTGAAATACCGAGAACTTCACCCGTTGACTTCATTTCAGGACCTAAAGAGGTGTCAGCACCTGTAATCTTTTCAAATGAGAATACGGGAAGCTTGATTGCATAGTAACCGCTGTTTCTGAAAAGTCCTGTGCCGTAGCCCATATCGCAGAGTTTCTCACCGAGCATAGCTCTTGTTGCAAGACCGATTGCAGGGATTCCTGTTACCTTACTGATATAAGGAACTGTTCTTGAAGAACGTGGGTTAACCTCAATAATATATACCTTTTCATCAAGCACGATGAACTGAATGTTCATCATACCAACAACGCGAAGTGCTTTTGCAAGACGCTCTGAATAATCAACAATTGTGTCCTGAACCTGCTTTGAAAGAGTAGCGGCAGGATAAACTGATATTGAGTCACCCGAGTGAATACCTGCACGGTCAATGTGTTCCATAATACCGGGGATAAGAATGTCTGTACCGTCGCATATAGCGTCAACCTCAACCTCTTTACCCATAAGGTATTTGTCAACAAGAACAGGGTGTTCAGAAATATCAATAGTTTCTGTGATACGACCCATAAATTCTTTAATGTCCTCGTCGTTTGCGGCAATCTGCATTCCCTGACCGCCAAGAACATAGCTGGGACGAACAAGTACGGGGTAGCCGAGCTCGTTTGCAACCTTAAGTGCTTCTTCTATTGTGAATACTGTTTCTCCCTTTGGACGAGCAATGCCACACTGCTCAAGAATCTCATCAAAACGCTCTCTGTCCTCTGCGGCATCAACGCTGTCGGCATCAGTACCTAAAATCGGTACGCCTAAATCGTTGAGTGTCTTTGTAAGCTTGATTGCTGTCTGACCGCCGAACTGAACGATTGCACCGTCGGGTTTTTCAAGCTCAACAATGCTTGTAACATATTCGGGAGTAAGTGGCTCAAAGTAAAGCTTGTCCGAAACGTCAAAGTCAGTTGAAACTGTTTCGGGGTTGTTGTTTACAATAATAGCCTCGCAACCCTGACGCTTTAATTCCCATACAGAGTGAACTGAGCAGTAGTCGAATTCAACACCCTGACCAATTCTGATAGGACCTGAACCCATAACCATAATCTTTTTCTTGTCAGTTGCAGGGTTTACCTCGTTAGCAATGCCGTAATCTGAATAGTAGTAAGGTGTCTGTGCGGCAAATTCAGCAGCACAAGTATCAACAAGTGAAAATGATGGCTGAATTTTGTAAAGTTCACGCATTTTCTTAATTGCGGCACCTGTTGTACCGATGTTTTTAGCAATTACATTGTCAGTAAAGCCCATTTTCTTTGCTGCGAAAAGTGTTTCTCTATCGCAAACGCCTGTTTTGAGCTTCTTTTCCATTTCAACGATTTTCTTGATTTTGTGTAAGAACCACATATCAATTTTTGTAATATCGTGAATGTCCTCTGTTGTGATACCTTTATAAATAGCAACCGCAATTGCGTAAACACGCATATTGTCAACAACATAAAGCTGATGACGGATTTCCTCAACGCTCATTTCCATAAATGAGTCGAGAAGAAGTGATTCTTTGCCCTCTTCAAGTGAGTGAAGTGACTTGTGAAGTGCTGCCTCAAAGGTGCGGGCAATTGACATAACCTCGCCCGTAGCCTTCATCTGTGTGCCCAACTGCTTTTTAGCAGTAACAAACTTGTCAAATGGCCATTTGGGGAATTTGCAAACGATATAGTCGATTGTGGGCTCAAATGATGCATAAGTCTTGCCTGTAACTGCGTTGGGAATTTCGTCAAGACCAAGACCTAACGCAATCTTTGACGCAACTCGTGCAATTGGGAAACCTGTTGCTTTTGAAGCGAGTGCAGATGAACGAGAAACACGAGGGTTAACCTCAATAACTGCATATTTGAATGATGATGGGTGAAGTGCAAACTGAACATTACAACCACCTTGAATATCGAGTGCGTCAATAATGTTGAGTGCTGCGTTGCGGAGCATTGAGTATTCCTTGTCCATAAGTGTCTGTGCAGGTGCTACAACGATTGAGTCGCCTGTGTGAATACCAACGGGGTCCATATTTTCCATAGAGCAGATTGTAATGCAGTTACCCTTTGAGTCACGCATTGTTTCAAACTCAATTTCTTTCCAGCCTGAAATACATTTTTCAATAAGAACCTGATTAACACGAGAAAGACGGATACCGTTTGATGCGATTTCGCGAAGTTGTTCTTCGTCTTCTGCAATACCGCCACCTGTACCGCCAAGCGTGTAAGCAGGACGAACAATTACGGGGTAGCCGATTTTGTCAGAGAATTCAACGGCATCTTCAACTGTTTCAACAACCAAAGATTCAATGCAGGGCTCGCCGATAGCTTCCATTGTGTCTTTGAATTCCTGTCTGTCCTCAGCCTTTTTGATTGATTCAGCGTTAATACCGATAAGACGAACATTATTCTTTTCGAGAATTCCCAATTCGTTAAGCTCCATAGCAAGGTTAAGACCTGTCTGTCCGCCAAGAGAGGGGAGAAGTGAATCTGGCTTTTCTTTTTCAATAATCTTTGTAAGTGTGGGTATTGTAAGAGGCTCAATATAAACCTTGTCGGCAATGTCGCCGTCAGTCATAATTGTAGCGGGGTTTGAGTTTACAAGAACAACCTCACAGCCCTCTTCCTTAAGTGAACGGCAAGCCTGAGTGCCTGCGTAGTCAAATTCAGCAGCCTGACCGATGATGATGGGGCCCGAACCGATAACCATTACTTTTTTAATGCTTTTATCTAACATCTCATTTGCCCTCCTTAACAGTCTTTAAAAAGTCGCTGAACATAAATGATGTGTTAGGACCGCGACCTGTATCAGGTGTAAACTGAACTGATACAATGGGCTTGTCCGTATATTTAAGACCTTCAATAGTCTTGTCATTAACATTAACGCACATAACTTTTGCGTTAGCAGGTGCTTCGCTTACTGTGTAGCCGTGGTTGTGGTATGTGATATATGTCTTGTCAGCATCAACAAATTTAACCGGGTAGTTTGCACCGCGATGACCGTAAGACATCTTTTCAAGCTTACCACCGTTTGCGAGTGCCACAAGCTGATGACCAAGTCCCATTGCGAATACAGGAAGACCGCTTTCACAAAGCTTTTTAATCTCGTCAAGGTTCTCATAAGCTTCTTCGCGTTCTGCACCGTTTGAGATTACAATAGCCTCAAATCCGCCTGCAAGAATTTCGTCTGCAGTTGTGCTTGCAGGGAAACGAGTAACCGCAAAGCCTTTATCTGCAAATGCCTTTACCATACTGTCGCGTGAACCTAAGTCAAGATATGCAAGCTTTACACCATCAGTTGAAATTACTTTTGCTTCGTCTTGTTGGAATGTGTAGTCACATTTGTAATCCTTAATTTTATTTAAAAGAGCATCTTTGTCAGAAATATCGTCTGTAACAATACCCTTCATCACACCATTTTCACGAATGTGCATAACGATTTCGCGTGTATCAAGTCCCTTAATACAGGGGATACCGTATTTTGTTAGGAAACCGTTGATTGTCATTTCACTTCTGAAGTTTGAGGGCTTACCGCAAAGTTCGTGAACAAAAAGTGCGGCGGGGAAAAGTTTTTCATTTTCCATATCTTCATGGCATACTCCGTAGTTACCAATCAATGGGTAAGTCATTACAACGCCCAAGCCCTTATTACTGGGGTCAGAGAGCATTTCAACATATCCGGTCATTGATGTGTTGAATACAACTTCACATACAGTTTCTTTGAATTTTCCGGCGGCAACACCTGTAAAAACAGTACCGTCCTCAAGCATTAAATAAGCTTTCAAAATTCACACCAACCTTTCGTTTATCTTAATCAAATATTATACTATATTATTTTATACAGTTCAATAAGAACAATGTAAAAATTTGCAAAAAAATAACGACGGAAATACCGTCGCTTAAAAAACAAAGAATGAATGAAAAGAAGAAACAGTAATACCAACAGAAACCGAACACATATTCGCTTTTGTCTGTCGAATTTTGAACATTACTGCCACTCCTTAAATTTACTTTCAAAATTCTATCATAAAACAAAATATCCGTCAACACAAAATCGCGAAAAAATCCACTTTTGTCAAAATAAATAAAAAGATATTTTTATTATACTATATTATTTAGTCATATTTGAGCCTCCCTTGTCAAAGGGAGGGGGACCGCGTAAGCGGTGGAGGGATTCATTCCTCCCTCTGATGAGGGCGGTGGATTAGGTGGTAAATCTCGAAAATTGACAATATTTGTCGAAAATGTTATATTCTAATTGCAGTATATAAAGGGGAGTGAACTAATTGAAATCCAAAAAACTAATTAAAAACATTTCAATTATATTATGTGTTTCAATTGTTTCATTGTTGCTTATTAAAATCATCATTCCCCATTATGTCACCCGCGACGGAATTTCTGTGCTTGCATATCATGGGGTTGTTACTGACGAGGAAAAACAAACAACTTATAAGGATGATATTTACACAATATCCGTGTCGAAGTTTGAAAAGCATATACAATACCTTTATGACAACGGATTTACCACATATTCAATGGATGAAGTCTATTCTTATATCAACGGTGAGCTCGAAATCTCCGAAAAATCAGTAGTTCTCACCTTTGACGACGGCTATAAGAATTTCAATGATGTAGTAAAACCAATTTTAGAAAAATATGACTTCAAAGGTACTTGCTTCGTAATCGGAAAGCACTTAACCGATGATAAAGAAAAATTTCTAAAGACAGAAGATATTGTGAATACCGAAAATGTTGAGTATTATTCCCATTCTCACAATCTTCACCGCAAATCAAAAGAGGGGATTAACCGCAAAATCATAGAAGAGCTTACCTATGAAGAACTCCTCGCGGATTTTAATACAAACTTAATTGACGATACATATTTTGCCTTTCCATACGGCAGACGAACTAACGGCATTGATAAAGTCTTAAATGAGGCAGGCGTGTGTATCGCCTTTGACTATAACCATTTTCGACATCTAACTCCAAACGATAACAAATACGCATTACCAAGATATATGATAATAGACTTAACCACATTCACTTATTTCAAGTGGATTGTTGAGTAAAATTGCGGTGGGGTTCACTCTGCCTTGATTTTTAATTTTCCCTTTAAAAATATTTCCAAATCCCTATTGACAACCATTTGACATTATGATACAATACCGATACCTCAAAAAGAGGGCTTTATTTTTGTGCCCATTTTTACAGAGGAAGGCTATACACAAGTTATCTGCTGATTTTTCAGATAACACATTAACGGAGGTGCCGAACAATGAGAGTAAAAATCACATTAGCTTGCACAGAGTGCAAACAACGCAACTACAACACAAAGAAAAACAAGAAGAACAGTCCCGACAGACTTGAGATGAACAAGTACTGCAGATTCTGCAAGAAACACACTCTTCACAGGGAAACAAAGTAATCCGGAGGTTAGTGAAATGTCTGACAAGAAAGAAAAGACCACAGCCGAAGTAAAGAAGGACAAGGCTCCCGCTAAGAAAAAGGAAAACGCTTTTAAAAAGATGGGTCCTGCAATCAAAAAGTTCTTCAAAGACTTCAAGGGCGAGTGGAAAAAAGTCACATGGCCGTCTGGTAAAACAGTTCTCAACAGTTCTATTGTTGTTATTGTTATCGTAGCAATTGTAGGTGTTGCAATTATGTTGGCTGACAACGGTCTTACCGCTGTAATCGACGCTCTTGTAAACCTTGCAAATTCACAGGACGATGCTACTACAAAAGAAATGATTAGCTTGTTCTTAATGAAATAATCGAAAGGAGATAAGTTATGGCAGAAATCTCCAAATGGTATGTCGTACATACCTATTCAGGTTATGAAAATAAGGTAGCAACAAATATCGAAAAGATTGTTGAAAATCGTAAAATGCACGATTTAATCCTTGAGGTTAAGATTCCCACAGAAATCGTTACAGAAATCAAGGATGACCAGAAAAAGGAAGTAGAAAGAAAACTCTTCCCGGGTTATGTTATGGTTAAGGTTGCAGTTTTTGAAGATGAAGAAACAGGCGACCTTGAAATGACAGACGATACATGGTATGTTATCCGCAATACTCGCGGTGTTACCGGTTTCGTTGGCCCTGAAAGTAAACCGGTGCCTCTTACAGATGCAGAGGTTTATGCAATGGGCGTTGAAAAGAAAGTTGTTAAAATCGACTATGAGGTCAATGATATGGTTACAATTATCGACGGTGCATTTGAAGGCATCATCGGTACAGTGCGTGAGCTTGATGTAGACAACAACTCAGTATGTGTTGTTATTTCAATGCTTGGTCGTGAAACACCTGTTGACCTTGAACTCGACCAGGTTGAAAAGGTCGAAGACTAATCTATTTTATTTAATTTGGTAATTAGCGTAAAATACGCTTTTTATGACGCTTTTGTCAAAGCGTCGTGGGAGGAATGGAAGAGCTGTCCGTTCCGCCATACCACGAATTTTGGAGGTGCTAAAAATGGCTCAGAAAGTAGTAGGCTTTATTAAGCTTCAAATCCCTGCTGGTAAAGCAACACCAGCACCACCTGTTGGTCCAGCTCTTGGTCAGCACGGTGTAAACATTATGGCGTTCACAAAGGAATTCAATGAACGTACAAAGAATGATATGGGTCTTATTATCCCTGTTGTTATCACAGTTTATGCAGACCGTACATTCACATTCGTAACAAAAACTCCTCCCGCAGCAGTTCTTATCAAGAAGGCTTGCGGAATTGATAGCGGTTCAGGTGTTCCTAACAGAACAAAGGTAGCAACTATCACAAAAGAGCAGATTAGAAAAATCGCAGAACAGAAAATGCCCGACCTTAACGCAGCAACAGTTGAAACAGCAATGAGCATGATTGCTGGTACAGCACGTAGCATGGGCGTTACTGTAGTAGACTGATTCTCCTTGTGGGAGGAAAAATCAGAATCCGATTAACCACTTTTTTGGAGGAATTTTGAATTATGAAACACGGAAAGAAATATGTTGAGAGTGCAAAGCTCATCGACAGAACAAAACTTTATGACACAGCAGATGCTCTTGACATCACAGTTAAGGGTGCAACTGCAAAATTTGATGAAACAGTAGAACTTCACGTTCGCCTTGGTGTTGACTCACGTCACGCTGACCAGCAGGTTAGAGGTGCTGTTGTTCTTCCTAACGGTACAGGTAAAAACGTTAGAGTAGCAGTTTTCGCAAAGGGTGATAAGGCAGACGCAGCAGCAGCCGCAGGTGCTGAAGTTGTAGGTGCAGAAGACCTTGTTGCAAGAATTCAGGAAGGCTTTATGGATTTCGACGTTTGCGTTGCAAGTCCTGATATGATGGGCCTTGTTGGTCGTCTTGGTAAGGTTCTCGGTCCTCGTGGTCTTATGCCAAGCCCAAAAGCAGGTACAGTTACACCTGACGTTGCTAAGGCTGTTACAGAAGCTAAGGCAGGTAAGATTGAATATCGTCTTGATAAGACAAACATCATTCACTGCCCAATCGGTAAGGTTTCTTTTGGTCCTGAAAAGCTTAAGGAAAACCTTGACACACTTATGGACGCAATCGTTAAGGCTAAGCCCGCTGCTGCAAAAGGTCAGTACATCAAGTCTGTTGCAGTTGCTTCAACAATGGGCCCGGGCGTTAAGATTAACCCAAATAAGTTCACAGCAGTTACAGCTGCTGAATAATTAAAAAAGTATTGACAAACCCATTGGGTTATGTTAGTATAATAAAGCTTGCCAAAGACAGTAGGTGCATTTTGCATAAAGTTTTAACTGCCTACCGAGGATATTAGCATTTAATTAAAATGTTTCTATGCCTTTTCTGTCTTTGCAGAAGAGGCATATTTTTTCTCCTTGCAAGCGTTTTTTAATTTAATAACAGGAGGTGAAATCGTTTGCCAAGCGAGAAGGTTTTAGAATTAAAGAAACAGCAGGTGGCTGCTCTTAAAGAAAGAATTGATGCTTCAATCGCAGGTGTTGTTGTTGATTACAAGGGCATCACAGTTGAAGACGATACAAAGCTTCGTAAAGAGCTCCGTGAAGCAGGTGTTGAATACACAGTTGTAAAGAACACAATTCTCGGTCGTGCCATCGACGGAACAAGCCTTGCTGACATGAGCAGTGCCCTTGAGGGAACAACTGCTATTGCTACAAGTAAGGATGACTATGTTGCAGCAGCAAGAATTCTCGGTAAATATGCCGACAAGAGTGATAACTTCAACCTTAAAACAGGTTACCTTGATGATGAGGTTATCAGCCTTGAAAAACTTAACGAACTTGCAAAGCTTCCTTCAAGAGAAGTATTGCTCGCAACAGTTCTCAGTGCGTTCAACGCACCTATCGCATCTTTTGCACGTGCCGTACAGGCTATTGTTGACAAAGATGGTGAAGCAGCACCAGTTGCTGAATAATTAAAAAATAAACTTAAAAAATATTGATTTAAAAATTTGGAGGTAAATTACCATGGCATCAGAAAAAGTTATGGCAATCGTAGAAGAACTTAAAGTTCTTACAGTTCTTGAGCTTTCAGAGCTCGTTAAAGCAGTAGAAGAAGAATTCGGCGTATCAGCAGCAGCTGCAGTTGCAGTAGCTGCTCCAGCAGCAGGCGCAGAAGCAGCAGCAGAAAAGACAGAGTTCGACGTTGAACTTACAGAAGTTGGTGCAGAAAAGATTAAGGTTATCAAGGCAGTTCGTGAAGTTACAGGTCTTGGTCTTGCAGAAGCAAAGGCTGTTGTTGACGGTGCTCCTAAAGTACTTAAAGAAGCAGCTTCTAAAGAAGATGCTGAAAGCATCAAAGCTAAGCTTGAAGAAGTTGGTGCAAAGGTTACTCTTAAGTAATTTAAGTTTTAACTGTTTTAGAACCCCATTTCAAAAGGAATGGGGTTTTAATTTTAATATATAATCAACATACTGTTGAAATTTGTTGATTATTAACAACTTTATAGAAAAGAATTTGTTGAACATTTTCTGCGAAAAGTGTTGAAAAAACGACTTGTTAATGCTACTATGTACATATAAAGATTAGCAAAGGAGGTGCACACAGTGGATTTTTCAGCAATTCTTGAAATGATTATGTCATTACTTGGCGGTATCGACCTTGAAGGTATTATTGATACAATTACAGGGCTCCTCGGTGGTCTTCTTGGCTAATTCAAAGCGATTAAAAAACGGGTGTGCTTGCCACACCCTTTTTTTATAAGGTGATATATATGAAAAAATTTATTTGTTTATTGTTGTGTTTAATTATTTTTGTATGTTCGGGTTGTGTAAATAATGGTGATGACAACCACACAACAACTGAAACTACAACAGTTGAAAATAATCCATCATTCAATTCTGATGAAACTTCAGCAGATAGCACAACTGCTTCTACCTCAACAACTCAAAAACCCTATGAAAGTGAAACAAATTCTCAGGTAAATGAAAAAGATTCAACAACTACCACAAAAAGCAGTCAGGGTAATTCTTTGATAAGTGATGAGGATATGGAAAAGTTAAAAAACAGTGACGCAGAGGTGTTTTTTACGGATAACCCTGATAACGAGTTTATTGTAGCTGTGTCCGAAAAATACGGTGCAAAAAAAGAAAATCTTGTGGCATTAATTAAAGTGAATGCGGAATTTCCAAGTGCAACCGTTTTTGAGTTTTCAGGCAAAACCGATAAGAACGGCGAGCTCGTAATGACTTATGATGAGTTTAAATATATTTATGAAATTGACCAGGATGATAACTCTATAATCAAAGCAAGTAAAAACGGTTTAAAAAATGATGGTGTAAGTTTTCTTGAAGCAAAGGTGTATGTTTTTCTTGCAAAAGAATATCTTATTCCTGAATTGCCAACATTAAAGGAAAACAAACCCTATATTGAATAAAAATATAGTAAAGCAGTATAAATATACTGCTTTTTTTGTTGCAAGAATCAATGTTATGTGGTAAACTAAAAATTGGAATATTTTGTTTGATTGGAGATGTTTTTTTGTCAGAATATGCTCAGCGTGCAGTAAAATTATTTATGGAAGGCAAAAACTGTTCGCAGGCAGTTTTTACTGCTTTCGCAACAGATTTGGGACTTACCGAAGAAATGGCATTAGCCGTGTCGGCAGGTCTTGGCGGTGGAGTTGGCAGAATGCGGGAAGTCTGCGGTGCAGTAAGCGGTGCTTCAATGGTTGTGGGTCTTAAAAATCCCCAACTCTCAAAGGGCGAGGTTTATGAAAAAGTAAGGCTTATTGCTGATGAATTCCAAAAAACAAACCCCTCAATCGTGTGTAAAGAACTGTTGGGGCTGTCGCAACCCGAAAGTTCAAGTAATCCCGAAGCTCGCACGGCAGAATATTATAAAAAACGCCCTTGCGTAAAAATTGTTGAAGATGCCGCAAAGGCTACAGAAAAAATATTATTTGGTGAGGTAGAATAAAATGTCACAGGCTTATGTTTATTTTGAAAATGATACTGCTGTAATCGGTAACGATTATATTGAAAGACGATTTTCAACAAAAGATAACCGTCTTAAAACAATTGAAATTGTTAATAAGCGTATTGAAGGCGGAAAAACTCTTAAATTCAGAGATTTTTCGGCAGAGTTCTTCGTTGGTTTCCGCAGAAAAAAACTTTTCGGCTATACAACCGATTTTCTCTCATCAAACGACCTTAAAGTGCAGAATGTGAATGTGCTTAAACGTTGTGTTGAATTCGTTTTTGAGCCCTATGCTTATAATGGTGCAAGAATTACATTTATAATGAATGTTGAGATTGCAGACGATAAGCATTATATGCACAAAAATATTGAAATTATGGTAGACCCTGACCGTCAGCACTTGGTTACCATTGATTATATTGATTGCGAGCACATCTGTTTTGAAAATCCTGAACAAATGTGGACAATAGGCGATATTGACAAGGCATACCTCAGTAAATATCATTCAGCACTTGGTCAACCTTTCTATATCAACGGTATGTTCTTCGGTTCTGAATTCCCGCTTTGTGAAAATACAATTAAAGAGAAAACGGCTTATTCTCGTTATTTCAGCGGTAAGCCTTTTAATGAACTTAACCTTAATTGCGGTCATACATTCAAAACATGGAACACAGTTGTGGGTGCAGCAAGAACTCTTGATAATCGCGTAATTCGTGAGGATTTCTTAACTTATATCCGTGACATTTCAAGAAAAGTTCAGCCACGTTTTCAGTATAATTCGTGGTATGACCACATGCATGATATTACTGATGAAAATATCAGTAAATCTTTTAAAGAGATTGAAAAAGGTCTTTCACAGACCCTTGTTCCTCCGCTTCATTCCTATGTAGTTGATGACGGTTTTGTTGACTGGAAAGCGGATTTCTGGGCATTTAATAAAAAATTCCCCAATGAATTGTATCCCGCATCAGCTCTTGCAAGAAAATTCTCGTCAGAATTCGGTCTTTGGAATGGTCCGAGAGGCGGTTATAATGACGAAACAGGACCATTCGGTAAACGAATGGAAAAAGCGGGCAAAGGCGGTTATAACAAAGCCGCAAAAGATGTTTGCGTGTCATCTCTTGACTACATAAAAAATATTACAGAATATTATCTTGATTACACCAAAAAATTCGATATAAATTATTGGAAACTTGATGGTTTTCTGCTTACTGCTTGTCCATCTAAAAAACATGGTCACATGACAGGCGGATACAACGAAATGTATCAGTACACAGAAATGTGGGAGAATTGGATTAACATTTTCAAAAAAATCCGTTTGCTTCGTGAAACACAGGGCAAGGATATGTGGATAAACCAGACAAGTTATTGTAATGCAAGCCCTTGGTTTTTGCAGTGGTCAGATAGCTTGTGGATTCAGAATAGTGGTGATATCGGTTTTATTGATAAAACCAAAAAAGGCGAGAAGCTGAGCGACCGCGATGTTGACCGAGTGCTTACTTACCGTGATAATTGCTACTACGATTTCAGCGTTACCAGAAATTATCAGTTCCCACACGAATTTATTTATAACCACGACCCAATTTACGGCAATACTGCAAAAATATCAATGCCCGACGAAGAATTCCGTAAATATATGTTTATGATGGCAACCCGCGGTACAGCATTCTGGGAACTTTATTACTCATATAATATGTTCAACGGGGCAAAGTGGAAAATAAATGCAGATGCACTCCGCTTTATCCGTAACGATTATGAAAGTCTTAAAACATCACAGTTTATTGGTGGTTGCCCTGAAAAAGGTGAGGCTTACGGTTATTCCTGCTGGAGTGAAAATAAAGGTATTCTCTCACTTCGTAACCCTGCAAACCGTGCACAGAGCATTACAGTTACACTTAATGAAAATATCGGCGTAAACGAAAATGCAGAGAATATGCGAATGGCTTATATTTATCCTTATGGCAAGCAGACCGAGGGTAAAACATATAATTTTGGCGATACAATAACAGTTAATCTTGAGCCACTTGAAGCAATGGTTATGAAATTCTCTTGTGCAGAAGAAAAATTACCACAGCTTATCTACGGCAGATTTGAGAGTGCAAACGAATTGCTCTTGTTCTTTGATGATAGAATTGTTGTGGACGAAAATGCTATCTCATCCGATGCCGTAATCAGCGGTATTGAATTGTTAGAAGATTACAGTACTCTTAAAATCGCATTTGCAGAAAATGTAGAAAAGGCATTTATATCTTTAACTGTTAAAAATATCTTCGGTGATATGACTGACGCACAGTTCAGCGGTGTTTATTACCCCGATTTCGTTTGTGAAGACAATAAAATCCCTTGTGGCAGAGATTTCACGGTTCAGTGCAATCTCGATAATGCCGAGGACGGCGTGATATTCTCAATCGGTGATGTTATTAATGTAAGCAACCGCGAGGGTTTCTGCACAATCCGTTTTGGTGAAAAATTGGGCAGGGGAGATATTGCCCTTAAAAACAGTGATAAGCTTACTGTTGTTTGCGAGCCTAACGGACTTGTAAAACTCTATGTAAACAGCGATTTGGCTTGCTCTGTTTATAACGGTGACGAATATTGTACTGCCCTTGAAAACTGCGAAGTTATTCTTACAGAAAAAGCAAAAGATTTAAAGGTAATATCAAAAGCAATAGCTTATGATGAGGTGTAATTATGGAGTTAAATAAACAACTTCTTGTTAAAACTCAGACAAAACCCAATGAAGAAAATATTGTTTTAAGCGGTAATGTGCGTGTAACTGTGCTTACCGACAGAATGGTGCGAGTTGAATATTCGCCTGCAGGTGATTTTACCGATTTACCCTCACAAACCGTGTGGTATCGTGATTTTGGTAAGGTGGATTTTACTCACGAAGTAAAAACTGATATTCTTACAATCAAAACAAATAAGGCAGAATTCTGTATTAACAACCATTCAGGTAATTTCAAATATGCGGTTATTGAGGGCAAAAGTTGTACATATAATTCCGATAATAACCTTTTAGGCACAACAAGAACACTCGACGGTACATTTGGTCCGGTAGACCTTGATGACGGTATTCTCTCAACTGACGGTGTTTCTGTTTATGACGACAGCAAAACTCTGCTTTTAACTGATGACGGAATACTAATTGAACGCGAAAAGAATACAAAGGATATTTATGTTTTCGCATTCGGTAAAAACTATGTTGATTGGCTCAACGATTTCTATAAAATCACAGGTAAACCACCCCTTGTACCACGCTATGTACTTGGTAACTGGTGGAGTAGATACCGTGCCTATACTCAAAAAGAATATGAGGATTTAATGGCAGAATTTTTCCGCCGTGATATTCCTCTCACCATTGCCACCGTTGATATGGATTGGCATTGGGTTAAAATTGATGAAAAATTTGGCAAGTGCCAGAAAAAAGGCGTAAAGTGGGGTAGCGGTTGGACAGGATATAGTTGGAATACCGATTTATTCCCCGATTATAAAGGCTTTTTGCAGAAGCTTCACGATATGGATTTAAAGGTTACTTTAAATCTTCATCCCGCCGATGGTGTGCGTAGCTTTGAAGATATGTATGAGGATATGGCAAAGGCTATGGGCATCGACCCCGAAACTGAAAAAACAGTTGAATTCGATTTGACCGATAAAAAGTTTATCAATGCATATTTCGATATTCTTCATCACCCTTATGAGAATGACGGTGTCGATTTCTGGTGGATTGACTGGCAACAGGGCACAAAGAGCAAAAAAGCAGGCCTTGACCCATTGTGGCTTCTTAATCATTATCATTATTGCGATAATGAAAAAGAAAATACTCGTCCGCTCATTCTCTCTCGTTATGCGGGTATCGGCTCACACCGTTATCCATTAGGATTTTCGGGCGATACTGCAATTAACTGGAAAGTTCTCAACTTCCAACCATATTTCACCGCTAATGCGGCAAACTGTGGTTATACTTGGTGGAGCCACGACATCGGCGGTCACCATTTCGGCGAGCACGACGATGAACTTTATATCCGTTGGTTGCAGTATGCAGTTTTCTCACCGATTTTAAGACTTCATTCCACTGCCCTTGAAACATTGGGCAAAGAGCCTTGGAATTTCTCTTGGGAGGCAGAAATTTTAGGCACAGAAAGTCTTCGTCTTCGTCATAAACTTATTCCATATATCTATGCAATGAATTATCGCTCATATAATGGTGGCAGAGCACTTTGCGAGCCAATGTATTATACATATCCGGAATTAAGCGAAAGTTTTGATGTTCCCAACGAATATTTCTTCGGCTCTGAAATTCTTATTTGCCCGGTAACAACAAAGCTCGATAAAAAGACTAAAACTGCCGCAACAAAGGTGTGGTTGCCCGAGGGCAGATGGACTAATATCTTTGACGGTAAAATCTATAAGGGCGGAAAATTCGTAGTAATTAATAGCCCAATTAATACAATCCCCGCATTTGCAAAAGAGGGTGCAATTATTCCTATGTCTGCCGATGACGGCAATTCGTGGCAATGCCCACAGCACCTTGATATTGATATTTATCGCGGTAACAATTCCTTTGATTTTTATGAGGACGACGGCGAAACTCGTAATTATCAGAACGGCGAGTATTCAATAACAAAAATGACCGTTAAAGAAGAAAATGATACTCTCACATTCACAATCAACGGTGGTAAAATGCTCAAATGTATCCCCGCAAAGAGAACTTATACTCTCAATTTCAAGGATATTGAGGATTTCGACGAGGTCGTTGTTACAATAAACGGTACAGAAACTCCCGCAAGCTATGGCAAGAGCTTCGTAAATCTTGAAGACATCACCGTTGAAGACGAAATCACAGTAATTCTTAAAGGCGTTACCGCTAAAAAGAATAAGCCCGTCCGTGAACGTGCTCTTGATTGCCTTATTCACCTTAACGGCAATAATATGAAAAAGGTTATCACAAACAAAAAACTCAACAACTGTGAAACCGAAGCAGATTATAAATCCTTTATCCGTGGCATAAAAGCAAAATCCCTGCGTATGTGTATGGACGAAGCAGTTTTCGCACTTGAATAATTCACACACTTCCTATCCTCCCTCTGACGAGGGAGGTGGCAACGCGTAAGCGTTGACGGAGGGAGAGATAGATGAGAAACATTATGAACAAAGAAAAACACATATTTATAAATTACAGACTTTTTCTTATTTTAACAGGTTTATTATTAGGAAATCTTTTTATTATCTCAACTCTTGAATTTGGCGACAAATACAGTAATGAAATAGGTATAATAGTTGTTGTTATAATGTCTGTTTTTGGTGTTTTAGGTTTTTTGTCCGCACCTCATTACTGTAAAATCACTCCCGAAGGTATTGAAATCGGCTTTTTCTTCGGGGTAAAGGCAAGTGCTGAATGGAGAAATATAAGAGAAATATATAAACGATATGATATTTCTTATAAAATTTTAAATGTCTATCAATATGAATTTATCGGTCTTGAAGGAAATTGTAAATATCCTTTTTTACCAAATGAATTTTACGTTTCAAAGAAAATGACAAAACTCCTCAAACAATACGCTAAAAATAAGTTGAAAAAAGGTGAGTAGGAATAATATGAAATCAAAAAAATTCCACATTGGTTTTCGCACCTTAAAAACTGCATTAGCCGTTATAATCGCAATGATAATTGTGTCTGCCTACGGCACAACATCTTCTCGCCTTATATTTGCAACACTCGGTGCAATGGCAGTTATGGAGCCCACCTTAAAAAACTCAATCGGCTCTTGTCTTACACAGATTTTCGGCGTATTCTTCGGTGCTGTCGCAGGTGTTTTACTGATGCTCACACCTATTAATCCGCTTGTAGCAACGGGTATCGGCATTGTGCTTGTAATCACAATTTATAATTTGTTGCATATCCGATTTTCACCAACTCTACCTTGTCTTATGGTGGTGATTATTTGCACTACACCCGATATTCAACCCTTCACTTACGCAGTGGGAAGACTTTGGGATACGGCAATCGGCTTGGGTGTAGGACTTATCATCAATGCATTGATTTTCCCTTATAATAATACACGAAAAATTCGCACAACCGCCGAAAGTTTTGATAAAGAAATTATCCTGTTTCTTGAAAATATGTTTGACGGCGATAATGAATACCCGGACACCGAAAAAATGACTAAAATCATTGACGATTTGGCGCGTCAGCTCTCAATTTTTTCAAATCAGTGGTTGCTTCTTCGTCTTAAACGAAATCGCACAAGACTTGAAGTTTTCAACATCTGTGCCGACAAAGCCCGTCAGCTTGTGGCACAAATGGAAGTGCTAAGCAGAATGGAAAAATTGGGAAAACTTAATGAAGAAAACCTTAACCGCCTAATCGAAAACGGTGCACTCATACGCGATGTCACAGTAACAACCGAAATGAATGAAAATGATATAATAACAAACTATCATGTTTCAAAAATTTTACATCTCCGTGAAGATTTAATTCTAACCTTAAAAAAAGCAAAACGCACCGATAATCCCGAATAGTATAAAAGATAAAAAATGGTCAAATACGAAACTCAAATCCCGAGAAAATTCTCTCGGGATTTTTTTGTATAAATATACCGCGTATATATGGGAATTTTAATATTGGTGATATTTTGAAACTCATATTAAAATTCTCTTTTTTGTTTGTAATCGGACTGTTAATCGCAATAATTATTTATCCGTTTCTGCACGAGACGGGACATTCCCTTTCCGCATTTATTTTCGGCGTAGAAGTTATTGATTTTAGAATTTTTCCAATAGCTTCAGTTTTGCTGAAAATGAATGTGAGTATAAGTGATTCTCACTTATTTGTCATAGGTGTTTCAGGAATTATTTTTCCTTTTTTAATAAGCCTTTTATTACCGTCAAAATCTTTCTGGATATGGTATACGAAAACTGCTCTGCGGTTAATTTGTGTCATCTCATTTGTTATAGAAATCGTTTCAGCAATTATGTTTGAAAAGGGGAGTTCGATGCAAAATGATGATACTGCAATCCTTCTGAAAAGTCTTCCGCATTACACCACTCTTTTGCTTGTGATGTTGACGATACTGTTGTTTATAGCAATAACTTTTCTTGTAAATGATTTTATAGTTTTCAATAAAAGGCAATTATACAAAGCATTTTAAATATTTGATAAAGTGTATATTAGCAGCCGAATCAATTGAGTTTTCGGCTGTTTTTTTAAATAACTAATTATATATTTTGAGTCAAAGGCAGATATTAAAACTTTTTTTTATCGGTACGACCAAGAATATAATCTACTGACACATTGTGAAAATCAGCAAGCTTAATAAGTATCTCGGTTGGAATATCCAAATCCCCACGCTCATAGTTACTGTAAACACGCTGACTGCAATTCAAAATTTCACCCATTTCACGCTGAGTTAAATCGCTGTCTTCTCTTAAATCTCTTATTCTTCTGTAAAGCATAAAAACACCACCATTTTTTGATTATTTGTATGCTTCTATTATGATTTAGCGTATTATCCGCTATTGACTTTTAGCGGAAAATCCGCTAAAATAAACAAGATAATACGGAATTTTCTGCCTTTTTACAAAAATGGCTAAATTTCGAATGTTTTTACAAGAAAAAATGCTTAGTTTATCAGTAAGCAATTTTCAAAAAGGGTGGGTACCACAAATGAATTTTATTGTTTCAGCAAATACAGATATTGGTCTTGTTAAAAGTACAAATCAAGACAGTTTATCTGTAAAGGTTATAAATACAAAACAAGGCAGAATTTCTTTTGCTATTCTTTGTGACGGAATGGGCGGACTTTCAAAAGGTGAGGTTGCCAGTGCAACTGTTATAAAAGCATTTGATAATTGGGTAAATAATCAACTTCCCCAATTGTGTGAAAAACCTTTTGATGCAAATGAAATCCGTATGCAATGGGAAAAAATTCTTGTTGAACAAAATAATTCAATTAAGAATTACGGTGCAGGCTTGGGTGTAAGGCTTGGAACAACGGCAGTTGTAATGTTAATTACTGAAGAAAACTATTACATTATGAATGTGGGCGACTCAAGAGCTTATGAAATTGCAGACAACTTGACACAGCTTACCAATGACCAGACTTTTGTAGCCCGTGAGGTTGCTCTTGGTAATATGACACCTGAACAGGCAGAGCGTGACGAAAGAAGAAGTGTATTGCTTCAATGTATCGGAGCTTCAGAAGAGGTTTATCCGGATTTCTTTGTAGGTAACACACATAAAAATGCAGTTTATATGCTTTGTTCAGACGGTTTCCGTCACGAAATTACACCGGCAGAAATTTACGAAAAATTTCAACCCAATGCCTTGTTGGATGAATATTCAATGAGCAATAACACTTTAGCTTTAATTGAGCTTAATAAACAACGTAGCGAACGTGACAACATTTCAGTTGTCCTTGTCAGAACTTTTTAAGGAGGAAATAATATGCTTGAAATAGGTTCACTTGTTGACGGCAAGTATAAGATACTTAATAAAGTTGGACAAGGCGGAATGAGCGTTGTTTATCTTGCTATGAATGAAAAGGCAAATAAACAATGGGCAGTTAAAGAGGTTCGTAAAGACGGCGTTCTTGACTTTGAATCAGTTAAGCAGGGACTTGTTGCTGAAACTGATATTCTTAAAAAATTAAGTCACCCAAACCTTCCAAGTATCATTGACGTTATTGATACGGCTGATTCGTTCATTATTATTATGGACTATATTCAGGGTAACTCATTAAACAGAGCGTTAGAGGAATTTGGTGCACAGCCTCAGGAATTGGTAATTGATTGGGCAAAACAACTTTGTGACGTGTTAGGTTATCTTCACAGCAGAACTCCTGCCATCATATACAGAGATATGAAGCCGGCAAACATTATGTTGAAACCGGACGGAAATATCACCTTGATTGACTTTGGTACTGCAAGAGAATATAAAGAGAAAAATCTTGCTGATACAACCTGTCTTGGTACTGTGGGATACGCAGCACCTGAACAGTTTGGTGGTATGGGACAAACTGATGCACGAACTGACATATATTGCCTTGGTGCAACTCTCTATCATTTGGTTACAGGTATGAATCCTTGTGAACCACCTTACGAAATCAAACCCATAAGAGAAATTAACCCAACATTATCCAGCGGTCTTGAAAGAATTATTCTTAAATGTACTCAACGCAACCCTGAAGACAGATATCAATCTTGTGCAGAGCTTATGTATGCTCTTGAGCATTACGAAGAGATTGATGACCTTCACAGAAATAAGCAAAAAAAGAAATTGGGTATGTTTATCGGAAGTGTAGCTTTGTCTTTAGTGTTTGCCGCAACGTCAGCATGGGCTTATGTATCGGCAGAAAACAAAAAAAGTGAAAACTATGACGAAATTCTTAAAACAGCTCCTACACTTGACTCGTATGAAGAAGTTGTAAAAAAATACAACGAAGCGATTATGACCGACCCTACAAGAAAAGAAGCTTATCTTGATTTGAATGAGTATCTTACTCAAGATTATAAGCTTTCAACTGACGAGGGAACAGACTTATTGCAATTAACCATTGGTCTTGAACGTAAAAAGAATAACGGCTACATTGATACAATAAAAGCTTTGGAAAATCTGAAAGCAGAAAATCCGGCAGGCTATGATGAGGTGTGTTTTGAAATCGGTTGGAGCTATTTGTCATATTATGACGATGAGTCTGACCGTGCAAGATATTCTCAAGCTGCAAAATGGTTCAAAGAGATTAAAGATAACACCGACACAAATGGTCAAATTGCCGCAATTTTTTATGATATTTCAGAGTGCACAAATACAATTGAGCAACTTCGTGGTGGCAAAGTCATTCAGACACAAGAGCTTAATACTCAACGTACAGAGCTTTGGAATATGATTAAGGATTTAAAAATCAAGTCAGATTCCTATCATGAAGATTATAAATTACAAGTATGGATAGAAATTGACAGAATTATTAACAATAATATCGCTGACTTCCTTGAAGTAGCAACTCCGGAAGAAATGATTGGAATTCTCAACGATATTAACAACGGCATTTCAACAATTAAAGGCTCAAATCCGGAAATCGTTGAATTGATAAATGAGCTTAAAGAATCCACGGCAGGAACAATCAAGCGTATAGAAACAGCAAAGGAATGAGGCGGATAATGATATGACATACGATACATACAGATATATATTCATTGGAGCAGCTATCCTTTGCGGAGTAATGCTGATTGCATCAATATTGATTTTCATATTGATGAAAATTCCAAAAGTAATCAGTGACCTTAGTGGTGCAACTGCAAAAAAAGCTATTAAGGAAATTCGTGAACAAAACGAGAGAACAGGTGATAAATCATATCAAGTCAGTCAGGTTAACCGTAATCGCGGTAAGCTTACAGATAAGATTTCACCTTCAGGAAATATCATTCAACAATCGCAAAACCAAATGGGATACGGTCTTCAAACAACCAAAATTGCAACACAACAGCTTCAACCTGAAGAAACTTCAGTGCTTTCATCAAATGAAACAACCGTGTTAACGGCAAATGCTGACGAAACAACCGTGTTAACAGCAAATGCAAATGAAACAACAGTTCTTGATGCACCTACAGAAGTCACATTTGTTATTGAGTATGATATTACATATATTCATACTCAAGAGATTATCGGAATGGGAGCAACAGTATGATAAAGAAAAAAGATAAGATTCTGTTGTTTATATCAATTTTGGCATTTTTCCTGTTCTCAATAAGTTTTTTATTGATGCCGACAGATAATTCGGTATTAACAGTTATTTCAGGAACAATTTTTTGGGCAATGTTAATCATTGGCATAGTTAGTCAGATAATTGTTTCTATAAGCATTAGAAATTGGAAAACAGAAAAACGAGGGAAGTTGAAAAGACACCTTAAAAGAATCGGTTTGATTTCTTTTTTCAGCAATCCTATTGCGACAACTTTTGATATTTTAATGATTGTGGGAGTAATCGGATTTGTAATTTCAATGTTAATAACGCAGGCGACAGGCTATGCTTGTTACATATTCATTGCAATAACCGTTCTTTCTTTCAGTTTCCATTGTATTTTTAACGGCAAAAATTTTTATTACATAAAAAATGAAGAAAATCTTGTTTTTTCTTCTAACAGAGAGGAGCAAAAATAATGGTCAAAGTTAAAAATTCTCTTATGACTAAAATTTTGTCATTTGTATTGGTTTTGACGATTATGTTTGGAATGATTCCACCCGCTGTAATAGCTTCAGCAGCAGAAGATTCGATGGCAAAAGTCGAAGCACTTGTAGCTGGCGGTACTATGGAAGATTCCAATACAGTAGTATTTGCTGACACCGAGCTTGTATGGTCAGAAAAGAATACAAGTATCGGCAGAAATACTGACGGATGGTGGGTTGGTATAAAAGTGACCGCACCAGAAGGTATGTCTTCAGAAGATTTGAAAAATGCTAAATATCAGAGCAACCAGGGTGGTACTTGGTCGGCTGATAAATTGTTCTGGAGCTATAAGGACTCCTCCGATACTGCAACTGAGCATTATATTGGACTTTGGGGCCTTGTAAATGAACAGTTTATTAACGATGCATTGGTAAAAGGCAAGACAATAAATTACGAATATCGTTTTAGTTGGGATGGAGATAGTGATTTTGAACAGGAAATCACTATGAAAATTGACCCTAAAACAGTTGTGTTGAAAAAATACGATAAAACTGTTTATCCCTCTTCTGCAAATGCAGATGTTCAGGCAATTACAAACGGTATTGAAATTAATAACAATAAAACCAATATTGTAACTGCTGAGCTTAAAGAAGATATTGAACTTACTTGGATTGAAGCAGGTTCAGTTCGTCCTGCCGACGGTTGGTGGGTAGGTATTGACGTTACTGCTCCCGAGAATGTTGATTTGACAAATGCACAGTATCAGAATCAGACTTCTGAGGGTTGGGATGTTGCAAAAGACTTCAATACATATAAGCATACAGAAAACAGCATTCAGCTTTGGGGTATGTTGAATGAAGCATATCTTGCTGAGGCAATCAAAAACAACAAAACTGTTAATTACAACTGGCGTTTTGACTGGGATGGCGACGGCGTTTATGAGCAGATTGTTGAATTAAAGATTGACCCCAATAAAGTTACTTTGAATGATAAAAACGGTAATCAGGTATATCCATATTTAGGAACAGTCGTAAGTCTTAGCGGTGGCGAGGTTTCAGGAACAACAACTAACTTGAACGTTACAATTTCTGAAGCAGTTATTGATTGGTCAAAAGCAGATTTATCAATCGGCAGACATTCTGACGGCTGGTGGGTTGGTATGAATATTACTGCACCCGAAGGCTATACTGCTGAACAGTTAGCAAATGCTTATTACAACAGAAAAGTTTCAAACAGTACAACCGAAAGTGGTTGGGGCGATGAGCAGAAGGTGCTTTTCAAGGATGTAAAGGACACAGATACCACAGTACAGGTATGGATGGTGCTCAATCGTAGCTTAATTACAAAATATGAAGCTTTGGGTAAAAATATCGCAACTCAATGTGCTTTTGACTGGGACAACGACGGAAAAATTGACCAGACAATCACTTTAAACGTTGTTCCAAGCGATAAAATTGTGCTTAACAAACAAGCACAAGAAACTTTTTCATTCAAATATAAAACTCCCGGTGACCAGTGGGTTGGTGTCAGCTTCAATAACCCGGCTTCAGGTGGTAGCGGTGATGGTGCAATCACATATTCAATCGTTGAAGGTACAGATATTGCAGAAGTTGACGAAAATGGTGCATTAACATTCAAAAAAGAAGGAACTGTAACTGTAAGAGCAACTAAATCAGGCGATGATGTTTACAATGAAGCTGTTGCAGAGTACAGAGTTACAGGTATCAGATATCCTCAGAAAAACTTCAAGTTTGACAACACTACTGAAAATTTGACAGTTGGTTTTAATGAAGGCTCATTCCAAAACATTGCTTCCGGCGGTAAAGGTAGCGGAGCAATCACCTACGCTATTGTTGAAGGCGAAGATATAGCAGATATTGATGAAACATCAGGTGTATTAACCTTCAAAAAAGCAGGTCAGGTTAAGGTAAGAGCTACAAAGGCTGAAGATAAAGACTATTTTGAAACATCTGCTGAATATGTTTTAACAATAGAAAAATCAGAGCAGAGCCCATTAATAATTGACGCTCCTGCAACTATTACATTCAGTGAAACTGCACAGAATGTATTTACAGTTAGCGGCGGTAATGGTAACGGTGAAGTTTCATATAGTATTGTTGGCGGTACTGAATATGCAACAATTGATAGCAAAACCGGTGCAATCACAACCGCAAAAGCCGGTGGCAAATTCATTGTTCAGATTGATAAGTCGGGCGATGACGGTTATTATGACGCAACTTCTGTTCAGGTAACAATCTATGTTGATTATGCAGAGCAGTCAAAGGTTTATTTTGAATATGAAAACCCTGAAACTGTAGCCTTTAACGACAATAATAACGTATTCTCAAATAACGAATTCTCAAACAAATTATTGGGCGGTAGCGGTAACGGTGAAGTTACTTATGAAATTACAGAAGGCTTTGATGTTGCTGAAATCTTTTCAGACGGCACTTTAAGTGTAAAGAAGGCAGGTACTATTACTGTTAAAGCAACAAAAGCAGGTGATGATTGCTACAAACAGGCATCAGAATCTTATACCCTTAAGGTTGACCTTGACACACCCGAATTCAATGTTGAGGATGTAACACTCACTTATGGTACAACAGAATATCAGATTGTTCCCGAAACAATAAACACAAGCGGGGCACCTTATGAATATTCAATTATAGGTGAAAATACAATCGGTGCATCAGTTGACGCAAACGGTAAGCTCACATTTGCTGACTCAACAGATAAAGTCGGTTCAGTAACAGTTGAGGTTCTTCATAAAGGAACAGAACAATACGCAGAACTTGCAAAAACAATTACCGTAAATGTTGAATATCTTACAGTAAAAGATAAATGTACTGCAGAGGGTGACAAGAAGAATGAAAGCGGTTGGTACACAGGTGCAATCACAGTAACAGCTCCCGACGGATACACTATCGGCTATTCAAATGATTTAAGTGCGGACGAATGGTCAGAAACAATCACAATTAACACATTGGCAGATATGGATAAAAAGGTTTATCTTAAAAATGCTGATGGCTATATGACTGATGCGGTTGATTTGAGCTTCATTAAGCTTGATATTGACGCTCCTTCAGACCTTTCTGTTACCTTCGAGGAATCATTTATTAAAAAGCTTATCAACACAGTAACCTTTGGTATATTCAATGTGAATCCTGTAACCGTTGTATTTTCCGCAAAGGATAGTGGTTCGGGAATTGACTATTTCGAATACAACATCGGCGGAAAAGATATCAAAGTTCCCGCATCAAAAATCACTAAGGTTGACGATACTTATACATATACCTTTAAATTAAGAGCGGAATATAAAGACAAAATTTCAGTAAAAGCTACCGACGTAGCAGGTAATATAAGTGAATATGCTGACGGTATAACTTATGTAGTTGATGCAAAAAATCCAACCTGCAAAGTTGCATATTCATACTCAGGTAAACGACCGAACGAGGTAGATGACATATACTATACTGACGGAGATGTTGTTATTGCTTTTGAAATTACAGAAGAAAACTTCCTTCTTTCCGAAAAACCAACAGTAACCGTCAATGGTTCAGCTACTGAAGTTGAATGGAATTTTAATGAAACAACAGGAAAAGCAACTGCAAGCTTAACACTAACCGGAAACGGTATGTATGAAGTTGAAGTTGAGTATTCTGATGCATCAGCAAATTCAATCACTAAATATGAAAGAAAATATTGTATTGATGATGTTAAACCGGTCATCACCGTTGATTATGCAGATGAAGCAGTAAAGAATAATATTTTCAATTCAACACGAAAAGCAATTATCACAGTTGAGGAACACAATTTTATTCCTGAACAATTCACATTTAATTATAATGTAAAAGATATTCTTGGCAATGACATTGAAGTGGAAAATTATAAAGCATACCTTAAAGATGCTCAAAATTGGACTTCAATAGGCAACGATAAATATGTAGCTGAGGTTGAATTTACAAAAGATGCGATTTACTCAGTTGTTTATAATTGTAATGATAAAGCATTCAATACTGCTGATAAAATAAGCAACACATTTATTGTTGACACCACAAAACCCGCAGACCTTAAACTTGAGTTAAGTGAACCTGTTTTCGCAGAGAAACTTCTTGAGGTTGTAACATTCGGCTACTATCAGGCAGAAGTTGAAATAAATATTTCTGCAACAGATACAACAACAGGAGTTGAATACTTCCAGCTTTATTACACAAAAGATGGAACAAGCACTACCAATAAAGACACATTTGATGTAAAACTTAACGCCGTTAAGGATAAAGATGATGCAAGTAAATATACTGCAACATATAAAATCCCTGCACAGGCAAGAGGTACAGTTTATGTTGAAGCGTATGACCATGCGACAAATATGGACACTTGCTATGAAAATCAGGTAATTGTTGTAGATAACATTACTCCTGAACTTGATGTTCAGTACACATTCGTTGATGGTAAATATAAAGAGTTCAATGATATTTACTATACTCAGGGCGATACCAAAGTTACATTCACAATCAACGAAGCAAACTTTGATAAGGCTGAAACTCCTGTGGTAACAGTAAATGGTGTTGAACAGCAGGTTGAGTGGAATAATACAAACGGTACTGATAATTGGGTGGGCGAAATCACACTCAGCGGTAATGACGATTATGTTGTTAAGGCAACATTTGCTGACCGTTCAGGAAATGAAATGGCAACATACGAAAAAGAAGTTCATATTGATGACGTTCTTCCTGAAATTACAGTTAAATATGAAGACGGCACACCATATCAGGAAAAAGACGGAATCAAGTATTATCCAACAACACAAACTGCTACAATCACAGTTGTTGAGCATAACTTCCGTGCAGAAGACCTTGATGTTGATGTAACTGCAACAGACATTAACAACAATAAGGTTGAGGTTCAGGATTATGCAACATATCTTAAGAATTCAGCAAACTGGGATAAAGTAGCTGAAGATACTTATGTTGCAGAAATCACATATTCAACAGATGCAATTTACACATTTGATATTGCTTATACTGACCTTGCAGGCAATTCAGCAGATGATTATGCAGAAGATAAGTTTGCGGTTGATACCCAAAAGGCAACAGGTCTTGAGATTGAATATGATGAATCAATTGTTGATGTTGTACTTAATACCGTAACATTTGGTCTTTATCAGAAGAATGTAACAGTAAAAGTGTCTGCCGATGATATTACTTCAGGTGTTGAATACTTTGAACTTACATATACAAAAGAAAATGGCACAAGTGATGTTAATGTTGATACCTATACAGTAACTCTTCCGGCAGTAGCAGACGAAAATGATGCAAGCAAATTCACTGCATCTCACACAATTCCTGCACAGGCAAGAGGAAATATCTCTGTAGTTGCTTTTGACAAAGCAGGTAATAAAATCAGCACCAACGATGAAAAGGTAATTGTCGTTGATGACACAAAACCAACAATTACTGTTGACTATGTATTCACAGACAATCACGTTGTTGAAAGTGAAAATATTTTCTACACCAAAGACACAACTGAAGTAACATTCACAATCAACGAAGCAAACTTTGATTTGGCGAATAAGCCCGTTGTAACCGTAAATGGTGAAGAAAAACAGGTTGAATGGACAAAGGCAGAAAATACTGACCTTTGGGTTGCTGATATTACCCTTACAGGTAACGGCAATTATGTTGTAAAGGTAACATTTGTTGATGCTTCAACCAATGAGATGGATACTTACGAAAAAGAAATCCGCATTGATAATGAAGTTCCTGTAATTGGTGTAGTATATGACTTTACTGATGACCAGTACAGAGAATTCAACAATATTTACTATACTCAGGGCGAAACAAAGGTTTCATTCACAATCAATGAGTCAAACTTCCTTGAATCAGAAGCTCCAATTATTACTGTAAATGGTACCCCAAGAGAAGTTGTGTGGACTTCACTCGGACATAATGAGTGGTTGGGTGAAATCACACTTAATGGAAATGGCGATTATGTTGTTAAAGCAACATTTACAGACCGTTCAGAAAATGTGATGGAAACCTACGAAAAAGAAGTTCACATTGATAATGTTGCTCCCGTAATTACTGTTGAATATGACAATAATGATGCTCGCAACGAAAATAACTATAAAGCGGACAGAACAGCAACAATCACAATTGTTGAGCATAACTTCCATGCAGAAGAACTCAATGTAGAAGTAACTGCAACAGACATCAACGGAAATAAAGTTGATGTTAAGGATTATGCGGCATATCTCAAGAATTCAGATAACTGGACAGAAATTGCTGAAGATACTTATAAAGCAACAATCACATATTCAACAGATGCAAATTACACATTTGATATTGGTTATACTGACCTTGCAGAAAATGTTTCTGCAGATTACGTAATGGACGAATTTGTGGTTGACCACGAAGCTGCACAGAATGTAACAATTGAGTATTCAACATCACTTCCTGAAAAAGTTAAAGAGATTTTGAGCTTTGGCTATTATCAGCCCGATGTTATTGTTACAGTAACTGCAACAGATGTTACTGCTGGTGTTGAGGATTTTGTAATCACATATACACAGCAGGATGGTACAAGTACAATAAATACTCCAACTTATACAACAGAAGAGCTCACAGCAGTACAGAATGAAAATGATAAGAGCGTATTTACCGCTACTCATACAATTCCTGCACAGGCAAGAGGTTCAGTTTCAGTTGTTGTAACAGATAATGCGGGCAACGAGAGTGGTAAGGCAGATGACAAGATTCTTGTTGTTGATACTATCGCTCCGACAAGAGAAATTATCTTCACTCCCGAAAGAATTCTCGACAGAGAAACACTTACAGATGTTTACTCATTCGCAGAAAATGACGATGTAATCCTTTATTATGAGGAAAAAGCAGTTGTAACATTTAAGGTTAATGAAGCAAACTTCTATGCAGAAGATGTTGTTATTAGCGTGAATGGTGTTCGTGTTGACCCTGCAAGCATTACATGGTCACAGGATGGCGATGTATGGACAGGTGCAATCGAAATTACAGGCGATGGCGATTATGTTGTAACAATGAATTATGTTGACCGTTCATCAAATGAAATGACAGTATATACATCACCAAAGATTGCAATTGATAACACAAATCCTGTAATTACTGTTGAATACGATAACAATGATGCACGCAACGAAAACAACTATAAAGCAGACAGAACTGCAACAATCACAGTTGTTGAGCATAACTTCCGTGCAGATGATATTATAGCAACAGTAACCGCACACGATATTAATGGCAATGTAATCAATGTTGAAGATTATGCAACATATCTTAAAGACAGAGCAAGCTGGACTGAAATTGCAAAGGATACTTATGTTGCAGAAATCACATATTCAACAGACGCAATTTACACATTTGATATTGAGTACACAGATTTAATTGGTAATCAGGCTGATGACTATGTAATGGATGAATTCGTTGTTGACCATGAGCCTGCACAGAATATCACAATTGAGTATTCAACATCGCTTCTTGAAAAAGTAATTAAAGCAATTTCATTTGGCTTCTATAAACCTGATGTTACAGTAACAATCACCGCTACTGATGTTACTGCAGGTGTTGAAGATTTTGTAATCACATATACACAGCAGCCTGATACAAGTGACATCAATACTGCAACATACACAACTGAAGAACTTGCACCCGTTCAGGATGAAAATGATAAGAGCGTATTTACCGCTACTCATACAATTCCCGCACAGGCAAGAGGAACAGTTTCAGTTGCAGTTATGGATAACGCAGGTAACGAAAGCGGTAAAGCTGACAACAAGGTACTTGTTGTTGATAATGTTGCTCCTGTAATTGATATTACATACGAAACTGTTGATGACGGTACTCTCGTACAGTTCGTTGACGGCAATAATGCAACAATGGGTACATTCGCCGAGGGTACAACTGCTTACTATAACGGCGATGTAGTGGCAAAAATCAACATTAACGAAGCAAACTTCTTTGAAGGTGCTGACAGCGATACAGGTATCGTTCACGAAGTAGGCATCAAGCTTACAAAGACAGATGATGAAGGCAATGTAACTGTTATTGAGTACTTACCGGAGGGTGCAGTACAGAAATATGCAGATGCAGAAGCTGAATATATCACATGGAACACAGTGGGCGACAATCACTCAATCGAAATTGCTTACACAGACAATGCAGATTATGTTCTTTCGGTTGAATATACAGATTATTCAACAAATGATGCTGAAATTTCTGCAAATGACGGCAACGAAACAGTAAAAGCTTATACTTCAAAGACAGTAACAGTTGATAAGATTGCTCCTGTTGTAACCGTTGAATATGATAATCAGAATGTAATTCATACAATTGATGGTCGCGATTATCTTGACGATGTTCAGAGTGCAACAATCACAGTTGAAGAGCATAATTTCAGAGCAGCTGATTTTGAAGCAACTGTATTCGCACAGAATATCATTGGTGAAGATGTTGAAGTTGAAAACTTCGCTGAAACTCTTTCAAACGATGATAACTGGGCACAGAACGGCAATGTTTACACAATCGAAATCAACTATCCGATTGATGCAAACTATACATTTGATTATGAATTCAAAGATTTAGCACAGAATGAAGCAGAAGCTTATGAGGCTGATGAGTTCACAGTTGATACAACTGCTCCGGAAGACCTTACAGTTTCATATAGTACAAGCGTATTCAACGAAATTCTTGAATCAGTAACATTTGGTTATTACAACGCACAGATGACAGTAACAATTACTGCAGATGATGAAACCGCAGGTGTATATTACTTCGTTTACAGCTACCTCAAGAGTGAGGGCGTAAGTGATGTTAACGCTGAATTGATTGATGAGCTTATTGAGGATGCTAACGAAAACATCAAGCACGACGGAAAAACATCAACTGCAAGTTTCACTATTCCAAAGCTTCTTCTCAAAAACGATAATCAGTTCAATGGTACAGTTGAGTTTACAGCTTACGATAAGGCTGAAAATAATACTGAGATGATTGATGATGAAAGAATTGTTGTAGATAATATTGAGCCGACAGGTAATATTACTTACAATGAACCTGTTCAGAATGCAAATAATATTTCTTATTATGCAGGAAATATTGATGCAACAATCGTAATCAACGAAGCTAACTTCCATAGTGAAGATGTTGTTGTTACAGTAACTAAAGACGGTAATAATTATCCTGTTAAAGTTCAGTGGACTGACAACAATGTTGATGTTCATACAGGTACATTCACTCTTACCGAAGACGGTGACTATATTGTAAAAGTTCAGTATATGGACCGCTCAACCAATATAATGGAAGAGTACACATCAAATCGTCTTACAATTGATACAAAGGCACCTACTGTTAATGTATCAAATATCAAGCAGAATTCTGCAAATAAGGACGATAAATACGGCTTTACAATTACTGCAGACGACATTAATATGGATGCTTCTTCAATTAAGCCTGAACTTACAGCAGTAATCAGAAATGATGACGGCACATTCACAACAAAGAAAGTTTCACTCGGTCAGATGAAGACAGTAGAAGCAGGCAAGACCTACAGCTTCACAGTTGATAATCTTAAAGAAGATGCAATCTATTCTCTTGTATGCACACTTAAGGATATGTCAGGCAACTCATATTCAAAGATTACTCTCAGCGACGGTAAAGAATATGAACAGGTTAAATTCTCAATCAACCGCAATGGTTCAACCTTTGCTGCAAGTGATTACACAATGAGCACTGTTGAAAAATATTATGTATATAGTATTGTTGAAGATATCGTGCTTGAAGAAGTTAACGTAGACCCAATTGAAAACTATGTAGTTTACCTTAACGGTAAGGTTCTTACTGAAGGCACAGATTATAAGACAAATCTTTCAACCGGTTCAGGTGAGTGGAGTAAGCGTACATACACAATTTCAAAAGACCTCTTTAAATCAGAGGGCGAATACAGCATTATTATAGAGTCAATCGATAAGGCAGAAACAACAGCTTACAGTGATGTTAAGAATCTTAATGTTTCATTCGTTGTTGACCAGACTGCTCCTGTTCTTACAATCAGCGGTCTTGAAACAGAGGGTAAATATCAGGTTGAAGTACAGACTGTTACTCTTATTCCGACAGATGACGGCGGAAGACTTAACAGTTTAAAGGTTATTCTTTATGATGATGAGGGTAAACCATTTAAAACTGAAGCAGGCGAAGACATTAGCATAAGATTTGATATGTCGGGTGAAGAATTCCTCAAATATCTCGACGAAAATGATGGCATAGTAACATTTACAATTCCTGAAGGTCTTGAACATCAGGTAAGAATTATATGTAATGACTGTGCAACAAATGTAGAAGGTAATACCAATGAATATAACGAACTCTTTGAGTTAGTTACAGTATCTCCAAACTGGTGGGTTATCTTCTTCGCAACAAAACCGTTATTCTACGGTTCAATCACAGGAGTAGTTCTCCTTACAGCACTTATTTGCTTCATCGTAGTTAAAAAACGCAAAAAGAACAAAGAAGCAAAGTAATTTAACAAACCCCAACCGTCATTAACTTGGCGGTTGGGGACCAAAAAATACTATTAATTTCGAAAATAACAATTCAACTAAAAATAGTGAGAATTTTAATATATATCATAAAAAGGGGAGTGGGGTTCAATGAATATTAATCAGGTATGGTTTGAATGGCATGAGGATTGTGTTCTTGGCGAAGGTTCCTTTGGTAAAGTTTATCGTGCAAAGCGAGTTGAATACGGAAGAACCTTTTACTCCGCCATCAAGGTGCTGACAGTTCCCAAAAGTCAGCAAGAAATTAAAACCGCAAGGTCACAGGGAATGAATGACAACGAAATATACAATTATTTTCGTGGCGTTGTTGATAATCTTCTTAACGAAATCACTCTTATGGACAACCTTAAGGGTGCCCAGAATATTGTGGGAATTGAAGATTATAAAATTATTGAGCATGAGGGCGAAATCGGTTGGGATATTTTCATAAGAATGGAGCTTCTTACACCCTTTGACAGTTTTATAACATCCTCCGATTTCTCACAAAAAGATGTAATCAAATTGGGTGTGGATATATGTACCGCATTAGAATCCTGTGAGCAGAATTATATAATTCACAGAGATATTAAACCTGATAATATTTTTATTTCGCGTTTTGGCGAATTTAAACTCGGTGACTTCGGTATTGCACGAAAACTTGAAACAACTCAGGCAAACCTTTCAAGAAAAGGTACATTGAATTATATGGCACCTGAGGTTTATAAAAGTGAAGAATACGGCTCTAATGTGGATATTTATTCATTAGGATTGGTTTTGTATACCTTACTTAATAATAATCGAATCGCTTTTCTTCCGCCTTATCCACAACCAATAACATATAAGGATAATGAAGAAGCACTTTCGAAACGACTTTCAGGTCAACCTGTTCCTTATCCATGTAATGCAACACCGTCTTTAGGGGCAGTCATTGCAAAAGCTTGTGCATATAATCCATGGGATAGATACCAGACTGCAACCGAATTTAAAAATGCTCTTATCAATGAGTGGAATTTTCTTATTCAGTCGGGTGATAATCGTATAATCAGACCGAATGTTATGCATTATAACACTGATGTTGAGGCAAATCTCAAAAATACTACCCACGATATGACTGCAAATGGCAGAGTGGTAGTTAATGAAGTATATAGTGATGCGACCGTTGTTAATAACGAAGCATACAACTATTCATATCAGCAGGTTCAGTATGCGGATAATTCAGTTGATTGTAATTATGCAAATTATACTGTGCCTGACGCAGATTCGTACAATAAAAAAACAAACAGAGGAACAAAGCTTTTATCAGCCATTATGGCGGTTGTAGCTGCAATTTCAGGTGTGGTTGTAATTGCAACAGATGATGTTTTGCAGGGAACAATCCTTCTTATATTGGGCGTCATTATCCTTTTATGCAGTCAGAATAATAAAGCAGTTGGAATCACCTTGTCGGCAATAGCTTTACCATTGGTTATTACAAGTGGTATTACTATGCTTCATGTGTTGGATATCCAAAACATATTGTCTTTGGTTTCAGCTTTGTTAATGTTGCTTGGTGGTTTATCAATAATATTCCAGAAGGAAGCACGTCTGGGTGGTTCATTGGGTATATATTCTCTTGCTATTATTTGGTTGTTCAATGTGTATCAAATGATAATGGGGATATATTACTTCAACCTTACTCAGCTATTGACTTCGTTGGCAGTATTGTCAGTTATTGTTTGGTCATTTAGCTTTAATGGTAAAGATAATTCACAAAAAAAAGATGCAATGTTTTATATAACATTGGTTATGTCAATCGTAGCATTTGTAATGTCTGTAATAAATGTGTTAATCAGTATGTAATGGTGAGAATTTATGTTTAATGTTGAAGCGGCTTGCGGTTGTTTTATAGGTAATAATCGTGAGAATAATGAAGATAATTTTTATTTTAATAAAAAAAGACTGCCCCAAATCAATAAAGGCTTAAAAAATCCGTTAAAATGCAGAGTTAACACAAACGAGGCAGTGTTTTTTGCAGTTTTTGACGGTATGGGTGGCGAAGCAAAAGGCGAAGAAGCTTCATCTATTGCAAGTGAAGTCTTTTCTGATGAATTTAAGAGAAATGAAGAACTTGCAATATCGGGAAAAGAATTTATTGCTGTTTCTTGTCAAAAAGCCACCGAAAAAATTAATTCTATACTCAAAGAAGAAAATGTTTCTTCAATGGGTACAACTGTGGCGGCTTTGTATTTATCTCAAAATGAGGTAGTAGCAGGTAATGTGGGTGACAGTAAAATCTTCAGGATAAGAAATAATCAAATGTTGCAGATTTCTGAAGACCACACCGACGAAAAAATACTCAAATCAATGGGTATTCAAAAAAAACCGGTATTATTACAGTATATAGGCATACCTGATACTGAAATGGCAGTAGAGCCTTACATTTCAAAAGGTGATTTAGCATCAGGCGATATATATTTATTGTGTAGTGACGGTGTGACAGATGTTTTGAATACAAATCAGATGTTCGATATTGTATCGACTTTTGAAAATACCGATGAAATTGTAAAGCAACTACTTGCAAAGGTTGATGTTGCAGATGGTGCTGATAATGCAACTGTTATTGTTGTAAAGATTTTATAGTAGGGGATGTCCGTTGATATGGCAATGGAAATAAATCAGGATTTAGTTCTTAAAATTAAAAAAATTGTTACTGAAGAATTGCCGCTCAGTCAGTTGAGTGATGATGAGTTAACTGCTGAAATTGAAGCAATAGTTGATGAACAAACCCGTAATCAGTATTATCCTATTCAGGTAAAAGTTAACCTTGTTCAGCAGGTTTACAGTTCAATTAGAGGTTTCGGATTATTAGACTCCATAATCAGTGATGATACTATTACTGAAGTTATGATTAATGGTCCCGATAATATATTTATTGAAAAAAACGGTAAGTTGATTAAGTTGGATACTTGTTTTGAGAGCCAACGCCGACTTGAAGACATTATTCAAAGAATTGTTGGTATGGCGGGCCGAGAGGTTAACCAAGCAAATCCAATTTGTGATACTCGACTTCCCGATGGCTCCCGTGTAAATGTTGTTTTGCCACCGATTGCCTTGTGTGGACCAACACTTACAATACGTAAATTCTCAAAAAATCCAATGACGATTGAAAGACTTATTCAGTATGGTTCAATTACACAGGAAATTGCTGATAAGCTTGAATTGCTTGTAAGGTCAAAATACAACATTTTTATCAGTGGCGGTACCGGTTCAGGTAAAACAACATTTTTGAATGCTCTTTCAAATTACATACCAAAAGATGAACGTGTTATTACAATCGAAGACTCAGCAGAATTGCAGATTACAGGTGTTGATAACCTGGTAAGCCTTGAAACAAGAAACGCAAACGCTTCGGGTGCGGGTCAAATTACAATCCGCGATTTGATTAAATCTTCACTTCGTATGCGTCCTGAACGAATTGTTGTCGGTGAGGTTCGTGGCGGTGAGGCTCTTGATATGCTTCAGGCTATGAATACCGGTCATGACGGCTCACTTTCAACAGGTCATGCTAACTCAACCGAGGACATGCTCAGTCGTCTTGAAACTATGGTTCTTCAAGGTGCATCGGGTTTGCCGTTAGAGGCAATTCGTCAACAGATTGGTTCTGCTATTGATATTATAATTCATTTGTCACGACTTCGCGACAAATCAAGAAAAACAATGGAGATTACAGAAGTTGTAGGCTATGAAGATGGCAAAATTATTCTTAATCCCTTGTATGTATTCGAAGAAGATGAAAATAGTACATTGGAAAAAGTATCAGGTTCACTTGTAAGAACAAAGAACCCGTTAATGAATGATTTTAAACTCAAATTATCTGGAATAAAAGTCGATATTTAATTATAAACGGAGGCTATTGAAATGAAAATTAAATTGGCGATGCTTGAAACCGATGCAAGCTATTTGTATCGTTTGGTATCAATGTTTAATACCAAGTTTGCGAATGAACTTGAAATATATTCTTTTACGGAGTTAGAACCTGCAATTGCTTGTCTTGAAGAGAAGAAAATTGATGTTTTTCTTGCAACTGATTCAATTAAAATTGACTTTGCACAGATTCCCAAAAGATGTGGTTTTGCCTATCTTGTAGAGAGTCTTGATATTGACAGCGTTGACCAGCATAAAGCGGTCTGCAAATTCCAGAGAGGCGAGTCAATCTATAAGCAGGTTTTAAGCATTTATTCAGAGCATGTTCCCAATATTACAGGCTTGTCAAATATGGAGAATGGTGCAATGAAAACAATTGTATTCTGTTCACCAAGTGGTGGTGTTGGTACATCAACTTGTGCGGCAGGTTGTGCAGTTCATCTTGCAAGTTTAGGTTATCGCGTGCTTTATCTTAATACAGAAATCTATGGTGATGCAGATACTTTCTTTGCTTGTGATGGTCAGTTTGATTTCAGTGATATTATATATGCCGTTAAAAGCAATAAGACAAATAGAGCAATGAAACTGCAAAGCACGATTAAACAAGATGTTTCCGGTGTTTATTTCTATTCTTCAGTTAGAGTCCCCCTTGATATGATGGAGATGAAAAGTGACGATTATCTCACTTTGCAGAACGAATTAAAGGCTTTAGGATGCTACGATTATGTTGTTATGGATATGGATTTCCCAAAAAGCCAGAAAGCATTTAAATTTTTTGAAAATTGTAACAGTATTGTTTTAGTAAGTGACGGAACAGAAATTTGCGAACAAAAGATAAATAAGGCAGTTCTCTCAATACAGATTATTGACGAGCAGTCTGATTTTGCTATTCAACCACGTATGTGGATACTTAAAAATAAAGCAGTATCAGAGTTTAGCTCACAGAGCGAACTTCGTGTTTTGGGGTCATTTCCGTTATATCAGCCGATTGCACCAATGCAGATGGCAAGACAGTTGTCGCTTTCAAATATTTATGAGCAGTTGCTTTAATAAGAGGTGAGTTGAATGAAGAAAAAAAAGGCGTTACAGGAAGAGCAGATTTATGAAGTTTCTGCTACTAACCGACAAATGATAAATTATGGTGTTTATAAAATGACACCAAATGAAAAAGCACTTTATTTTATTATTGCTTTTGTAATCGGTGCAGTTGTCGCATACCTTTTCTATGGCGGAATAGGTAAAGACATTTACGGAGACCCCACGCCACTTACTCATATTCTCAACATTGTGATAATGGTGGGTGTTGGATTTGTTTCAGGTAAGGTTTTCCTTAAAATTCGTAATGAACAGATTATTGCATCAAGAAAGAAAAAGTTGAGAACACAGTTTATTGACTTGCTTGATTCATTAGCAACATCAATTTCATCAGGTAAAAACGTTCCCAATGCTTTTGTTGCAGCCCGTGAAGATTTATTGGTACAGTATCAGCCAGATGCTTTCATTGTTCAGGAAGTTGATAATATTATAAGTGGTATCCAGAACAATATTGATGTTGGCAGTATGTTATTGAATTTTGGTGAAAGAAGCGGAATTCAGGATATAAGAACTTTCGGTAGAGTTTTTGAAACAGCATATTCAAAAGGTGCTAATCTTAAAGAAGTTGTAAGAAACTGTCACGTAATTCTCAGCAATAAATGTGAAATTGAAGCAGAAATTGAAACAAAAGTCGCTTCAAATAAAAATGAGCAGAATATTATGCTCATTATGCCCATTATATTGGTTGCAATGATTAAATTGTCGGATGCTGACTTTGCAAGTAATTTCACAACTCCTTCCGGTATTCTTTGCACAACAATTGCGGTTGCTTCATTTGTAGGTGCATACTTTATCGGTCGCAAAATTCTTAATATTGAGGTGTAAGATATGGTTTTAGATATTGTTTTTCTTGTCTTATCCTTGCTTGCGGGCGGTTCTTTCATATTCTTTTTGATAACTTCAAGCAAATATGAAAGCTACATAACTCCTTTGGACAGCAAAGAATTTATGTTCCCTGAAATTTACGGTGTTGGCTTTAAAATTATGGATATGTTCAAATTTGAATTCAAAAACCGTGAAGCAAATCAGGTTCGTGAAAATGTTGTAATTCTTTATGGCGAGCGTTATGCTGATTATTATATGCGTGTTTTTTATGCACAGAAAATCAGCCTAATCTATCTGTTTTTTGCAGTGTTCTGTGCAATCAGTGCTCTTGCTTCAGGAACAGACAAACTTATTTTATTAGGTCTTGGATTAGTTGTTTGTGGTGTTCTTTATTACTATATAACAAGTTTACCAACAGAAAAAGTAAAACAAAGAAGTATTAAGTTTTTGGATGAATTCCCAAATGCAGTTTCCACAATCGCGTTGCTTGTAAATTCAGGTATGATTCTTCGTGAAGCATGGCGTGAGGTTTCACTTTCAAGTGAATCAGAGCTTTATATGGAAATGCGAAAGGTTAATGAAGAGATTGACAATGGTGTGGCAGAAGTAGATGCACTTTATAATTTCTCTAACCGTTGTGTAACTCCAGAAATAAAGAAATTCACATCATTTATTGTTCAAGGTCTTGAAAAAGGTAATAAGGATTTGGCTTATGCTTTGCGTACACAGACTGATGAAATGTGGACTCTCAAAAAGCAGAATACTCTTAAAAGAGGTGAGCTTGCATCAAGTAAGCTTATGATTCCGCTTATGATTATGTTTGCGGGTATTCTTATTATGGTTATGGGACCAATTATGACAAACCTAGGTATTTAAAAGGGAAAAACTCTTTTAATATATAAAAATTCAAACAGGAGGTAGAAGATTATGACAATGTTAGCAGCAAAACTTACAGTTTGGGCTTGTCAGGTAGAGGACAGACTTAACAAGCTTCTTAAGGACGAAAGCGGTGAAGCAAATATTATTGCTATTATCCTTGTTCTTGCTATCGTAGTTGCTTTGGCAATTATTTTTAGAACTCAGATTTCTAATTTGTTCAACCAAATTTGGGGTTCAATCTTTGATAATGTTGACGATGTAATCTAAGTTGTGTATGGTCTGCCGTCATTATGGCGGCAGACTGGGATAATCCTGATTAGGAGTTAATCTGATGATTTATTTGTTATTTGTTGTTATTGCAATACTATCCATCGCTTTTATAGAAATTTTTTCGGCACAAAAGGGTACGGTGGATTTCGGTGAAAAAATAAAATTATATAAACCCTGTGGCGAAGATATTGTTCCTTTTAAAGGAAAATCATTGATTTTGATTACAATAATCTGTTTTATAGCTTCTTTGGTTGTGCAGATTTTATTATATAAAAATACAGAAACAATAAACTTTATCAAACTGTACAGTTTATTTGTTTTAATTACTGCCGCGGCAATTGTTGACAGTAAAAGACGTATCATTCCCAATATTATTGTTATTATAGGTCTTGCATTAAGAATTTTACTTTATGTCTATGAATTTTTGAAGGTAGAAGATATAAAGGCTATTATAACTAACGATTTGATTGGTTTTGGAATAGGCTTTGGTTTATTGGCTGTTGTTTCTTTACTTTCAAAAGGTGCATTGGGCTTTGGCGATGTTAAGCTTTTCGGTGCAATCGGTATTATTGGTGGAGCTTTCTGTACATACAGCACGTTACTTGCGAGTTTGTTGGTTTCACTTGTGGTGTCAATTATCGGATTAGCAAGAAAAAAGATGGGCAGAAAAGACGCTTTTCCTTTTGGTCCATGCATAGCTATCGGATATTTAATTACTATTTTATTATCAAGTTATTAATAATGAGGTGTAATGATGAAAAAGAATAATAAATTATTAATAATTATTGCAGTGCTTTTTATCAATATTTTAGTGGTTTATATGGTAGGACAAAGCATTGTAAATAATACAAGTAAATCAGAACAGCTTGAAAATGAAGCAAAAGTGTATGTTGAACAGGGCTTGTATGAAAAAGCACTTCAGAAATATGATGAGTTAGTTGTAATTGAAGATACTGTTGAACTTCGCCTTTCTATGATTGATGTTTACGGAAAAGCCCTTGAAAGCGGAGAAATTGAAAGAGCTTATTCAGTATTCAATAACTTGATTTCAATGACAGAAGCACATCCAAAAGAGGTTTCGGTGTATGAGGGCGTTTGTGAGCTTCTTGTTAAATATGAACGTTATGAGCAGTGTGCAGAGCTTTTAATGGAGGCAAGAGGTCGTAGCATTACCTCTGATAAGCTTACAGAAATTCTTTCGCAGGTTCAATATAAGTACAGAAAGAATTACGGAATGTATTACGAAGTGTTACCGATATTTAATGATATGTACACAGTTTCAACTATTCCGACAGCAGTGGATGAAGAAGCAGGTGTACCGGTATATTATTTCTTAAATAATGAAGCATCTACTGAAATTGAAGGTGGCTACACTTATGCATCATCCTTCTCATCCGGCTATGCTTTCGTTAAGGCAATGGATAATGCTACCGGCACAGAAAAAGCCTTTGTTATTGATAAAGAAGGTGTTCGCCAGGCTTATTTTGAAGGTGTAGAAACATCGTCAGGTATAGGCAACGCTACTGATAAAAATAAAAACGATATTCTCTTACTTGCTTGTAAGGTTGGAGATACATATAAGTACTATGATATTAACGGCAAAGAAGTTTTTGGTGACTACGCTTTTGCAGGACGTTTCAGAAACAATATTGCTGCTGTTAAAGACGCAAACGGTAAGTGGTCATTTATCGACGGTACAGGAAAGGCAATCACAGATAAGACCTTTGAAGATGTTATACTCAACGAATTTGATGAATGTTCACCAAGAAATATGATAATTGCTAAAGAAAATGGTAAATATCATATTTACAACGGAAAACTTGAAAAAGTTGGTAATTTCTCTTGTGATTACGCAAAATCTTTTGTAAACGAAAAGCAGTATGCCGCATTTAAGAGCGGTGATTTATGGGGATTTGTAGATGCAGAAGGAAATGTTGTTATTCAGCCCCAGTATGAAGACGCAAAATCCTTCTCAAACGATATGGGTGCCGTAAAAGTTGACGGTCAATGGAATCTAATTAATCCTAAAAATGAAATTATTGTTGAAGAAACCTTTGAAGATGTTGGTTATCTTAGTGACCAGGGTATCTGCTTTGTTAAGATGAGAGGTAATTGGGGATACCTTCAGATGTTCTACACAGCAGAGTAATGTGAGGTGTGTAAATTGGAGAACAAGAAAAACCGAGGCGAATTAGTTGTTGAAGCCTCCATTGTGGTTACTTTGGTAGGAATTTTTATAACACTTTTGCTTTATGCAGGTATGATGTTATACCAGAAAACTCTTGTTTCTACACTTGCCAATCAAACAGCAGCAAATATTGCACAGGTATATAGTAACAGTATTAAAGACCCCTTTACGGGGTATGTTGACCCTGATAAAGTTTATCAATCAATTACATACAGCAATATGAAGGATGATGCTTATCTTGAAGTTCTTGAGAATAAAGCGAATGCTTTTGCAAAGTATCGATTAAAGTCTTCAAGAATTCTTGCAACAGGGAATCCGACTGTTGAGGTAGATATTGTAAAAAAACCTAACGAATTGCTTAAAAGTCAGATTGTTGTTACAATTCACGACCGTTATGATATGCCGTTGGTTGCACTTTTCGGTGCAGATACTGTTGTTAACTTCAGTGCTTCAGGACGTGCCGATTGTGTTGATATTCTTGAATATATCAATGGTGTGGAAGCGGTTGGTGACCCGGAAGATTCAAATGTTACAGTTTTACCCGATTCAAAAACTTGCCTGGTTACATTTATACCTGACCGTAGCAATCCTCAGGCTTTTTCAACTGTAACTGTACTTAAAGGTAAATCTATTCTTTCATCTAACAGATATACTCATTGTGCAATGCCGGCAAATCCAACTCATTCTGTTTATAAATTTGACGGTTGGGTGGATGAAAACGGCAGGAATTTTACAGCGGCTACAGTGATAGAAAACAATGTTGTTATATATGGTAAATGGCAATGCGTAGTAACTCTTGATGCTTGTGGTGGTAAAGTAAACTCAAAAGATAAAGAAACCATAAATGTAGCAACGGGTGGTAGGGTATATCTTCCTAATGCAACAAGGAACGGTTATCAGTTTGCGGGCTGGTTTACTCAACCAAATGGCAAAGGTACAAGATTTTTGTCAAATGACACAATTATAAACAATGATGTAACGCTATATGCACATTGGGCTTGTAAGCATCAGTCAGATTCAGGTGCATCTTACTTCAAACCTATTTCTCAAACTGGAAATGGTCAATGTTCAAATAGTGTAATTATATATCAATGTAGTCAATGTGGAGCACAGCGTGAAGAAAAAGGCACGGGCCGTTGCGTTTATGAGGGCTGGTGCGGAACAATACACAATTTCAGAAATCCCGGCAACTATTGGTGTTCTTCAGGATATTACCATCGTTGGACACAGTATGGTTGCATTACTTGTCAGTATTGCGGAAAACTCAGAAATCGTGTTGTCGATTATTACGGTGTAGCACGAAGCTCTGATATGTGGTGTATGAACTATGTTAATGGTGTGGACCATGGTTGGCGAAATAAACAGAGAACCAAAACCTATAGGCATGACTTTTAGGAGAACTTATGAAAAAACGAATTTTAATTATTCTTTCAATAATAATAGTTGTTGCAGTTATTGTATGCGGAATATTGTTTTTCTCCGGAAATAAAAACAATAACAATAAAAATGATAAAGATGAAGTAAACAGTCCTGAAACGGTTTCAATTCTTGATATTAGTACAGTTTCTGAATATGAAGAACTTGTCAAAACATTGGAAAACGAAACCGGTATAACAAACGATAAACTTTTTGCAACAATTTATGATTTTGAGTTTTTGAATGAAACTGCAACTATTACTTATTCATTTGACGATAAAGGCAACACTTATGAATATGCAGCCTATTTTAATTTGCTCAGCACCCGTGATGGCGTTGAGGAGGGCGACGAAATCCCCAAACCTACTGCAGAGCAGTTACAGAAAAAAAGCAATGAGGTATTAACCTCTTTCTGCAAAATGTTTAATTGTGAATTGCCTGAAAATATTTATGTTTATAATGATGACGGCACATTTTCTGAAAGCAAAGAACTTTCAGCATTTCAGAATATAGTCGATGAAAAAGGTTTTTTGTGCTTTACTTTAAGAGATTCTCAAGGTTCATTTTATGAATTTACAATGACTTATACACAGGGCCTTTATTCAGGCACACTCACCAAACATTACGACAAAGATAACTATATTGATTATGTAGCTAATATTTCTTTGTATGATGAGGTAACTGATATATAAATATCAGTAAAATCCAAACGGAAGGATGTAAACAATGCTGTATCGTTTTAAAAATTCAGTAAAAGGTGTAATTACAGTATTTGTATCGTTGATGCTTGTTGCAGTTTTAAGCCTTGGCACCCTTGTTTTAGAAGCGGGGCGTTTACAGGTAGCAAGAACACAACTTTCAGAGGCAACAGCAAGTGCCGCAACATCAATGATTGCCGATTATGACGCCTCATTATACGAGAGATATGGTCTTTTAGCGATTGATACTGACGGATTTACAGAAGCACGTTGTATGGATTATCTGAATTTCAATTCCGATGCGGGTGCAGGTAATCTGACAAAACTTTATAACATCAAATCAGTTGAAATGACAGGGCTTTATAACCTGACTTATCCGTCAATTTTAAAAAGACAAATTCTTTCACGTGCAAAATATCATGTTGTACCGCAGGATTATTCCTTAAATGTTTACAATATGGATTCTTTCTTTGCAGATATGCAAATGAAATGTAATTATGTAACGCAAAAACTTAATCTTTCGGCTAACGGCGGTGCTGTTAATGGTGCAGTTTCAAACGTCAATGGCGATATGTTATCAGCACTGACGGCGATGTACGATACTTTTAAAGACGATAAGCACTATGATGACCAGTCTAAAATTGTTTTGGCATCTTCAACTACAAGATTACTTCCCAGCGTTACAGGAACAGTTGAAAGTGCAATTCCGCAAGAGGATTTAAATAGCATTAGTGCTATGCTTGCAGATGCCAATACAGTTATTGGCGACAGTGCACAATTATTTAGTGACAATGGTTATACACCTCAGTCAGAGATTGATATTGCAGTAAATGTAGGTTTTATCCCGACTCTAATCACAAATCTTAAAGATGTTTCATCTGTTTCTGATTTTCCGGCACAAGCAAGAACATTGGCAAAAAATACAGTAAAACTTGCACAAGATATAAATACAGCAATTGAAATACTTAAAAGCGATAAAGAGGGAAATATTCTGCTTAATTCATATATAGCAGAGTATTTTCCTAACAGAAATCGTCTAGTGAATGGTTTTGCATCACCTGCAAAGGGTACTACCGCAAACGGAACAATGGCAAACGCGAATTTCGCTTCGGCGTGTGTGGAATATGTGTTTGGCGGTAATGCCGACGAAACAAAAAACCAGGAATCAGCGTATAACTATATATTCGCTATAAGATATATCAGTAATTTGTATGATATTTTACAAACATCAAATTCTCTTAATGCAGGCAATCTTTATTCTGTTGGTGCACATCTTGCTTGGGCAGGATACGAAACATCAACTGATTTGTCGCTATTGACAGATTATAATACTGCAGTACCTTTCAATAAGGGTACACTGGTTTTACCGGTAAACAACCCGTCTAAAGTCGCAAGTGCATTTGCATCTCATGATGTGGGTAATGCTCTTACTGCTTTGGGTTATTACACAGGCAATTCATTTAAAATTAACGGTACAGACATTTTTTCATACAGAGATACTTTAGCATTTGCTTTGTGGTTTGTACCTAATTCAGATAAAATGTTGCGTGTAGCTGACCTTATTCAGTTAGAAATGCGTTATCGTGAACAGCACTATAACAATAAAACTGCAACATTTTTAATGAGTGAACAAAATACTTATTGCAGAATTAAAACTACTGCAAGCTTCAATGCCGCATTACCGGTTATTTCAATGGGTAATTCAGGCGGTCCGGACGATGCTAAACTTCAGAGCATTAAGTATGTAGGATATTAAAGGATTTGATTTTATGAAGAAATACGAAAAAGGTGTTTTATCCGTAGAAGCCTCTATCGTCTTAACACTTTTCACATTTTTTGTATTATTTTTATTTAATTTCGCAAGTATATATACTGCACAGACAGTTATGAGTCATGCAACAATTCAGGCGGCAGATGCTGTGGCACTTGAATCATATCTGCGTGAAACTGCAGCAGAAGGTGATGCAGAGGATATCGTTTATCTCACTTCGCAGATTACTGACTCAACAAGTATAAGTGCAGATAGCTTTGAAAGTTTAAGAACAGCGGATTTACCCGATGTTGCAAGACAAAAATTTGTAACGGCAGTGTCAAATACCGAAAGTAAAGCTGACCAAAAACTTGAAGCGTTAGGTGTTCAGGATGGTTTGTCAGGTGTGGATTTCAATTCATCCTATGTTGATTTGGATAGGGATGATGTTATCGTAGAAGTAAACTATACTCTTGACCTTAAATTCCCTGTATTTACAGCAAAAGAAGTAACACTTACAAAAACTGCAAAAGCTAAAACATTTGGCGAGATTCTTTACGGTATTACAACAAAGCCCAATAATTCAGAATGGGGTGTAACAGGTGGCGATGATGAGGTTGAAGCAGGCGAAACAGTTGTTATTACTGCAACACCAAACCACGGTTACCGTTTTGTAAGTTGGAATGACGGTGTAACCGATAATCCTCGTACTGTACTTGTTACAGAAGCAAAAAAATATGTGGCAATCTTTGAGCCATCAGGCTATGGCGTAAACTTAAAAGTAAATAATCCTGCTTGGGGTAGTGCTTCGGGTGCCGGAACATACGATAATATGGCAACGGCAACAATTTCCGCAACGCCTAAGCAACATTATCAGTTTGTGGGCTGGGATTACGACGGCGACGGTACGGTTGACCACAAAGAGCCGACAAGAAACCTTGTTGTTAATAAAACATATACAATCACAGCAATTTTTGAGCCGGTAAGCTATACAATTACTGTAAAATCCAATAATTCAGCTTATGGTAGTGCATTAGCAACCAATGAGCAAGGCGTGAGCGGTACAACAATTACTGCGAAATACGGAAGTTATGTAACATTAACCGCAACAACTACAAATAGTAAGTATTATGAATTTGAAAAATGGAGTAATGGTTCAAATCAATCTGTTACAAAGGTTCAGGTGACGGGTAATGCAACTTATACTGCTAATTTCAAATTAAGTACATATACAGTTAATTTTTATAATGGCTCAAATCTGTTTGCAACTGTTACAGTTTATAAAGACAGTTCAGTTGCAGGTTCAGGTAAATCAATGCCAAGCACATCATCCTTGAGCAAGTTCGCCCGTTGGAAAACAAGCAACGGTTCAACATTTGATGCAAAAACACTTGTAAAAAGCGATATGAATGTTTATGCAGAATATAAATGCACAGTTAGTTTGAACGCGGAAGGCGGAAAAATTAATAGTGTTACTACAAAAACAATTGACGTAGTAAAAGGAACTACCACTAATTTACCAACACCCACTAAAGAACATCATACCTTTAAAGGCTGGTTTACAGAAAAGGGTGGCAAAGGCACACCATACACTTCCAATACAGTCATAAATGGCGATGTTACATTATATGCTCATTGGTCTTGTAATCATCCAAGCAGAAGAGAGGAACGAACTGGAAATTCTTGTGATGGTGGCACCATATACTATTATTGTACTTTGTGTAATGCACCTTTAGGTTCAACGAAGTACGGCGGAACTACTTCTCATAAATATGATTTTCGCTGCAATAAAGAACATTACGTGAACTACTTTAATGGTTCTGGTGGTGGCGGTTGTCGTTGGTTCCATTACCATAATAGTTATTATAAGAAATATAAAATATCTGGCTTAACGGATTATTATCATAAAGACGGCAAACCGTGGATGTATTGTCAGGTGTGTAAATATTGTTATAAGACAAGACCAGGAGGCGTTTTTTGGTGTGGAATTCATGCTAAAAGCAGAACTAAAGTAACACCATCAAATGAGCATCAACGAGACTAACATGTATAAGGTGAAATAAATGAAAAAAGTTCTTATAATATCAGGATGTATAATTTTAGCTGTATCAATTGCCATAGCTTCATATTTTTTGTTTTTTGTACCAAAAGATGAGGAACAACCACAAAAACAAGATGATGTGATTGCTTTATCAACTGAAGATGAAATTAAAGCGTATATTGATAAAAATGAAATCAGCATATATGATTTTGAAGAAGATATTGCCTATCTTCTTGGCATTGATGTTTTTGGGCAGGGTGCAGATGTAGAGTTTTATTTGACCGAAAAAAAAGTTAAGCAAATTAATGTTACTTATTATCTGTTTTTTCCCGGTTTAGGTGAAGAATATCTTAATGAAAATGATATCGTTGAAAATGATGGGACAATATATCAGTTTACACAAGAGGACAAAGACAATATCACAAATAAATTTAATAGTATCAAAGATAATTTTGAACAGTATATAGGTTGTTATTTTGAAAAATATGATTTGGTTCCAACACATAATACGGAGACATTAGAAGATACTGATGAATCCTTTTACAATGGCGATTTCATTAAAGAATATTCAGTCAGAGATGCCGATGGTGTGCTTTGGATTATGCAATACGAGGCATCTATGGGCACCTCAACAGTTGTGATTAGCAAAATAGTTGATGAATCTAATTTTGAAGGATTTATTCCTGCAATTGATTTAACAAAATAAATTAGGAGATGTATGATATGAATTTCAGTTACGAAACACAAGGAGCAATTACATATCTCGTTTGTGAGCTTGAGCCTGTTGAACAGCTTGACAGTCTTACACTCGGTATGCTTACGAATAATCATATTGCCGGTCTTGCACCGGTTCTTTATACCGAAATGAACGGTCAGAGATATTTAAAATATAATATTTCTGCAAAAATTACTGCCGACCGTTTCTTTGGTGGCACAATGACAAAACAACGACTTTTACAGGCTTTTCAGAATATTCTCGGCAGCATCTGTTCAGCGGACGAATATATGATTGACCTTAATTGTTTTTCGGTAAAGCCGGAGCATATTTTCCTTAATGTGTCAAACTGCGAAACAGCATTAATTTGTCTTCCCGTGGTTTCACAGAATAATATCAATACAGAAATTGCAAGTATGTTCGAAAATATTCTTTCATCACTTAATCTTGCAGCAGGTGAGGATAGCGGTTTTGTTACACAGCTTATGGGTAAACTCAGCAATGGTAATTTCAATGTTTATGAATTCCAGAATCTTGTTGCAAGCTTACAGACTGCATCACCAATGCATAGTGCCATGAATCAGTATGCAGCCGCACCTGTATCTGTAGGTGCAGGTGTTGCTCCTGTATCTTCTTTCGATAATACAATTTCAATTGATGATATGAATAATATGCAAGGTTATTCAGGTATGCCACCGGTAAACACACCTCCACATCAGGCTGCTCCGGTAAATCCTGCTACAAACGTTCCGCCGGTAACACCTGTTCAGTATGTTCCTCCCGTTCCACCTGTGGGACATACAGGTAATGTTCGTCCACAGACTCCTCCTGTAGTACCGGTTAACAGACCACCTGTTCAGCAACCGCCACGTCCGGTTCCGACTCCTGCAAAACCCCCTGTACAAAACGGTCCCGGCTTTGCAATTCCGGGACAAACAGGACCGGGCTTTGCAATTCCCGGTCAGTCAGGTCATATGAATATGCCGGGTGCACAACAGACACCAAAAGCTGAACTACAGCAAGACGGCGAAAAGAAAATTTCACTTTTCGGTCTTCTTTCTCATTACAATAAAGAAAATGCGGCTCTTTATAAAGCACAGAAAGAAGAGGCTAAAAAGAATAAGGCTGCCGCAGAGCCAAAACCCGAAAAGCAGAAAAAACAGAAGAAATCCAAAGATGTTTCGGGGGTAGTACCAACAAATATTCCGGGTCAAATGCCAAACGTTCCGCCTGCAAACGGACCGGTGCCCATGGGCAGACCTGGTTATCCACCTGTACAAACACCTCCCAACAATCAGCAGTTCACACCACCGTACACTCCTGCACCGGCACCTGTTCAGCCCGTTCCTGTACAGACAAGTTTTAATGAAACAACTGTTTTAAGTCCTACAATGGGTGGTGAAACAACAGTTCTCGGTGAACCTATGATGATGGGTCCTGTTCTTACTCGTGTGAAAACAGGGGAGAAGATAAATGTTAATAAACCTGTTTTCCGTATAGGTAAAGAGAAGAGCTATGTTGATTACTTTATTGCAGATAATACTGCAATCAGCCGTAGCCATGCCAATATTCATACCGAAAATGGTGAGTATTTCATTGAAGACACAAATTCAACAAACCATACTTATGTAAATGGTTCACTTATAACAAGTAACCAAAAAGTAAAAATTGCAAACGGCGACAAAATTCGTCTCGCAAACGAGGATTTTACTTTTTCGATTTAATCTTTAAATCTATTTAACAGTTTTCATCTATTTCCATGGAGGAGTTCGTATGAACAGTAACTTGCAAAATCAACTTATTGAAGTTGCCGGAGCAAATAATATATCTTATATTTTGAACGATAACAAAGATTTTTCAGTTACAGGGTATAAGGTTATGCAAAATCAAAGTAGCTCTGGTTTGCTTCGTTGTGCCAAGGTAATGTATAACGGAAAAATCAAATTGGTTTATTTAATTGAGAGTTACAAACCTATGTCATATGTTGCAACACGATTGGGCGTAAATGAGTTGAATGCAGTAATTTTCAACTTGATACAGAAGGTGTTGGATATTAAATCTAACGGATTTTTCCGTGCAGAGAACATCGAATTGAATTTTGATAAAATCTTTATTGATACTTCTGATTATTCAGTTCACCTTATCTACCTTCCCATATCCAATGGAAATACGGGCAAAATTTTGTCTTTTGAAAACGAATTCAGAGTAGCATTGATAAATTTATTTAACAGTTTTCCAATTTTTAATGCACCACAGTTCCAACGATTGTGCAGTGATTTATCAAATGGATCAATGACTTTGCACAATATTTTAAAAAGATTACAAGACAATATTAATGGAAACAATTATTCTAATATTAAAGTAAATCAGGAGCCCTCTAATCAGGATTATTATTCAAAAAGAGTTAATCTGGATGTTAAACCATCGAATTATCCTAACGATAATGAATATCAGTTTATTAAGGGCGGTTATCAGCCACAAAAACCGCCAGTGCCGAAATTTGTTCCTGCAAAACCGCAACCGGCTATGACAATGTCTGCAATAAACTCTTATGTTCAATTTTCACTTGTAATTAATGTTCCGGATTATTTGATTGGTAAGAATCCCAATATGGTGAATGGTGTAATTACTTATAACCCTGCAATTAGCCGTGTGCATTGCCAGATTTCCTATTTGGGCGACAAATATTATTTAACTGATAAGGGTAGTGCTAACGGAACCTTCCTAAATCAACAGCGTTTAGAACCCGAAAAACCTGTTGAATTACATAGTGGAGATAATGTTAGATTAGCCAATAGTGATTTTATTGTAACATTTTAAAGGATGACTAGCGATGAAAAAACCTTTTGTTGTATTAGCAGACCTCGATGCTAATTACTTGATACCTCTTGAGGATAAATTAACAGAAGAATTATATGACCAAATAGATTTAGAAGTAATTACATCTAAAGAATATTTCAGCGAATTTTTTTCTTCTTCACGAAAAATAGATACTTTGATAATATCAGATTCACTTTTTTCACAAGATTTAATCAGACATAACATTACCGATGTTTTTGTGCTTACTGAAGATATAGGCGACACAAAAACTTATGATAATATTACACATATTTACAAGTATTCAAGCACAAAAGAAATATTCAATCAAGTTTTATATAAAAACAAAGAGATTTTAAATGTGCAGTTTAGTAATAAAGAAACTGAAGTAATTGTTGTGACTTCTGCTGTCGGCGGGTCAGGAAAAACTACTATGGCTATGGCATTAAGTCAGCGTCTAGCAAAAAATCATAAAAGAGTGTTGTTTATTAGTACCGACATTATGCAGAGTTTTTCTTACTATCTTAATAATAAAGCTGTTTTGTCAAACAATATCTGCACAGTATTCAGTAATTCTGATGAAAGTTTGTATAATGCGGTCAAACCATATTTTAGACACGAAAATAGTACATATTTGCCACCGTTTGGAAGAAGTGTTTTATCAATTGGATTAACAAATGATATCTACAACAGAATAATTAAGGTTGCTAAAGATTCTAAAGATTATGATTATATTGTTGTTGATACAGACATTCAGTTGGATGAAACAAATGCAGAGTTAATACAAATTGCAGATAAAGTAATAATAAATGTTTTGCAAGATAGTTTTTCAACGGTCAAAACAGAGTATCTTGTTCAGAATATGAATTGTAAGGATACAGAAAAATTTATATTTGTGTGTAATAAATTCCGCAGAGATATGATGAATGATTATATTGCATCTCCAATAGGTCAGCAGTTTATAATCACTGAATATATTGAAGAATTGCCATCTCATGAGCTTGATTTAATTGACAATTTCTCGGAATTAAGCGGAATAAGAAATTTAGCATATATTTTTAGTTAAGAAATCATTGAAACTAAAAGGTGATTATTATGGACAACAAAGCTATTGTAATTTTTGTGGCACATAAAAGAAATTTTCAGGTGGATTTAGAAATTCCATTAGATATTTCTGCCAATGAATTGGTTGTTGCGTTAAACACGGCATATAATCTTGGTATTGATACAACTGATGTTAAAAACTGTTATCTGAAAGCCGAAAGACCAATTACCTTGTTAAAGGGTAATAAAATGCTTTCAGAATATGGTGTCCGCAACGGCACAGTAATTAACTTTACAGAATAGGGGGAATTTAAATGCAAAGTAGATATAAGGTTGTTATTTCCAACAGAAATATATATAAAGAATTTGATTTAAATCCCGAGTATAAGACAATTACTATTGGAACAGAAACAGATTGCGATTTCAGATTACATAAAGACTTATTCTTTGAAAAAATAAAACTATCATTTGTAAACAATAGTGGTGTATGGAGAATATTCTGTTCTGATAATTTATACATTGATATCGGTGATGTCAGAAAACTTTTAACGAAATCATTGTCCCACGGTGATGTTTTTTCAGTAAAATATCAGAATTCAAATAATGATGTATTTTCTGTTGAGTTCTTGATTGACTTTGACAATGGCCGAAGAAAATATGAAAGAGCTATTAATGTATCACAGGCATCAAGTATCAAAATTGGTTCCGATAATTCAAATAACATTATTATAAATAGTCCCTTTGTAAAAAATGACTCAGTAGTTCTTAATTATACAAATGAGGGTTATCATTTACAGATTTATAGCACAACCTATGGTGTGTATCATAACGGAACAAAAACACAGGGTAATTGTGTAATTAAAAACGGCGATTTCTTTTCTATTTCAGACTTCATTTTCTATTATAAAGATGGATATATTTGGACTGAAATCAGAGAGGGTATGTACATAAATGGGCTTGTTTGTGGTGATTATCCAGAAATGAATGGTTATCCTAAATTTAACCGAAACACAAGAATTCAGACAGTTATTAATGCTGAAAAGATTGAAATTCTGGACCCACCTGCAAAACCACAAAAACCTAAGAATAATATATTAATTCGTTTGTTGCCCTCGTTGGGGATGCTTGCTGTTTCTGGAATTACCGCAATGGCTGGCGGTGGTGGAATGATTATTATGTCTGCTATTTCAGGTGTTATGGCTATTGTTACTTCAATTCTCACTATGAGAGATAGCAGCAAGGAGTTTAAGAAAAATACGTCTGAACGCATAGAAAAGTACAACTCTTACGTTACAAAGAAAAAGGCCGAGATTCAGCAATCCAGAGCACAAGAATATGCTGAATTAGAAGAAAAATTCATTTCTCAACCGGTTGAAGAAGAACGCTTTAGGCTCTTTTCTTCGGAACTTTTTGACCGTACTCGTGAAGACGAAGATTTCCTTTGTGTTCGTTTAGGTAGTGGTGATGTTTTATCTAAACGAGAAATTAACTATAAAAAGCAAGAAAAATTGGAAATAGAAGATGATTTACAGCAAATTCCAGAACAAATTTGTGAAGAATTCAAAAATGTTCATAACGCACCAATTGTATGTGATTTTAAAGCAAATAATGCTATTGGCGTTGTTGGCGCAATCGAATATCGCTTTGAAATGTTAAAAAATATCGTGATAGACATTGCCGCAAGACAGTATTTCGCAGATGTTAAAATGATATTTATTGCCGATAATTCTCACAAAGACCAGATTAGCTGGTTAAGATTTCTTCCTCATGTTGATAATGAAACTATTGGAGTAAGAAATATCGTATGTGACGATGAAAGTAAAAATATAATATTTGAATATCTTTATAAAGAACTTACTTTCAGAGAACAAAATAAAACATATACAGATAATATTGTAGTATTCTTTTACGATGAGTATGGGTTCAAGAGTCACCCGATATCAAAATTCATTGATAAAGCAAAAACTTTGGGCGTTACTTTTGTCTTTTTCGGCGATACAGTTGCTGATATACCACAGGGATGTGGTCATATAGTAACCATAAAAGATAATCAAAATGCTACTTTAGTAAATACATTGGATAAGAGTGAAACATTTGACTTTGCTTATCCATATATTCAGACTTCTCAAGCAGAAGAAATAGTAAAGCTTCTCGCTCCTGTTTATACAGAAGAAATTTCTTTGGAGGGTACACTCACAAAGAATATTTCAATGTTTGAATTACTTAATATTCTTGCAGTTGATGATATTGATTTGAAAAGCAGATGGGAATCTTCTCAGGTATTCAAATCAATGGCGGCACCTCTTGGCGTTTCAAAAACGGCAGTAGTGTCTTTGGATTTGCACGATAAGGCTCATGGTCCTCACGGTCTAGTTGCAGGTACTACGGGTTCTGGTAAATCTGAAATTCTGCAGACTTATATTCTTGCAATGGCAACGCTTTATCATCCTTATGAGGTCGGATTTGTTATTATCGACTTTAAGGGTGGTGGTATGGTCAATCAGTTCAAACAACTACCACATCTGCTTGGTGCAATTACAAATATTGACGGTAAAGAAATCAACCGTTCTTTGAAATCAATTAAGGCAGAATTGCAAAAGCGTCAGCGTCTTTTTGCAGAAGCCGATGTTAATCATATTGACAAATATATTAGAAAATTTAAAGCAGGCGAAGTTGAAAATCCACTTCCTCATCTTATCATTATTGTAGACGAGTTTGCTGAATTAAAAGCAGAGCAACCCGAATTCATGAAGGAATTGATTTCTGCGGCTCGTATCGGACGTAGCTTGGGCGTTCATTTGATTCTTGCCACACAGAAACCATCAGGTCAGGTTGATGAACAGATTTGGAGCAACTCAAGATTTAAACTTTGTCTTAAAGTGCAAAGTCAGGAAGACAGTAACGAAGTGCTCAAGTCTCCATTGGCAGCTGAGATTAAAGAGCCAGGTCGTGCATATTTACAGGTTGGTAATAATGAAATATTTGAATTATTCCAATCTGCATATAGCGGTGCTTCAGAAAAGACAGATGATTCAAATGTTAAAGAATTTTCAATTTTCAGTTTAACTGAATCAGGAAAACGCATACCAGTATTCACTCAAAAGAAGAAAAAGAGTGGCGAGGGAAGTGTAACTCAGTTAGATGCAATTGTGCAACATGTTGCAGGCTATTGTGATAGTATCAATCTTCCTAAATTACCTGACATTTGCTTGCCACCGTTGCCGGAATTATTAATACAACCTGAAAATTATGATGAAAATAAAATGCTTGTAGATGTTGGACTTTTTGATGACCCTGATAATCAAGTGCAGGCACCGGCATATATGGATTTACAAAATAAAAACACTTTAATTATAGGTTCTTCTCAATTTGGAAAAACAAACTTGTTGCAATCTATTATTAAAAATATTTCCTCAAAAACAAGCCCTAAAGAGTCTGTATTCTATATTTTAGACTTTGGCTCTATGGTGCTTAAGAACTTTGAAAATCTTAATCATGTTGGTGGTGTTGTCACCTCTTCTGAAGATGAAAAGTTAAAGAATCTTTTCAAATTACTTTTTGAAGAGATTAACTTTAGAAAAGAAAAGTTACTTTCAGTTGGTGTAAGTTCTTTTGCTTCCTATATTGAGGCTGGTTATACAGATTTGCCACATATTTACTTATTAGTAGATAATTTAACTGCTCTAATAGAATTGTATTTAGCAGACGATGATAGCTTGCTAGCCATTGCTCGTGAGGGTGTTGCAGTAGGAATTTCAACTATAATTGCCAATAATCAAACCGCTGGTATAGGCTATAAGTATCTCTCAAACTTTGCTAATAAAATTGTGTTCTATTGTAATGATAGTGCTGAATATTTAAGTGTTTTCGACCATGCTTCCATTAAACCAGACGAAAAGGTAGGTCGTTGCGTATTAGAGATAGATAAAAATATGCTTGAGTGTCAAACATATTTAGCCTTTGAAGGTGAGAAGGAAATTGAACGAGTTCAACATATGCGTGACTTTATCGCTGATGTTAATAATAATTTCAGTGGTCTTAAAGCAAAACAAATTCCTTATATTCCAACCGTACTCAATGCTCAGATAATGCAGACAGTATATAATACTATGCCAAGGGGATATTCCTTACCTATAGGTTTGTCTTATGACACTGTTAAGCCATTTGTATTGAACTTGAATTCTATAGGAATTATAGGAATTACTGGTAAAGAAAGCTTTGGCCACAAAAACTTTATATCATTGGTTCTTAAAAATTTACAGTCTAAAAATATGAATAGTGCAGAAATAGTAATTTTTGATGATGTAACAAGAAAATACAGCGAGTACAAAGATAATGTGGCTTACTATTCATTAGATGTAAACTCAGTTTCAAGTGTTATTAGTGAATGGCATAAGGAATTAAAAAGAAGATATGAGTGCATGATGATAAACAATGCAAGTAATACAGATGATAAATTGCTTGTAATGATTGTACAAAATAATGATGTTGCATCAGCAATTCAATCTGATATGGATATTTCAGATAAGTTCAATGAAATACTTACACGTTATAAAGATATGGGAATATGCATTATTTTTGCTAACTATCCTAATTCTTCTATTTCTTACGATGCACCGGATGCACTTAGAGTAATCAAACAAAAACAACGAGTTATTTGTCTTGATGATTTGCAAAATCTTAAATGTTTTGACCCGCCATATGAAGTTCTTAGACAATATAAGAAACCTGTATCACTTGGTGATGGCTACTACATTAATGAAAATGAAGTAGTGAAGTTAAAATTAATATTATCTGAATAAAAGGAGGGTGATTATATGGCAAAATCTCTTGATGATTATAAATGTGAAAAAAGGAATTTGGAAAACCAGATTTATAGTCAAAGGAAGAAAAATGAAAAAATTTCAGGAGAAATCCAACGACTCGAAGATGCATATAAAAAATTGGGTAAAATTAAGCGAGATAATGCACAGAATGCTGATAAGGTTAGAGATAATGTCAAACTTAAAAATGTTGCAAATGATGTCGCATGGAGAGGTCAGTATAAAAACCAATTTGATGATGTGATGAACGACTATGTTAAGAAGGCAGGAAAAGACTTTTTCAATAGCATTGACGAAATTCAAGATGAAATTGGAAGAGCTTTAGACCAAAAACGCGGTGAATATGATACGGGTTCTAGAGTTTTAAACGGATTAAACCGAGCTTGGAATAATGTAGCAGGAATTATTCGAAATTGGGTAAATTAGCGGAGGAGGTATAGCTATGGCTGAAGTGAAAGCTAAAATAGAAGATATCGAGGCTTTAGTAAGTGCTATTAAAACTGAAAAAGAAAAAATTGATACCTCTGTTTCATCTATAAATGAACCAACCCAAAGTAAAGGCATAATGGTATCTACGTATTTTGAAAAAATAAAAGATATTTCAGCTCTTTTAGATAAGTACAAACAGCTTTTAGAAAAAGATATTTCAGATATGACAGACTCTAAAGAAAAAATTGAGCAAATGGACAAAGAAATGAAAAATCTTTATGAAAGCGTATGATGCTCGCGATTGATAGATAAATAAAAGGAGGGTAAAGTTTGGCGTATACTAAAGTTTATTATGATGACATTTGGGAAGTAACTGATAAGGGCAGTAAAAAATGTCAAGAGTGGAAAGGCAACTTCGAGAGTTTGTCTAAGACCTTTGAAACTTTCATTGAAAGTGATAGTTTTAAAGGTCAAGCGGCAACGAATATGAAAAATTATCTTGAACAGGTACATGGTATACTTGTAGCATCAATCTTCACAGTGTTACAATCATATTATATTCTTGCAATAGATTATTATGGTGGATACACACGAAATGTAGATACAGGTGATGGAAATGAGCATGGTTTAAGATATACCACTATCGTTAATGGTGAGGTAAGTGAAACTGGTTCAATACAAAGTAAATTGAATGATGTAATAAAAACAGCTGAAGAGGTTGTAAGTGCTGCTAATGGTGTAAAAGGCAGTATTTCCGATTTGGTCACCATTGTTGCAAAGCCCAGAACTGATGAATTATATAACCAAATAAATAATGCTAAATCTAAAGCTCAAACAGTTCATGATAATGTTATTTCACATGAAGCATCAAGAGTAAATGATTTCATTGAAATTGAAAGTATTATTTCACAAGCATTATCAATTATCAATTCACAGTTAGGACAGAATCGTGTACAGATTGTTGCATATCAACAAGGTGACATTGGAAAAATGTGTGATATAGAAAATCTGGTAGTGAATTTAAATGCAGTTTCTGATAAAGTTAAACCTATTTCCGAAAACGAACATTTCGAGGAAGATGCAAACCTTGTTCTTAACAGAGATGCCTATATACAAGCAGAGGAAGAAGCATCGAGAGAATGGGCAAGATGGGCAGCAATTGGTGTAGCTGTGATTGGTGCTATTGCAGTAACAGTTGTAACAGCTGGTGCAGCTGGTCCCGGAGCGTGTGCTTTAGTCGGTGCTACAGCAGCTGCGGTAGGCACAGGTGCATCTTTGCTTGCTGAAGAATATGTGGTAAAAGGCAATTTAGATGAAATGGATTGGAGTGATTTTGGCAAAAAGGTAGTGGTTGCTGCAGCCGGTGGGGCAGTTACTGGATATCTTGGTGCCATTTCTCAAGGTTCTGCAATAAGACAACCTATTAAGAATGCGACAATAGCTTTTGGAAATGTTGTTAAACAAGAAGTAGCAGAAGGACTTGCAGGAGCAACCTGGGAGGTTGGAGAAGCAATTGGTGAAGCGATTGTAGGTGAAAAACCGGGTAAAGAAATACTCTCTACACTTGGCAACGATGTGCTTGGAGAAATAAAAACCACAGCAAAAGACATTACTACTAAAGGTGCAAAAGAATTTGTCGGTGGAATGATTGCTGGAAACTTTAATGTAAACACTTCTGATAAGAGTGCATTAAGGAAAATGGGCGAAAATACACTTGAAAAAGCTACCGGAGAGCTTGCAGAAGGCATGGTAGATACTGCTTGGGGAGTTGGTGAAGCTGTATTGGATTCTGATAGTTCAACAACAGTAGAATCAGCGTTGAAGAAAGGCTTAAAGGATACCGTTTCAGATGTAGCTAAATCAGTGGTGGAAACGTCAGTTTCAGAAGGTGCATTTGCTCCGGTTACTAAAATTGACAATAAGACCGGTAAGGTTATCGCAGAAACCATAAAAGATACCACCGCAGATACAGTAGGAAAAGTTACAGATGGCGTTGTTGAACGTACATTTGATTATGCCTATGGTGATGAAAAAGACTCGAGTAGAATATTTGGTGATATTTGGGAAAAGGATTTGGAAGGCGGACAAGCAATTGTCGAGAGTGCTGGTGAATCCGCAAGTAAACATATAACCAATGAGATTTATAAAGACGATGAGTATTACAACGAGTTAAAGAAAATTGATACAGATGGCGATGGTAAGATTGAGGTTGTTCAGTTTGACGATTATGCCGTCACTAAACAAGATTATGATGCGGCTGTTAAAAATGCAGGGAAAGGTGCATTTAAAGATAAAACCGTACAAGATATTCTTGGTTTGGACAAAGATACAAATCTTGATTCGCGTAAAGAACGTGTGGTTTCGATTGATATGACGGAAGAATATTCACCAAGCAGAAAAACAACCGATACCGTAACAGTTGATGGAAAATACACTTTTAGAAAAGAGTATTATGAATCATCGCTAAATGTTGCGGGTACAGAAGAATATGGTAATAAAACTGCACAAGAAATTCTTGGAATACCTAAAGACACCGACTTATCAGAAGATAAGATAACTTATAAAAATCGTGTTGATAACGATAAAATCGGTGCGGATGAAGAAATAAAATTACATAACGATTATGGAACAAATGCTACCAAGATTCACATTTCGAGTATGAAGCGTGAAACTAGGGAAGCAAGAGAAAAAGCAAAAGAAAATTTAAATAATAAATAAAAAGGAGAAAGTATTTATGGAAAACAAAAAAATGTTACCACTTGGAAGCGTTGTATATCTTAATGAGGGCAATAAGAAACTTTTAATTGTTGCAAGAGGTCTTGTTGCTAAAAATGGCGATGGACACATTTATTTTGATTACGGCGGCGTTCCATATCCGGAAGGAATTATGGATGATAAAATGGCTTATTTTCAGCATGAAGCAATAAATAAAATAGTTTTTGAAGGTTATAGTGATTTAGATGATGAGGCAACTGTTGATAAAATCAACTTGTTTGTCGAAAGTCATCCTGAAATTCCTAGAGGAGATGTAAAACAACTTCTCAATAAATAATTTACTGATTTTTTGGGTCAACCAATTATCAAAATAATTTTAACTAAAAGGAGGTGAAACAAATGAGTAACCAGATTAGAATTACTCCTGAGACCATGAGAGCAAGAGCAGCTGAATATACAGCACAGGCTCAAAATATTCAAGATGTAATCAACAAACTCGACCGCTTGCTTAAACAACTTCAGCAAGAGTGGGAAGGTGATGCAAGTAGAGCATATGCAGATAAATTCGGTCAGCTTAGACCAGGCTTCGTTAACGCTAAAAATCTTGTAGATGAAATCTCTGCAGCCCTCAAGAAGACAGCACAGATTGTTGAAGATACTGATAAGAATATCGCAGGTCAATTCAAGGCTTAATTGTTTTACCAACAACTGATTTTATAATTGGTTGTTGGTATTACTAATTAAAAAAATTATATGATAAAACATTGTTTTTTAAATTATATATAGATGACTTTTTATATTTACAAGTGCATTATTAACTGTTAAGTAAAGGATAGTGAAGATGAAAATGAACAAACAATGTAAAGCATGCGGAGCAAATGTTCCAAACGAAGCAAGATTTTGTCAGAAATGCGGTTCATCAGATTTTATGATGGTTGAACCTGAACAGACAAGCGTATTGGACAACAATTACATTCAATACAATACTGTTCCGCCCGTGGCAAATCCCAATAATCAGTATAATACTGTTCCACCGGTGGCTAATCAGAACAATCAATATCAAAATGTTCAGTATCAGAATTACCAACAAGCACCACAGATGCAGCAAAATTGGCAGACGCCTGTTCAACCAATTCAGCCTAAGAAAAAGAAAACAGGCTTAATTATAGGTATTGTTGCCGGTGTTTTAGCTTTCTTGGTAGTGGTTGGTGTAATTATAGGAGTTGTAGCATCACAAGATAATGGTTATAATGACGATTATTACAATGATTATGACTACAATATGGATGATACATATGATGATTATGATACGGTTGAATATACAAAAGGATATTTTGACGGAACAACATACATAAACGAATGGGCAGATATAAGTCTTGAACTGCCGGAGGGTTTTGTTGATACGGATTATGATACATATTCTTCAATGGAAAATGCAACAACTGAATGTGGTGCATATTTTATGGCCGAAGATACGTCAAGTGTAATTATAATTTGTTTTGAAGAATTACCAAAATTCCCTGTTTATAATGAAACATCTTATTTGGATGTATCAATGAGTAATCTGGAAGCCGAAGTAGATGTTTATTATTATTATGATGATTATTATACGACAACAATTGCTGGCTATGATTATACAACAGTGACAGTAGGTTTCGATAATGGATATGCAGAAGTTGTTGAGAGTGTTTATGTAAGACAAATAGGTGATTATATGGTGTTCATTTCAGCGGTAAGTTTAGATGAAGCAACCAATGATGCGTTAGTTAGTATGATTTCTAATGCTTATTAAGAGGACATTTAAATGGCACGATATATCAAAGATTTTTACACAACTGCAAATTCTCAAACTATTCATTATTCTATAAATCAATATCTTCAGAATGAAGGTTATGAGTACACACAGTACGAGGGTGAATATGTTTTTAAAAAAGGTAACGGAATTTTAACAAATCCAACATTTTTCAAGTTTTCATATATGGGTAATGCTGTCAAAATGGAAACTTGGATGAAATATGCACTTTTACCAGGTGTATATGTTGGCGAATTAGGTGTGGATGGATTTATAGGCTGTGCAGTTAAAGGTCCATGGAAAAAAAGAATACAGCAGTTAGAAAATATTTTGTCAACTTATGCTATGCAAAATCCTGTTATCAGTACCACAGTGAATTATGCTTCGCAGAATATAGAACAACTTAATAGAGAAACTGTTGCATCAAACTATAATTCTAATTCCGGTTCAACAAAGTTCTGTAATAATTGCGGAACAAAACTTCCGGCCAATAGCATATTCTGTTCGGGTTGCGGAAATAAAATTGTGTAAAATTATAGTTACAAAATAAATTAAAACTATATTTATGAAATATAAAAGGATGGATTGATAATGAAAAAAATACTTTCTTTATCTCTTTGCATTATTATGATTATCACTATGTTTGCCGGTTGCGGTAAGCCTAAAGATAAGAACAATAATGTTGTGAATGGTAAATTTACCGAGTATTTGGTTGCAGAAAAAGTCGGAACAATTGACCGAGATAACTTCACAACAGCCGAAGGCGGACTTTTCTATAAGGACGATAATGGCTTGTATGGTGTTATGTCGTACGAAGGTCTTCATGATACAGGGGCTATCTATGCAGATGTTCAGTCAAGGGGTAAATATTTCCAAGTTTACAAAAAGGCTATTAAAAGTTCAAGTGACATTGAGGGAATTAACGCTTCAATGCTCATCGATGGTAAAGGTAACGTAATTATTCCAGAGGGTTATGCAAGCTTTTATGTTTTAAACGATAGATACATTTTGACTTCAAAGATAACAGGTCGTACATATTCTGAAGATGACGTAGTTGCAAGTCTTACAGATAACGGAACTTGTGTAAGTGGAAAATATATTTCTGATGCTTCTTGGTATAAAGGCTCTTGGTATGTATATGACGTGGTTAATAAGAGTTTTGTTCCTAATGCAACAGGCACAAAGGATGTTACTGTAATTGCACGCGGACAGTATCTCACTTTCCAAAATGATAATGGTGAGAATATTACAATTGATGCAAAAGGTGTAGCTTTACCTGAAGATGTAAAAATGTTTGATGATGGTTCGTATAAGATTGAAAGCAAAATCGGTGAGGTTTACGATGCTAATGGTAACAAATTGTTCGCGTATGATTTAACAGGTTTTATCCCTTCAAGTGTTAGCGGAGATTATTATGTTGCAAGCAAATATGTTGATGGTGCTTCGAAGCAGGCCATTATGGATAAAAAAGGTAATGTAATTTCAACTGAATTTGATGATTATATTACAGTATATGGCGAAATTGTAAAATGCGGAAATCAGATTTTTAATTTAAAAGGCGAAAATATTCTTAAAGGCGAATATGAATCAGTTTATTATGACGATATGTTTGGTCAGAACTGGATTGTAAGAAACGAAGATTATTATACTATGATTGATAAAAATGGTGCTGTATTCTTCAATGGACCTTATGATGATGACCATACTGTGTGGACGGACGACTTCTTGGCTTCAGAAAAAAGAGAAGACACTAACTATTATTACTCATACAAAGACCGTGATTACACAATTCCCGGATACCATTTTGCACCGTGGATTGTAGAAACACCTTCAAGCAATTATATGTATGATTTAGTAGATACAATGACAGGTAAAAAGCTTTTAGAGGGTTATTCAGATTATAGTCATATTTCAAGAAATGCTTTGGCATATTATGTTTATGCTGAGTATAATGGCGGAGCAGATGTTTATTTAGTAGTTTCAAGTGCTCAACTTGAAGAGGTTGCAGCTAAAAAAGCTAATTTGTTTAACGACCTTATAGCTGCGTTTAAAACAGAGGGTATCAATGTAACTGTTAATACCGAAAACGGTGAAATTTCATTGGATTCATCTGTTTTGTTTGGTGGTGATTCATCTGAACTCACTGCAGAGGGTAAGTCTTTCCTTAACAAATTCATTAAAGCATATACATCAGTAGTATATTCTGAAAAATACAATGGCTTTATTTCAAAAACAATGGTCGAAGGTCATACTGCACCTGTAGAAGGCAGTACTTATGCAAGTGGTTTACAGCTTTCTCAGGAAAGAGCAACAAATGTGAAGAATTATTGCCTTTCTGAAGAAACAAATGTAAATGTTTCCGGTATTGCCGATACTTTTGAGGATGTTGGATATTCAAACAGTCAGCCGGTATATGATGCTGACGGTAATGTGGATATGGCTGCATCTCGTAGAGTATCATTTAGATTTTTGGTTAATATTGAGTTTTAATTAGTTATTTATGATTTGCCAACAGGATAATGATATTCTTCATTATCCTGTTATATGGTTTTTAACAAACAGAAAATTGGAGGAAATAAATATGTTTTGTCAACAATGTGGAGCACAAATTGAAGAAGGAATGGCTTTTTGTACAAGCTGTGGCTATAAACAAATAGATGTTAATAATCAGCAAGAAACATCAAATAATGTTGAACAACCGGTAATGAATCAACCATTTATTCAATCTAATGCACAGTTTAATCAACAGGGATATGCATATGAGCAGTATGCACAGCCAAATGCTAATGCCTGGGCACCTGTTAATGCACCGGTAAAGAAGGTTTCTTTTGGAGAAGCAATAAAACTCTTTTTTGTTAATTATGTTAATTTTAATGGTCGTGCAACAAAAGAAGAATATTGGTGGGCATTCTTATTTAACTTTTTAGTTAGTATGCTCACATCTTGGATTCCCTATGTAGGACAAATCATTTCTTTGGCACTTCTCATACCGGGATTATCTGTAGGCATTAGAAGACTTCATGATACAGGTAAGTCTTGGACATATCTTCTTATGGGGTTAATACCATTTGCAGGATTTATTATTCTTATTATCCAATACTGTAAAGATAGTGACGGCGACAATGAGTGGGGACCAGTAAATAGAGCATAATAAGGCTATTTTATTTAGGAAGGTACTGATATGTACAATTTAGAGAAAGTATGGCCAAAATGGAAGATAGTCAGAACAATTGGCGAGGGCAGTTTCGGCAAAGTTTTTGAAATCAGCAGAAACGAGTATGGAATTGAAGAACATTCTGCATTAAAAGTCATTTCTATTCCACAATCAGATAGTGAAGTTCAATCTTTGAAAAATGACGGAATGACTGACCAAGATACAACTGAATATTTTAAAGGAATAGTAAATGATTTTGTTCAGGAAATTCAGTTAATGTCAAAACTAAAGGGCAATTCAAACATAGTTGCTTATGAAGACTTTGCGGTTGTTGAAAAAACAGATAGTGTTGGTTTTGAAATATTAATTCGAATGGAATTGTTAACCGGCTTCCCGAACTATGTTCGAGGAAGTAAATTCAGGGTGTATGATGTAATTCAACTCGGAATTGATATGTGCAGAGCCTTGGAAACGTGCAGAGAACTCAATATTGTACATCGCGATATTAAGCCTGATAATATTTTCGTTTCACAGAACGGACAGTTTAAATTAGGCGATTTTGGTGTAGCACGAACCATCGAAAAAACTATGGCCGGTTTATCCAGAAAGGGTACATATAGTTATATGGCACCTGAAATATATAACGGTAATGAATATGGCTTTGAAGCGGATATTTATTCATTGGGAATAGTATTGTATAAGCTTTTAAATAATAACCGTGACCCATTTCTTCCGCCTTATCCCGCACCGGTTAAGTATAATGATAAAATGGAAGCAATGACTAAAAGAATTCAGGGTTATGAAATGCCTGTTCCAATAAATGCGGATAGTAATTTGGCAAGAATAATATTTAAAGCTTGTGCTTACAATCCGGCTAACAGATATTCTCATCCGCAATTGTTACGCTCAGATTTAGAGGCAATTGCTCCGTATTATTATAATGTTCAAACCGAAATATTCTCTGTAAATGGAATGAATTCTTATACAAACAATTCTGTTTTTAGTTCTGCTCATAGCCAGTCTGTATATTCACAGAGTAATTCATATTCCAATAATGCCCCAAGTGTTAATCCATCAGTGAATAATAACTATGTCACTAATCAAAATGCAAGCGTTCAAAATATACAGCCAGTATCAGCAACAAATTTACGTTGTCCAACTTGTCAAAGTGTCGTTAAACAAGGGGATTCCTTTTGCATATATTGCGGACAGAGATTGGCAACAGCAAATGAACGCCCTGTTATTTGTCCAAAATGTGGATTTACAATGAAACCGGGTGTCAAATTCTGTGGCAAATGCGGATTTAGATTTTAGTGTTTTTATTAATTTGGAAAGAATACTATGGAATTTTAACAAAACAAGGTCAAATCTAAAGGGGTTAATTAAAAACCATGAGTGATAAAAGCATTGACCTCAGTAAAATGGAATGTGTAGCATATATAACCGATGGCGGTTATATGTATCAATACATTTATTATGATGAGGAAACCAAACAATTCTTTTCTGAAGGCTATCATTATGGTAGCGTTGATGATGCAGAAGAGCATTATGACGGAATTGAAACATTGACTTTTGAGCAAGCATTAAGAAAAGTGTATCCAAAGATAGAAGGAATACAAAAATTCAGAAAAATAAAAGGTCTGGATTTAGAAAGTGCTTTAAAAAAAGTTGCCGAAAACTACAAAAATCACAATGTACCTGAAGAATCTGTAAAAAGAGTCATAAATTCAAATCTTACATCGGATGATTGTGCGTATTATTATGAATGTGAAAATGGTGTAGTTTTTAAATACAGTCAAACGACCCAGTCGTTTTATCGTTATAATCAAGAAAAAGATTGTTGGCTATCAGATGATAATACTTTATTTACTCTTTTGAATCAAGAGCATACAGAATATAACGCATATCAGTGGCGAGTTAAATGTGGTGTATCCGACCTCGATATTAAGACTACTGAACAGAATGTGTCAGTAGAGAAAAATGAGCCCGACAAAAGATTAAAAAAAAATAACACCTCAAAAATGTGGTTATATCTCATTCTATTACTAGTTAGTGCAGTAAGTATGCCACTTTGTGCAATGGTAGATATGTGGTATCCGCTTTTAATGTCAATCGGACTATTCATTTTTTCTCTTTGTACATTAATAGCGTATGTTAGAACTCGTATAAAATGATAAATAAAAAGTGACTTCTCTATTCAATCAAGAGGTCACTTTTTATATATTTTTAATCGAACCGTCGCACATGGACTAAAAGAGTTCTCGTCTCTCTATACAAAAAAATAATCCCACACACCTAAAGGTGTATGAGATTATTTGGCGCAGAAGGAGAGACTCGACAAGGCTTTGCCTTGTCTTTGCTTCGCAAAATCCTATTTATATGTCCGTGCTCCTCCGCCTTCGGCGAACCGTCGCACATGGACTAAAGAGTTCTCGTCTCTCCTTAAAACTTAACTAAACGAATAAAACCCACACATCAAACGATGTATGGGTTTTATTGGCGCAGAAGGAGAGACTCGAACTCTCGCACCGGTTTCCCGGCCTACGCCCTTAGCAGGGGCGCCTCGTCACCAACTTGAGTACTTCTGCAAGTGTAACGTGTTTAGCGTTATTTAATTAAAAAAGCGGGCTGTAAAATCTTACAACCCGCAGTGGCGGAGAGAGTGGGATTCGAACCCACGGTACGTTGCCGTACGACGGTTTTCAAGACCGTTCCGTTATAACCACTTCGGTATCTCTCCGTATTGGGCTTATATATATTATCATAAATGAAATCTAATGTCAAGAACTTTTTTCAATGTTTTTCAAAATTTCTGTCCATAAAATTACACTTGTCATTGTTTACTTTTTTTATATTAAATGCTACAATTATAAAGGTTATATCTTTTAGTGTAAGGGGAATTATTATGAATAAAAACAAATTTGCAAAAACACCACCAATGGGGTGGAATAGCTGGGATTGCTATGGTGCAGCCGTTAACGAAGAACAACTTTTAGGTAATGCTAAATATATGGCAAAATATCTTAAGGATTATGGTTGGCAATATGTAGTTTGTGACATTCAATGGTACGAGCCAAAAGCGAAAAATAATGATTATAATAATTTTACGGAGCTTTGTATGGATGAGTATTCTCGTTTAATTCCTGCAGAAAATCGTTTTCCATCATCTGCAAACGGACA
>JAZQMC010000007.1:0-126917 GCA_045543095.1 Candidatus Fimenecus sp. | reverse complement strand
GGTGAATACAAATTTAAGGATGTTATTACACCGGGAGGAATTCCCGCAATAGTTGATAAGGAGTTGTTTGAATTGGTACAGGAAAAAATGAAGCAGAATAAGAAAGCCCCTGCAAAGCACAAAGCGGAAGATGAATATCTTTTAACGACAAAGCTCTATTGCGGCAAGTGTCAGTGCCTTATGGTCGGTGAAAGCGGTACAAGCAGAACAAAGTTTGTACACCGATACTATAAGTGCGTCAGTGTAAAGAATCACAAAGGCTGTGACAAGAAAACTGTTAAAAAGGCTTGGATTGAGGATATTGTTGTTGACAGTATCCGAAGACTCATTATGAATGATGAAACCATTGAATATTTAACTGACCAGGCACTTGAAACCTTTAACAAGGAAAGTACAGTTCTCCCCATACTGCAAAAGCAATATGCTCAAACCTTAACGGCAATCAATAATCTTATTACCGCTATGGAGAGAGGTATTATTACACCTACTACTAAAGAGCGTATGGAAGAGCTTGAAGCTGAAAAGAGCGAGCTTTCTATCAGGATTATGAAAGAGGAAATGTCAAGACCTAAGCTTACCCGTGAGGAGATTTTATATTGGTTCTACAAATTCCGTAAGCTTAATCCAAAGAAACTTGACCACAGAAGAACATTAATAAATAACTTTGTAAACTCAGTATTCTTATTTGAAGACAGAATGGTAATTACCTTCAACTTCAAAGACGGTACGGAAACCATAACCTTTGCCGACCTCGAAAAGTCGGCATTGGGTTCGGATTTCAAGGTGTCAGGTGCACCAAATAAGAGGTTTCAACTTTTGTTGGGACCTCTTATTTAATTGCAGGTGGTCGAACCTGAGAAGGTTTTTGCTAAAAATGATTCGGTGAATCATTTTTAGCAAAAAGTCGTGAGGCGGGTACCGAAATTCGTTAGAACTTGGGTCGCCGAGCGAGATGGATGCAAGACGTAGCCTAAGCAGACATTCGACCCCTGCTACCCGCACTAGAATAACAGTTTCGACTTCTGTCGAGACTGCTATTTTAATACAGGCGGTTGAAGAAATATTTTTTCTATTAGTTCAACTAAAAGTTGATTGTATTTAATTAAGTAGGATGATACAATATATAAAAATAAATCTTTGGAGATACAATTATGAGAATTAAAGTATTATTTGAATGTTTAAAATTACAAAATCAACAAAGATATCTTGAATATGTACGTAATTACAATTATAGAGAAGCACTCGATAAAAGTCCTTTAATTAAAAGAGATAAGTTTGATAAAAACGAAGAATTATCTGAAACAAGTATTGACAACATCATATCACATACAGAAATGCACGATGAAATATTAAAAAAATATAAACTAAATGAAATTGCAACAGCAATAAACGATTATGAAAAAGTTTTGCAAATTCTTAATTGGTTGAAAAATAACACATATTATAATGGTGCACAAATTCACTTAATTACAGACAATACATTAGATATATTAGACTACTCATTAAAAAATTCTTTTAAATATGCTATCAATTGTAGATGTAAAGCGATTGCATTTGCAGATTGTTTGATTTCAATCGGAATAAAGGCTTATCCCGTGTGTATGATTTCAACAAAATTTGAACACTGTCACTTTACATGTCATGCATATATAAGCGAATTAAACAAGTGGTGTGTTTTTGACCCGTCATTTGGTTGTTGGTTTGCTGACAGTGAAGGAAATCCAATTGATGCTTTCGAAATGAGAGAATTATTTTTACAAAATAATGAACCTGTTGTTAAAGGATATAATTTTAACAGAACAACTGAATGTTTTGACGTATATATGAATAGTTTTCTAAAACTTTGTATGTCAAATCTAATGACTTGGCACGATAATTCAATGGACAGAAGAACATCAAAAATTTTATCTAAAAGAAAAGAATTCAAATCAAAAATACCGAATTGAAATAGAGGATAATTTGTGTTACAATTAAGTTGTTAATAAATGAGAGGATATTTCCTATGACAAATTCTACTTCATTAGTTTTCACCGGTGATATTGGTTTTGACCGATATATGTACGGTAAATGGAATGATGAAAACTTAATATCACAAGAAATTCTTGACTTTTTACATAGTGCTGACCACGTTATTACTAATGTTGAAGGTCCAGTTGCTGTTGCAGAACAAAACACTACTCAAAGTGGTGTTCAGCAGTTATTACACACTATTGACCCACAAGCAGTAAAAGTTCTCAATAATATGAAATCTGATATATGGAATATCTGTAATAATCACATTATGGATGCAGGTCCTTATGGTATTGAAAGCACATTGAAAATTGCTAAAGAAAACGGTGTGCAGACAATCGGTGCAGGAATGAACATTGATGAGGCGAGAAAACCTGTTATTCTTAATGAAGCAGGTGGAATTGGTATGTTTGGCGTTGGCTATCAACGAGCTTGTCGCAAGGCTGATGTTGACAAACCCGGTTGTTACAGTTGGAGTGACCTTGACGAAATTCAGAAATCAATTAATGAGATTAAAAAGACTTGCCGTTGGTGTATTGTTGTTGCACACGCAGGCGAGGAATTCACTCCGCTCCCCTCACCTTATACTCGTGACAGATACCACAAATATTTAGAAATGGGTGCGGACATTGTTGTTGCTCATCATCCACACGTGCCAATGAACTATGAAACGGTTGGTGATAAAGTTATATTCTATTCATTAGGAAATTTCATTTTTGATACAGATTATCAACGTTCACAGTTCAATACTGATATTGGCTTAATTATCAAACTTAATTTCACAGAAAATGAGTTTAGTTTTGAGCCAATGGGACTTAAAATTGTCCGTGGTGAAGAACGAATTGTTAAAGACAAGTTGCCACGCATATTTGTTGACGTTCAGGAGGACGAATACGAGCTTTTAGCACCATTATCAGCAAAGATGCTTATTGCAGCCACAAAGCGTCAAATGACCTATTTAAAGCCTGAAGAATTCAAAGGTGCTAGTGAAGAAAAATGGAAAGAGCATTTTGCCGAGCCATTGAGAACAGGTCGTGTGCCCGGTGAAACACTTGATTTTTATATTATTTGTCCCCTCGCCGAAAAAACAGAAGAAGGCAAGTGGAAAGAAAGTAAATTAGAAGATATTAAAAATTATATTTTAGAGCAGATTTAAAAATGAGGTTCTTATGTTTATCGAACATTTTGGAATTAAAATCAAAGAAAAACCCACAAATAATATCAATAAAGAAATATATTTATCCGCTAAACCCGAGGGAATGCAAGGTTGGAAAGAAGAATACTATCCTTTGCAACGAATGAGAGCTGAAATAAATTTTGATGCAAACTTTCTTTATTTTTCATCTTTAGACAAAAATGAGTTTTTAAGTTATATAGAAAAATGTGTAAACCAATTCAAATTTAAAGAATGCACCAACTTAAATGACTTAAACTATATTGAGGGTATTTATATGTTGGTTCTTGACAAATACAAGCAGATATATATTGGGCAATCCACAAACATTAAAAATCGTGTTATCGGTCATTGGAATGGTCGAAAATCATTAGAAAGATTAATATTCGGTGATATTTGCAATTCAAAATTATCTATCGACTCTTTTGGTGCATTAGATACCACAAGAATATTTTATATTAAAATAACCTCTTGTTTTACACTTGAAGAAAAGATATTGAAAAAACTAGATAATAGATATACACTAAACAGAACTTCTGGTGGTATTGGCAGTGTTGATACATATACTGATAATAAAAAATCAGCTGAATTAGCTATTCTTGCAAATCGTAAGAAACGCGATTTAATACCATTTATCAATGTTTCAAAACTTAAAAATACTGTTTCAGAAAGAGATTTCAAATGGTATATAGAAAAATATCCGCAATTGTTAGATTCAATTCAAAAAGGCAGTTGAAAACTGCCTTTTTTCTTTTACCACGTATTAACTTTTTCAATATGCACAGGGCTTAGTGAATAATATCTGTAACTGTCAAGTCTTCGCATATATGAATCAACCGTATGGGCACAGATTAGTATTTCACCATCTGTGTCAAAGCCTGTTACAACAACTGTATGGTAAAGTCTTTGACCGTTATTTAAAAAGATTACGTCACCTAACTGAATTTCACTTAAATTCGCATCTCTGCCGACAGGTCCAACGCTATTATTTGTTGTTAAAAATCTATATAAATACTCAACTCCCGACCAAGCAGCCGCACGGTCATCAGGTGAAATGTAATACCAACCATAGTCCCTTGTATAATTCATTACTCCAGCACCTGCATAAATACATTGTGATGCGAAATTAGTACAGTCCCCACCTATTCCATGAAAATCGTAATACTGCGGATTTCGTGATAATGCCCATCTTTTAGCATATTCAACTGCATTATATCTGTTATATTCAAAACTACGCATAAAAATCACTCCCATACATTCTATGCCGGGAGTGATTTATGTTTAATTACCAATAAAAGTATTGTATGATTGTGTGAGTATTGTTATTAACTCTTCATTTGTTTTATTAAGCAATGAAGAGTTATCATCAGTTGAATCTTTACACCAACCTAATTTTACTGTTTCATGTTTATAGTCATTAAAATATTCTTTTTCAGCAATTTTAAATTCAGTTTCTGTTATCGTTTCATCATTTGAATTTTTGTAAATTGCAGTATAGTTTTCGTTATCACTCCACAGTATTTCTTCACGAGTAATTAAATTACAATTAAATTGATTATCTTCCAAACTAACAGCAAAAACAAATGTCCAATGTTCAGCGGCACTTACTTTAATGTTATCATTGAAAACATAACAATACCTATTATCTTTATTATAACAATTTACGGAATTGGAAAATAATAAATCGGGTTGTGTTTCACTTTCATTATCTATTTTGTATTCAATCAAACCGTTAACTTCTTCATTTACTTCAAAAATTGTATTTAAAGAGTATAATCCAGTTCCTTGATTACAACTAGCAATGATTTCAAGTAAACCATTGCGGTTTAAGTCAGTAACACAATAACCTTTATATACATCAGTATATTCAATATTCCATTCATCAAATTCTTTAGCAATTAACTTTATTTGATTTTCAACATCTTTATTACCCGTTTCAATGTCAAAGCCCTTTACATGCTCATACATTTTATTAGCAATAGCCTTTGCACCATCTGCGTTAGGATGAATATTATCTTTTGCAAACCATTCAGGATGTTGTGAGGTAAGCTCATAAATATCAATATATTTATAACCTCGTTCTGCTGCAATTTCTTTTATAACATTGCCGATTTTTTCAACAATATCTCCCTGAATATCATAATTGGTTGGTCCGCTTGTTTGACTTTCATCGTCATAAAATGCTTTTGCAGGGATACCGAGATAAACTTCCGGTGAATTATTATTTGAAATATATGTATCAAGCAGAGTAAGATATTCTTTCTTAAAGGTTTCCGCATCAGTCCAGTTTTTAGGCTTTGAGTCATTACTGCCAAGCATAAAAATCAGAATATCTGCATTATAATCTATACTCTTTTGATAAACCTTTGTCTCAATGTATGGTTGGTCGCCTGTACTCTGTGCAGTTGTACCGCTCACACCGAAATTCTGTACATTGTAACTGTCACCTAAAAGATTTTGCAATATTGCGGGGTAGTTGTTTTTATGCCAGGGAGTTACACCGTGGCCATAAGTAATACTATCGCCTACACATGCAACCTTAATCTGACCTTCTTTTGCATCTGTTCCAAGATGAAGCCCTGAAAGTCCGTTAAGGAAAAGATAAGAAAATCCGCCGATTCCCAAAGTTAGAATTGTTGCTAAAATAATTGCCACTATTTTAATACTCTTCTTTTTCATAATCGTTCCCCTTCCTACATTTTTATTTTAACACTTAAAAATAACTTATTCAATAAAAAAGCACCGACTTTTTAAAGTCAGTGCTAAATTTTTAGTTCCAATAATCTGTTTTATGCGGTAAATCAATGTCCTTTGCCTTAAAAACAGGCTCAATGCCATCTTTTCGTTGTTTTTCGTAATCTTTTAAGGCTCTGTAAGCATACTTACCCAAGAATAAAATCACAGGCATATTAATAATTGCCATAGCACCCATTGCTACGTCGGCAATACCCCAGAGCAAATCAGCACTGAGTCCTGCACCAACAAAAATTACAACTGATGCGATAATATAATAAATGCTCATAAATACCTTACCCGGCTTCTTGCCGCAAATATGGAAAATACATTTATCTACATAAAAAAGATTGCCGATAAGTGTTGTGAATGCGAACAAAATCATTGCAACGGTTATGAAAATCGGGCCAAATTTACCAAGAGTTTGTGTAAGTGCCTCCTGCACATAAGGTGCACCTGAAAGTTTTGCACTTGGCTCAACGCCTGAACTCATACACATAAATGCAGTTGCGGAACAGATAAGAACTGTATCAATAAATACAGAAAGAACTTGTACAAGACCTTGTTTTACAGGATGATTAACCTCAGCTGATGCAGACGCATTTGGTGCAGAACCAACACCTGCCTCATTACTGAAAAGACCACGTTTAATGCCAAACATTACACAAGAACCGCTAAACCCACCGAATATCGCATCAAAATTAAATGCTTCAGTAAAAATAGTTTTGAAAATGTCGGGCAACATACCAATATTCATAAACACAATTATAAGTGCAACGAGAATATATGCAACACCCATAAATGGGACAAATGTACTTGTAACTTTTATTACTCGTTTACCGCCACCAAAAAGACAATAACCAACAACTACCGCCACGATTAAGCCGATAATCCACGGAGTTATTTTTTCATCATAAAAACTATAACTTGAAAATGTTGACTGAAGATTATATGATGCAAGCATATTAAAGCCAAAACCGTAAGTGATTATAAGCAAAATTGAAAATACAACAGCCAATGGTTTATTATGAAGAGCAGTTTCAATATAATATGCAGGACCACCGTAACTTCCGTCAGGACCTTTTCTCTTGTAAATCTGTGCAAGAGTGCTTTCAATAAATGCAGATGCACTACCAACAATCGCAATTACCCACATCCAGAAAACTGAGCCGAAACCACCAAGGCAGAGTGCAGTTGAAACACCAATAATATTACCTGTGCCTACACGTGATGCAGTTGAAACCATAAGTGCTTGAAATGAAGAAACTCCGCTGCCGTCAGCAGGCTTTTCAAGAACTGCTCTAAACTGCTCTTTTAAAAGTCTGAATTGAATAAATTTTGTTCGGAATGTAAAGAACAGTCCGCCAAGCACAAGTATAATAATGAGAATGTAACTATATAAAGCATCATTAAGTGTAGAAATAATTTCGTTTAACATAAAAACTCCTTAGTTTATAGTACTGCAATTATACATTAAGCCTTTATGAATGTCAAATCTACAGAGTTAATTAATCTAAAAAAATAAAGCGGGTTCTACCCGCTTTTTATAGTTTAATTCTCTTTTTTAATACCGAACATTAACCTTAAAATACCACCAATTATTTTAGGACTTTTTACCACCACAAGTTTCATAAAACTCCTCCTCAAGATTTACAAAGAGCACCACCGCAACAAACTAATGCAATAGCAAGAATTACAATAACGGCTTTTTGGGGAAGAATTAACGAAATCAATAATCCAAGACCCAAAGCAACAAAGATTATTCCATTTGAATTATGACGCTTTCTTCCCATAAAGAATACCCCCTGTTTATGTATTTTACTACATTATACGCAGGGGGTATTTTTTTGTTACAATATGGTTTCGATAATTATCAACGTGCCTTTACGCACTGAAATCTCACCAAAAGTGTCAATAATGTCATTACTTGTTCCCAATGAACCGTTAAACGGGTCGAGTGTGAAATCCCACAACGGATAATGAAAACCCTTTAATGTCACTCCAAACGCACGGTCACCGTAAGCAAAAACAGAAATCTGTTGATTTTCTTTTCTTATAATTTTAATCGACGAATTAGTAATACTTTTAAAAACATGCTTCTCATCGACCATTTCAAAGCTTGTTTGAGATTTTGAGGCGTTTGACATAAGCGAAATATTAGCAAAAGTGTGTTCAAACCTCCCGCCTGTTCCACCAAAAAGCACAAAATCTTTAAAGCCACGCTTAACGCCCTCGTAATAAGCTGCTACGCAGTCTGTAATGTCTTTTTCAACCGGCAGAGTAATCATATTCGCGAATTTGGGAATAGCTGAAATAGAGTCAAAATCACCAATAAGCAAATCGGGTGTTAATCCTGAAGATTTTGCATAATCATATCCACTGTCAGCACATATTATATAGTCATTTTTCGGAGTGATATGCTCTTTTAAAAAATCTGCAGAGCAATCGCCCCCGCCAATTATGACACATCGTGTTTTTAGAGTTCCCATTCTTTAATTTCCTTTGCCTGATTATACATAGAAATATAATTATTATGACGGACTTCGCTAATATGCCCGCTTTTTACTGCTTCGCAGATTGAACAACCTTTATCATTTACATGTGCACAAGTAGTAAACTGACAGGTACCGAGATAATCTTTAAATTCTCTGAAGCAGTAAGGCAATTCGTCTTTTTTTATTATACCGTTTTTCTCAAATTCAAATGAAGAAAAGCCCGGTGTATCAATAATATATCCGCCGCACACATTAAAAAGCTGTGCTTGACGGGTTGTATGACGACCTCTGCCAAGTTTGTCACTTATCTCGCCCGTAGCAAGTTTCAAAGTTGGCTCAAGGCGATTCAAAAGTGTAGTTTTTCCCACACCCGAATTACCGGTGAATGCATTAATCTTACCTTTCATTATTGTCCGCACTTGCTCAATTGCATCTTCAGAATTCAAAGAAATTACGCGTATTCCTGTTTTTTCATACACACTAAAAATTTCCTTTTCTGATGCCAAATCAGTTTTAGAAATAACAATAACTGGCTCAATATTTTTATGCTCGGCTATTGCAATAAGTTTATCGATAACAAGAAAATTAGGGCGTGGCTCGGTTGTAGCAACAACAATTATTAAATTATCAATATTTGACACGGGCGGTCTGTTAAGATAGTTTTTGCGGTCATAAATTAAATCAATTGTATTTTCTGCATTTTCATTGACCGTTATATCCACAGTATCGCCTACAAGAGGAGTAATACGCTTTTTGCGGAATATACCCCTTGCTTTACACTCATAAGTCGCATTGGCGACTTCAACATAATAGAAGCCGCCAATACCTTTGGTAATTATACCCTTGAATTTTTCCATTTTATTCTGCACTTTCTTCAGGACCTAAACTTACAGTAATTACAATTTCAGTAGCTGTTGAAATCTTTGTTGTACCATCAGATGTGGGAGATTGTGCAATAACCTCGCCTGCGGGCTTTTCGTTGACTTCTTCAACTACTTTTACCACAGCAAAGCCTGCATTCTTCAAATCGTTAATAGCTGTATCTTTCATACTGCCAACAACATTTGGCAATACCTGTGTATTTTCGAAATCAATATTTTCAACTTCACTCAATACTGCGGGAATTTTTGTAAAGTCCACCTTGCCCTGTTGAACAAGAACGTCATCAATCATAACTTTATAAGAACCATCAGCACCCTTACCTGTCAAAGTATAAGTTTTTTCAGCACCGTCAAGATAAAGCTCTTTTGATTCATAGAAAAGCTCATTGTTAAGGTAAATTTTTAAAATACCACTCTTATTTATTGCCGGCAATGTAATTTTAATATCAACAGATGATTCACTAGGGATACCGTTACTGATTGTAAAGTCAATTTTTGAACCAACGGGAACCTTTGTATCCTTTTTAATGCTCTGCTCAACAACCATACCGGCTTCAAGATTACTGTCAACCTCAGTTACTTCGCCAACCTCAAGGTCAGAAGCCTTGAGAAGCTGTTCGGCAACCTCTCTGCTACAGCCTTCAATTTCAGGAACCTTTGTTGTTTCCTGTTTGTCGGTTGCAATATAAACTACAACCTCTGAACCCGGTCTTACTGCAGTACCAACCTCGGGGTCAGTCTTTATAACAAGACCTGTCGCAATTGTTTCAGAATATTCCTGCATAATTGTAGCTACAAGTCCGCGTGACATAAGGAAGCTCTTTGCCTGTTCTTCATTCATACTTAAAATAGAAGAATCAATAATAACGCTGTCTTTCTGAACAATGGTCAAAGTGATTTCAGTGCCTTTTTTTACTTTTTCACTTGCTTCAGGGTTTTGGTCTGTAACAGTGCCGTTATCAAGAGTTGAACTTTCAGTAAACTCAATATTAAACTTAAAATTATCTTCATATTCGGGATTGTTTTGAATTTGGTCATAATAGTTGAGATTTATAAAATTAGGAACCTCAACTTTTTGATTTTTAAGCCCGAAGGTTATCGCAACAATTATAAGCACAAGTGCAACTAAACCTGCAATCGCACCCATCATAATAGCAGTAGTTTTGTTTATAGCTCTCTTTTCTGTTTCTGTGGGAATATCCTCTTTAACAGTCTGTGCCTTCGCTGAAGAACCACCTGTTCTGACATACTTTGTTGGTTCTTGGTCAACGAAGTATGTATAATTAAACTTCACTGCGGGATTACGCTTAAACTCATTTATATCCATAAGCATTTCAGCGGCAGAACGGTATCTGTCATTAGGATTTTTCTGCATTGCACGAATTGTAATCTGTTCAAGGCCTAAAGGCAATGTAGGTACAATCTCACGTGGTCTTTTAGGGTCTTGCTGAAGTTGCATAATAGCAACCGAAACGGCACTATCTGACTGGAAGGGCAACTGACCTGTGAGCATTTCATACATTACAACACCAACTGAATAAATATCGGCTTTATCGTCAGTCATCTCACCGCGAGCCTGCTCGGGACTGATATAATGAACTGAACCGATTGCATTTTCAGAAGTTGTTTTTGAATCCATTCTGCTGAATCTTGCAATACCAAAATCAGTAACTTTGATTGTGCCGTCCTGTAAGAGCATAATGTTCTGTGGCTTAATATCCTGATGCACAATTCCCTTATCATGAGCATGCTGAAGAGCCGCAAGAATTTGTCCCATAAAATGAACTGCTTCTTTCCAGTTAACAACTCCCTGTTGCTCAATATACTCTTTAAGAGTGATACCGTCAACATATTCCATTACAATATATTGAAGTCTGTCACCGAAACTCACATTATAAACACGCACAATATTGGGGTGTGAAAGAACAGCAATAGCTTTAGATTCATTCTTAAAGCGACGTTTAAACTCTTCATTTGTAAGATATTCATCTTTAAGAATTTTAATAGCAACAATTCTGTCATCAATGTTGTCATAAGCTTTATAAACAACAGCCATTCCGCCAACACCGATTATTTCTCTTATTTCATAACGTCCGTCAAGACGCTTACCGCAAAAATTATCCATAGTTTTTTGCTCCCTTCACAAATCAATATGATACGGTAACAACTGTAATATTGTCACCGCCGCCGTTTTCATTTGCTCTGTTTACAAGTCTTTCGGCATATTCAAAAAACTTACCGTCATCAGTAAGCTCATATATTTCCTGTGGTTCGACATAATTTGTAAGACCATCAGTACAAATCATAAGTACATCTGTTTCACTAATATCCTCTTCGCGAAAGTCAATTCGCAAATCGTCCTCAACACCGAGTGCACGAGTAATTATATTTTTACGAGGGTCTTCTTTTGCTTCATCGGGTGTTAAGCTTCCCCTATCAACCATTTCTTGGACTATTGAATGGTCTTTTGTAATCTGACGAAGCTTTTTATCTGATAAAATGTATGCTCTTGAGTCACCTGCGTGTGCAACACAAACCGTACCATCAACCACCAAAGCGGCGACAACAGTTGTACCCATACCCGTAAACTCAGGATTTTCTTTTGCTTTTTCAAAAACGCTTATATTTGCCGCAGTTATGGCAGATGTAAGCATGTTTCTGATTGAGTTAAAGCCCATACCTTGACGATAGGTTGAAGATATTCTTTCTGAAATGATTTTCACTGCCGTTGTGCTTGCAAGATTACCACCTGCAACACCGCCCATACCGTCACACACGACTGCCCAAGCAACAGAACCGGGCAATTCACCTGCAGCGTAGGAATCCTGATTACTGCTACGCTTTAAGCCGATGTCGGTTTTAGCTACTATTCTCATTTCATATCACCTACTTTTCTTTTAGATGCTCTTAACTGACCGCAAGAGGCATTTATATCACTGCCGAGAGTTCTGCGAACCGTCGCAGTAATACCTCTTGAAGATAATATTTCAATAAACCTTTTTTGACGATGAACAGTGCTTTTTTGATAATCTCTTTCACGCACATTATTGACCGGAATTAAATTAACATGTGCCAATATGCCTTTAAGTCTTTTTGCAAGCTCAAGTGCACATTCATCACTATCATTGACATCTTTAATCATTGCATACTCAAAAGATATTCTGCGACCTGTTGTGTCAGCATAATATTTACACGCCTTTAAAAGCTCATCAATATCATATTTATTATTCACAGGCATTGATTTTGACCTGATTTGATTATTCGGTGCATGTAAAGAAACCGACAATGTCAAACCTAACTTTTTCTCTGCTAAATCATAAATTTTAGGAACAATTCCACAAGTTGACAAAGAAATATGACGCATACTCATATTCTGCCCTTTTTCGTCGGTAAGAATTTCTAACATTCGTATTACATTGTCATAATTATCAAGTGGCTCGCCCGTGCCCATAAGAACAAGATGGTTAATTTTAACCCCTAAATCACGTTGGGCAGAATAGATTTCTGAAAGCATTTCACCCGTTGTTAACTGACGAACAAAACCGCCGATTGCAGAAGCACAGAATGTGCACCCCATTTTGCAACCAACCTGAGTTGAAATACAGATTGAATAACCGTATTTATATTTCATTACAACACTTTCAACATATTCACCATCAGGCAAAATGAAAAGATATTTGACTGTGTCATCAATCTTTGAAACAAGCTTTGTATTAATTTCGCAATTACTGAAAGCGAATTTTTGTTGAAGCTTTTCTCTCATATCTTTTGAAATATTTGTCATTTCATCAAAAGATATAACACATTTTTCGTGAATCCAAGAATAAATCTGATTTACACGGAATTTGGGAAATCCCAAATCCAATATTTCTTTTAGTAATTCGTCATAGTTCAACGAACGAATGTCAATTAGCATAAATTTTATTCCCTGATAAGTTTTGCAAAGAAGAAACCATCAGAACCGTTTTCATCGGGGAACAAAGTGACCATTCCACCGTTTTTAAAATCCTTGTGTTCTTCTAAAAATTTTTCGCAAACTTCTTCGTTTTCTTTTTTACTTAAAGAACAAGTAGAATACATAAGTACGCCTTTTTTCTTTAAATATAACGAAGCATTATTTAAAATATTATATTGCAATTCACATAATTTGTCAACAAATCCAAAGTCCTTGTACTTGATTTCGGGTTTGCGACGAATTACACCAAGTCCTGCACAGGGTACATCACAAAGAATTTTATCAGCCTTTGGTAGTTTAGCATTATAAATGGAAGCATCTCCGATTTGTGCATTTATAATGCTAATTCCAAGGCGTTCTGCACTATCGTTAATCAATTTAATTTTATGGTCATACAAATCAAAAGAGTAAATCATCCCTTGATTTTCCATCATCTCTGCCATAGTAAATGATTTACCGCCAGGTGCGGCACACATATCAAAAACAATATCATTTTTTTGGGGTGAGAGATTTTCTATACATATTTGTGACGCTAAATCCTGTGCATGAAAATGCCCTTTTTTATATGCTTTGGTCTTAAAAACAGCATTTCCGTCAATAACTTTAACAGTATTTGCACTATCATAAACTTGGGCAATAATGCCATCTTTTTTAAGTTCTTCAACAAGTTCATCTGCAGTTATTTTTAAAGTATTCGCACGCAAAAACAATGGCACTGAACCTATTGATGCTTTAAGAATACTCTCAGTATTTTCATAACCATAATCAGTGACATACTGCGACACAAGTTCTTTAGGACAAGAATAAGCAATACTTAAATCATATTCATTGTCATTTGTTTTTGGTAAGTTTATCTCAGCAGAAGAAATTTTACGAAGAACTGAATTCACAAGCCCTGAAGCATAACCGCATTTTGCTTTTTTTACAAGCTTAACGCTCTCATTTACTGCCGCAGACACGGGAACTTTATCCATAAATTTTAATTGATATGTACCTATTCGCAAAATTGTGAGCACTTGCGGATTAAGTTTTTTCAATGGTTGTGATAAAAATTGTGATATAATATAATCAAGAGTAATTTTTCTCTCAATTACGCCATATACCAGATTGCACACAAAAGGTGCAGAAGAAGCCTCATTATTACTTAACACATTATCAAGTACAATGTTTGAATAGGCTTTATCGTGTTCAATTTTACTTAAAATCTTAAAAGCTAAAAATCTGTCATCCATAATTTATTTTCTTCTTCTGTTTACCATTAAAATAAGCCTTAAAAGGTTTGCCACACTTACTGCAAGAGCTGCAACATAGGTCATCGCCGCCGCAGTTAAAACCTTTTTAGCACCATTTTTCTCTTCGTCACCAAGAATGTCAACTTGACCAATAACGCTCAATGCTCTTCTACTTGCATTGAACTCAACCGGCAATGTAATTAATTGAAATAAAACCGCGAAGCCAAAAAATATAACACCAAACATAGCCAAAGGTTCAAAGCCAAGAAAGAACCCCAAAATAGCAAGCGGGAATCCGAGTTTTGAACCAAGATTAGCAACAGGTAAAATAAAATTACGAATTTTAATAGGCACATAACTTTGTGCATATTGTGCGGCGTGTCCTGCCTCGTGACAAGCAACACCGATTGCCGCAACTGAAGTTGAGTTGTATACAGTATCAGAAAGTCTTATTACATTGGTTCTAGGGTCATAATGGTCAGTAAGATTACCAGAAACTCTCTCAATCTGTACATTTGTTATTCCGTAGTATCTTAAAACTTCAGAAGCTGCCTGTGCACCTGTAATTCTTCGTGCAGACATAACTTTAGAATACTTTTTAAACGATGAATTAACCCTAGCTGATGCAATCATTGATAAAATAAGCACCGGCAAAACAAGAACTACATAGTAATAGTTAGATAAATAATAATATGAAAAATAGTCCATATTTTACACTCCTGCTATTGTTCCAATTTCTATGCGTTGCCCACGTAAAAAGCTCTGTGTATCCATTTTTTTCTTGCCTTCTGCCTGAATTTCAAGAATTTCGACACATTTTCCGTCGCCACACATAATAACAAGTCTGTTATTATTATCAACAATTTCGCCGGAATTTCCCGTAAAACTTTCTTCCAATAATTTTGATTTATGAATTTTGAATTTTTTACCGTTAATCACAGTTGTTGCGATGGGCCAAGAATATAGTCCTCTAACTTTATTGTGAACTTCAAGTGCCGATTTTGAGAAATCTAAAGGACAGATTTCTTTTGTGATTATCGGTGCATAATTTGAAAGTGCATCATCTTGTTTTTCGGGATGCAATTCATTGTTCTTCAAGGCATCAATTGTTTCAATCAACACCTCTGCACCCATTTCAGAAAGCTCGTCGAAAAGTTCTTCTGCCGTAATATCCTCATTAATTGTAATCGCTTTTTTAATAAGCATATCACCCGTGTCAAGCCCAACATCCATTTGCATTGATGTGACACCTGTTTCACTTTCACCGTTTATAATGCTCCACTGAATAGGGGCGGCACCACGAAGCATAGGAAGTAAGGATGCGTGAATATTTATACAACCGTATTTTACACTTTCAAGAATTTCTTTAGGTAAAATTTTGCCGAAAGCAACAACAATAATAAGTTCTGCATTAAGCGAATTTATTATTTCTAATGCCTCACCATTTCGCATAGATGCCGGCTGGAATACAGGAAGATTATTATTTAATGCACAAACCTTCACAGGAGGAGGAGTCAACTCATATCCTCTGCCCTTTGGTTTATCAGGCTGTGTGAATACACCGACAACCTCGTTATCACTTTTAATTAATGCTTCAAGACAAGGAACTGAAAAATCAGGAGTTCCCATAAAAATAATTCGCATAAACTCACTCGTCTCCAATATTAAATCTTGCAAGGTCTTCTTTACTTGCAAGTACATCAGTATAAATTATTCCATCAAGATGGTCAAGCTCATGGCAAAATGCTTTTGCTTTAAGTTCCGTTCCTTTATAAACACACCAATTACCATATCTGTTTTGTGCCTTTACTTTTACGTTCATAGGACGAACTGTATATCCCTGCTTTCCGGGTAATGAAAGACAACCCTCAACACCACATTGTTCACCATCACGCTCAATTATTTCAGGATTAATGAGTTCCATTAATCCATCGCCAACATCAATAACAACAATTCGGCGAAGAATACCGACTTGTACACCTGCAAGACCTACGCCGTCAGCAGCATACATAGTTTCTGCCATATCATCAAGCATTTCCCAGAGTCTATCATCAAATTTTTCAACCAATCTGCTTTTCTTTCTTAAAATCGGGTCTTCTTCTGTTCTTATTTTTCTAATAGCCATTACTTTCAACCTCACATTAAACTTTCAGGGTTTATATCAGCAAAAATACTGACATCATCATATTTTTTATTTTTCATAAACATTTTTAGCAATTCACTAATAAATTCTCGCAAGCGTTTTGAATAGCGACATTTGATAATAATTCTGTTTCGGAATTTACCACCAATTTTTGCAATTTTAGGTGTAGCAGGACCGAGAACAATAATTTGCAAATCACTGAAATTTTCACAATGAATTCTTTTCAATGCATCAACAAATTCTATTGCTGCATTATTCACAGAAAACTCTCTTTCACCTGCAAAACCGATAACACACAAATCACAATATGGCGGATATGCCATAGCTTTACGCATTTCAATTTCAATATCGTAAAACGCTTTATAATCCTGCTCTTTTGCAAGATTTATAATTTCACTTTCGGTAAATGCCGTCTGAATATAAGCTTTGCCCGGAATTTCTCCTCTACCGCTACGACCTACAACCTGTGTTATAAGGTCAAAAGCTCGTTCACCGCTTTTAAAATCATCATTATAAAGCATCTGGTCAACGCTTAATACACCTACAAGAGTAACATCGGGGAAATTAAGCCCTTTTGCAACCATTTGTGTTCCAACCAAAATATCATAGTCACCTTTTGCAAAACTGCCAAATTTTTCTTCATAAGAAAAACGTGATGTAGTCGTGTCCGTATCCATTCTGAGTACTTTTGCATCCGGTACAATCATTGCAAGCTCTTCTTCTAGTTTTTGGGTACCTGTGCCTGTGAACTGGACAGAATTGCTACCACAATTATTACATTTATTTGTAAAAGGTAATGAATATCCGCAATAATGACACATTAACCTGCCGTTTTTTAAGTGATATGTCAACGAAATACTGCAATGAGGGCAAGTCATAACCGTACCACATTCTTTGCATGATGCATAAGTATTATATCCACGGCGGTTAAGCAAGAGAATAGACTGCTTATGATTTTCATAATTCAAACGTAACTCATCAGCCATTTTTTTACTTACATTTTCAAGCACCATATCACTTTGATATGTAGTATCAATAAGTTCCACATTTGGCAGAACTGCATTGCCGTAACGACTTTTGAGTTCAAACAGTGAATATACACCGTTTTTTGCCTTTGAATAAGTTTCAATGGACGGAGTTGCAGAAGTAAGCAATAATAATCCGTTATGGCAACCTACACGATATGAAGCAACATCACGTGCATGGTATCTCGGTGTCATTTCAGATTTGTATGTGTGCTCTTGCTCTTCATCAATAATGATAAGGCCTATATCGTCAAAAGGTGCAAATACAGCAGAACGAGTACCGATAGCAATTTGTGCATCACCGCGTTTTATACGCTTCCACTCATCAAGACGCTGACCCATTGAAAGTGCACTGTGAAAAACTGCAACCTTACTGCCATAACGCTCGTAAAATAATGATAGCATTTGAGGAGTCAAAGAAATTTCAGGAATAAGCACAATTATTCCTTTATTCGTTTTAATCACCTCATCAATAAGCTTCATATATACTTTTGTTTTACCGCTACCTGTAACACCATAAAGCAATGCACCTTTGGGGTCATTTGCTTTATAGAGCTCCAAAAGGCCTTTAAAAGCGGATTTCTGCTCATCTGAAAGTACAATTTCTTCAGCATTTGGTTCATCAATGTCACTATATGGTGAACGATAAACCTCGTTATCATAAAGTTCAATAATACCTTTATTAACAAGTGCCGTAACAACAGCCACGGTATAACCCGTGAAATAACAAATTTCTTTTACAGATGCCGTACCTACGTCATTAAGAATTTTTATTATTTCTTTTTGCTTTTTTGTAAGCTTATTGACTACATCAGAATTCTCTTCGGTATCGATTTTCAGACGCACCATTTTAACAGTCGCATCGCCTATTTTTCTTTGAGTATCAACATTTTTAAGAAGAACTCCGTCTGACACCATTCTGTCAAGAATTTCATCACATTTTTTAAGATTACAAGCAGATGCAATGGTTTCGCTTTTGAGAAAAGTATTTTTTTCTTTTAAATAGGAATAAATAGCATTCTCTTTTTCACCATTTACAATACCATCAAAATCAGGATTTACCGCATAAAGCAAGCTAACCGCCATTGAAAAGCCCAATGGTAAAAACATTTTACAAGCTTCAAAATAAGTGCAGAATGTACGGTCATGAATATAATTTGCAGTTAACAGCATTTCGCGTGTAAGCAATGGCTTATCGTCAATAATACTATCAATCTTTTTTAATGCTTTAGCCGTAATCTGCCCTTCTGACACAGAAAAAACAATACCTATTCGCTTTTTTGAACCATTGCCAAAAGGAACAAGTACTCTTTTTCCCGCACAGACCTCATTACATAAATAATCGGGAACAGAATAATCGAATAACATATCAAAGGAAAAAGCCGTATTCTCAACGGCAACCTTTGCAACAGTTAAAAATCCCATATTCTGCCCCCTCTCAAAGTTTATTTAATTTTAATCAGATATTTTTAATTTCTTCAGGCTCAACAACCTCAAATTTTCCTGTTATGATTTCATCAAGTGCAATACTAACAGGTTTTTCTGTAAGAATTTCGCTGTTTTCCTGTGCATCTGCTGAAATCTCTCTTGCTCTTTTTGCAACAGCAGTTACAAGAGAATAACGGCTTGTATGGTTTTTGAGCACATTTCTTAAATCGGGATTAAACATTATTTATTACCTCACTTATATCATAATTACTTTATGTAAATTAAAGTCTTTTTAAAATTTCAAGAACATCGTTTGACGCACAATCAAGGTCATCATTGATTACGGTGTAATCATAATTCACGCTTTGTGCTACTTCATTTTTTGCAATTTCAAGGCGTTTTTGGATATCCTCTTCATCCTCTGTTCCTCTTGAACGCAAACGATTTTCAAGTTCGTCCATTGAAGGTGGCAAAATAAAAATTCTAACCGCATCAGGATACAAATTTTTAATCTGTTGTGCACCCTGAACTTCAATTTTCAAAATTACAATTTTTCCCTCGTTGAGCCATTTATCAACGGGAGCTTTGGGAGTTCCGTAAAAATTTTGACCGTATTGTGCATACTCAAGAACTTCACCATTGTTGAGCATTTCTTTAAAATTATCGACAGTCACGAAATAATAATCTCTGCCGTCAACTTCATTTTCACGAATATTTCTTGTGGTTAAAGAAATTGACCGTTGAATTGTTTTGTCCTTATTAAGAACAACATCAAGTACTGTATCTTTGCCAACACCTGATGGCCCTGAAAACAGAACTAAAACACCATTTTTATTCGCCATATCCTGTTTCCTCCGCATTATCCATTGACTCTGTGCGACTTATAATTGTTTCTGCTTTAAGATAACTTGCAATCACATGGTCACTGTCCATAATAAGAACTGCGTGAGTTTTTCTGCCCTGTGTAGCATCAATAAGCATATGATTTTCTTTTGCCTGAGCAATTATTCTTTTTACAGGTGCTGAATCAGTTGAAACAACGGCAATTACTCTGTCAGCATTAACAGCATTGCCAAACCCCACATTAATAAGTCTCATAAAACAACCTCATTATTCAATATTCTGAATCTGCTCTCTGATTTTTTCGATTTCTGCCTTTATGTCAATTACACAACGTGCAATTGTTACATCCTGTGCTTTTGAGCCGATTGTATTCGCTTCTCTGTTCATCTCTTGAACAAGAAAATCTATCTTTCTTCCCACAGCTTCTGTACTGTTAAGGAACTGACCCAACTGGTCAATATGACTGCGAAGTCTTACTGTTTCTTCCGCAACTGCAACCTTGTCTGCAAAAATTGCACACTCTGTCAACAATCTCTGCTCATCGACTTGAACATCTGAAAGGAATTCGTTGATTCTTGATAATAATTTATCGTTATATTCCTTTACTGTTTCAGGAGAACGCTCTTCAATAAGAGAAACCTTATTAAGAATGAAATCCGCACGTGATAAAACATCATTTTTAAGTTTTTCACCCTCGGCTTCTCGCATTGCAATAAATTTCGCAACTGCTTCTGCGGCTACCGATTTAACTGCTTCCCATATTTTTTCTTCATCAGCCTCTTGCTTATGAACAGTAAAAATATCACTATTACGAACAAGTGAAGAAATTGCAAGCTCATCACGAATGTCAAGCTCATTTCTTTCTGCCAACTCACGATATGCCTTGAGATATGATGTTGCCAAGCCGTGATTTACAAGAATTTCAACATCACTATCTTCAAGGTTTTCAACAGATACATAACATTCAACCTTACCGCGAGAAACTAACGAACCTACAAAAGATTTAAGCTTTTCTTCGAGGAACCCATAATTGCGAGGTACTCTTGAATTGAATTCAAAGTATCTGTGATTTACACTTTTAAGTTCAACCGTAACATTTATTGTACCGACAGTAGCCTGTGCTCTGCCGTAACCGGTCATACTTCTAATCATTTATTTCACTCCAGACTTATTTACAGCAACTTCCCTTTAAAAGAGTTGGAATGTCACCACTGTAAATACTGTTTTCATTTTCAAATCCTAAATATAATAATACTTCACTGATTTCAGAAATACTGCAATGTGCCATATAAGCACTTCTCTTTGCACAGAAATTTAATGCGGCACGCAAATAGCCTTCCACCAAAAGCTTGTCCGAATAATCACACTCAACGCAAACTATTTCACAATTGTAGCCATCGATTTTCATCAGGCATTTGCCAACATTATTACCATTTTCATCAATGCCGATATACGCACCGTAACAAGTATTTTTTTCAAATGAAATATTATTGAATAGTTTACTAATATTTTCAATATCAGTTTCAGGTTTATAAAAAATCATTATTTCGCATTCTTTCTATCTATTGAAGAAGCAACCATAAGCTTATGCACTTCTTCGTCAGTAAGTTTTCTCCAATCACCCTGCTTGAGCATTCCCATTTTAACAGAACCGATTTGTGTTCTCTTAAGTCTGGCAACCTCTAAGCCCAAGGTTTCACACATCTTTCTTATCTGACGGTTGCGTCCTTCATAAATTATTATTTCAAGAACAACTCTGCCCTCTTTTTTCTCAATAACACGAACTTCTGACGGCAAAGTCATTCTGCCATCAATCTCAACACCAGTAGTAAGAGCAGTAATCTGTTCTTCGTTAATTGACGGGCGTACAGTTACACGATATGTTTTTGGCACATGGTGTGCAGGATGTGTAAGAGCATTTGCAAATTCACCATCATCAGTCAGTAAAAGCAGACCTTCAGAATCGCGGTCAAGTCTGCCGACAGGATAAACTCTTGTTCCTACATCTTCAACGAGCTGTGCCACACATTTTCTGCCCATTTCATCGCTTAAAGTAGTTATAAAACCACGTGGCTTATGAAGCATAATATATGTGTTATTCTTACTTCTCTTTACTTTTTTACCCGCCACAACAATAGTATCGCGTTTCGGGTCAATTTTGTCACCTATTGTTGCGGGTTTGCCGTTAACTTTAACCTTACCCGCAGAAATCATTTCTTCAGCTTTCCTTCTTGAGGCTATGCCACATTCAGAAAGGTATTTTTGAAGTCTGATTCGGTTATCTGCCATAATTTCACCTATAATTTATATATCAATTTTCAACACACAAAACTTCTTCTGTTGTTACTAGATTGGTTTCGGATATTTTTACACCATTTGAGTAAAATTGAATTTTGCCCACTATTTCGCCCATGTCAATCGGTGCATATTCAAAATGCTTAATAAAAACTTCTGTTTCATAATGGTAATTATCATTTAATACTGTAATTGCAGGAATATTTTCAGCGACTACCGAAACCTTATCCTTTGTGCCACCAACTATATTAAGAATTAAATTATCGGTATCAGCAGTCAGATTTATCGAACTGACCTTATTAAAGGCATAATCATACATTTTGATATGGTCATTCCAATCATCAGGTGCATTCAAAGTAACCGCCACAAGAGTTTTACCATCTCTTTTTACTGCTGACACCAAACATCTGCCACTTTTTTTAGTAAAGCCTGTTTTAATGCCAAAAGCACCATCATACATTGTAAGTAATTTGTTATGATTGGTCAACGTTCTTCTGTATGGCGAAGAACCGTAATAAACAGCCATACTTTCTGCTGAACAAATGCTTCGAAATTCAGGATTTCGAATAGCATAAGCACCGAGAATTGCCATATCAAATGCCGTTGAATAGTGGTTATCACCGTCAAGACCCGAAGGAGTTTCGAAGGATGTTGAATACATACCTATTGAAGTTGCCTTTTCATTCATCATTTTGATAAAAGATGGTATATCCCCTGCCACGATATTTGCTACTGCATTTGCGGCATCGTTTCCCGATTTTAGCAACATTCCCTTAACCAGAGTTTTAAGAGATACGCTGTCACCATCTTTTAGCCCCATTGAACTGCCTTCAACCGCAATCATATCTTCAGTCACAGTCAGATAATGGTCATCAGCACCATATTCAAGTGCCAATATCGCGGTCATAATTTTGGTTGTGCTTGCCATTGGCAGACATTCGTTCATATTTTTTGAATAAACTACCTCACCTGTTTCGGCACATATAACAACGGCAGACCTTGCGGAAATGTCAGGTTGACCTTCCGCAAAGGACTTAAACATAAAAATATTAAATAACAGTATTAAAATACAAAAAACAGAAAAAATTTTTTTCATTTACAATCACCAAAATATAATATGCATTTCAGTGATTGATAAGAATACAATGATTAAGCTTCAGTAACTTCTTCAGCCTCTGCAGAATTCACTGCTGTTGCAAATGCTTTATCCATTTTCGCTTTGTTAACAGCGTTAGAAACTTTGTCAAACATTTCAGGAACAAGGCCTACAATGCGTTCTGCTGCGTTATCAAATGCAGTAATGTGTTTAATATCAACATTACCGTAAGCATCAATTACAAGGAATGCAACAGGAAGAATTGTAACACCGGCTCCGCCGCCACCGCCAAAAATATCCTGATTTGATTTTGATGGGAAATCTGAACCACCTGAAGCAAAGCCGTAAGTAACCTTTGAAACAGGAATAATTGTTACGCCACCTTCAACCTTCATTGGTTCACCAATGATTGTGCTGACATTAACAAGGTCCTTAACCTTTTCAATTGTAGTTTCGAGAATTCCTGCTGCTGATGACTTTTCTTTCATCATAAAGCACCACCTTCATTTATATTTTCATTATTTTTTGATTTATTTTTAATTCCCATAAGGAATTTGAGTACAACTTTTGCTAAAAGTCTGAATACGAGAACAACAACTGCATTCGTAAAGAATATTGGTCGTAAAGAAATGCTGAATGCAAATTGTGCGGAATTTTTAAGACCTAAAAAATCCGGTTCTACCTGTATATCGTATTTTTTTACCTTCATATTTGAGCATATAAAAGATAGCGATGGAAAAATCTTCTGACAGGTTCTGCCGTATTCAAGGGCAGTTTCTGCTGCATCACAACCGCCTGTAACTGTCATCCACAAATAAAGCTCACGTATAATTATGTGCTTTTTAAATGAAGAAAACATTTTACCGATTGATGTTGCCGCGTTATTTATAAGCTGAATTACACCGTCAAAGCCCTGATTATTATAGAATTTAACAAATATATTCTCTTTTTTCTCGGCAGGCGTTTCTTCTGTTACTGCCGTTTCTTCCTCTTTTTTCTCTTTTTCAGGTTTAGGCTTTTTTTCTTTTTTAGGTTTATCTTTTTTCTTTGCCGGTAAAATTTGGATTCTTAAAAACAACCATTTAACATCAAGTCTAAATTCGTCAAAAAACTCACCATTTATTGTAATACGAACACTCAATATTAACACAAAGAATGCAATTATACCAAGAATGATATATAAGGCAGTCAAAAAAACACCTCCTTCAACTGTAATATGTATTATTTATACATCAGCTTCTGCTGAATTTTCTTCTGTTTCTGTATTTTCTTCAGGCTTTTCGGGAATTGCAGGCAATTCATCAAGAGAAGAAATTGAAAAGCATCTTAAGAAATCTGGTGTTGTACCATATACCAAAGGTCTGCCCGGCAAATCAAGTCTACCCTTTTCTTCAATCAATTTTTTCTGACAAAGTGTTGAAATAACACCACTGCAATCAACACCACGCACTTGTTCAATAAAGGATTTGGTAACGGGCTGATTGTACGCAATTACTGCCAACACTTCAAATGCCGCTTGGGATAATGGGGCATTTTTTCTTAATTCAAGAACATCGCGAATGACCTCTGCATATTCCGTTCTTGATGAAAGCTGATACATATTATCAAGCTTTAAAACAGAAATACCGCTATTCTGTTCATCAAGTTTAGCTGATAAATTAAGAATAATCTGTTCACAAACCTCGGGTTCAATCTCAAGTGCCTCTGCTATTCTTTCAAGTTCAACCGGTTCACCCGATGCAAAAAGTATTGCTTCAATTGCTGCCTGCAATTTACTCGCTTTCATTAATTCCATTCCTCACTTATATTTGTAAAATCCGAATCAAGAAGCTCGACCTGAGTTTCTTCGCCATCACCAACAACCTTAACCTTTTTTGATTTTGTTAATTCAAGAAGTGCTAAGAAGGTTGCGACAATATCAGAACGAGATTCGGCATCATCAAAAAGAGAATTCCATTTAGTTTTCTGACCTTTTTTAGTTAATTTTGTAAAGATTTTAGAAATCTTTGAACCGACAGAAACAACTTTTTTAACAACGATTTCTCTGAATGCCTCAATCGGCGGTGGTAATGCTTTTAACTTTTTACCTGCCGCTGCAACATAAGCAGAAAAAAGTTCAGACGGGTCATGAAGTCGTTTGTATGTCTGGTCCGGGTCAATTTTTTCTGCTTTTCTTATAAAGGTTGAAAAGCCCTCTGTATTTTCAGATAACTTTTCTGCCATTATTTTCATATCACGATATTCAATAAGTTCGCCTTGTAATTCTTTTTTCAGTTCTTCTGCCTCAGTATATACAGGCAACAGCGAAACAGATTTAAGATATACCAAACGAGCAGCCATTTCAAGAAATTCAGCCGCAACATACATATCCTCTTCCTGCATAAGACGAACATATTCAACATACTGCTCTACAAGAGTAACAATAGGAATATCATATATATTCAGTTTGTGCTTTGAAATAAGATGCAGAAGCAAATCCATAGGACCTTCAAAAACATCTAATTTATAAGAAAATTTTTCCATAAACTATCCTTTAAAACAATCTAAATGGCAAGTTTGCAATAAAACTAAACAACTCAAAAATCGCATTTGACATTATTGACAAAGGAGTTGAAAGTACACCTGTCAAAATAAGAATGAATACCACTATTGTGATATATCTTTCGTATTCCAGAAATTTGTAATAGTATTTTGCGGGAATTAAGAGTTGAAGAATTCGTGAACCGTCAAGAGGCGGAATTGGTAACAAGTTGAAAACTGCAAGATTAATGTTTATTACTGCCGCGAATATGAAAAATGAATAACATGCAGTTGTTATTGTTGAAGACTCTAAATTTGCAAAAATAACAGCAATAAAGGTAAAAACAAAACCCATAATAAGATTTGAAATCGGGCCAGCAATCGCAGTTAAAGCCATACCCTTTTTACTGTCTTTAAAATTACGGGGATTAACACTTACAGGCTTTGCATAACCGAAGCCGCAAAGAATTATCATTAATGCACCCAAAGGAGAAATATGAGCCATAGGATTTAATGTAAGTCTTCCTGAAAGACGGGGTGTCTGGTCACCAAGCTTTGTAGCAATCAATGCGTGGGCATATTCATGTATGGGCATTGTGCAGAAAATTACAAAAAGTCTTGAGAATAATCTAATCATCATTAAGAAAAAATCAGCATCACCACTGAAAAAATCTAAAAGCATAGTTTTCCCCTTTCTGTTATCTAAAAGAATATTATATTCTAAATGTCACAATTCTGTCAATATTATTAAAATCAAAAAGAACTTCTTTTTGTGAGAAATTGCCGTTGAAAATGCGAATTATGTCTTTACTTTGATTTTCGCCACACTCAAAAGCAATATAGCCATTTTTCTTGACCTTATCAGACCAAGAGTTTGCAATACAACGATAGAAGTCAAGACCATCTTCTCCACCGTCAAGTGCAGTAACGGGCTCTTTAAGAACCTCTTTCTGCAAAGTGTGTATTTCTTCAGTATTTATATAAGGCGGATTTGAAATCAAAATATCGCATTGGGGCAATAAGGAAAAATCAAAATCAAATAAATCACCATTGAGTATTATAGCATTATCAAGGTTTAAAGCGTTTTTATTTTTTTCTAAATATGAATACGCTTTATCCTCTTTTTCAAGCAAATAAACCGTAGCATCTTTACGGTGTGAAGCAATAGTAAAACCGATACAGCCAGTGCCCGCACATAAATCATATATTACCGGATTCTCAATATCTTTTAACTTTTCAAGTGCAAAATCAACGAGCATTTCAGTTTCGGGACGAGGAATAAGAACACCTTCACCAACAAAAAAAGTAAGGTCATAAAAATCCCATTTACCGAGAATATACTGCAAGGGTTCACCGTTGAGTCTTCTGTCAATAACATCATCAATTAGTTTTTTCTTCTCTTCAGAAGCTTCCGCACCCGAGATTAATATTTGTGATTTTGAAACTTTGAGTAAATCATTAAAAATACAAAGTGCCTCAAAATCCCCACACTCACCAAAAGTCAGTTTTTCTGCACAATATTTATATAACTGTTTAAGTGTCATTATATTTTATCGTCCTCGGGATTATCAGTTATAACTGCTTTGATTGACTCAATGGCAACCTCGATAATATCATCAGTAGGTTCAACAGTTGTAATTCTTTGCATAAGCAATCCAGGATATGAAAGAATTTTCACCAATGCATTGTCGTGTCTGCCTGCAAATTTAATAAACTCAAAACCAAGACCCATTACCAAAGGAAGAACTGCGATTTTCACCATAATCCAAAGTACTCGGCTGACATTTGCCAAATCAGGAAAAATCAACACCAATGCAGAAGAAATAAGTACGCTGATAATAATCATCACAAACATAAATGCCGTACCGCATCTGGGATGAAAACGTGACATTTTACGAACATTTTCAACGGTTAATTCAAGTCCGTTTTCATAGCAAAAAATTGTTTTGTGCTCTGCACCGTGATACATAAATGTGCGTTTTATCATATCCATTTTTGAAACAATATACATATAAAGAACAAAAATAATTATTCTTATAACACCCTCAATTAACGGATGGAATTTATTTATGTCAACATTCTTAAGTAAATGATTATCTAATAAATCAACTGATAATGATGGCAAATACATAAAAATAAGAAATGCAAGTGCAACACCCAAAACCATAGAAATTACGCCGACAACATTCATCATTTTTTCGCCAAAATGGTCATTAATCCACTTATCTAGTTTTGACATATCTTCCTCTTTTTGTTCGTCTGTCAAAGCCTTATCAGCAGATTTCATCATATACTTATAGCCTGTAATCATAGACTCAGCAAACCCTGCCACACCTCTGATTATTGGTACGCCTAAAATTTTATATTTGTTTTTGAGTGGAATATATTCATCAACCTCTGTTTCGATTGTACCGTCAGGCATTCGTACAGACATTGCATTCCCCTTGGGACCTCTCATCATTATGCCTTCAATCAAGGCTTGTCCGCCGATTGATGTTTTATGCTTCATATTATTACTCAAAGTACTTACTCCTTATTTTGTATTTCTTGGTAAAATCAAATATGTCTGTGTGCCGACACCAATTTTACTTTCAATCAACATTTCACCGGAATGCAGTCTGATTATTTCATCTGTAACTGCAAGACCGATTCCGCTTCCGCGGGCACTATTGTTTGCCTTATAAAACTTTTCACGGATTCGTGGCAAATCATTTTTTGATATACCGCAACCATTATCTGAAATGCAGATTTTAACAAGCTTATCAGTACACTCAAAGCTTACCTTAACAAATCCGCCTTTTTTATTGTATTTAAAGCTGTTATCAATAATGTTTACAAAAGCCTGTTTTAATCTGTTTTTATCGCCATTTATATAAATTGCATTTTGAGGAATATCCACAAGAAGTTCTATTCCGTCACGCACCGAGCGTTCACGAAACACCTCAAGAACCTCGGATAATTCTTTAACAATATCCATTCGGGAAGTTTTAAGAGTCATTTTTCCGCTTTCCATACGCGAGAAATCAAGAAGCTCTTCAACCAAATCGGTAAGACGCTCCGACTCATTAACAATGACATTAATACCCTTATCAACAATCTCATCATTTTCTTTGGCGTAGCGGATAGTTTCACCCCAACCTTTAATTGCGGTCAAGGGGGTTCTTAATTCGTGAGAAACGGTAGAAATGAATTCATTTTTCATTCTTTCACCCTCGCCTATTTCCCTCGCCATATTATTTATGGTGTCACAAAGCTGACCTATTTCGTCGTCATATTTATGTTTTTCAATAGTTGCACTAAAATCACCCTTTGCAATGCGAGAGGCAGTTTCATTGATTTTTCTCACCGGTCTGATAATAGAATTGATAAAGAACGCACCTGAAAGCACGACAAATCCTATGAAAATAAGAATCAACATAAATATCATTATCCAGATTTTCCATAACTGTGCATCAATATCCTCAAGTGAAATAATATATCTTACCGCACCTCCGACACCATTGGCGTTTTCAGGCAAAAGATAGGTCATAGCCATAACTTTTTCGCCATTCTGCATTTCACCTATCCATTCGGCTTTTCCGTTTTCGTCTGCTTGTGCATATTTATAATCCGGATAGCTTTCACCCTTTACCGAGAATCCGGTTGAAGAAACAACAACTTTACCGTTTTTATCAATTACCCATACTTCCATAAGATTTTTATCAGAAAAACTGTCAACAAAGTTTTTGCTCATCTTAATGAAAATTTCATCACTTACGGCATTGGGTGAATTAAAATTCGATAAAACCATAGCATTTGCACGAGAATTAAGAGTCATTCTGACCGAGTTATAATATTGTGATTTAAAAATAAAACCGATAGCAATGCCGATAATAACAATTAAAACAATAATTCCTGTAAGCACTGTTAAAGACCATCTTTTAACAATACTGTTTTTTATCATTACGGCACCACCTTTCGTCAGTACTTAATTAAACCATCCATTTATAACCCATACCCCAGATTGTTGTTAAATGGCGGGGTTGTGAGGGTTCATCCTCAATTTTATTTCTTAATCTGTGAATATTAACATCAACTACTTTTTCATCACCATAATATGAATCACCCCAAACAAATTTGAGAATGTCATTTCTGTCGAGAGCCACATTGGGATTTGTGAAAAAGTATTCCATAATCTGAAATTCAACCTGAGTTAAATCAATAAGTTCTCCGTTTTTGGTAAGAGTATGACTTCTCAAGTCGAGCACAAACTCATTGAGAGAGATAGAATTATCAACTGTTTTTTCGGTATTATTTTCACTTGTAAATGAAACACGTCTGTAAACCGCATCAATTCTTGCCATAAGTTCGGACGGTGAAAAGGGCTTTGTAACATAATCATCAGCACCCATCATAAGCCCTGTAACCTTATCCATCTCCTGTGTTCTTGCGGTAAGCATAATTATACCTAAACGCTTACTTTTTTCGCGAAGATATTTACATACCTCAAGCCCATCAATAACAGGCATCATAATGTCAAGAATTGCCACATCTATTTCATTACTGTGCTCGTCAAAAATCTTGATAGCTTCTTCACCATTTGATGCTTCAAGCACTTCATAACCACTTCTTTTAAGGTTTATTACCACAAAATCGCGGATAGAAGTTTCATCTTCTACAATTAAAACACATTTCATAATTACACCTGCTCTGTAACAATAAAATTATCTGTAATATATTCAATAATACTTTCTCTGTTTTCGTTATCAAAAATTATATAACCATATACATAAGCACCTTTTTCATCAAGCTTCATATAACCGTAATCATTTTCTTCCCAATTAAGTTTGGAAAACGCTTTGAGTGAAAAAAGCTCGCCACTTAAAGTTCCTTTTTCATCAAGCTCATAAAATGTTAAAGTCATAGTATCACTATTGTAAACAACGGTAATTCTGCCAATTGACTCTTCATCAAACAGGAACATATATCCATAGGTCGAATTAAACAAGCACTTAAAATCCTGTTTTAGAGAATTATCCTGTATTTCTGACCATACTGTAAGCTTAAGCGGGTTTGCCTCATTAAGTGCACCTGAAATACTTTTTCCCGATTTCAAGGTTTCAACTGTAGGAATTTCAACAAAGCCGTCATTATCAATATCCTGGGAATTTGTTCTGACATCACGAAGCGTAAGCGGTGTTTCAGATATATTACTTTCATATAACGGCAGATTTATTTCAAAGTCGTTATGAGCAATATCAATCACCTCAGTAATGACACCTTTTTCACTAATTAGCCCGTCAACATAAAGTCTTGTATGAAATCCGTTATCGGTTGTGTAATTATCACTTGTAATATTAAGGAATTCAAGCATACCGGTCATTGTGAAATTCTTTTCATAAACAACCTCATAATCTTTATTAAAACTGATTATTCTGCCTGCTGTATTTTTTGCTTGGTCAGAAAGCTCAATATTGAGAACAAAGAGTTCATCAGCATTATCGCCGTTAAAATCATCAATATGGGCTTTGGTGAAGACCTCAGTTTTTATAAGTGTAAAGGCACTGCCGTCATAACTGTAAATTGTCATAATACGGTTTCTTGAAGAACCGAAATCAGAGTTGCTTGCTAATTCCACCTGTGAAGTCGAATTCCAACTTAAAACAATTTCGCGTATTCCGTCACCGTTTATGTCGGCAAAATTGACTTCATAAATATCTTCGCCCCTACCTTTTATGTTAGAAACGCAAATCCAATCACCATCAACTTTTTTAAAGGCACTTACATAGGCAATATTTTCTATATTTGGGTCAGAGTAAAAAACAAACGCTTCTTGATTTTCATCATTATCAAGGTCATAGAATAAATATGATGAACGGTTATCGCCGCTTATTGGCGTTTTCATAATAACAGTTTCACTGTATTTAACGGATTTCTCAAAAGCTTCTTGCAAAAGACTACTGTCACCGCTTAGTTTTGGCGGACGCATCAAGTTATCAACAGAAGCGATATTGAAATCACAAGCAGAAAAAAGTAGACAGATAACTGTTACAAGTATAATTGATATTAACTTTTTCATTATCTGTCACCCCTTTAATCATTCTGTTGCTTCAGCTGTAATTTTGATTTCGTATTTTCCAAAAGCCCAGCAATTATATTCACTGCTTACAATTACATTACCTTGCAAGGTTTTTGTGTCACTTGAAATCAGCTTATCCGTCGTATCAATTTCAATAGCCACATCTTCGGCAGTTATTGCATCAATATCTTCCTGAGGACCAACAAGTGTAATCGCTATATCCTTGGTTGTATTAAGACTAATCTTAAAATCATCTCTTGAATTCTTTATACTGATATTTGATACAGGAACAGTAAGTGTTTTAGAACTCATAGTTGACGCATTGATGGTAATTTTAAAGCGTTTTACATTTGAATCCATTATCTTATATGTATTTATTGAATCTGCATCAACGGTAAAAGTATTGTAACTGTCGCCAATGTCAGCAAAATCTATTGTATCAACAACAAAAGCTTTTGTTGTTTCAACAACATCAACAGGAATTGCCACCTTAACACTCGCAGGACTTATTGTGTATTTCATAGGATTATTTATAAATCCTGACGGAGCATTTTTGAATTCAATAGCAGTTGGTAAAGTAACAACCTTTAACACCGGAACAGTCATTGTTATATCGTCAACTGTATTAATTTTTGAATATTCAAGAGTTGAACCGTCATTTGTAATTATTTTTATTTCAGGGTCAAAGGTAGTTGTTTTTTCAAGAACCTTATCAACTTTTACTTCGGCAGAAACACTTGAAATTCTGTTAATCTCGGTTGCCGGACCACTTATAAGCACAGTATTCTTTGAGAAAACAATATCACCGAGAAGACAGTCGTCAGGAACAATTGTTTCAAGCGAAGAATCAATATTGCTTGTCAAAGCCATTTCAACCTCTTTATATGTGTCAAAATAAACTTCAATATAAGTTGATGAAGAAGAAGTGATTGTAAAATCATCTGAACCATCTTTGGGAGTTATTTTAAGTTGAAGTGTTTTCGTACCTGAACTATCAACATAATTTGTGTTTGCTACAACATCAATATCGTTGGCATCGAGTGATGACACAATATATTTTTTGCCCTTTACGGTAACATCGACAGTAAATTCTGATTCACCGAAAATCTGCAGACCTAACTGTTCCGGAATACTGTTTTCAAGATTTACTTGTACAGGAATACCGGTTATAACATTGGTCACTTCAGGACTTTTTTCAATAGCCACCCACATCCATAACGCAAAAGCAATTATTAATGAGGCAACCATCAAAAAACGGTTATTTCTGATTAAGGCAGAAAAGGAAAAGCCTGACTTTTTTGTATTCTTTTTGTTATTTTTCATTTTTTCCACCTCTCAAAATCTTCTTTAATTTACTCGAATCGCCACCATGTTCATCGGTAAAGTTTTTAGTGAGAATTTCACGCAAATCGCCAACTGAAATATTTCTTTTAAGCATTCCTTTTTCTGCAACTGATATAGCACCTGTTTCTTCGGAAACAACCACAACAATTGCATCACTTGACTCGCTCATTCCAATTGCGGCACGATGTCTTGTTCCCAACTCACTGCTTAAATCATTGTGACTGGTTAACGGTAAAATACAACCCGCAGAAATTACTCTGCCATCTTTAATCAAAACCGCACCGTCGTGCATTGGTGCTTTTGGAAAGAAGATGTTACCGATAAGTTCCGTTGTTACTTTTGCATCAAGCTGCGTACCTGTTTTTGCAATCTCGCCAAGTAATGTTTCTTTTTCAAACACAATAAGTGCACCAATTTGCTTATCACTCATATCAGTACAAGCACGGCAAACACTATTAATTGAATTTTTAATATTTTCTTGTAATTCGGTTTCATCTTTGTTTTTAAAAATATTGAATATGGATACCGAGCTTCTTCCCATACTTTCAAGTGCATGACGAAGTTCGGGAGCGAAAATAACAACAAGAATCATAAGTAAGTTAGTAAAAATAAAGCTTAAAATAAACTCACTTGCACGCATTTCAAAAAGAGTGACAACAAGATAAATTACCGCAAGCAAAAGCACACCCTTTGCAAGCTGAAATGCACGGGTTTCACGAATAAGTTTTATACCGCTGTAAATAACAAATGCAACAAGAATAACATCAAGCAAATCGCTTATTCCGTCAAAAGAAAGTAATGCCCGCTTTACTTGTTCAAATAAATCTGTAAAAAACTCTGCCATAATAATTTTCTCACTCTTTTCAAAATAAAAATACAATATATTGTAAAAAATCTGTAAATAAACCATTAAATACATACAGATATACATACTCACAATATATTGTATCACAACTTATTCTATTTTGCAAATTTTCTGACAGAATTTATTAAAAAATCTATATCACTTTTTTTAGTGAAAACTGAAGGCGAAATTCTTACCGTACCAATATCCTCTGTTTTGAATTTTCGGTGTGCCAACGGAGCACAATGTAGACCCGCACGCACTGCAATACCGTGGGTCGAAAGGAATGCTGCCACTTCTTCACTATGCTTATTTTTGAGATTAAATGAAAGTATGGGAGTTAACCTTTGTCTTTTATCAAAAAAGTCAGTATATAAAATAACATTATTATTTTCAAGATTTTTTTGGAGATACCTCATTAAAGAAATTTCGTGATGATAAATATTTTCAACACCTACATTTTTCACATAATCAACAGCTTTTGAAAGTCCGATTATGCCCTGCACATTTGGTGTACCGCTTTCAAAACGGTCGGGTAAGTTTTCAGGTTGATTTTCATTTGCTGAATTGCTGCCCGTGCCACCCTCAATTATTGTATCAAGCTTAACGTCATCTTTCAGCACTAAAAATCCTGTGCCTGTTGGTCCCATTAAGCCTTTGTGTCCCGCACAACACATAATATCAATTTCATCACGTGTCATATCAATAGGCAAAATGCCTGCAATCTGTGCACAATCCATTACAAAAAGTAAATTGTGGCGATGGGCAAGGTGAGCAAGCATTCTACACGGCGGAATAATTCCAAATACATTTGATGCACCCGTACAAATAATTGCTACAGTATTTTTATTTATACATTTACTGAAATTTCTTACAGTTTCATATATATCCTCAGAAACACGTGCTATGCTGAAATCAGCAATTCCGTCTTTTTTTAATTTTGACAAAGGACGCAAAACCGCATTATGCTCTAAATCAGAAATAATAAAATGTGCTCCTATTTTTGCCAAACCTTTAATCGCCATATTCAGTGCCGCTGTACAATTGTATGTGAGTACGACATTTTCCACAGATGAAGCACCGAACATTTCTGCCAATTTTTTACGGCAAAAATAGATTTGTTCAGTAGTTTCAAGTGCCATTTTGTATGCACCGCGACCGGAATTGCCGCCAAATCTGTTAAAAGCTTCACTAACCGATTGAACTACCGCTTGAGGTTTAGGATATGAGGTTGCACTGTTATCAAGATAAATCAATTACATCATCTCATATCCGATATATTTTACTTTGTTAATAGTAAGCATATTGATAATTTTTTCTATATTTCCGACAACAACAAGACTATATCCACATCCTTCATTTTTTCGGGGATTGGGATTTTTTCTCAATGTTGTTCTGCCTCCGTTTTTTTCAGCTATTTCCTTTGCTTTTAGGGCGTATGTCACGGAGGAAAACCTTATTACAGCTTTATTCATTGTAAACACCACCATAGTATATTTTATGGCGGTATTATTATTTTGATAAAAAAAGCCCGTCAATGACGGGCAATAAATTAAATGAATTTGATTTTTTTCTTTTCTTCAACAAGGCATACACAATGTGCGGCAATGCCTTGTTTTGCACCTGTGAAACCAAGCTTTTCTTCGGTAGTTGCCTTAACGCTGACATAATCAACCGAAACTCCTAAAGCCTCTGCAATATTTTCTCGCATTAAATCAATATGAGGTGCAAGCTTAGGTGCTTGTGCAAGAACCGTTGCATCAATATTATTGATAGAATACCCCTTGGATTTTACAAGCTCAACAACCTTTTTTAAAAGTTCAAGGCTGTCTGCATCCTTAAAATCGGCATCAGTATCAGGAAAATGCTTGCCGATGTCACCCAAAGCACAGGCACCGAGAAGAGAGTCTGAAATCGCGTGAAGAAGCACATCAGCATCAGAATGACCCAAAAGACCGATTCCGTTATTTTCAATTTCTACACCGCCAAGTATGAGCTTTCGGCCCTCAACAAGACGGTGAACATCATAGCCATGACCAATTCTTAACATTGTTATTCCCCTATTCTTCTTTTAAGGTAGCTTTCTGCCAATTCTATATCTTCAGGTGTGGTGATTTTTATATTCTCATAATCACCGTCAACAAATTTTACGGTTTTGCCGTAGGCTTCTAAAAGTTTGCAATCATCGGTAAAATTTTTACTGTCTTCAACTGAATTCACAGCATCAAGATACAACTTTTTATTAAACACCTGTGGTGTCTGAATAAATCTCATATATGTTCTGTCGGGAGTATCAATGATATTATCATTATTATCGACAACCTTGACCGTATCCTTTACCTTTACACCTGTTGCAGCCGCACCGAATTCAGCGGCAGATTTTATGGTTTCAGTAATTGCTCTATTGGTTACAAGAGGTCTTGCACCATCGTGAATCACAACCAAATCTGCAATTTTGGAAGTACTTGCAACACCGTTATAGACACTTAATTGTCTTGTAGCTCCGCCTGGAACTATGTTGTTAACCTTATAAAAATCATATTTGTCAACAAGCTTTGAAACTTCTTCAATATCACATTCGCGGGTAACAATAATTATTTCATCAATTATTGAAGACTTTTGGAACGCTGTTATTGTGTTTACAATCACAGGTGCACCGTCAAGTTCAAGAAATTGTTTGTTAATGCCACCCATTCGAGTTGAATTTCCTGCCGAAACAATTACGGCAGAAACCACCATATTTTCTTTTTCCGTAATTTTCAGCATATAATCACCTCTTATACTAACGCTTCAATTGCAGCAAGCTTTGCACAAAGACAGAAAACTTCCATTGCTTGACGGAGATTTTCAACAGATGGGAATGTCGGTGCAATTCGGATATTCTTATCATCGGGGTCAACACCGTAAGGATAAGTAGCACCTACTGTTGTAAGAACAAGACCTGCATTTTTGCAGAGCTCACCGATACGCTTTGCACTTGAACCAACTGTATTGTAGCTTATGAAATAACCGCCTTTTGCTTTTACCCATTCGCCGATTCCAAGGGGTGCGATTTCTTTTTCAAGCATATCAAGTACCATATCAAACTTAGGTGCGATAATCTCTGCGTGCTTTTCCATATGCCTACGAATTCCGTCAATATTCTTAAAATACTTCACATGACGAAGCTGATTAAGCTTGTCATAGCTAATTGTCTGGAAGTTAAGACGCTTTTTGATTTCTGCAATATTGTTGTCCGATGCCGCAATTGCAGATACGCCTGCACCGGGGAATGAAATTTTAGCAGTTGATGTGAATTCAACAAAATTATCCTCTGTGCCGTATTCCTTACAAGCATTAAATATATTAAGAAGAGTGTCGGGAGTATCAGTCAACTCGTGAATAATGTATGCATTATCCCAGATTACTCTGAAATCTTTTGCGGCAGGCTTAAGGGAAGCGAGTGCTTTCACTCTTTCATCACTGTATGTAACGCCGTTTGGATTTGAATATTTAGGTACACAGAACATACCCTTAACCATTGGGTCTTTAACGAGCTCGGCAATTTTCTCTACATTTGGACCGAATTCATCCATTTCAACAGAAATCATTTCAATGCCGAAAAATTCTGTAATTGCAAAATGTCTGTCATAACCGGGAACATTGCAGATAAACTTAACTTTACCCTGTTTGCTCCAAGGCTCACAGCCTGCAACACCAAGATACATACATTGGTTAATATAGTCATACATAAGATTAAGGCTTGAAGAACCGCCAACTACAATATTTTTAGTATCTACTTCAAGCAACTCTGCAAAAAGTTTTTTACATTCGGGAATACCGTCAAGAACACCGTAGTTTCTGCAATCAAAGCCGTTTTCTGCCTTGCAATCATCAGCATCAACCATTACATTGAGCATATCAACTGACAAATCAAGCTGCTCTTTACCCGGCTTACCGCGTGACATATCAAGTGAAAGACCAAGAGATTTCACATCTTCATATTCCTTTTCAAGTTCACTTTTAAGAGATAAAAGTTCATCTCTGCTCATTTCATTATATAGCATGGGACAACCTCCAAATTAAATTTCGATATATTATATAGTAATTATTACATTTTTGCAAGCGAATAATTTAAAAACTGCATTTTAATCAAATAAGTAGCGTTTTATTGACTGAATTTGAATAATTTAACAATAAAATATGCATTATTTTTGTTTTTCAATTATTCTTGGCAATATTATCGGTCTTTTGCCCTCAATTTTTTCAATTTGATTTAAAAGCAAAGTTTTTAATGTTTTTTTAACATCTTCATAACCTTTTGATTTGATTAAATTGTGTTTTTGTGCTTTGTCTTTACTGTTATCATATAAATAATCTTCAAAATAGACATTTGAATGTGAAGAAAAAAATTTTGCACAGGAAACAGAATATGTATAGTTTTTAGTCCTTATTGCACGACCGCATTGACTTTCGCTGATTTGCACAAAAACAAAATCATTATCGTTTTCTTGGATTTTAACACCCTGATAATAATCCGGAATATTAATATTGGCTACAGCCAATAAGGTTGGTGGTAAATCAATAAGACTTATCATTTTGCTTTCAATTTTACCCTTTTCAAATCCACTACCTTTGATTACAAGCGGTATATGAATTGATGCATCGTGACAGCTACGCTTATATTCTGCATTTCTTGTTTTGAAATGACAACCGTGGTCAGAAGTATAAATAATTGTTGTATTATTATATATACCTTTTTTCTTCAAAGCATCTATAAGTTTGCCAAGGTTATCGTCAAGGCTTTCAATAGCAGCAAGATAATCAGGATACTGTTCTTTATAATTGCCTTTTAAATGTGTTAAATCTTCGGGAATTGGATAATTTTTATATTTGTCGACCTTTTCCCTTGGGCCTTCAAATCTGCCGTGGTCATTCTGGTGATGAGGCTCAAGCTGTGAAACAAACATAAAGAATGGCTTTTCACCATTATGATTTTCAATATATTCTATTGCAAAATCATTTATTTTGTCAGCACGATAGCCCTTAAAATCTATCTTATTTCCCTTTTCGTCGAATATATAACCATCATATCCGTGAGAGGTGAACTCAAGCACATCCGCACCGCGAAAATACTTGTATCCCCAAAGACGATTTTCGGGAATTGCAGTTTTTTCGCACTTAATATTTTCTCCGCCGTTTTTACCCGACGCAAGATGAAGCTTACCTATATATGCAGTATCAAAACCATTCTCGTTAAAATAGTCTGCCAGAGATTTTGTATCATCACGAAGTGGTATTCCGTTTATATGACAACCACATTCAGTAGGATAAACGCCTGTTTGAAGAGATGCTCTTGCGGGACCGCAAACCGGCTGGCAAGTATAACAATTTTCAAAGAATGTTCCGTCATCTGCTAATGCCATAAGATTAGGCATTATTTCTGCATTTAAAGTATCATATCTCTGTTGGTCAGAAAAATAAAAAATGAAATTATCTTTCATTTTGTTCTCCGTTTCTTTTAATAATTCATTATAACATAAACAATAGATTTTACAATCAGATTGTTGAAAATATCGGTATTCTATGTTAAAATGTTTTGAAATTATTTAGGGAGTGTTACTATGTATATTCTTAAATTAAACCCTGTTTTTAAAGATTATCTCTGGGGCGGAACAAAGCTTCGTGATGAATATGGTTTTAAATCTGACCTTACAAAACTTGCAGAGGGTTGGATGCTTTCTTGTCACAAAGACGGTGAAAACACTGTTGAAAACGGTGAATTTATCGGTAAAACATTAACTGAAGTTATTAATGAAAACCCAGATTTTTTAGGCGAAAACGGAAAGAATTTTGAGTATTTTCCCATTCTTATAAAGCTTATTGATGCTAAAGATGATTTATCGGTTCAGGTTCACCCCGATAATGATTATGCAATGCGTGTTGAGGGTGAATACGGCAAAACAGAATGTTGGTATATACTCGACTGTGAGGAAGGTGCAGAGCTTATTTACGGCTTTAACAGAGCCATTTCAAGCAAAGAATTCAAAGAAAAAATTGCTGACAACACTTTCCTTGAAACTGTTAACAAGGTTAAAGTTAAAAAAGGTGATTTATTTTTCATTGAAGCTGGAACACTTCACGCTATCGGCAAGGGAATTCTGCTTGCAGAAATTCAGCAAAACTCAAATACTACATATCGTGTTTTTGATTACGGCAGACTTGGGTCAGACGGTAAACCGCGTGATTTACACGTTGAAAAGGCAGTTGATGTTACAAACTGCACACCGCCTACACGTTCAACTGACCCCGAGGGTGCACTCACAGAATATGACGGTTATTCAAGACAAATACTTACAAAATGCGATTTATTCAATGTTGAAAAAGTTTCAATAAACAGTGAGTTTGTCGATATTGCTGATGAAAAATCTTTTGTATCGGTACTTGTTACTAATGGCAAAGGCATTATTGATAATATAGAGATTAAAAAAGGAGATAGTCTTTTTATTCCTGCAAATTACGGTGAATTCACCGTTAAGGGAAATATTGAGATAATCGTTACACGCGTATAATGAAAAAAAGAACATTCACAGGAACAAAAATTGCTTGCTACACAGGTTATGTGGTTCAAGGAATAGTCAACAACATAGCTCCCCTGCTTTTTGTAATATTCAGTGACAAATTTAATATTACACTTGAAAAATTATCGCTTCTGATAACTATAAATTTTGCTACCCAACTTATTGTTGACACACTTTCAATAAAATTCGCGGATATTATTGGATACAAAAAACTTGCATTTTTTTCACAATTCATAGCATTTATCGGTCTTTCGTGTCTTGGAATACTGCCAAATATTATGGAAAACGCTTATGCGGGAATTGTAATTTCAATTATTCTCTCTGCAATTGGTAGCGGAATTACTGAGGTTATTATAAGTCCCATTGTTGAGGCAATACCCGGCGAAAAGAAAACTGCAGAAATGAGCCTTTTACATTCATTCTACTGTTGGGGTCAGGTTTTTGTGGTTTTACTCACAACGGTAATGATAAAGATATTCGGCAATGATTTTTGGTATATAGCCCCAATAATCTGGGCAGTTATTCCGTTAATAAACACATTTAATTTTTTAACTGTGCCGATTAAACCGAACCTTGCAAAAGAAGAAAAAACACCATTCTTAAAACTTCTTTTATCAAAGAAATTCATTCTCTGCATAATAATAATGATTTGTGCAGGAGCTTCAGAAGTCGGCATGTCACAATGGTCTTCATACTTTGCCGAAACAGGGCTTAATGTATCAAAAATGACAGGAGATTTGCTCGGTCCTTGTCTTTTTGCTGTACTAATGGGTATAGGCAGAATGATATTCGGTTTTATGGGTGAAAAAATCAATCTTAAAACTGCATTATATATTTCTGCTGTGGTTTGCATTGGTTGTTATCTTGGTACAAGCCTTATTGAAAATTCTCTTGTATCGCTTTTAATGTGTGCAATGACAGGAATCAGTATCAGTATAATGTGGCCAGCAACCCTAAGCCTTGCCGCAAAGCTATTTCCAAAAGGCGGAGGCTCAATGTATAGTGTACTTGCTCTTTCAGGTGACACGGGTTGCACATTAGGACCTTGGTTTATAAGTTTTATGTCTTTACAGTTTTCACTTAACGATAGTTCGGGTGAAGCACTTAAGACAGGTATCGGTTTTGGTGCTTTGTTCCCCTTTCTAATGATAATTGCGATATCATTGTTAAAGTTTAAAAATAGTATTGACAAAAGTGGTGACAATGCTATAATTTAATCATAAGATATATTAGTTGTCTTCAGGGCGGAGTGCAATTCTCCACCGGTGGTCAAAGTCCACGAGCCAAGCGGCTGAACAGGTGAAATTCCTGTACCGACGGTATAGTCCGGATGAAAGAAGATGTAAAATTTTTGTTACATTGCCCTGCTATTTTTAGTAGGGCATTTTCTGTTTGACAACTAATCAAAAAAGAAAGGAAAATGATTATGTCGAACAAAAGAAACAAAAAAACATTCAATTTAACCGTGGTAGGCTTAATGACAGCAATCGCAACTGTTATTTATATGGTTTTTCCCGAAATTAATATTGTACCGGGTGTTAGTCATTTAAAAGTCGATTTTTCTGACTTTCCTGCAATTCTAACCGGAGTTGTTTTCGGACCAATTCAGGGAATATTAGTTGAAGTTATAAAAAACATAATTCATCTTACTCGCACAACAACTGTTGGTATTGGTGAAATAATGAACATAATCCTTGGTAGCAGTATGATACTTTCTATGTGGGGATTTGTTAAAATATTTAAAAAAGTTTTTAAAGAAAATAAAATCACATTAAAGACTTATATCATTGCATCTGCTATAACAATTGTAATTGCAATTATTGTAGGTTGGGTAGCAAATATGATTTTTACTCCGATTTTCTATAAAATTATGGGTATTCCATTTGTAAGCGAAACATATTGGGCAGGTGTATGGGGCTCAACAACGCTTAACTCCATTAAGTCCATTTTTAATATTATTCCGTTTTTTCCCATATATATAGCGTTAGAAAAAGCAATAAAAAAATACACAATGTAGTTGACAATAAAAATATTTATGATAAAATAATTAAGAACTAAATAAATTCCTTATGCAGAGTGGTGGAGGGTCTGGCCCTGTGAAACCCGGCAACCTGCTTTATGGCAAGGTGCTAATTCCTGCGGATTTTCCGAGATATAAGGTTGTTTTTAACGGCACCCTTATGGGTGCCTGATTTTTTTTGGAGGAGAAAAATATGGCTAAATTTTTATTTACATCTGAATCTGTTACAGAAGGTCATCCCGATAAAATCTGTGATAAAATTTCTGATTCAATTCTTGACGCAATGCTCGCACAAGACCCAATGTCACGTGTTGCCTGTGAAACAACTGTTACAACGGGACAAGTTCTTGTTATGGGCGAAATTACATCAAAGGCTCAAGTTAATATTCCCGAAATAGTTAGAAATACTATTTTGGAAATCGGTTATGACGATAGTGCAAAAGGTTTTGACGGCAATACTTGTGCAGTTCTTGTAGCTCTCGATAAGCAATCATCCGATATTGCTCTCGGCGTTGACAATTCCATGGAAATCAAAGAAGGTAATGATGATTTTTATAATCTTAACGGTGCCGGCGACCAGGGTATGATGTTCGGTTTTGCTTGTGACGAAACACCTGAACTTATGCCAATGCCTATTTCTATGGCAAACAAGCTTGCAGTTCAGCTCACAAAAGTTAGAAAAGACGGTACACTCCCCTATCTTCGTGCTGATGGTAAAACTCAGGTTACTGTTGAATATGACGATGACAGAAATCCTGTAAGAATTGATGCGATTGTAGTTTCATCACAGCACAGTGCAGATGTTGAACTTTCACAAATTCGTGAAGATGTTAAAAAATATGTTATTGAACCAATTGTTCCTGCAAATCTTATTGACGAAAACACAAAGATTTTTGTAAACCCAACAGGACGTTTTGTTATTGGTGGTCCCATGGGTGACTCAGGTCTTACAGGACGTAAGATTATTGTTGATACATACGGCGGATATTCTCGTCACGGTGGTGGTGCTTTCTCAGGTAAAGACCCGACAAAAGTTGACCGTTCAGCCGCTTACGCTGCCCGTTATGTTGCTAAAAACGTAGTTGCAGCAGGTCTTGCAAAGAAATGTGAAATTCAGTTAGCTTACGCAATCGGTGTTGCAAAACCCGTATCCGTAATGGTTGATACATTCGGCACAGGTGTACTTAAGGATTCAGAGCTTGGTGATATTATAAACGAGGTATTTGACCTTCGTCCCGCTGCAATTATTGATAATTTGAAGCTTCGTAACCCAATTTACAAACAGCTTGCAGCTTATGGTCACGTTGGCAGAACTGACTGTGATGTTATGTGGGAAAAGACTGACAAAGTAGAAATTTTGAAAGAAAAAGCAAAATTAAATTAAAAATTTTACTTTTTATGACAAGAATAAAAAGCATTATTTTAAACCATAATAATCGTGCAGGCAGTCTACAATGATTTTAAGGAGTGAAAATAATGCTTGACAGAATTTCTTTAATTCTCGTTATAATCGGTGCTATCAACTGGGGTGCAATCGGCTTGTTCCAATTTGACCTTGTTGCTTGGCTTTTCGGCGGTCAGGGAGCAATTATCAGCAGAATTGTTTATACCCTTGTAGCCCTTGCGGGAATTTGGTGCTTGTCACTTTTATTCCGTCACAACGAGATTCTTGTTTCTGATGAAGTATAAAGAGAACCGGGAAGTAAGTACACTTCCCGGTTAATTTTATTTTATCATAAGTTTTTCAATTAAATCCTTTTGTGGTGTTACATAAACAGTGTTATAAGTGTTATAAACCACCTTGCCCGGTTTTGCTCCGACGGGCTTTTTGATATTTTTGATTATTGTGTAATCCACCGCAACGGAAGAAGAATCCTTTGATTTACTGTGATAAGCCGCAATGCACGCTGCCTCATAGATTGCAGTTTCAGTTATTTCTTTATTATCGGCAACAATGATAGTGTGCGAGCCTGCTTGCTTTTGTACATGAAGCCACATATCATAGTTTTTTGCAGTTTTAAGTGTAAGAATATCATTCTGCACATTATTTCTGCCTACAAGAATTTTAAAGCCATCACTCGACATAAACTCTAAAGGTGGCAAAGGCTTTTCTTTTTTTTGCTTAGCGCCTTTTTTTGATTTGATATAACCGCCATTTTCAAGTTCTTCACGAATTTCAGAAATCTCACGGTCACTATCAGCTCTTGATAAGTTATCTATAACAGTATCAAGATAAATAAGCTCCTGCTCACCTTCTTCAATAAGTGAATGAAGAAGTTTTTCAGCATTAGATGCTTTTTTGTATTCCTTATAATATCTCTGTGCGTTCTGTTGAGCAGACAATGCGGGATTTACAGGAATTTCAATTATCTTGTTTTCATAATAATAGTTTTCAACACTGTAAACAGATGATTTTTCGGTTAAACGATACTGATTAGCAGTTATGAGTTCTGCAAAAATTCGAAGTTCTTCACGATTTTCGCTCTTTTCCAATTCTGCCTTTCTGTTATTGATTTTACGAGCAGTTCTTTCAACCGCACTACCTAAAAGTTTGAACAAATCAGCCGCACGGCGTTTAATTCTATTTACCTTATCGCGTTCAAAATAAAAATCATCAAGCAATTCAGAATATGTTTCATACTCTTTCTTTTCGAGAGTTTTTCCATATTGGCGAATATTAGTGAATGAAAAATCAAAGGGTGTATTTTCACCATTTATAAGCATTTGCGGAATAGATTTTTCTTTAATTTCTGATTTTATTGTATTAATTTCATCAGTAAGCCGTTCAACTTCAAGTTCACTTAACAATCCTATTTGTTTATCACCAAATACTGTTCTGTAAGCAATTTCACGACAAACCATGGGCGAAAAGCCCTCAACAACATCAAGAATACCTTTTGAAAGTAATTTTTCACTTTTACTTAAAATACTTTCTACAATAACTGAAACATCATCATTGATGATATCGCATTTTTCCTGCATTGGTGGGAATTCGTATCGAAGTCCCGGCAGAATTTCACGAACTTGCGATTTTGTTTCGTCAATTCTTTTAACTGCATCAAGAATTTTATAATCACAGTCACAGAGAATTATATTGCTTCTCTGCCCCATAATCTCACAAATCAGGTGATATTGAGTTTTATCACCAATTTCGGTTGTGCCGTCAAAATCAAAAATTAAAATTCGGTCATTTTTTATCTGTCTTATATCGACAAGATTAGCTCCCACAAGTCTTTTGCGGAAAAGCATACAAAGCATTGGCGGAGTTTTGGGATTTTCAAGCGTATAACGGGTTAAATGCACTCGCGGACTTTGACCGTCACAAGAAAAATATAATCTGTAAGCACCATTTCGGGTACGCAAAATAAACACCAACTCGTTTTTTGAGGGCTGGTGTATTTTTTCGACCTTCGAGCCGATTATATAGCCTTTTAGCTCATTTTTGATTAAGCCTAATGTAATTCCGTCAAGTGCCATAAAACCTCTTAAATAGTAATTATCGGGGAATTCTGCACCGCGATAATACACTCAATATCAAAATTATTTTTTATTTTATCTGCAAGCGGTTTGATTGCAATATTTTCAGTTTCAAAATGACCTGCACATACAAGTAAAATATCCATTTCGTCAGCATTAAGAAAGCTATGATGTGAGCCGTCACCCGTAAGAAGTGCGTCACAATTAAGACTCTTGGCAAGGGATAAATAATCACTGCCCGAACCACCGCAAACTGCAACTTTTTTAATTGCCTTTTCAACATTGTTGAATCGTACAACTCCGTTTAGCTTTGACTTAACAAACTGTGCAAATTCTTTTGAATGCATTTCATTTGCAAGAACACCCACATTAAGGCAAGCGCCTTCAATATGTTCAACATTATTAAGTTCAACCGCATGGCAAAGAATATCATTAACACCGTTTATTGCTTTATCGTAATTTGTGTGGGCACAAATTATGCTTAAATCATTTTTAATAAGCTTATATACTAAGTTGTCTGCAGTAACCTCTGAAAGCGGTTTGAATATTACAGGGTGATGAGTAACAATCAAATCTGCACCGCAAGACTTTGCCTGATTTATGACATCTTCTGTACAATCAAGAGCAAATATAATTCTATTCACTGTTTTTTCTTCGTCGCCAACCAACAAGCCGGGGTTATCCCATTCTTCTGCGGTATTGAAGGGTGCGATTGAATCAATAAAATTATAAATATCCTTTACTGTTGCCATTTACTCAACTCCCCTACTATTTTTTCTAAATCTTCATATTCTTTATTTGCTTTTTTAAGTGCTATAAGTTTTTTATTATACTTTGAATAAATTTTTGCAAGATATTTTTTTGACAAGTTATCGTCGTTTATGGGTAATCTGCCTACAATCAAATCGAGGTCAGAATACGCGGTTGCATCGCCATAATAGTATGCACTGATGATTATGTAAAGTTTGTCAGTATCTTTTGCAACCACTTCATTGTCAATGATAAAACCATTATCAAAAAGTGTTTTTCGTAACTCTTCTTCATGAGTCATTGGTTGAAGAATCAAATGAACATCTCTATTTTTAAGCCACTTTGTACGCTCAACGAATTGTGAAATTAAGAGTCCGCCCATACCCGCAACGACAATTTCATTTACTTCACCGTCAGCAAAATTATCAAGACCATCAGACAAGCGAAGTTCAATTTTTTCTGTAAGATTATACACTTCAACTGTTTCTTTTGCGTTGTTAAGAGGACCTTTTCGCAAATCCGCGGCAATAGCATTATCAATAATTCCGTTTTTTATTAAAAAAACAGGTAAATAAGCATGGTCCGTACCTATGTCGGCAAATTTACTATTTTTTCTCACCAAGCTTGCCACTGCAGAAAGTCTGCTGTCAAGTTGCATAATCTCACCTCTTTTGAACAAAATCCCCCTATAAGCGTATAGGGGGAGATTTTTTAATTATTTACTTGCATTTTCTTTGAGAAATGCATTAATACCTTCAACGAATTCATCGGGGTCAACACCGTGAACCATACAAGCCTGTTCAACTGTTTCACCGCGTGCTGACGGACAACCAAGACAGTGCATACCAAGATTTAAGAAAAATGGTACGGTTTCTCTTGCATTGTCAAGGATTTCGCCGATATTCATATCTTTAGTAACCTGAAACATTTTTATTCTCCTTTAAGCTTTAGCAACTGATACAGCAACCTTTTTGTCGTTTACTGTAAACTCGTTTGTATAATCAGCATTAAATTCTGCATTGATTACAAGATTATCAGCAAGAAGTTCGCTTGCAACATAACTGAGCTTTTCAGTAAGAGCATTTACGATAAACTCATCTTCAACATTGATTGCAGCGATAATTCTCTGTTCAACCTGATAGCCTGCATCTTTACGAGCAACCTGACACTGACGGATAATATCACGAACAACGCCTTCTTTAAGAAGCTCATCAGTAAGTACAACATCAAGTGCTACAACAGATTCTGTATCAAATTCTGCTGAAACAATACCCTTCTTTGTCTTTGACTGAACAGTAAAGATTGAACCGTCAAACTTCTCATCCCAACCGGGAACTGCAACTTCACCACCTGCAACAACTGCTGTTGTGAGTGCTGCCATTTCGTCCTCTGAAAGTGCTTCAAGAGTCTGCTTCATCTTGTTAACATTCTGTTTAAGAACTGCACCCGCAACCTTGAAGTTTACTGTTAAGAACTTATCTTCAAGAACATTTATGTCGTCAATATATTCGATTGCTTTGATATTAAGTTCATCAAGAATATTCTTCTCAAATGTCTTAATTTTATCCGCTTTAGCGTTATCACAGCAAACAAAAAGTTTTGCGAGAGGCTGACGAACCTTAATCTGCTGTTCATTACGAAGTCTCATTGCTACCGCAATTACTTCACGAACAAGCTTTGTCTGTTCAATAATACCATCATCTTCAACGCCTTCAATAGCGGTTGGCCAATCACTTAAATGAACTGACTCTGCAACTGTTGAATCGCAAGCCTTAACAAGCTTCTGCCAAATATATTCTGTCATAAACGGCATAATAGGTGCCATAACCTGTGTGCAAACTTTAACAGCATTAAAGAGTGTCCAATAAGCAATCATCTTATCCTGCTCGTCTTCTGTTTTCCAGAAACGACGACGGTTTGTTCTGATATACCAGTTTGAAATATCGTCAACAAATGCCTCAAAATCTTTAACAAGAGCAAATGCCTTATAATCATCCATTGAAGCAGTTGCTTTCTTTAAGAATTCATTAGTTCTTACAACAAGCCACTTATCAGTTGGTGTCATAAGTGAGAAATCAGGTTTATAGTTTGCAAAGTTTGGTTTATCAAGCTGTGCATAGGTATCAAAGAATGTATAAATATTCCAGTAACCGAGCATCTTTCTTCTTGCTTCGTCACCAAGGTTATAACCAAAACGAACGTCGTTTGTATTTGGTGCACTTGCATAGAGATAGCGAACAGTATCAGCACCGATTTTCTCTGCAGCCTCATCAAACTTAATCATAAAGCCTGTTTTTGAGAATTTTGAGCCGTCTTCTGCAACAACCATACCGTTTGTTACAACTTTTTCATAAGGAGCTTTACCTACGAGAACTGTACTCATAAAGAGCATTGAATAGAACCAAAGTCTAACCTGCTCGTGCATTTCTGTAACCCACTCTGCAGGGAAGTTCTTTTCCCATGCTTCACGGTCAGTAAAGTAACCGAGTGTTGAGAACGGAACGATACCTGCATCAAGCCAAACGTCACCGATATCTGAAATACGAGAAACTTCTTTTCCACAATGTGGACACTTAATTTTCACTTCGTCAACCCAAGGTCTGTGAAGTTCGGGAAGAGCATCAACCTGAGCGGGGTCAACTGCCTTTTCGCGAAGTTCATCCTTTGAGCCGATAACTGTGATATGACCACAGCTACATGGATAGAATGGAAGCGGCATACCGTAATAACGTTTACGAGAAATATTCCAGTCACCCATATTTGTAAGCCAGTCATTCATACGCTTACCGTTTGAAGCAGGCTCCCATTTAACTGAATTTGCACATTCAATAAGTTTAGGCTTAATTTCACTTGTTTTAATATACCAAGCAGGAACAAGACGGAAAACAATTTCACTCTTACATCTCCAGCATACCGGATAGCTATGTTCGTGTGGTTCAACTTTATAGAGTTTGTTCTGCTCATCGAGTTTTTCGAAAACCTCGTCAGCGATTGTGTGGCTATCTTTACCTGTCATAAAGCCGAAGCCTTCAAGATATATACCCATATCGTCAATAGGCATAACCTTGGGAAGACCAAGTCTTTCACCAAGCTCAAAGTCTTCGATACCGCAACCGGGAGCAATATGAACAACGCCTGTACCTTCGTCAGCCGCAACATCTTCCCAAGCAACAATTTTATGTTCAAATCCCTGCTGTGCCTCTAAATCTGCAAAGCAAGTTTCATAGTGATACCCTACAAGCTCTTCACCCTTAAGTGCACGGATAACCTCAAGCTTATCGTCACCAAGGTATTTAATCGCATTTTTAGCAAGAATTAATGTCTGGTCATCGCTCTTGATTTTAACTTCAACATAGTCAATGTCAGGGTTAACTGCCAAAGCAACGTTTGAAGAAAGAGTCCAAGGAGTAGTTGTCCAAACAAGAATTTTTGAATCAATTTCTTCAATTGGAAGTTTGAAGAAAACAGAGTTGTGAGTCATCATCTTATAAGAACCTGTCATTTCGTGCTCTGAAAGTGATGTACCGCAACGAGGACACCAAGGCATTGGCTTATATTCACGCTGAATCCAGCCGTGATTATCACATTCCTTTAAGAAATGCCAAATACCCTGAATATTAAGGTCTGTATTTGTATAGTATGAATTTTCCCAATCCATCCACATACCAAGTCTTTTTGACTGCTCGGTAATGATGCCTGAATAATGTTTTACACGGTCAACGCACTGACGGGTAAACTTGTCCATACCATAATTTTCAATATCCTTTTTTGTTTTAAAGCCAAGCTGTTTTTCAACTTCAACTTCAACCCAGAGTCCCTGTGAGTCGAAACCGTTCTGACGACGGCAATCATAACCTCTCATAGACTTGTAACGGATAAAAGTATCCTTTGTGCTTCTGCCCCAAGCGTGGTGAATACCCATTGGGTTATTTGCAGTAATAGGACCGTCAAGGAAACGGAACATTTTTTTACCCTTATTTTTTTCTACAAGCTTTTCATAATACTTCTCTTCTTCCCAGAGCTTCATAACCTGATGCTCAAGGTCAACAAAGAGATTTTTCTCGTCTGCCACTATATTGTCCACCTTTCAAGTGATATATGTACATATTTTTACACATAGTATTATACACGAATATAGTCAAATTTCAAGTGATTTATTGTAATTTATATATTATTTTTTACTCATATATTTTTCTTTTGTAGCAAGACCGCCACGTATATGTCTTTCAGCCTTGTTAACCTCTAAAACCTTTCTCACCTGACCGTAAAGTGCAGGGTCAAACTTTTTAAGCCTTTCTGCAACATCCATGTGCACTGTGCTTTTGCTTATTCCGAAAACCTTTGCGGTGGCACGGACAGTTGCCTCGTTCTCAACTATATACTCCCCTAACATTGCAGCTCTTTCCTCAACTAAATCTTTCAAAGCAAAACCCTCCTTATCGGTCATAAATAAATATGATAAGGAGGGGGAAAATATTCTATAATAATGTTTGATATTTTAAATCATCCAACGAAGAAAACTCCACGAGATTTTCACTCTTATAAGATGATATATTATTCTGTCGGTGGGATTGGTGGCATTGTATTTGCAAACAAAGTTTGAAGTTCAGCTACCGTATCTGCTTTTGCCCATTGTGGCATTCCTGCTTTCCAAACAAGGCTATCCTTTGTGAAAGTACCTGCATTAGTCATCTGTGATAATGTGTTTATATCAAAAGGACCTGTTGCTTGACCATTTACAGCAACATGGAATGTAACTGTTGGAATTGGAGGTGGTACTTGCTGATTTACGCCACCCATCATACCATTCATTGTTCCTGCAATATTGTTTCCTACTGCACCACCAAGTGCAATTCCCGCCATCATTGCTGCCGGATTAAATCCTGTGCCATCTCCACCGAGATTAACACCTCCAGCACCATTAGCACCCATTTGTCCAAGTGATTCTGCACCTGCTACACCAACTTCAGCCTGTTTTTCAACTTGAAATGCAGCAACATTTGCAGTTTGTGTCTGCTTATGTTGTGCGTACTGTTGTTCTTCCCGTTGAATTCTTAATCGTTCAACATAATCCTGCGTTTGTGCAGTTATAACATCTTTAGTAACAGATATAAGTTGTTGATAGCCAATACTTGACTTATCAATATCTATCGCACCTATATCCACACCAGCCACTAACACACCAAAATGCTCTTTTAATCTTTCCTTAACATCAAATTCAACAACATCATTAATCTGTGAAATTTTAGTTTCAAGTTGAATAACCGGAATATTGTTGGATACCGGTGCATTTGCTACGGTATCTTTGACATAACGACAAACAACATCACGAATTTGAGCTTGGAAATCTTCAAGATTAAAAGTACTTAATCTATGCAATTTTATAAACTCATGGTAATCATCAATTTTAAAGCTTATCGTACCTCTTACGGCCACTGGTACACCAAAATCTAAAAATCTTGGGTCATACACATCGAAGAACGGCACTCCAAATTTAACTTGTATAACTTGAGCAAGATTAATAAAATAAATTTCAGCTTGAAATGGTGTTCCTCCGTCATAAGCTGCCCCTAAAGCACTTGCAAGAATAGGGAAATTTGCTGTCTTAATTGTTTCATCAAAAGGACCTACAATATAATCTTGCATTGTACCATCTTCTTGCTTATAAACGAATACAGCAACTTCACCATCTTTTACCCTTAATGACGAACCCCAACGAATTGAATTTTCTTTATTGTTGTATTCTGCTTGTGAACCTACAGGGTGCCATTTCCAAATAAGATATGACGGTTCATCACAACGGATAACATCCATTATTCCACCATTATGTTTAGTTCTATTAAATAATCCCATATTTTTTCTCCTTTGCTGATATTTCTTTGCTTATTCAAACTGTGCCATTATTAGGCAGAATACAATTATAAAAAAACAAAATATGAACGGACATATAATACTCAACGGCACTTTTAACTTTTCTAACTTAAGTTTTTTGTTGGTTTGAGTGTATATATTATGAATATTTTGAAATTCTTCGCCTTTTAAAAGAATTTTTGCTTTCTGATAGGCTTGTTCAAATTTAGCTAACCATGCATCAGAAAGTTCTCTTTGCGAAGCAGTTAAAACACCTTGATTCCCAAATCCATACAATTTCATATCAATATTTGATGATGCCAGAATCATAAATTCCATTATATCTTCTTTAGTATTTGGAATTGAAAAATTACGAATTAAACTAACTTTTTGTTCGCTGATAGAGTTTGCACCAATATTATTAGACATTACCTTAAACGGATTTAATGATACTTTCTTATTAGGTCTTTCATTTCCAATATGTTCTAATTTCAAAGCAAGCTCACTAACAGCATTTGACACAACAGCATCTCTAATTTCATAACCACAGGCAGGACATTGTACAACAAACGAACTTAAGACTTCGCCACAATTGGGACACTTATGTATTTTGCCATCATATATCGTTTTTCTTTGTTCATTTGTTTGATTATTTTTGTTGGTAGCTTTACCACATTCAGCACAGAACTTTGCATCTTGTTCAAGTTCTTGTCCGCAATTAGTACAAAAAGCCATTATATAACACCTCAAAATATTATTTTTTTGATTTAATTTCCTTTACAAGTTTTTCAGGATTATTTTTTAATTTCCACAAATCTTTATTGCATCTTATTTGAAATATTGCCTTTTCTTCTTTCATAAACTGATTTATTTCTTCCTTTGAATAACCTTGCAATTTTAAATATTGATTTAAAGAGCGAATAGTGGCTTGTTGTTTTTCCCAAATAATTCGTTCTACAACATCATCTTTACATAATCCCCAATACTCGCCCACTATACGCACGATTTCGTTATCATTAACATTTGCCTCGTACAACGAGGCAATAGTATTCTCTATACCAATTTCTATAGCATCTAAAAATGACTTCTCTTCAATTTGATTTAGGGCGTTACCATATGCATCAATAGCCAAACCACCTATAACTTTTCCACTATTCTTTAAAAAACGGAAAACTTCATCTTTAGTAATCTTCGGTTGCATTTTTACCTCCCAAAATACACAAATTGATGTTATAAAATTCATTCATCAAATTTCACTACATCACAAATATCGCCAATATTACAATCTAGGTACTCACAAATGCGAATAAGAATTGAAAGAGCGACCTCTTCATTTCTACGCATTTTAGTCATTGTACCGGAAGCAATATTTAAATCTTTTCTTAAATCTGCTTGCGATATTTCTTTTTCAACAAGCATAATCCATAGTTTTTTATAACTAATTTTCATACTGCTACCTCCTGTATACGATTCAATAGTACACCTCAAAAGTCAAAATGTCAACAATTACGACAATATTTAATGAAAAAATCGCAACTTCTTGACAATGCAATACTTTTTTAATAAGTCAATTCAACATGGCATTACATGCAATCATTACAGTAATACACAGAAACCTACCCGTGCAATATCGGTGGCAAGCCATAAGCCTACCGTGCTCTACAATAAAGTATCATTTTAGATATAACGAGATTCTTTGCTACGCTCAAAATAACACGGGCAGACAAGGATTAAACTCCCTCAGTCAACTTGGTTGACAGCTCCCTCAAAGAAGGAGCAACTTGTCCCTGTGCGGTCCCTATGTTTAGAACGACACTGTAATATAATGAGTGGAAAACAATAATTTGTATTTTGACAAGATTTGCTGTGTGTGGTAAAATCTTTTCGGTGATTTTATGATTAAAATTATGTTTGTTTGTCACGGGAATATCTGCCGTTCGACTATGGCGGAATTTGTGATGAAAGATATTGTTAAAAAGAACGGAATGGAAAATGATTTTCTCATTCGTTCAAGTGCCACAAGTACAGAAGAAATCGGTAATGACACTCATTGGGGCACAAAGAAAATTCTTGATGAAATGGGTGTCCCTTACACAAAAAGACAAGCCGTACAACTTAAAAAATCCGACTATGAAAAGTACGATTTCATAATCGGAATGGATAGTGCGAATATGCGAAACATCAACAGAATTATCGGGTATGACAAGGAAAACAAAATTCACAAATTATTAAGCTTTGCCCATATTGACCGCGATGTCGCTGACCCTTGGTACACAAGAGATTTCAGCACTACATATAACGATGTGTCACTAGGTTGTCAAAGATTATTTGAATACATAAAAAATGAGGCTCAGGAGTAATCCCGAGCCTTAAATTATTATACTTCAACTATTCCCTTATTGACCGGCTTGCATAGATACACATTTTCGTATTTCTTGCAAAGCTTTTCACAGCATTGCTCGGCTTTTTCTTTATCACTGAAAATACCGAAAACTGTTGGTCCGCTACCACTCATACAAGAAGCATCCGCACCGCATTTACGCATTACGCCCTTAATATGAGGTCTTTTCGGCACTTCAACTGCCTGCTCAAACACATTACCGCAAAGTGAACAGATTTTTTCATAATCACCGTTTGAAACTGCATCAATCATTGATATTCTATCAAGATGGCGAACTCGGGTAAGAGAATCAAACTCTGCATAAGCTTCAGGGGTTGAAACATCTTGTTCGGGCTTAGCGAGAACAATATAGCAATCGGGTAAATCCGTAACAGGTGCAATAACATTTCCTGTGCCGAGAGTTACTGCGGTTCCGCCCGTCAAACTGAACGGAATGTCCGCACCGACTTTATTACCAATTTTCGCAAGCTCACGGTCTGTAAGATTTGTTTTGTAAATCTTATTAAGGCAATAGAGGACTGCCGCACCGTCGGCACTGCCACCTGCAACACCTGCAGCCATCGGAATATTTTTCTCAATTTCGATGGTAACTCCCCTGTCTTCAATATTGCAAAAATCAAAAAATGCCTTTGCACATTTATGAGCAATGTTCTTTTCGTTACAAGGTACGCCCTCTTTGTTGCATTTAATAATGATTTCGTTAATACTGTTTTTCTCAACTGTCACAGTATCATACAAATCAACTGACTGCATAATCATAAAAAGACTGTGATAACCGTTATCGAGTTTTTTGAGAATATCGAGCATTAAATTTATTTTTGCCGCCGCTTTTACTTTCATAAAATTACCCCTCTGTTTCAATTTTTAATAACATTGGTGTGCGTTTTTGGAAAAATGTGATATTGTTAAATCCTGCTTTAAGTGCCGCATCATAAGCCTTGTCAATATCTGCCGCGAGATGTTCGGCAAAATGAGCATCCGAGCCAACTGACACAAGCTTTCCGCCAAGTTCTTTGTACCTCTTTAGAATATCGACTTCGGGCGAAAGCTGATTCAAAGGCTGACGAAGTGCCGCAGTATTTATTTCAAGAGCCTTATCGGTTTTTGCCGTGATTAAAAGAATTTCATCAATCTGATTTTTAAACTTATTTAAGTCAATATTAAGATTTGATTTTGCATAGAAATATCTTAACGGATATGTCAAATGTGCAAGCACATCAAAATTACCCCACTTCAGCATTTCAATGAGTTCAACAAAGTATTCTTTGAGAAGATTTTCGGCTTCAAAGAGTTCAAGATTTTCCATATAATAAAAATCTTCTTTACCGCGAAGATTATGAACAGAGCCTAAAATCTGGTCATAATCATATCTCTTTATAATATCCTCTGCAGTTTCTATATCGTATGCAGGTTGACCGAGTTCAATACCATTTAACACAATGAGTTTTCCCCTGAATGCTGAACGAACCTTTGCAACCTCAAAAAATGCTTGGTAAATTCGTTTTTCATAATTATCATCACCGCGGAACTGGTCAACTTCACAATGGTCGGTAAACGCAATTGCTCTTAAATCCATAAACTCTGCCTTTTCGCAGAAGAAAGTTGCCGAGTGATTACCGTCAAATGAATTGTCAGTATGCACATGTAAATCCACAATATTTTTATACATATTTATCACCTTGTGCCTATTTTACTATAAATATAACATATTTTTCAACAAATTTTGAAAAATATTGATATTCACTTTAATATTTTTTTATGATAAAATATTATCAATCTATTTTTGGAGGTAATTTAATATGAGAGGTATTATTACCGTAGTTGGTAAAGATATGGTTGGTATTCTTGCTAAAGTATCAACAGTTTGTGCAGAAAACGGAGTAAATGTTATTGAGGTTTCACAGTCGATTTTGCAGGATATGTTCTGTATGATTATGCTTGTTGATTTAGAAAAAGCAACAGTTCCTTTTACTGAATTTTCAGATAAGGTAACTGCACTCGGTAGCGAAATGTCACTTTCAATTCACGTTATGCACGAGGATATTTTTAATTCAATGCACAGAATTTGAGGAATTTAATATGATTAATACTCACGATATACTTGAAACTATAAATATGATTCAAGATGAAAATCTTGACATCAGAACTATAACAATGGGTATTTCTCTGCTTGATTGTTGCACAGGTGACGCAAAATCAACATGTGACAAGATTTATGAGAAAATGACCCGCAAAGCAGAACACCTTGTTAAAACCGGTGAAGATATTGAAAAGGAATATGGTATTCCGATTATCAATAAACGAATTTCAGTTACACCAATTTCAATGATTTTAGCATCGGGCAAGGGCGACCCTGTTATGTATGCTAAAACTCTTGAAAGAGTTGCACAGACGGTTGGTGTAAACTTTATTGGAGGATATTCGGCACTTGTTCAAAAAGGTTTTGCCGCAGGTGACGAAGCACTTATCCGCAGTATTCCAGAGGCTCTTGATGTTACAGACCATATTTGTTCATCAGTTAATATCGGCTCTACAAAAGCGGGTATCAATATGGATGCAGTTAAACTTATGGGACAAATAATTAAGCAATCTGCAGAAGTTACTGCTAACAAGGGTTGTATTGGACCTGCAAAACTTGTTGTGTTTTGCAATGCTCCCGAAGATAATCCATTTATGGCAGGTGCTTTTCACGGTGTTGGTGAGCCTGACTGCGTAATCAATGTTGGTGTTTCGGGACCCGGTGTTGTGCGTTCAGCAATCTCAAAAATCCCGAATGCAAATATTACAGAAGTTGCAGATATGGTTAAGCGTACAGCGTTCAAAATTACTAGAATGGGTCAGCTTGTTGCATGCGAGGCTTCAAAAAGACTTGATGTACCATTCGGAATTGTTGACTTATCATTAGCACCTACTCCTGCAATCGGCGACTCAGTTGCTTATATTCTTGAGGAAATGGGTCTTGAACAATGTGGTGCTCACGGCACAACAGCTTGCCTTGCACTCCTTAATGATGCAGTCAAAAAAGGTGGCGTAATGGCATCTTCACACGTTGGCGGACTTTCGGGTGCGTTTATACCTGTTTCTGAAGACGCAGGTATGATTGCAGCGGCTACAAGTGGTGCATTAACCATTGAAAAACTTGAGGCTATGACTTGTGTTTGCTCGGTTGGACTTGATATGATTATTGTACCCGGTGACACAACCGCCGAAGTTCTTTCAGGTATTATTGCTGACGAGGCCGCTATCGGTATGGTAAATTCAAAAACGACTGCTGTAAGACTTATTCCCGCTATTGGCAAAAATATTGGTGATACACTCAATTTCGGCGGACTTTTAGGCTATGGTCCCGTTATGAAATTAAACACCGCCTCCCCCGCTAATTTCATTAACCGTGGCGGACGAATTCCTGCACCATTACAGAGTTTGAAAAATTAAAATCACATATAAAAGGTAAAGGGTAGTAACTTATTAGGTTACTACCCTTTTTTGTTGTATTTTATCCAACTATCATTTTGCCTTTTTCGTCGAATTCATACCAACCTACAGTGATTGGTATGCCATCAGGATAAGTAAGACCGTTGATTCTGTCTTCTTTGAGATAAACTCTTCTACCCTTGATAATTTCGTGGCGGTCACCAATGTAATAGTAATTGCCATCAAACTCAACAAGCTGATATGCCTTTAACATAGTGTTGTTTTTGTATATCTTATTACCAACAACACCATTGAGAATTACCATTTTACCTTCTTCGTCGAATTCGTAATAACCTGCGGTAATTGGTGTTCCGTCTGCATAAGTTAAGCCATTAAGTCGTTCCGCTTTGATGTAAACTTTCTTATTCTTAACAATTTCGTGGCGGTCACCAATGTAGTAGAAATCACCGTCAACTTCAACAAGTTGATATGCCTTTAACATAGCGTTGTTTTTGTAAATCTTATTACCAACAACACCATTGAGAATAACCATTTTGCCATTTTCATCAAAGTCATAATAACCTGCTGTGATTAGTGTGCCGTCTTCATAAGTAAGACCGTTTGTTCTATCTGTCTTGATATAAACTTTCTTGTTTTTAACGATTTCATGGCGGTCACCTATGTAATAGAAATCACCATCAAATTCTACAAGTTGATATGCTTTTTGCATTATATCTTTTTTGTAGATATGGTCATCTTTAATGCCTGTAAATGTTGGTATAATCGTATCAAATTCTTTTGATAATTCCGTGGAACCATCCACATAAGTTACTAAACAAGCATATATGCCAGGATTAGATGGTACATATGAAGAAGATATTGCGTCTTTAATTTTATTGTAATTGATTTGACCCACTGATGCTTTGACTGTTACACTGTTGCTCTCATGAGTAACATAGAGTCTATATTCGCCTGCAGTTTCAACAGTTAAGCTATATGTTGTTTTTCCTGACGTTATAAACTCTTTAATATCTTTACTAGTTTCAAAATTAAAAAGACTTACATAATTTGCTTTATCATCACTTAATTCAACAACTACTGTATCTCCTGCTTCAAGTTCTACTGTAAAGTATGAGAACTCATGTGGACCAAGATTTTCATCCATAACAGCCGTCCAGCCAATTTCGCTATCATAGGATGATTCAAAACCACCGTAGAAAGAAACTTTTTCAGCGTTATCTTCTGTAACCTCTGTTAAATCTTTTTCAATCTCATACCACTGATATTTCGCTCCAAAATCCTCATAAAGTTCAACATAGGGTTCTTCTGCTGTTGGTTGGTGAGAAATTGCCAAAAGACTATAGTCTATATTGAAATATTTATCTTCACTTTCTTTATAGTAAACTATCTCACCATAATGCATTGGATACTTTTCATAGCCGATTGTTTGTTTCCATGTGGTTCCATTTCCAACATTAAGTGCAAAGCATACTTCACCACTTGCAAACTGTTCAGCAGTTTTAACTGCTGTAGCACCTTCAATATCATCTAATGGTGTAGTTTTGGAATTACCCACACCATTTTGAATTGTAGCATTGTAGAGATTTGTTGTTGCACAGTTCTCAGCATAAAAACAATTTGTAATCGTTCCGCTGTTAATACCTACAACACCACCTGCACCATAATAAGAGGCAGCATAAACATTTGCTGTATTATGAGCATTCTCAATTATACCTAAATTCTTACCTGCAATACCACCAATGTTATAGTTACCTATAACATTACCAATATTATAGCAATTTTCAAGTGTTGCCACCTTTCCTATTACTCCAATAACGCCACCTGCATTGTAGCTTTCACTTGAAACATTACCTTCGTTATAACATTCAACAATTTCAGAATGCTCGTTTGCGATACCAACAATACCGCCTGTTGTGTATCCTACAGCTGTAACCGTGCCCTTGTTATAGCATTTTTCAATAATGTTATAAGAGTAACTGCAACCGATAACACCACCTGTTACGTCCATTGAAGATGTAATGCTTCCCTCATTGTAGCAGTTAGTTATTTCCAAAAGACTTGCCCAACCTGCAACGCCACCGGTATAATCATTTCCTATTACATCACCCAAATTGTAGCAATTAACCATTTCATCTACAATTTCGCCCTTCTTCAAAGTAGAGCCACCTGTTATTTCACCAACAATTCCACCAAAATATGAATAAGCAGTTGCAGTTGACTTAATAGTACCTGTATTATAACAGTTTCTAATACTACTTGATGAAATATAACCTGTAATACCGCCTATAGTACCCTCTTCACATGTAACATTACCTGTATTATAAGAGTCCTCAATATCGTCATGGGCCCTGCCGAATACACCACCTACTGTTGAAGTGCCTTTAATCTCACCTGTGTTATAGCATTTCGTTGCAACGCCACTACTGTCTCCCACAACGCCACCAACGCAGAAATCACCATACACATATCCTTCATTATAATTGTGAATAACAATACCCGTGTTGTATCCCACAACACCACCTACTGTATGATCACCATAAACATCACCTGCATTATAGCTATTTGTGATAAGTGCTTCTTCATTTATATAACCCACTATACCGCAAACGCCACCGGTCATATATGTGCCTATTACAACACCAAGATTATAACAACTATTGATTGTGCCTTCGCTATCGCCAACAACACCGCCAACTCGGGTATCGCCATCAATTTTACCTAAATTATAACAATTCTCAACTGTGCCTGAAGGAAGATCGCCAACTACACCACCGATACTACTTGGGGAATCGCCCGTTATAACACCATCAAAATAACAATTATTTATAGTTGATGTAATGGAAAGACCAACCACACCACCTGATTGTGATGCAGCGTAAATATAACTGTCAATAACACCAACGTTTTTAACCACAGCACCCTTTGTGTATCCAAAAAGTCCTTCCTGATAAAGATTGTCACTGTATATATAAATACCTCTGACTGTATGATTTTGTCCGTCAAAGACACCTGTGTAGCGATATGTTGTATCACCTATTGATGTCCATACACGGAAATCATCAACAACCGTGTCATCCTCATTAAGCTTATAATCAATAACTACATTTTCATTGATTACAATATCCTCTATAAGCACCGCGTTAATTGAATTACTTCCGCTATTGACTTGTTCTGCAAACCAATAAAGCTGACCTGCATTTGATATTTCATAAACTGTATCGAGAACAAAATCATTGTCGACGTCATATCTATCTGTTGTTTCTACAGCTGGTTGATAGCCACTACATCCTGCATCCAAACAAAATCCGTTATCATCATATACATTGCCACAATTACATTCTGTACTCATAGCAAAAGCATTCATTGGCACGGTTGTTACCAACAAAAACACAGATAAGAAAACAGAAAATACTTTTTTTATTATTTTTTTCATAAAAAGACCTCCTCATATAGTATTCATTATCTTAATTTTAAACATTTTAAAATGTATTACAAGTGAAAATATTACAAGAACAAGAATTTAAATTTAGTATTCAAAACTCAAAAAAGCAAAAGTTATCACCGTCGCAAATTGTATTGGTGTGTTAATACAATGATACAATATTCATGCAAACATGTCAATATATTATTTACAAATATCTTCATAAAGAATTACAAGAAACCCCTAAATTATCAAATAATAGTCTTCTAAATATAAATAAAAAGTGCGACCACCGAAGCAGCCGCACAAAAAACGCAAACTCCGATAGTCGCCAAACCAATTCAATATAAAGGGCAATTAACCACCAACATATATTGTGGAATCTGCATTTTTATCAAATTCACATATATGTTGATACAAATTGAGCATAATATCCTCATAAAAAAATAGAAATCGCCCTTATTTTTATATTCAATTGGTTTGGCAATATTAGTTTACCATATATTTTGTGATTATTCAATATAAAATTTATTTTTGTCGTTTTTGGAATGAGTTCGACAATTTCAAATTTGTTTTTAAAATGATACGGCGGGGCACTGTTCCCCGCCATATCATTTTATTCTCTTGTTTCAAGTGAAGTTTGGATTGCTTTAAAGAGTGACAAATCGCTTTCGTAGGCCACGTCACAAGTATAATGCCACACCATTACTCCGCCCAAGCCATAATCATTGGCAAATGCAGTTTTATCTTTAATCATCTGCACACCGTTGAAACTTGTTACTATTGAGTCATCTGTTACACCATTTAAGTATGATTTTGGAATAGTGTTTTTAAATGGATCATTATTCAAATCGGGTACGATATTGGCATAAGGTGGCCAAGCCTCGTCACCGCCGTGAGTTCTGCCGTAAAATGGTAATCCCAAATCACATTTTGAAATGTCGTAACCTTGTTTAATAAGGTCACCAACAGCAAGAATGCCACCAACTGAAGCAAATTCGGCATGAGCATTGTATTCACCCATATTATCGTACGCCATTATTTCAACTCGGTCGAGTGATTCGATGGCTTTTTTTGAAATATGATTGCCACTCCAATGTGAAAATGCTGCACCGAGAATGTAGTCACCTAAATGCGAATCAAGTTTCACAAGAAAATCGGAATAATCTTCAATGCTTTCAAGCTTATAGGGATATTCATAATCAAAGTATATGCCGTCAAAATCATAGGTTTTCAATAATTCTAATATATTTTCGATAAGAGCATCGCTATTATCAACAAATGCCTTACTGTGAAGTGCTTCTTTGTTATCTGCGTCAACTCCGTCAGGTCCTAAAATATTACAGTGAATATTAACATTGGGGTTTGCTGTTTTAATAATCTCAATAATATCTTTGAAAATTATATCTCCGCTTACCATTTCACCATTGATGTCAAGGTCTTGAAGATAAACATTTCCGTTTTCATCAAAGCGGGCAACACCGAACAAAATAATATCGGTTAGTGTGTTCATTTTTTCAACTTCAACATTTTCATTACCATAAAACCATTGACAAACGAGATATGATGTTACTCTAAAATCTTTATTTCTATTGTCTTTTACATTAAGAACATCAATATCTTTTAATTCAAACTGATTTTCATTTGATGAATTAATACAGATTTTAAGCGAATCTGCGGTATGTTCACCAATATCACAATATCGGTAATCACCTATTCTATCTTGTTGATAAATTGACTGATATTCACCGTTTTCATCTTTAAGCCAGATTGAAAATTTATCAATCTGATTATCTTTTTCTTTAATAACAACTGTATCAAAGGTTGTTTCTTCAGGAAACCGAATTTCGATAAATGTTCCTTCCGCAGCAACGGTACCTTTCAAATCACCGACAATTTCGGCATTTTTCATTACGCTGAAATCGTCTTTCTTGGGAATTTCGTAATCAACCCCACAAGATGACAATGAAAAAACAAATGTGAACACTAAAACTATTGATAATAAACTTTTAATGGTTTTATTCATAATATTTCCCACCTTAAATTAAAATGGCAAAAGATACTTTATCCCGCTATATAATCATCAATATGACTCTGCCAACTTTTCGTCAAAATCAACTTTTTCTGCGGGTTTCTTTTTAACTGCAAAAGCTATATTCTTTGCGTGGTCACCCACACGCTCAAAGTCGATGAGAGTGTTAACAAACATCATACCAGCACGAGTTTCGCAATGTTCTTCGTTAAGACGGCGAAGGTGTGCATCCTGATAACGAACTTTAAGGTTATCAGACACAGTTTCAAGCGTTTCAATACGCTTTGCTTCTTCAATTGTAAGTTCTTGTTTTTCAAAAGAAGAAATTGATGCATTAAGCAACTCTATAACGCATTTACGCATTGTTTCAAGCTCTGAAACTGCTTCTTCTGAAATTGCAAGTTTTTCACTATTACGAACAATTACTGCTTCACTCAAGTTTACCGCGTGGTCACCAATACGCTCAATATCGTTAATTACGTGAAAAAGACGACCGATATATTTTGCGTCGGAATAATCCAAATCAAGTGCATTAATTTTAACAAGGTGTCTTGTAATACCGTGATTTAAGAAATTGATTACCTCTTCAACAGACTCTATTTTCTCGTGCTTTGAGGTGTCATTATTTATAAGTGCTATTGCTGCACGGTCAAAGTTATCACGGGCAAGAGTAGCCATTCTGACAACCTCTTTACCAATCTGCTCAACCGCAACGGGAGGAGTTGTAAGAAGATGCTCATCATAGAATTTAAATTCAAGCTTTGAGTCTTCGGGCTCTTTGTCGGGCACAAGAATACAAGCCATTTTGATAATCCAATTTGCAAACGGGAAAAGAATGATTGTGCTGACAACATTAAAGATAATATGAGCAGTTGAAATCTGCACAGAAACATTATCACTGATTCTCTCGAGCAATGAAGTATAAGGTGTAAATGCAGTTATCAGCAAGAACATAAATGTACCTAAAACATTAAAGAGCAAGTGCATAACAGCGGTTCTCTTTGAATTTGTTTTTGAACCCGCCGCCGAAAGAAGTGCTGTAACGCAAGTACCTATATTTTGTCCCAAAAGAATATAAATGGCAAATTCAATCGGCACAAGTCCCTGAACTGCAAGAGCCTGTAAAATACCGATACTTGCAGATGAACTTTGAATTACTGCGGTAAGCACAAGACCAATAAGAATGCCCACAATCGGATTACTGTAGTTTGTCATAAAATAAATGAAAACTTCAGAATCTCTTAAAGGCTCCATAGCCGCTGACATTGTATCCATACCCAAGAAAAGCATACCAAAGCCTGCAACCGTCTGGCCAATGTGCTTGATAATATCTTTCTTTACAAAAAGCATTACAAACACACCGAGGAAAAGTGCAATCGGTGCAATATCGCTTAAATCAAGAGCAATAAGCACGCTTGTAACGGTTGTACCGATATTGGCACCCATAATTACGCCCACTGCCTGTGCAAGATTCATAAGTCCTGCGTTTACAAAGCCCACTACCATAACAGTTGTTGCTGATGAACTTTGGATAAGTGCTGTTACAAGTGCACCCATAATAACTGCTAAAACTCTGTTTTTGGTAAGTGCACCTAAAATTTTCTTCATTTTCGAACCTGCGGCGTATTCAAGACCGTCACCCATAGCGTTAATACCGTAAAGAAACAAGCCGATACCCGCAAAGAAAGATAATAAATGTGTTATTGTCATTTGCGTTCTCCTATTTTATCATCTTTATTTTTTCATTATGTTTATATTCGTTTCCGCGTTCACCAAGGTGGAAAACAGCACGGTTTCTAACACCGAATTTTTTCTTTTCAAGTCTTGAATAGTTAATTCCTTTTGCTCGCATATATGCTTTAAAGAATTCAAGACGTTTATAGAAATCTTTATAGTTTTTTAATTTATCCTCTGTCCACGCAACCTCGGCAAGTGCAAAAATTCGTGGATAAACCGCAAATTGCCATGCATTTTCGGTATCAATGAATTCTGACCAGGATTCAAACTCAACACCGAGAACATTTCTCTCATTCACAAATCCTGATTTTGCAACATTATAGTTATAAACCTTTTTAAGAGGCGATACTGCGTATGAATAATCAAAATACATTGTAGGACAAGAAGATACAATAAATTTTCGTTTATCGTTTTCCTTCTTTATCCATGCAGGTGTGCGTAAAATCCAATAGTGACCTGTAATATCACTATCTGTATTTTCACCGATACCATCGTTCCACTCGATACTCTTTTTGCCAAGTTTTTTGAGCATTTCATTCACACGATTATTAAAATAAACCTGTAAATCCTTGCCTTTATCAAAACCAAGTTCTTTCATTTTTGCTTGACATACAGGGCATTGATTTTCCCATATTTTATGACCTTTTGCTGCTTCGTCACCGCCCATATGAAAATATTCATAAGGGAACAGTTCGCAAACCTCGGTTAAAAGTTTTTCAACGAATTCGTAGGTTTTATCCTGCCCTGCACAAAGCACATCTTTTGTAATTCCATTTTCACAGAATACTTCGTAGTTTTCTTTCAAACAAGATAATTCAGGATATGCAGCTAAAATTGCAACCGTATGCCCCGGCAAATCGATTTCGGGAATTATATCAATACACAGTTTTTTTGCATATTCAACGACCTCGCGGATTTCATCTTTTTTGTAATAATGGAAATACTCGCCACCGCTTTTTTGAAGACCTGGGATTCTACTTAATATTTCAGCACCGCCTAAAAATTCATACTGTCTTTTACTGCTGATTTCATTAAGAAGCGGAAAAACTTCACTTTCAATTCTATATCCTTGGTCATCACTTAAATGCCAATGAAATTTATTGAGTTTTAAAAGAGCCATACTGTCAAGTGCACGCTTTACAGCCTCAACACCGAAGAAATGACGGGATTCATCCATCATTCCGCCACGATAAGTGAATTTTGGATAATCGTAAATATAAGCACCGTTGAGCACTGCAACTCCGCCCGCAGTTTTTGCCTGCATCAACATAATTTTAAGAGTTACCGCACCGTAAAATGCACCGTTTTCGTCAGATGCAGATACAGTTATACCCTCTGAATTAATTTTAAGGCAATAACCCTCAGGCTTAATCTTATCATCTTTATTAAATTTAATTGCACCGTTATTTGCATCTTTCTTTGTTTTAAGAAAATCAGAAAGGTAATTTCCCGCTTTAATGAATTCGGGTACGCAAAGCACGGCAGTTTCACTTGTTACTGTGTATGTACCTTCAAGAACATCATACTTTTGTGGTTTGGGAATAATGCTATATTTAGGAGCACTCATTTCATACCCTCCAATACTTTAAGACAGAAATCGGGCACATCGGTAATCAATGCATCACAGCCCCAATTTGTATATTTGATAATATCTTCTTTTTTATTTACTGTCCAAGGATTTACCGCAATACCATTAGCATGTAAATCTTTAACATCATCTTCATTTATAAGAAAATATTCAGGATGAGCCGCGTCGGCATTTAATTGCTTACAGTATTTTGCCACACCGAAGCTCATAATTTCATCACCCAGCTCACTTTTTTCATACAAAAGACCTGTTTTAATATTTTTGTCGATTTCTTTTACAAGACGAATACATTCCGGGTCAAAGCATGAGATAATTGAATTATTTTCAATACCGAACTTATACACCTCTTCAACAACCCTTTTAACGAGGTCGTTATTTTTAAGAGGTGGCTTTATTTCAATATTGATAAGATTCATATTTTTTGTAATCTCTAAAAGTTCAGCCAATGTGGGCAAAGTAACGCCCGCAAAGTCCTTTGAAAAATAAGAACCGAAGTCCAGACTGCGTAATTCAGCAAAAGTCATTTCGTCAATAGAACCCTTACCGTTTGATGTAGCATCAACGGTATAGTTATGACAAATAACGATTTCGCCGTCCTTACACAAATGAACGTCGGTTTCGATTCCGTCTGCATTAAATTCAACTGCCTTTTGAAAAGCAGGTAATGTATTTTGAGGTGCTACCTTATTTGCACCTCTGTGTGCCAACACAAGCGGCATAATCTCCAACTCCTTGGAAATGGGATAGTAAAAATCTGAATAGTCAAATTTTCACAATCTCATATTAACAAAAATTCTGCCGTTTGTAAAGAGTTATTTTCTTAATAAGCTTTCAATAAATTCAACTATTTTAAATTTGAATTGATATTTTTCGGCACCCGTTACAATTTCTGTTTCACCCTCGGTGAGCACGTCGGATATTTCACATTCAGCATCAGCGGCGGGCAAACACATTGGCGGAAACATTACGCACCACCAATTTTGCCCTGCCCCCTCACCTATTATCACCTTAACAGCCGTATAATAACCCGCAGGCAAAGTTACGGCATTTTCATAGGTGCGTGTTGCAAAATATTCTTTTTGCACGGTTATATTGACATCATAATTATAGCCTTCGTTTTTTATGGTTTGTAATGCTGTTTGTTTTAATTTGTCAATATGGGGCAAGATTTTTTCTTCTGCCTCATCGGCGGTTACAGAACCATCAAAGATTTCTTTGCCCGCAGTAAGTACTGCATCTCGTACTTTCAGTTTTAATTGTTGGTCGGTATCGCTGTCTGAATTAGCGATTACGTGCATTCGTAACATTTTATCTCTTATACTGTCACATTGCTTTGAAAATGCGGTGATATTTAATGCACAGCAAATTACAAGGGCTACAAGGATTGAGGCTTCAATTCTTAATATTGTTTTTTTCATAATTCCACTCCTAACAAATGGAGTGTTGGCAAAAATTGGGAAAAATATACATAAAAATACGGTGGGCTAAAGAAACCGCCCTACCGTAACAAATTCATTTTGCACTTTGCATTTTAAATTTTGCATTTGAAAAAGTGCCCCACAAAGTCGGTTGCGGTGAATACTAACCTGCATGTTTAAGCAGGTGGGTGCTTTCCGTTCATATCTGTGCTCCCTTCGTCCGTCAAAATGACGGGAGGTCTGCTCCCAATGAAATCGAGTACAAGCTCCCTTTAATAGTGTGTTGGGTTAATATCGTCCGCAGTTATCGGGCTTCGCAGGGTAAAGTTATTATTGAATTTTTATGAAGATTTATTCTTCGTCATCAAAGGCAAAAATTTCTGATAATCTTTCTTCAAAAATCTTGCCGATTTCGTTGAATTCGTTATCGTCTTCAATTGGCTCTAAATATGTTTCGCCGTCTTCTTCGCTGACTTTGAGAATGATAAGTTCACCGTCATCATCAAGAATTTCTTCTGCATCGTCATACACAGGAAGAAGTGCTACATATTTTGCCTTATCAGTTTCAATACGGTCAAGCTCTTCAAACACGTGCTCAACGCCATTTTCATCAATAACAGACACAAGGTCGGGATTGAATTCTTCGCTCATTTTTATTACTCCTTTTATAATACATACACGCCGGATTCAAGAACAACAATTTCTTTACCGCATGAACGTAGGTATTTATAAACCGGTTCGTCAAAAATGCGAAAATCGTTGACCGAATAATCACGAAGGCTGATAGTTCTCACCTTATTTGAGCCCGCATTACAGATAAACAATTCGTTATCATATTTTGAAATTGAAACGGGCTTATTAAATGAGGTTGACTCTTCAGAGCCTATACGCATACTGAATTTTTTATGTGAAATTGAATAAGAAACAACGCAGTTTTTCTCTGGTACTACGCTCCAGATTTGTCTGCCGTCTGCCACAACTCCGCAAATATCACCACCGTGATACTGCAAATCGCTTGACCAAAGCATTTCACCCTCGGGTGAGAAGATGCCTGTTTCACCGCTTGGGTAAACCACAATAACCTGCTTTGAGGGTAATGTATCCGCCTCGCAAGAAACATAGTCGCCCAACTGCTCTGCTATTTTTTTGTACTCTGCACCATATTTATTAAGAAGATAAACGCTCTTGGTAACAGGAGTTTTCTGCATTCTTTTTATATCATACCCATAGAAATTAACCTTGACCGAACCGTTTTCAAGAACAGTCTTTTTTGTGTAAATGATACCGTTTGAGAATGCGATGACATCAAAAACCGAATCAATAATTTTCTGCATTAAAATTCACCGCTATATATAAAAATCAAATAATAATTGCTTTAGCCTTACTATTGTACTATGTTTTCTTCAAACGGTCAATATGATAAAATCAACAATTTTGTAATAATTTGTTTTGGCACCCCTTATCTTTTGACGGACAGTTTTCGTTTGTACAACGAAGCTTTCGCTCACCATCAAGGGTTAAAGTTTCTTCCATAACCACATTAGCACCGAAATTTGTGCAAAATTGCTCGTAAGTCTTTTTTATTTCGCTCATTAAATCACCTCTTTATATTCACTCATTTTATTTATATGTATCGAAGAATAAAATAAGCAGAATTTTAATAAAAATAGATATGTCCATTTTTTGTGAGGTGTTTTTATGTCTGCAAAAATTTTTCTCGGTTGCATTTTTGCATTTTATATTATAGTTATTATTGTTGCTTTTATTAAATCAAAACGATTTTTTACTGCGTTTTTATTGACGGCTTTGCAAGGCGTTTCGGCATTATTTGCGGTGAATTTAATCGGGCAATACATAATGGTGCATATTCCTGTAAACGCGTGGACTCTGGGGGTTTCGTCAGTTGGAGGAATTTCAGGAGTTATTATGATGGTGTTGTGCGATAGTTTTATGTGAATGCAAAATTCAAAGTATAAAATTAAGGGTCTGCGACGCTAAATATAACAAATAGCTCTTTACTGTTACGTTTTTTCGTGTTAATATTACATTATAAAAGCATAAAATGTAGAGGTTTTATAATGGAAATATTTACAACTATTGTTGAAGTAATTGGTGTTATCGCCTTTTCGGTTTCGGGTGCAATGGTGGCAATAAGAAGAAAAACCGACCTTTTCGGTGTTATGCTTCTTGCAATTTTAACATCTATGGGTGGCGGACTTTTACGCGACACGATTTTCAGCTTTACCCCTCCCGCTATTTTTGGTCTTAAATGGTATTTATTGATTTGTGTTATTGTTTCAATAATTGTATTTCTTATTGCGAGAAAATACAGCAAGACATATCTTGAAAACGAAACTAAAATTGAGCATATAAACGACATATTCGACGCATTGGGACTTGGTATTTTTGCAGTTATGGGTACAAAAGTCGGTATTGAGCACGGATTTGTAAACGATGCAGTAATTACAATTTCTTGCGGCGTTATAACCTGTATCGGTGGCGGTATGATTCGTGACGTGCTTACAAAATCAATCCCATTTGTGCTTGTAAAAAGAATTTATGCAATTGCAGCAATTTTTGGTTCAAGTGTTTACTACATAATGTATTTGTTTGAAATTAATGACGGAATTGCAATTGTTTCAGGTGTTATGGTGACATTTGTTTTACGACTGCTTGCAATGATTTTTAAATGGAATATGCCGAAAGCGATTGAGTAAAATTGAGTTAAATATGATTAAAAGAGGTTGTTTGTGCAACCTCTTTTTTATATTTATGATATTTACGGGAACAATTTAACGAGGTGTATTTATGAGTGGTGTTAAGAAATTTTTGGCGGGGTTGTGTATTGGAGTTGTGAATGTGACCTTGGGTGCGGGTGGCGGAATGTTGACTGTGCCATTGTATAAAAGAATGGGAATGGACCAAAAGCAGTCGCAAATCAACGCGGTTGCTACTATTTTGCCCATAACAATTATTAGTGCGGTGATTTATTTAATCAACGGTAGTGTTGAGATTTCGGATACTTATATTTATTTAATTCCCGGACTTTTGGGCAGTGCAATCGGCACATTCGTTATAAAAAAGACCTCAAATAAAATTCTGACTATTATTTTTGCGTTATTTATGATTTGGGCGGGAGTGAGGTTATTCTTTAAATGAGTACAGTTGTTTCGGTTATCGCGGGGTTTTTGTCGGGTTTAATAGGTGCAATGGGGTTTGGCGGTGGCGGAGTTTTAATAATTTATCTTGCGGTTTTTATGGATACTCCGCAACTCAAAGCACAAGGCATAAATCTTATATTCTTTGTCCCCTGTGCAATTCTTGCAACAATAATTTATACAATTAAAAGGCAGATTGATTACAAAGCAATTCTTCTTGTAATTTTTGGTGGAGTTTGCGGTGCAATAGTTTCAAGCCTTTTTCTTAAAAATATTCCTACTGATTATCTTTCTAAAATCTTTGCGGTGTTTTTGATTATTATGGGTATTTCTTCCATTTTAAGATTGAAGAAAAAGAAATAATATGGTAAAATCAGTTTATCCATATATTAGGTGGGATGAACTATATGAAAAAGATTAAAAAAGTTTTATTAGGAATTGGCATTTCTGTTTTATCGTTAGTGATTATTGCGGGAATTGCCTTTGCGGTTATTAAAGTACCTACTTTAACAATTGATTTTTCACAGCAATCTGACCTTACGGGCAGAGCTGCGGGATTTCTTTACGGCTTGGCTGAAGATGATGTACCAACTGCAGAAATCACTGAAAGTATCGGTATAAATACCCTTGCTACAAAGCCTGCGGGCGGACTTCAGCACCCCATTGGTGATGTTAATCAGGTCTATGAAACCTTTACGGAAGCCGGCGGTGAATATCTTTTCATTTATACACAAGATATGTATGACACTTGGTATTATCAGTTTGACAGTCTTGAATTATACAATGAGCGAGTAAAGAAAACCGTTACTGAAATGGAGAATTCAGAATACAAGGATAAGCTTGTTTACTGCATTTACAACGAAATGGACAATGGCGTTTGGTTTGGTGACCATTGGGTAGAAGAAAACCGTTATAAATTCTATGACGCGTGGGCTTCTACATACAATGTTGTTAAAGAGATAAATCCAAACGCAAGAATTGCGGGACCTGGTCATTGCGGATACAACTATGACTGGAACAAGGAATTTTTGACATACTGCAAAGAGAACAACTGCTTGCCCGATATGTTTGTGTGGCACGAGCTTGCCGGTGAACCCAACTATTCAATTTATTGGATGGAATATCGCTTTGAAGAATTTCACAAGACTTGTGACGAATTAGGGCTTGATAGAATGCCCATCTGCATTTCTGAATATGGTCTTATGCAGACTAACGGTATCCCCGGCGAATCTGTTAAATGGATTTCTCGCCTTGAGGCTGACGACATTTACGGTTGCGTGGCATATTGGCGACTTGCAAACAACCTTGCTGAAACTGTGGCAGACGATGTTACACCTAACTCAAACTATTGGGTTTACAAGTTCTATGCAGATATGAAAGGCAAGGAATTAGAGGTTAGTGAATGGGATTTATTCCACAGTAATATCGGCAACTGGCTTAAGGGTAAATATCCCCTTTTCAACAAGGGATTTATCGGTATGGCAAGTTTTGACGAAAGTGAAAACAAGTTCTATGTACTTGCAGGCGGAAGTGCAGAAGACAGTAACATAAAGATAAAAAATATTGACGAAAAATATTTCAAGAACGGTGACAAGGTTACCGTTAAGGTTAATTATGTTGATTTCAAAGGTCTTGGCGGTGCGGTTTATACCCCCGAAGAATGTATAACAGAAGTCTGCAAGGTTTCGGGAAATGCTATTAAGTTCACTCTCCCCTGCAAAGCTGAAAGTCAGGCATATTTCATTGAAATTACACCTTATGACAATGAAGAAGAAACAGAAAACGAAAACAGAACAGTTCGTTATGAGGCTGAAGACGCAAAGTTTGATGGTAATGCTTTCGTTCCCGAATGGATTTCTTATGCAAGTTCAAAAGGCTTGGTAGTTAAAGGACTTGATAAGGACAGCACTATTGAATTTACAGTTGATGTAAATAAAGCGGGACTTTATGCACTTGACATTGTTTATGCAAATGGTGCAGTTGAGGCAGGAAGAATTACAGCAGAAGTAATAATGACTGTAAATGGAAAAGAAGATTCCATACCGTACAAGCTTCCATCATCCATCAAAGATGAATATATGGAAATGAGAACTGCACATGCAGTTGAACTTAAAAAAGGTAAAAATATAATCAAATTACAAACAATAAACGATGCGATTATAACTCTTGATTTTATTGATGTTTCAAAATATGATGATACCACTCCCCCAGACATATATTTTGCACCACTGGAATCAAGAACTACTGATAAAAATGAAAATTCTTATTCCGTAATTGTTCCGGAACATCGGTATTATTATCTTGCACTAGAAAACAATACCGATTTAAATGTTACACTAAACGGTATTACAAGTAACATTGATAATGATGGGAAAATTTTCTTGCATCGTGGTTATAACAAAATAACATTTAAGGATGACACAGAAATAACTGATATAGAGTGGTCAAACAAATATAGTCCCACCGATTATTTCTCTCCATATGATGATATTTTTGTGTTCAATGGTGCTACTATTGAAGATGATGAGAACACTTCGAGTGGCAAGAGAATTGGTTGGATTGCTTCTGACACGGGAAGTTATGCTACATTCAATATAAATGTAAAAGAGGCCGGGTATTACAATTTCACCATTGAATATTCAAACAACGAAGAAGGCGGTTTCCACGCTTACAATGTTGACCTTATTGAGAGATATATTACATTTACAGTAAATGGTGAAAATCGTGGTAACTACTTCTTCCGTAACACTTACAGTTGGGAGCATTATAAGACAAAAACTGTTGTGCTTTATTTGGAAGCCGGTGACAATGAAATAAAACTTTCAAATGACGGTTCATATAGCTTTAATGGTAGAGTTACCTATGCACCGAACATCGGTGACATTCAGGTAAATCCATTCTGAAAAACTATTGTAAAATAATGACAATAAATTGACAAAAAAAGGCACTTTTCGGTGTCTTTTTTTGTTATTCCGCCAAAAAATTTTTTTATTATTTCTTTTCTATTGATAATACTAAATTTATAATGTATAATTAACACAACAATTTACAATGGGTAAATTTGTTATTTATGTGTAATTTAAATTGTGTTTTGGAGGCTAAAAACAATGAAAGTACAGTTTACAGAAACCGTATTGAGAGATGCCAACCAGTCACTTATCGCTACAAGAATGCCCTTCTCAGATTTTGAGCCGGCTCTTGAAAAGTTGAATAAGGCAGGTTATTATTCTCTTGAATGCTGGGGCGGTGCAACTTTCGACTCTTGCCTTCGTTATCTTAACGAAGACCCATGGGTTCGACTTCGCCGCATCAAAGAAAAGTGCCCTGACACGAAGCTTCAGATGCTTCTTCGTGGTCAGAACCTTTTAGGTTACAAGCACTATCCTGACGATGTTGTAAGAATGTTTATTAAAAAGAGTATTGAAAACGGTATTGACGTTATCAGAATATTCGATGCACTTAACGACATTCGCAACATTCAGGTTGCAGTTGATGAAACAATCAAAAACGGTGCAATTGCATCAGGTGCTATTTCTTACACAACAAGCCCTGTTCACACACTCGAAAACTATGTGGCTCTTTGTAAAGAAATGAAAGAAATGGGTTGTTCTACAATTTGTATTAAAGATATGGCAGGCGTTATGACTCCTGTTGAAGCAAAAGACCTTGTTGGTGCAATCAAAGATGCAATGCCTGAAATGCCCGTTATTCTTCACACTCACTGCACAACAGGTATGGCTTATATGACAATCCTTAAAGCAGTTGAAGCAGGTTGCGATATTATTGACACAGCAACATCTTGTTTTTCAGGCGGTACAGCACAACCTGCTACTGAAACACTTCATGATGCACTTACAGGTCTTGGCTACGAAACAGGTCTTGACAGAGATGCATTAAAGGCAGTAAATGACCACTTTAAGCCACTTCGTGACAAGTATCTTTCATCAGGTCTTTTAAAGCCAAAGGCACTTGTAACTGATACAGATGCATTGACTTATAAGGTTCCCGGCGGAATGCTTTCAAATATGATGGCAAACCTTGAAGATATGAACGCTCTTGACAGAATGGAAGAAGCTCTTCTTGAAATTCCTCAGGTTCGTAAGGATATGGGCTATCCCCCACTTGTTACTCCTCTTAGCCAGATGGTTGGTAATCAGGCTGTTACAAACGTACTTGTTGGCGAAAGATACAAGAACATCTCAAAAGAAATCAAAGCATATATCAAGGGCGAATATGGTAAGGCTCCCGGCGAAATCGATATAGACCTTCAAAAGAAAGTTCTTGGCGATGAAGAACCTGTAACTTGCCGTTTTGCTGATACTCTTGAACCAATGTTTGAACAGACAAAATCAGAGCTTGGCGACCTTGCTAAATGTGATGAAGATGTACTTTCTTACATTGCTTTCCCCGCACAGGCAGAAAAGTTCCTTAATGACCGTGCAGAGAAAGAAAAGAACACATATAAGTTTGCAATTAAAAAGGTAGATTAAGGAGTGACTAAATATGGATATTTTAGAAGCTCTTAACATTTCACTCACAGGTTTTGTTGTTGTTCTGATTATTCTTGCACTTCTTGCAGTTATTATTGTTTTGCTTTCAAAGGTTATAAGAGTCGTTGAAAATGTTGGTAACAATAAAGAACAAAAAGAAGTTGAAGAAACATCACCGGTTGTTTCTGCTCCTGCAGTTTCCCATACAACTAATGTTACATCAGCACCGGCACCCGTTGTATATCAGGGTGGTGTTGAACTTTACAAAACTGACCTTAAGAGTGCCGCTATGGCAATGGCAATTGTAAGCCACGAAAGTGGTATTCCTCTTGAACGTCTTAATTTCAAATCAATCAAGCTGATTGATGTTGTTGAGCTTTATAAGACAGACGACAAAACTGCCGCAACAATTATGGCTATTGTAAGTCACCAAAGCGGCATTCCTCTTGACAGACTTGTGTTCAAGTCAATCAAACTTATTGAGAAATAATTAAGGAGATTTTTGATATGAAATACGTTGTTACATTAAACGGAAATGATTATGAAGTTGAAGTAAATGAGCTTAACGAAGCTATGGTTACATCTGTTGTTCCAACAGCAGCACCTGTTGCAGTTGCTCCTGTTGTTGCAGCACCCGCTGCTGTCCCTGTTGTTGAAGCAGCAACTGCACCCGTAGCAGCACCTGCACCTGTTGCAGTTGGCGACGGCACAAAAGTTACTGCTCCAATGCCGGGTACAGTTCTTTCAGTAAACGTTTCAAACGGTCAGGCTGTAAACGAGGGTGATGTGCTCTTCATTCTTGAAGCTATGAAAATGGAAAATGAAATTGTTGCTCCTTGCACAGGCACTGTTAAGCAGGTAATCGCAACAAAGGGCTCATCAGTTGCTACTGACGAAGTTCTTGCAGTAATTGGTTAATCGAGGCGAAAACGAATGTCAATTATTAACGCTCTTATTGAACTTTTAAATCAATCACAATTTGCAAACCTTGAATGGCAGAACTGGGTTATGATTGGTGTTTCATTTTTGCTTCTTTACCTTGCAGTTGTAAAGAAATTTGAACCACTTCTCTTGCTCCCAATCGCATTCGGTATGCTTCTTGTTAATATTTATCCGCCAATTATGGCTGACCCACTTATGATGTCCTCTTACGAGGGCGAAATCGTTGAGGGTGCCCACTGGTATGACACAGGTGTTTTAAGACTTATTTATTTAGGTGTTAAATCAAGTATTTTCCCCTGCTTAATCTTTATGGGTGTTGGTGCTATGACCGACTTTGGTCCGCTTCTTGCTAACCCATCAAGCCTTCTTTTAGGTGCGGCGGCACAACTTGGTATTTACATCGCCTTCTTACTTGCTATTATTTCAGGTCAGTTCACTCCTGAAGAAGCAGCATCCATCGCTATCATTGGTGGTGCTGACGGTCCTACTGCAATCTTCCTTACCGGTAAGCTTGCACCTCATCTTTTAGGTCCTATCGCTGTTGCTGCATATTCATATATGGCTCTTATCCCTCTTATTCAGCCACCAATTATGAAAGCTCTCACAACAAATAAGGAAAGAGAAATCAAAATGAATCAGCTTCGTACAGTTAGTAAGGCTGAAAAGATTATCTTCCCTATTATTGTTACAGTTATCTGTGTTCTTCTTATTCCCGATGTTGCTCCTCTTCTTGGTTTCCTTATGCTTGGCAACCTTTTCAAAGAAAGCGGAGTTACAGACAGACTTTCAGACACAGCACAGAACACACTTTGCAACATCATTACAATCCTATTAGGTGTTACAGTTGGTGCAACTGCCGAAGGTAAGACTTTCCTTGACTTGAAGACATTGCTTATCATCGGTCTTGGCTTGGTAGCATTTGCTTTCTCTACTGCAGGCGGTGTTCTCTTTGCAAAGCTTATGAATGTTATTACACGTGGCAAAGTTAACCCACTTATCGGTTCTGCAGGTGTTTCTGCTGTTCCTATGGCGGCTCGTGTTGCTCAGGTTGAGGGCAGAAAATACAACCCCTCAAACTTCCTTTTGATGCACGCTATGGGTCCCAACGTTGCGGGCGTTATCGGCTCTGCAGTTGCAGCAGGTTTCTTACTTTCACAATTCGGTTAATACTCACAAAACACATAAACATAAAGTTAAATCCCTACTGAATTTCAGTAGGGATTTTTCATATCTTAATGGGAATTTGATTTTTAATTGTAATACTTTCGGGAGTAACATTACATTGAAACGCCAATATATTCACACCATTTTCATCAGCTTGCTTCAAGGCTTGGGAAAATTCGGGATGTGTTTCGTAATTCGGCTCAAAATACTGCACATTATCCATTTGCACAACGAACACAGCATAAGCTTTGTAGCCCTCTGTAACGGCTTTTTGAAGTTCATTGAGATGTTTCACTCCGCGTTCTGTAGGAGCATCAGGAAAACGCACCACGCCGTCATTTTCAAGCGTTACACCCTTAACCTCAACAAAAATTTTATCAGTTTCGGTTTCGACATAAATATCAAACCGTGAATTGCCGTATTTACATTCGGGTTTTATGTAAGTTATGTTATCAAACATCTGCGGAAGATACTCGATGGCAACAGAATTCACAATCTGACTATCCATATTGATTAGTCTGTCACCTTTTTGCACTGCAATCAAATCGTATTGGGTTTTACGGTTAGGATTATCCGCTTTTTGAAGATAAACAGTTGAACCTTTAATTAGTAACTCTTTACATCTGCCCGTATTTTTAACATGACAGACTTCCTTTTTACCGTTTATAATCACATTCGCAATAAAACGGTTGGAGCGGTCAACAAACTTCCCTTTTACAATATTATTATACTTCATAAATCACCAATAAAAAAAGCGGTGATAGTCACCTACCACCGCCATATTAAAAATCAAATTATTTTGTGTTTGCTTTTCTTGATTCGATTTCTGCAACCATCTGTGCCTGTTTCTTCTCTGTGATTGTATAGAAGAACATAGGAACTGCACAAGCGAACATACTGATAACACCTGAAAGAACAAGCATATTCCAAAGAGTATTTGCACCTTCTGCTGAAATATATCCTGTTTCAGCGTCAATTCCTGCAGCTGCGAATGAAATAACACCTATGAATGCACCAACAGCCATACCGATTTTGTTGATAAGTGTCTGCATTGCGAAGCAGATACCTTCACCACGTTCACCAGTTTTCCATTCAAGATAGTCAACAGTATCACCAATCATAGCATAAGTGATAATGTTGTTAACACCCTGAGGAATACCGAGAAGAACAAGTCCGATAGCGGCAACAATCAACTTCCAAGGCTCATCATAGCCAACGAAATACATAACAGCCATTACTGCACCGCCAAAGAGGTGAACGATAATATATGCCCATTTCTTTGTGAACTTCTTAGACATCCACGGAACAAGGAGTGATGCAACAAGACCGCCGGGAACAACAAGAAGTGTAATCAAGCTATAAAGACCTTCGTTCTGAAGAACATACTTTGCAAAATAAAGACCGCCTGTGTATGTATAAACCATTCTTGCACCACCAAGAACACCAGAAAGAACAATAAGAAGAAGTTCTTTATTCTTAAAGAGGAGCTTTAAATTGTGACCAAAGCTTGGTGGGTTATCGTCTGCTGTGAAACGTTCTTTTGTATTCTTAAAGCCGTAGAAGAACATTGGAACTGCAAGCACAACAAGAACTGCAGCACAAATGAAATATGTCCATTTAAGTGTGTCAGCATTTGCAACTTCCTGACCCGCAATAACTGTGTTAACAAATGTGTTTGCTGCCTCTTCTACAGAAAGACCTTGGTTTGCAACAAGTTTTTCAATTTCAACAGCCTTGTCAACCATAATCTGGTCAATCATATCTGCTGTGTACTTATATTTACCTGTAACTGCACCTGTGATAATCGGAACAAAAACAGTAACAATACCTGCACCGAGTGTACAAAGAAGACGAGTAACTGTAAGAAGATTACCACGAACAACTGTGTCATTAGTCATACATGTTGAAAGTCCCCAATAAGGAACATCGGCAACAGTATATGTAACTGACCAAATAACATAAATAATTGCAATAATGATGAATGATGATGTTGCTTTTGCCTGGAAAACAGGTAAGAAGCAAGCAATTGTCATAATTGCAATAGGAATAGCCATCCATTTAAGATAAGGACGACACTTACCCCACTTTGTTCTTGTCTTGTCAACAATTGAGCCCATAATCGGGTCATTAAGAGCGTCAAAAATTCGAGTACCGAGCATTAAATATGCAACTGCCATTGCACCGGTAACTGTACCGAAAGTAACATCAGCCGCACCAAAAAGAAGTGCATCGGTAAGGAAGATTGTTAAATACGAACCGATGATTGTGCAAATAAAGTTCTGACCAAAACCTGCGATACCGTAAGCAATAGCTTCTTTAGGCTGAAGAGTGCTCAAGTCATTAGGATTTGTGCCATAAACTTTATGCAAAAGGTCATTGATTTTCATAAAATCCCTCTTTCATAATTATAATACTATAATTATATCACAACAGTCTGTCTATTTCAATGATATTTTAACAAAAAATGAACATAAAATTAACTCCCTCACTAAAAAGCAAGGGAGTAAATCTTTAAAAATTAATCGCTGAGCGGAACACCGTTTGCATCTGTATTAATTGAGCCTGTGAGAATCTGAATGCCCTCAACAAGACCCCAGATACTTGAAACAATAGCACCTGCACCACAAGTAAGAAGTGTGATAAGAAGCTGTGCAACTGCCTTACCTGTATATCCAAGATAGAAGTTATGAACACCAAAACTACCAAGTAAAATGCCGAGAAGACCTGCTGCGAGCTTTGATTTACCCTGACCGTTTACAACAGGAGCAACACCGAGAGCAACACCACAGTTTGTACAAACCGCAGCACCCTGCATTGTCTGTGCACCACAGTTAGGGCAGAAGTTTGTGCCTGCACCAGCTGCAACACCACAATTAAGGCATACTGCTGAGCCTGGAGCTACCTGATTACCACAATTTTTACAATACATAATATTTTCCTCCTAAATATAAATTCCACATAGTTTTAAAATATAATTCACGGCAAAACCGAGTATTATTACAACTAAAATAATTATTGACGGTATTCTTGATTTGCCTTTAAACAGTTTATTGCCAAACAGAAACATTATAGCAAGTATCGGAACTGATAAAAACATTGGATGTAATGCAAAGGATTCTGCAAAATTACCGTTTATAAAAGCAAACATTGCTCTTGTCATTCCGCAGGACATACAAGGGATACCGAGAAATCTCTTGAACAGACACCCTGTTTCAAGAAACCACATTGCAACTGCCCCGACACCAATTATAACGAGTATCGCAAGCCTTTGCAAAAAAGAGATTCTTTTCATAAACAATTACTGTTTTGCACCATTATCAAACTTTTCAAGCACCTTAACACTTGCTGCAAAGCAATCTGCAAGACAACCCTTGTTGAGCTTTTCAGGTGTATCAAGTCTTGTGTGATAGAAATCGGGAAGTGCGTGGTTAAGTGCTGTGATGCCTGTTGAACGCATACCTGCCTGTGCAAAGGCTGCTGAATCAGTTGCACCGCCAAGTGGTGGAACTACACCCTTACCACATTTAATTCCAAGTTCTTCGCAAGCTTCAACATATAAGTCTGAAACATCCTTATCAACTTTAACAGTTGCATTAAGGTCACGGTAGTTTGCCTGCATATATTCAGGCTGAGTGATTGTATCATAAGAATAAACAAATGTTGGAACGTCGTTGAATTCGTGAGCATGAGCTTCACACCATGCTTTAGCACCACGAAGGCCAGCTTCTTCTGAACCTGTAAGAACAACACCGATTTCTGTATTTTCGAGTTCAATTCCTTCATCTTTGAGTGCTTTAAGAATTGCGATACCGATATAGCAACCTGAAAGGTTATCGTTAGCACCGTCAACTACCCTCTTTTTGTTCCACATAAAGTAAAGACCAAACCAGAAAGGAACGAAAACAAGACCGATAAGTCCGAGTTTTGTTGCAAGTTCACCATCAAGTGCACCCGCAAGACGAGCAATAGCGATACCAACAGTATAGAACGCACCAACAAAGCAGAGCATCATGTGAATGTCAAAGCCAAGATATGTAAATTTGTATTTGAAAGGCCATTCCCAAGTAGCATCAGGATGACCGTTGAAGATAATTCTTCTTTTCACCTCACCTGTTGGCTTTTTAAAGCCTGCTGCATTGTGACCGATTTCTTCTTTGAAACATTTATCAACAGTTTTCTTATAAAGACCAAACTGCAAAAAGCAGAGTGCAAGGCCTAATACGATAAATACTATTGAAAGTACAGGAATAAAGAAATATGACACAAGAGCCAAGAAGCAACAAGTGATTGTGAAATAAATCCAACCATAAAATGAGTCGGGATTTTCTTTAAACTCGTCAACATAAACTGTGTCGCAACCCAAATCTTTCAACTGGTCTGCCATATACTCGCAAGCTTGCTGTTCACCCTTTGAACCGGGTGCTCTTTTTTCAAACTTTGTGCAAATATGAGTGATTTCATCAATCATAAACTGTGCGGCAGAGTCTTTTTTGTCAATAATTTTCTTTAAATCCATAAAAATTCCCCTTTTCAAAACTTATATAGTATACTTTACCACATTAAATCAAAAAATGCAATAAAAAACATTTCAAATATCTGCTTTTGTCTATTATAATAGTTAATTATATTTTTATTTATATTATTATTTATAGATTTTAAAAATTAGAGTGGTCGACTTCAAAAATTAAAATAGTCGACTATAAATTTTAAAGTGGTTGGTTTCACTTTTTAAAGTGGTAAAACGAAATATTATATGCTATTGATTTCACAATGAAAAAACCCCGTTCCAAAGAACGAGGTTTTTGGTGCCGGTGACCGGGGTCGAACCGGTACGGTATCGCTACCACTGGATTTTGAGTCCAGCACGTCTGCCAATTCCATCACACCGGCGAATTAACTGACTGAAATATTATATGAAAATTAAGTAAAAAAGTCAATAGAAAATATAAGAGATTTTAATATTTTTAATTTTGTGTTTAAATCGGCGGGGTCTTAACCCCGCCTTAGCTATTCTACCTCAAAAAGTTCGCGAAGTTCTTCAAGGGCTTTTGTTTCTATTCGCGATACATAAGAACGGCTTATACCCAATTCTTTTGCAATTTCTCGTTGGGTAAGAGATTGTGTGTCATACAATCCGTATCTCATAATAAGTATTTTCTTTTTACGGGTATCGTCTATATTCTCAAGATATTTGTATAATTTTTCCGCATTCATTTTTAAATCCACATCGTCAAAAACAGTTTCATCCGCATAAATTATATCGGTAAATGTTAATGGATTCCCCTCGCTGTCAGTATCAATAGGTTCATCCATTGAAATCTCGTTAGCATTCTTTTTGCGGGTGCGAAAATGCATAAAAATTTCGTTTTCAATACACCTTGAAGCATAGGTCGCAAGTCGTGTGCCCTTGGTATAATCAAATGTATTTATACCCTTTATAAGTCCGATTGTTCCGATTGAGATTATATCCTCTTGGTCGGAATAGGTTGAATAATACTTTTTAATTATGTGTGCCACAAGTCGCATATTGTGATTAACAAGCTTGTTTCTCGCATTTATATCACCGTCACGATGAAATTTTATTAGCTCTGCCTCCTCTTCTTTTGCGGTTAATGGCTTGGGAAATGAACTATTGGTTGACAGATGCAACATAAAATAAAGCACATTTGAAGATAAGCTTTGCAATAATGAAAGTAACATAAAAAACACCTCTGCACAGTATATGCAGAGGTGCAATTTTAGGTGCAAGTCCGTAAAATTTAATTTTATCCCAAAAGGAAATCCATTGCGAGCATTACGCAAAAGCCTGCAAGTAATGAATAAGTCGCACCCTTTTCAAATCCGTGGGAATGGGTTTCGGGTATCATTTCATCACTTATAACATAGAGCATTGTTCCGCCCGCAAAAGCCAATGCAAATGGCAGAATTGCCACAGAAATGTTGACAACAAAATACCCGAGCATTGTGCCGATAACTTCAACAAGACCTGTACAAAGTGCAATTATAAAGGCTCGCTTTTTAGGTACGCCCGCATTGAGCATTGGCGAAATTATTACCATACCCTCAGGGATATTCTGCAAAGCAATACCGCCCGCAACAGTCAACGCGTCGGCAATATTACCTGTGCCGAAGCTGACACCCGCGGCAATACCCTCGGGCAGATTATGTATTGCTATTGCCATTACAAAAAGCATTACTCGGTTTAAATGCATTGAATTTTCAGCGTGCTTTTCACGGTCAACACCTGTAATCTGGTGCATGTGCGGTACTGCCCTATCCATAAGGCTTAAAAATAGTGCACCGCAGATTATACCCGCTATTACCACAAGCAGACCGCCAATACCATCTACACTTTCCATTGCGGGAACAATAAGTCCCAGCACCGCAGCGGCAAGCATTATACCGGCGGCAAAGCCCAAAACTATGTCATTGAATTTATGTGGAATTCTTTTGAGTGCAAAACCGATAAAGCTACCGAATACAGTAGCAAGACCGACACCCAAAGCTGTTAGAATTGCTATTTGCATAGAATCATCTCCTATATATCTCCTGTATTTATATTAACAAAATTAAAGTTAATTTTCAATATATTTTTCTACTGCAATTCTTTCATATTCTTCAAAAAGAACGAACCCTATTTGTTATTGAAAATATAATGGATATGGGAGGTACTATATGAATACTTTTGTCATAATGGCACTGGTAGCAACCCTTGGCACTTGGTTTGTAACAGCTTTAGGTGCGGCTACTGTTGTCTTTTTTAAATCGCCTAATCAAAAAGGATTAAATATCATGCTCGGATTTGCCTCGGGTGTTATGATTGCGGCAAGCTTTTGGTCCTTGCTTCAGCCCGCAATAGAACGAGCGGAAAACACATCAAATCTACCTGCATATTTAGTTGCAACAATCGGGTTCCTTTTTGGTGCTTTATTTATGTGGGCATCGGATAAAATTGTTTCATTTTCAAGAAAAAAAGCAAATTATTCGGGGACAGAACCCAATGAACGCTTACATCGAATTATTATGTTAATTCTCTCTATTACACTACACAACATACCCGAAGGATTAGCCGTCGGCGTTGCATTCGGTGCATTACAAGAAAACGGATACACAACGGAAAGCTTAATGGGGGCAATTTCTGTGGCTATTGGAATTGGGTTGCAGAATTTCCCCGAGGGTGCGGCGGTATCCGTACCTTTAAGACGCGAGGGATATTCAAGAAAAAAGTGCTTTTTATACGGTCAGGCATCTGCTATGGTTGAACCAATTGCCGGTGTATTGGGGGCAATGCTCGTAGTTTATGTGGAGTCAATTCTCCCCTATGCACTCTCATTTGCAGCGGGAGCAATGATATTGGTAGCCGTACACGAATTGATACCCGAATGTCAAAAGAATCAGCAGGCTCAACCATATTTCGCAACAACGGGGATTATTCTTGGCTTTTCAACTATGATGTTGTTGGATGTAATGTTGGGGTGAATTTTAAAAAAATAACAGTTCCAACCTAAAGGTCGAAACTGTTATTTGTGTTTACAGGTCAAATTAGCAACAATGTAATTTTAATGAAATATTGCTACGCAATATGAAATAATCCTTACGGATTATGAAATATTTTTGCTATTGCAAAAATGTGAAATAAACTTCGCCTTTTAATATTTGCGAAGCAAATATTTCATACGCGTTAGCGTATTTCATAGCGAAGCTATTTCACTCGCTGCAAGGCGAATTTCATTGAAAAAGCACTTCCGAAGAAGTGCTTTTTCTTGGCTGGGGTGGCAGGATTCGAACCTACGAATGCAGCAGTCAAAGTGCTGTGTCTTACCGCTTGACGACACCCCAATATTTAATTTTATAAACAAAACTCCGCCTTTTTTGTTTCGGCGGAGTTTTTAGTGGGGTGGATAGTCGGATTCGTACCGTCGGTCTCCAGTGCCACAAACTGGCGCTTTAACCAACTAAGCTATACCCACCATATATGCCAGCGTAAAAGCTAAAAACCCGCTACGCTGACTTGGCACGCTGAAAGGGATTCGAACCCCCGACCCTCTGCTTAGAAGGCAGATGCTCTATCCAACTGAGCTATCAGCGCATATGGAGCGGGTGATGGGAATCGAACCCACACGACCAGCTTGGAAGGCTGGGATTCTACCATTGAACTACACCCGCGTTCAAACGACGCTGATTATTTTATCATAAAGAGTGTTTTTTGTCAACATATTTTTAGGGTTTATTTTGAAATAATTAAAAGAATTTTACGGCGGGAGAAATCTCCACCCTACTGTTATTACAAAGGGTTAAAACTCTTTAAGATAACCTAAATCATTTAAAAGTGATTTGAGCCATACTTTGTCAAATTGGTCACTATACGCATAAATTACGCTCTTGTTACAACAAATTGACACGGCATAGATATCCTCTGACTCATAAGAATACATAGTAAATTTCTCATTTATTTCTTCTTGCCCGTCAAAACTTTCCTCATTATAATCATTTATAATTTTTGCTTTAATCATTTTTTGAAGTTCAGTAGCACTCTCTGCACTATCCAATTCATAATATCCAAAATAATGCCCCTCCCCTTTTTCTGCAATGCAATAAAAATATTTAAAATCAGAAGAAAGCCTTTGAGCATCCTCGTATGCATTATAAGTTGAAATACCTAAAGGTTCAAGAACATCTTGCACATTACTTATTCCTGTTATTGGTTGTACCGATTGAGTTTGTTCATCATTTTTATTATTAGTTCTACTTTGATTCAAAGAAATAATAGGTATGGATAGAATTATTACAAACACTATGAAAATCGCGATTTGTTGTCCGTATTTAACCTGTTTATCAACCTTTTCCTTTTCCGCCTGTGTAAAACTTACTGTAGGTCTTTCAGTCACTTCATATAACTCGGCTTCACTCTCTATATATTCTGACAAGATTTCGCCGGTATAAGGTCTATAGCGTGAGCTGTCAAAATAAGAGGCAAAAGTTTCTTTTACCTTTTTAGAATATAAAAAGCCATACAATGCGGTAGCAATGCTTATTACAGCAACTGCAACGGCACACACAATAATAACGGTTGTGTCTTTGTATATATTAAGAATCATTATGAGAGTCGATGAAAAAAATGCAACTCCGGTTAAAACAGAACACACACGGAACATAGCTTCAAACATAGCGGGTTGCGGTGTTCGGTGTCGTAGCCACTCTACTAATCTTCTTTGACCATTTCCCCCCTGCTCACTCAAATAAAGTTTAACATCTTCTCGTGTTGCTCCGCCACTCATATATAGATATTTTGCAAGTATAACATATATTATGAAATCAACAACTGCAAAAGTTATAAAATAAACAATTATAAAAATATTTATTTTTTCCAAAAAAACACCTCAAATCACTTAAATGCTTTTATGAGATTTTCGTAGTCTTCGTCGGATATAGCGACAACAGAGCCGTGGCGTGGATTGAATTGCATTGAATAATCTTCGGGTTTAACTGCTTTGAAGTTTTCAAAGTCGGTAGTTTGCTGCATAAAGAAACGGTCTGTGCCGTATTCATCCATAATCATTACCCACTGGTCTGTGCCCGTAATATTATAGATTTCGCTACCCTCTACCCCTGTTTTTGCAAGTGACACAACCACCGAGTTATCCTCATAAGGACCTGTGAGATTTTTGGATTTTACGTATGCAATAGTCTGGTCTTCATCGTGCTTAAAATAAAGATAATACATTTCATTTTCTTTATTGTAAGCAATATCACCGTCGATTGTCTGTATATTCTCACGGATATACAAAGGTTTAGGCTCAGTCATTGTTTTCATATCGCTTGAATGAGCATAATACATTCCTGCAACATCATTTTCGAGGGTTGAATGTGCCCAATAAATCATATATTTCTGCTCATTTTCGTCCCAGATTGCCTGCGGTGCCCACGCTCTTGTGGTATTTTGGAATTCGCCACCAAAATCACGAATATCAATAATAGTTTCGTCAGTCCAAGTAACTAAATCTTTTGATTTCCAAGTAATAAGTGCGTGATTTGAGGTCCAGCCCTCAGTACATTTCATATCCGTACCGATTATGTAATAAAAATCGTCTTCTCCTTTGAAAATATATGGGTCACGGACACATTTTTTGCCCTTGGTCTGAATTATTACAGGCTCATTGTTATTGAGTGCGGTGAAGTTGTAACCATCTTCACTCACGGCGAAGTGAATTCGCTCTTCGTGTGGTTCATTGCCTACGAAATAGCAGAAAAGATATTTACCGCTTTTAGATTTTGCAGGAGTTGCGAACATAAATATGCCTCCGTATAGTTACATTTCATTATCCAAAGGTTTACGGACTTTGTTTAAAAATTCTATTGAGCTTGCACCAAATTCTATATAATTTTTTCGTGCTTGTGCTAAACTCACCTTATTTGCTCCACCAATAAAATTTTCATCAATATTTTGAATAGGGTCATTTTCCCAATAACAAACAGGACAAATATCATACATTAAAGAGTCATCATTACTCATTGTATTATGATTGCAACAAGGACATTTATATTTCTCAGTCATTTATATCTCTCCCTCCGTCATTTTCTTGCGAAAATGCCACCTCCCTCGTTAGAGGGAGGCAAGGAATATTTTTACTCAAAGTTTACTGTGATGTTGTTATCGGTTGATGTGACAAGGATTTTGTTGATTGTTGTACCGAGATTATCAATCATAAGAGTTGAAACCTTATCTTCAATATTACGACGGATAACATTTCTCAAATCACGTGCACCACGAACATTACCGTCCATTTTTGAAACGATTGCTGACGGTGTATTATCGTCATAAACGAATTCAATTCCCTTATCTTTGAGAACTGTTTTCATTTCGTTCATCATAAGAACTGCGATATTCTTGTAATCCTCTTCGCTTAACGGATTGAACACAACAATCTCATCAACACGTCCAATAAATTCGGGTCTTAAGAATTCATTGAGTGCTTTAAGAACTTTTTCCTTTGAAATATCCTTTGCACTCTTGCCGAATCCCAATGATGTTTCGGCTTTCTGACTACCTGCATTTGATGTCATAATGATAACTGTGTTTGCAAAACTTACTGTTCTGCCGTGAGCATCATTTGTTTTGCCTTCATCAAGAATCTGAAGAAGAATATTCATAACATCGGGATGTGCTTTTTCAATTTCGTCAAAAAGAATGATTGAATACGGCTTTCTTCTTACCTTTTCTGTAAGCTGACCTGCTTCGTCATAGCCAACGTATCCGGGAGGTGAACCAATCAGACGGGAAACGGAATGTTTCTCCATAAACTCGCTCATATCTAGACGGATAAGTGTTTCGGGAGTGTCAAAAAGCTCCATTGAAAGTTGTTTTACAAGTTCAGTTTTACCAACACCGGTAGGACCTACAAAAATGAATGATGCAGGACGTTTTTGGAGTGTCAACTGAATTCTGCTGCGTTTGATTGCATTTGCAACAAGTGTTACAGCCTCATCCTGACCGATTACTTTTTCCATAAGTCTGTTTTCAAGACCTTTTAATCGGTTTACGTCCCCTTCTACAACCTTTGTTGCGGGAATACCTGTCCAGAGGTTGATAACCTTTGCCAAATCTTCCTCGGTCACATTGTTATCCTTTGCTTTTTCCTGTAATTCAGGAGCCTTTGCCTCGCAGACAGAAAGTTCACCCTTAGTTTTATAAAGATCTTCATAAACAGGGTTTAAATCCTCATCCTTTTCAGGATTTGCAATCTTTTCTTCCAACTCTTCAAGTTCTTTTTTGAGAGTTTCTATCTTCTTTTCGTTGATTTCGTTTTCACTTATTGCTTTATTACGAAGATTTGCACAAGTACAAGCCTCGTCAAGAAGGTCAATTGCCTTATCGGGTAAAAATCTGTCAGTAATATATCTTTCAGAAAGTGTTACTGCCTTATATACAAGATTATCGCTTATCTGTACACGGTGGAAAAGTTCATAATAACCCTTAATGCCCACAAGCATTCTAAATGTATCGTCAATTGATGGCTCTTCAACCTTTACAGGCTGGAAACGACGTTCAAGAGCAGCATCCTTTTCGATATGCTTACGGTATTCATTGAATGTTGTTGCACCAATAACCTGAATTTCGCCACGAGAAAGTGCAGGCTTCAAGATATTTGCCGCATTCATTGAGCCTTCTGCGTCACCAGTACCCACAAGGTTATGAACTTCGTCAATAAAGAGAATGATGTTTCCCTCACTCTTAACTTCTTCAACAAGTCCTTTAATACGGCTTTCAAACTGACCGCGGAACTGTGTACCTGCCACAAGTGCCGTTAAATCAAGAAGATGGATTTCCTTATCCATAAGTTTTGCAGGAACATTACCCTCGGCAATTCGCTGTGCAAGTCCCTCTGCAATAGCAGTTTTACCAACACCTGGTTCACCGATTAAGCAAGGGTTATTCTTTGTTCTTCTGCACAAAATCTGAACTGCACGGGCAATTTCAGTATCTCTGCCGATAATTCTGTCAAGCTTACCATCCCTTGCTCTGCCTGTTAAATCAGTACAGTAAAGAGAAAGCATTTTTCTTTTATCGTTCTTTGTGCCTTGTTTTTTCTTATTCTTTGGAGCAGTTTTTTTACCGTCACCGTTAAGGTCCTTGATGTTTTCTTCGGGTACATCCATCGGCATCATACCCAAGTTCTGCATAAACGGAAATGTTGAAGCACCGCCGAGCTGAAAATCTTCGCCCATGCTCTCCATCATACTATCCATCTGTTCGGTGATATCGTCGAGTTGGTCTTCGGTTATACCCATATTCTCCATCATCTGTTTAATCGGGCCTATATTAAGCTCCATTGCACATTTAATACAATAGCCCTCATTTGTAGTTTTGTCGCCCTCCATACGAGAAACGAAAATTACAGCAGGATTTTTTTTGCATCTGCTGCAAATCATATTTTTGTTCATTGCTTTTTGTCCTTTTTATATGATTATTTTTTCTTTGAATTTTCTTTCATCTGTCTGAGTGCACCGGGTACATAGCTGAAGAATGCCACAAAGGTGAGAATTACCGCTATGATTACAAGCACAAACATTACTGTTTCAGGGATTGTGTATTGCGGATTTATACGGCTTATTGCACCAATTTCGGGACCAAAGCCCACAATTACAACCATTACACCATAGAAAACAAAGGTTGCAACCTTACCCCAGATTTCTGCGGCAACAGGTCTTGTACCTAACGCAATAAGAATTGCACCGCCCAAAATCATAATTACATCTTTAACAATAAATAATAAGAACACCCATGCAAATGCCTGCATTGCTTCGCTTTGTGCTTCACGGAATTTAAGGAAAAGCACGATAGCAAGTGCAAAGATTGTCAATTTATCTGCAATAGGGTCGAGCATTTTACCAAGTGCCGACACCTGATTAAATTTGCGTGCAATTTTGCCGTCAACTGCATCAGAAAGTCCTGAAACAGCAATCATAGCAACTGCCCACCAGATATGGTCGTTATAATAGAGAACTGCGATTACGGGAATTAACAGAATTCTTATTACCGAAATAAGGTTGGGAATTGTAAGACAACCGTCAAACAACTCTTTAACATTTTGTTTTAAACTTTTCTTCTCTTCACTCATAATAATTTACTCCTTAAAGCATTTCCTTTAATGAATTGATAAAGGGATTTATATAGTCAAGAATATTTATAACAAAAGATTCATTAACTGCGGTTGACAATTCACCATCACCGTTTGACAATGCAAAATTTAAAATTGTGCATATAAACACAAGCACTACAATACCTTTAATTGCACCAAGAATACCACCAAGTGTTTTATTAACCTTGCCCACAAGCGGTAAATCGAAAGCCTTTGAAAGCAGTTTTGCAACAAATTTGAGCACAAACACAAGAAGAATTGCAAGAATAATAAAGAAAACTGCTGTAAGCACACCCACGGTTATAGGTTCGGCAACCTTTGTAACAAGTTCGGTTGCAAGATTTTCAGAACTTAAATCTGCCGTAGCGATTGTATCTTTGATTTTTGCAACATCCACACCCGCATTCTCGGCAAGAGAAACTATAAATTCGGGTAAAACACTCAATGTAAGTTCTGCATTCTCGGCAATATCTGATGCATTTACATTCTGGTCAATCTGCTCTTCGAGTGCTTCAATCATTACATTTTCAACAACGCCGTCATAAACACCCTGTGCTACAACAGGACTGAACGAAAACGCTAATGCCAATGCGGCAATTACTGCAACGAGTTCTAAAAGAGAAAGCATAAATCCCTTTTTAACTGCTGAAGCAATGAATGCTACAAGAATTGCGATAAGTATAATGTCTAAAATAAGCGACATAGAATCACCTCATTATTTATTTTCATCCTCTGTGTTTTCACCCACAGAAGAATATTTTACTATATTATCCATTGAATAAACATAAGTATTTCGCGAAGATACGATTACCTTTTCAGCGTCGGAAGTTACTATTCCGCTTCCGCTGAGTTCACCGTCCATATTATAAATTTCAACATTACTGTCAGTTAACACTGCAACATATTTACCGTCGGTTGAAACAGATTTTACAAGACCGTCAATTTCCTGTGTAAAAAGTTCTGTGCCTGATTTGTTGTAAACCTTTATAATTTTCTGCGTTGTACTTGAATACTTTGAAAGCACAAGCACCGCAGTATTGTTATCTGAAATATGAAGTCTTGACGGTGTATTAACCGTAACATCGACTCTTTGTGAGATTTTGAAATCCTGCACAAATTCACAGACATTATCACCCAATATCATCAATGTTTCGTTTGACAGGAACTGAACTGATGATATTGCACTGTCTATATATTCAAAAGTGGCTTTTGGTTTTGACTCTTTTTTATTGAAGATATAAACCTTTGAATATACTGAACCGTTTTCAACACCCAAGACAGAAACGGCATAAAGCTTTCCGTTGTCTGATATATCACAGGAAATTATATGCTCTTTCGCACACTTCCATACAAAAACCTCTTCATGATTTTTGTCGTATACGGTAAGCATACTTTCAGCACCGTCTGTTCTTGTGGCAACTGCCGCTGAACCATCTTTACCCATTGCAGCAGTAAGAATTATGTGGTCAAGTTCTTTTTCATAAAGGACTCTTGTTTTTGACTGAACTCTGAATTTTTTTCCACCCTCATCATAAAGAAGAATTCTGCCACTGTTACTGCTCATTACAGGGTGGTCGTATTTGTGCGAGAGATTTGAAAGCTCTTTTGCTGTAGAATCGAGAACTTTTACTGTATCGTCATAAACCAAAACCAAATCTGAATTGGTCATACCCGCATCTGCAATCTCAATTCCGTCCATACTATAAGGGTAGCCCTCGCCTGAGCCGATACCCGCCAATGAAGTACGGATTGAATCACCGATGGTTGAAAAGGTTACTCCGCCGAATTGTGCTGCAGCGATAATAATAAGTAACAATACAACAACTATAATTGCCAACATTTTAAGCGACTTGGCAGTTTTAAGTGTTATAGTTTTATTTGTTTTTTTTCTTTTTTTCTTCTTTTCTGCCACCAGAATCACCACACATCAATAAAAAACTTTGTTTAAATATAAACCATAAGCCGATGCGGTAACACCCGCATTTTCACGATTGCGACTTTCGATTATTGAGGGAATACTCCCCTTTTCGATTTTACCGCGTTGAATATCAAGTAAAGTGCCCACAATAATTCGTACCATATTGTATAAAAATCCATTGCCGCTGACTTTTACTTCCACTAAATCGCCGTTACGAGAAACTGTGCAATCAAAAATTTCACGGGTTTTATCTTCAATTTCTGTTCCTGCACTGCAAAACGCAGAAAAATCGTGAATTCCTACAAATGCTTTTGCCTCATAATTCAACATTTCAACATCAATTTCATAAGGATAAAACATTGCTTTATTTTCATAAAAAGGGTTACGGTATTTACCGTTATAAATCAGATAGACATACTCTTTGCCCTTGCAATCGTACCTTGCGTGGAAATCAAAATCAACATCTTTACAATCATACACAGAAATTTCAGGCGGAAGATAGAAATTGAGTGCATCGGGTACTTTTTCTGTAGGTACAGTACACTCTGTTCTCACATTACAACAAAACATATTGGCATGCACACCCGCATCTGTACGGCTACAACCTATTATATTTTCTTCTTTTCCGCTTAAGCTCTTGAAAGCATTGCATAATTCCTGCTGAACAGTATTTCCGTTGGGTTGGATTTGCCAACCGTGAAAGGCAGCACCGTTATACCGCAAGGTTAAAAGTAAATTCCGCATTATATTCACCGCAATAAATATTGAGTAAAATTACCGCTGCAATTACACCTGCACAACAAATTGTTGCAATGTAATCACGGCTTGAATATTTGAGTGCATTCATAGTTGTTTTGCCTTTGCCACCGTTATAGCAACGGCAGGTCATAGCATTTGCCAATTCATAAGCACGTCTGATTGAATTGAAAAGCAATGGAATAAACAATGGTATCAATGCCTTTGCACGCTTAACAAGACTACCCTGTTCAAAATTTGCACCACGGCTTTTCTGTGCACTCATAATCTTATCAACCTCTTCAATAAGAGTGGGAATAAAACGGAGTGCGATTGTCATTATCATAGTTACTGTATGAAAATCAATGCCAATTTTCTTAAAAGGAGCAAAAACACGGTCAAGACCGTTTGTAAGTGCTGTGGGAGAGGTTGTATAAGTGAGCATTGTGCTCATTACAATGAGCAATGAAATACGTAATGCCATAAACACGGCGGTGAGAATACCACCGCTTGTAATCTGAATTTTCCACACATTAACAAGCAATACGCCTGTTTTCACATAGGCAATTTGTAAAATGGAGGTGATGATTACAATTAAAATTATGGGTTTTAAGCCTTTTGTAACAGTTTTTAAGGGAATTTTTGAAGATTTGATAACTAATGCCGCCATTAAAAGACAGAAGAAAAGCGACACAAAATTATTGCACACAAAAACCATTACAATAAAAACCACTGTAAAAAGAAGTTTTACACGGGGGTCAAGTTTATGGATAAGAGAATCCATTGGGAAATACTGACCTAAAGTAATATCTTTAATCAAGAAATTCCCCTCCCCTCAAAAAGTCTTTTGAGTTCAAGGTAACCTTGCTCAACCGTATATATTTTTTCGCTTACAGGATAACCTTTTTCACGAAGTTTTATGAAAATCTCGGTTATTTGTGGTACGGAAAGTCCGATTTCACGAAGTCGAGATGCCTTTTCAAAAACCTCGTCAACAGTACCTGACATTTCAACTTTTGAACTGTTCATAACAATAACTTTTGTAGCAAATCGAGCAACATCATCCATACTGTGAGAAACAATTATAACTGTTTTTCCCGTCTGTTCACGGTAATTTTTGATAAGTGCAAGAATTTGCTCACGGCCCATCGGGTCAAGTCCGCTCGTTGGCTCGTCAAGAATAAGAATTTCGGGTTCCATTGAGATTACACCTGCAATAGCAACTCGTCTTTTTTCGCCACCCGACAAATCAAATGGTGATTTTGAAAGCATTTCGTCGGGAATACCCACATATTTTGCTGCATTTCGAACTCTCTCATCAATCTCTGCCTTTGAAAGACCCATATTTGTCGGGCCAAAAGCAATATCCTTATAGACAGTTTCTTCAAAGAGCTGATATTCGGGATATTGGAAGCAAAGTCCAACACGAAAACGAGCATCAAAAAGGGTGGATTTTGACTGATGAATATCCTTTCCATCAAGGAAAATTCTGCCGTCAGTCGGCTTTAAAAGTCCGTTAAGATGTTGAACAAGAGTGCTTTTGCCCGAGCCCGTATGACCGATAATAGCTACGAATTCGCCTTTTTCTATATTTATATTTACATTGTCAAGTGCGGTGATTTTGAAAGGAGTGCCCTCACCGTAGACGTATGTTAAATTTTGGGTTTCAAGGTGGGACATAAATTACTGACCTTTCAATAAATCATCTATATTTTCGACTAATTCGTCGATACTTAACAAATCATTTTTTAAGCTAATTCCGTCATTTTTAAGCATTTTTGCCAAAAGGCAGGTCTGTGGGACATCCAAACCGATACTACGGATTTTATCGGTATCCGCAAAAACCTCTTTGGGTGTGCCGTCAAGTAAAAGACGACTGTCATCCATAACAATAATTCTATCGGCTTCGCAAGCCTCTTCCATATAGTGAGTAATGAAAACAACTGTAATTCCAAGTTCACGGTTAAGACGTTTAATCGCATTCATTACGTCACGTCTGCCCTCGGGGTCAAGCATAGCGGTAGGCTCATCAAGAATAATACAACGAGGCTCCATTGCAATTATACCTGCTATTGCAACGCGTTGTTTCTGACCGCCTGAAAGCTTGTGTGGACCGTGCTTGCGATACTCATACATACCCACGATTTTAAGGGAGTCATCAACTCTGCGACGGATTTCAGCAGGTTCGATTCCAAGATTTTCAGGACCGAACGCAACATCTTCTTCAACGATTGTTGCAACAATCTGGTTATCGGGATTTTGAAAAACCACACCAACGGTTTTCTTTATTTCTATATCTTTTTCTTCGTCTTTAGTATCCATTCCGTCAACAAGGACTGTGCCGCTTTCGGGAAGCAAAAGTCCGTTAGCAAGTTTTGCGAGAGTACTTTTACCCGAGCCATTATGACCGAGAACGGCTATAAATTCGCCCTCGTTAATTGAAAGTGAGAAATTCTTAACGGCAGGTGCAAAAATAACACCCTCCTCATCACTGTCATATCGGAATGTAACATTTTTGAATTCAATAATACTCATTCTTTGCTCCAAATTGCACTTGCACCGCAAGGTAAGATTAATCCGTTTTCTGTGGTGCGAAGTCCGATTTCGCTACCCGTTACCTTACCTCCAAAACGCTTTTTCACAACAGCACCTAAAATATATTCCATAACTGATGGGCTAAGTCCTGTTGTGTAAGAATTTATAAGCACCATAAGTGGGTCGTCACTCAAAACCTGACTACAAAGTTCAACAAAACCGTAAACCTCGTTTTCAAGTTTCCAAACCTCACCGCCAGGACCTCTGCCATAAGACGGAGGGTCCATAATGATGATGTCATATTTATTGCCACGACGAATTTCACGCTGAACGAATTTAATGCAATCGTCAACAATCCATCTTACATTTTTATCAGCAACACCTGAACTCACAGCGTTTTCCTTTGCCCAGAGTGTCATACCCTTTGATGCGTCAACATGGCATACAGAAGCACCTGCTTTAAGTGCAGAAACAGTTGCACCGCCCGTATAAGCAAACAAGTTGAGAACTTTTACTTCACGACCTGCATTTTTGATGATTTCTGCCACTTTGTCCCAGTTTGTTGCTTGTTCAGGGAAAAGACCTGTGTGCTTAAAGCCCATTGTTTTTATGTTAAAGGTCAAATCACGGTAGCCGATAGTCCAAAAATCGGGAATTTTGTTTCTGATTTCCCATTGTCCGCCACCTGTCTGTGAACGGTGATAAATGGCATCCGCTTTTTTCCAAAGAGGATTTTTCTTTTCTGTTTTCCAAATAACCTGTGGGTCGGGGCGGATTAAGGTAATGTTCCCCCAACGTTCAAGTCGTTCACCGCAGGAACAGTCAATAAGTTCATAATCTTTCCAATTATCGGCAACTCGCATTTTTTATACTAACCTTTCTCTTACAACCTGAGCGACACTTTCGCCCAATTCCTTAATTTTATCGTAATCCTTGCCCTCAAGCATTACACGAACAAGTGGTTCTGTACCTGAAAGGCGAACAAGAATTCTACCTTCATTACCGAGTTCTTCTTCAACTTGCTTGATTGCATTCTGTACCTCTTTATCCTTTGCGAACTGTGCCTTACCAAAGTTAGAAACACGCACATTTATAAGCACCTGCGGATAAACTTCCATTTCGTCGGCAAGCTCCTTAAGTGTTTTGCCTGTATCTTTAATAACAGCAAGCAACTGAATTGCTGAAAGCTGTCCGTCACCTGTTGTTGCATACTGCAAGAATATAATGTGACCCGACTGTTCACCGCCGATGCTGTAACCGTTAGCAGTCATATTTTCAAGGACATAACGGTCACCGACCTTTGTCTTTTCACATTTAATACCATTCTCTTCACAGAATTTGAAGAAGCCCATATTACTCATAACAGTAACAACTGCAGTATCCTTTTTGAGTTTGCCCAATTCTTTCATATGCTTTGCACAAACTGCGATGCACTTGTCACCGTCAACTACTGCACCTGTATGGTCAACCGCCAACATTCTGTCAGCATCACCGTCAAAAGCAAAGCCTAAATCGCAACCATTTTCTACAACAACCTTTTGCAAATTTTCAAGATGTGTTGAGCCACAGTTTTTATTGATATTCACACCGTCAGGCTCTGCACTAATTACAACAACCTCTGCACCAAGACGAGTGAAAACTTCTTCTGCTGAAACACTTGATGAACCGTTTGCACAGTCAAGAGCAATTTTATAACCCTTGAAGCTCATATTTGTTGCTGTGAGAAGATGCTCAATATAGTCATTAATTGCATCTGATTTTCTCTCAACTCGACCAACCTCACCACCGATTGGAGTTGGAATTTCTGTTACATTATCAAGAATGATTTCTTCGATTTCATTTTCAAGTGCATCAGGGAGTTTATAGCCTGTTGATTGGAAAATCTTAATTCCGTTATATTCACAAGGATTATGTGATGCGGAAATCATAACACCCGCATCGCAACCGTATTCACGAACTAAAAATGCTACTGCAGGAGTTGGCACAACACCAAGTTGTAAAACATCTGCACCAACGGAGCAAAGACCTGCTGTAATTGCACTTTCAAGCATTTCTGAAGATGCGCGGGTATCCATACCGATAAGCACTTTTGGTCTTTTACCGTTTAAATTCTTACTGAGCACCATCGCTGCTGCTCGACCAATTTGCATACTTAATTCACAAGTAAGTTCTGTATTTGCAACGCCACGAGCACCGTCTGTTCCAAAAAGTCTACCCATAATAAATACTCCTTAAAAAAGTGATGTTTGGGAATTTGCCTTATTGTTTGTGTTTGAAAATTCTATACCTAAATGTTTATAAGCCAAAGGTGTTGCAACTCTACCACGAGGAGTTTTTGCCAAGAAACCGATTTGCATTAAATACGGCTCATAAACATCTTCAATTGTAACTGCTTCTTCGCCGATTGTGGCGGCGAGAGTTTCAAGTCCCACAGGGCCACCGTTGAAATTGCGAATCATAGTTGTAAGCATAAGTCTGTCAATGTTATCAAGACCGATATTGTCAATTTCCATTCTGCCAAGGGCAATTTTTGCGTTATCTTCGGTAATTACACCGTTACTCATAACCTGTGCAAAATCCCTTGCTCTTTTTAAAAGTCTGTTTGCAATACGAGGTGTACCGCGTGAACGGGATGCAATTTCAAGAGCACCGCCGTCATCTGCATAAATATCAAGAATTCCTGCACTACGTTTTACAATCTGTGCCAATTCTTCAGGTGTGTAGAGTTCAAGTCTTAAAATAACACCGAATCTATCACGGAGTGGTGCTGTTAACTGACCTGCTCGGGTTGTTGCACCAACAAGAGTAAATCTTGGTAAGTCAAGACGGATACTACGAGCTGATGGGCCTTTACCGATGATAATATCAAGGGCATTATCTTCCATTGCGGGATAAAGCACTTCTTCAACCGCACGGGAAAGACGATGAATTTCGTCAATGAAAAGCACGTCACCGTCATTTAAGTTTGTAAGAAGTGCCGCTAAATCGCCGGGTTTTTCGATTGCGGGACCTGATGTTACACGAATCTGCACACCCATTTCATTTGCTATAATGCCTGCAAGTGTGGTTTTGCCCAAACCGGGAGGTCCATATAAAAGCACATGGTCAAGAGTATCCCCTCTGTTTTTTGCAGCCTCAATATATATTTTTAAGTTTTCTTTTACTTTTTCCTGACCGATATATTCTGTCAAAGCCTTTGGACGTAAAGAAATTTCAATATCGTGGTCAGTTTCTGTAAAACCGGGAGTCATTATTCTGTTTTCGTTATCAAAATCCATTGATTAGTCCCCCTTAACCTAACGAGAGCATTTTTAATGCTTGTTTGATAATTTCTTCGACTGAAAGTGATGGGTCGATTTTGCTTACTGCCACGCTTGCATCACTCTGTGAGTAACCAAGCATTTCAAGGGCAGCAACTGCTTCGGCAGTATTAGAGTTTGTAAGAGTTGAGCTGACTGCAGTTAAGTCAACAGAAGTATCTGCACCTGCGAAAGTCTTTCCAACTTTGTCTTTAAGTTCCATACAAATTCTCTGTGCAAGTTTAGGACCAACACCATTTGCCTTTGTAAGTGCTTTATGGTCACCTGCCGCAATACTCAATGCAACCTTGTCAGGTGTGAGTTCTGAAAGAATTGCAAGTCCCATTTTAGGACCGACACCGTTAACTGTTATAAGCATTTTAAAGCAGTCCATTTCGGTCTTATCGTAAAATCCGAAAAGCTCCATAGCATCCTCACGGACATTGAGATATGTGTATAAAGTGACTTTCATTCCCATTGAAGCACATTTTTGTGAAGTTGTAAAAGTAGTCATACAACGGAAAGCAACACCGTTTACATCAACGCAGACGGTATTAGCATCAAAGTCAACTACATTTCCTGTTACTGAATAAATCATAGTAAAATTTCCTTATTTTAAATTTCTTAATCTACCCATAAGTGAGCCACTTGCGTGTGCGTGGCAGATTGCCATAGCAAGAGCATCGGCAGTATCGTCGGGCTTTGGGATTTTTTCAAGATTCAGAATAACTCTTGTCATTTCCTGCACCTGCTTTTTTTCGGCACGACCATAACCTACAACACTCTGTTTCACCTGCAAAGGAGTATATTCAAAAATATCAAGGTTATTCTTCTGTGCCGCAAGGTTAATCACTCCCCTTGCCTGTGCTACGTCAATAACCGTTTTTGCATTGGTGTTGTAAAACAACTTTTCAATAGCCAATGCTTCAGGCTTATATTTATAAATAATATCGCAAATACCGTCGTAAACCGTTTCAAGTCGCTCATTAAAGGGTGTTTTTGCCTCGGTCGTAACCGCACCGTAAGCGATTACCTGAAAACGATTTGCAGTATAGTCAATTACTCCCCAACCCACTATTGCATAGCCGGGGTCGATGCCTAAAATTATCATAGCATACTACCTCATTGTATAATCGATTAATTATAACACATTACATTATAAATGGCAAGAAAAAAGGGACTAAAATAGTCCCTTTTTACATATAATTTTCAGTTTGTTAATAAATGACAACGGCGGGGTCAAGCCCCGCCACTACATCATATTATTTTTTATTATTTTTATCACGTTCGCGGACAACGAAACGGGTTGGTGTACCTTCAAGTCCGAAAACTTCACGAATTTGGTTATCGATATATCTCTGATAACTATAATGGAATAAATCTTTATTATTCACAAAGCAAACGAATGTTGGTGGTCTTGTTGAAGCCTGTGTCATATAATAAATCTTCAAGCGTTTACCCTTATCTGACGGTGGCTGAACACGAGCGGTAGCATTTGCAAGCACATCGTTAAGTTTACCTGTTGAAATTCGCATAGCATTCTGTGAATCAACAAACTTAATAAGTTCAAAAAGTCGGTCAATTCTTTGACCTGTTTTGGCAGAGATAAAGATAATTGGTGCATAACTCATAAATGAGAAATCAACCATAAGTTTTTTACGGTATTTATCCATTGTATTGCCGTCTTTTTCAACCAAATCCCATTTATTAACTGCAATAATACAAGCCTTGCCCAATTCGTGTGCAATACCCGCAACCTTGGAATCTTGCTCTGTAAAGCCCTCTGCCGCGTCAATCATAATAACGCACACATCGGCACGCTCAACCGCCATTCGTGCACGGATTACAGAGTATTTTTCAATTTGGTCTTCGACCTTACTTTTACGACGAAGTCCTGCGGTATCAATGAACATAAATGAACCGTATTTATTGTCGATATAGGTGTCAGTTGCATCGCGTGTTGTACCTGCAATATCAGAAACAATTACACGCTCTTCACCCGAAATTTTATTGATGAGTGAAGATTTACCCGCATTGGGTTTACCGATAACAGCAACCTTAACAGTATCATTTTCGTCCTCTGTTCCTGCATCTTCGGGCAAGTATTCGAGCACCTTATCAAGCAAGTCGCCTGTGCCATGTCCGTGAGCCGCAGAAACCTGAATCGGGTCGCCAAGACCTAAATTATAGAACTCATAAAACTCTGCGGGCGGCTCGCCTAAAGAGTCTGCTTTATTAACGCAGAGAATAATGGGCTTATTGCTCTTTATGAGCATTGTGGCAACTTCTTCGTCAGTTGCCACAACACCTGTTCGCACATCAGTAACAAAGATGATTACATCTGCACTGTCAATGGCAAGTTGTGCTTGACGACGCATCTGCGACAAAATAATATCGTCTGAATAAGGCTCAATACCGCCGGTATCAATAAGCAACATTTCGTGACCAAGCCACTCGCAATCGCCGTAAATTCTGTCGCGGGTAACACCCGGTGTATCGTCAACGATTGAAAGACGCTTCCCGATAAGTTTATTAAAAAGTGTACTTTTGCCAACATTTGGGCGACCTACAATCGCCACTACGGGTTTTGCCATTATTCCACCCCCAAAATATCTTTTAAAAGCTGACCGCCGTCACCGTTGGTCAGAATAATCTTCGTATTTAATGTTTTTTCCAATTCTTCGACGGTCATATCGTCAAGGAATTTGTTTTTATTTTCGGTATGATTTGTATAATCACTAATCATTGAGCTTGGTAAAATTAAATATTCACCTAAATCACAGTTTTTAAGTTGCTCTGCGAGGTCTTGTCCTGTTACAAGCCCCGAAACTGTTATAGTTTCGCCGAAAAAGTTGTTGATTATTTTCTTGACTTCAATTTCTATACCGTATTTTTCTTCTGCTTTTTCACAGAGTTCAAATAAATACGGATAGAAATCAGTTCCCGTTGCCAATGTGACTTTTTTATTGGTCGGGTTTTCGTTACAATATTCTAATTCATCAAGAAAATCATCATAAAATGAACGAACCAAACCAACACCGTTATCAAGTTGTGGATAATCGTCATAATAATCAGCAGACGGCAATTCTCTTTCTGCCTTAATAAAGAATTCATCAGCGGGATACACAAGTCCTACGCCGAATTCTTTGCGGAATTTATTGGAATATTCTTCGATTATATCGATTGTTTCTTCTGCAGTCTGCTTATTATAAGGTTCAAGTTTTTCTAAACCATCGCGGAATTTGGTAAGCCCTACGGGGACAGCAGCGATACTTTGAACTGACGGATAAAGTGAGGAAAGTTGTTCGATGCTGTATCGCAATTCGTCGCCGTCATTAATGCCGGGACAAAGAACAAGCTGAGTGTTCATTTTAATACCCGCATCAGCTAATCTCTTAATAATTTTAAGGCTTTCACCCGCATTTTTGTTTTTCATCATCTGAACGCGAAGTTCGGGGTTCATTGTATGAACAGAAATATTTACAGGGCTTATGTGCATATCGATTATACGCTTGATTTCATGCTCTGTAATATTTGTAAGTGTGATGTAATTACCAAAAAGGAACGATAAACGGCTATCGTCATCTTTAAAATAAAGGCTTTCGCGAAGTCCTTTTGGCAACTGGTCAATAAAGCAGAAAATGCACTTATTTTTGCAATGCTGTTGCTTGTCCATAAGGTATGTTTCAAACTCTAATCCGCAATCTGCAGATTTTGTTTTGACTACTCTGTATTTTCCGTCAGCACATTTAAAAGTAAGAGTGAGATTTTGCTCTGCCATATAAAAATCATAGTCAAGGACATCCATAATCTCATTACCGTTGATTTTAAGAAGTTCATCACCCGAGGCAACGCCTTTTAATGCACAAATTGAATTATTTTTCACATTACTGATTTTTACCGACAAAGTACTCACCCACTTTCTTAAATGTTTTTAAGCAAGACTAAAAGGCGGAGAGAAATCGTTCTTTCCGCCTTCCTTTAACTGAAGATAATTCGCAAGGAAATTAAGCCTCTTCTTTAAGAGCAACAACCTGTCTGCCCTTATACTGACCGCATTCACCGCAAACTCTGTGAGGTCTCTTGTACTGACCGCAATTTGGGCACTTTACAAGCTCGGGAGCTGTCATCTTCCATACGTTTGAACGTCTCTTATCTCTTCTTGTTTTTGAAACTCTTCTCTTAGGTACTGCCATTTGGGGCGCCTCCTTATGAAAAATACTTTAATTAACTAATCATCGAGTAACTGCAATAAAGCAGCCATTCGCGGGTCAACATCTTTTTTGCAGTCGCAAGGACCGTCATTCAGATTTTTACCGCATTTTGAACAGAGTCCTTTACAATCTTCACTGCATAAAAATCTGCTTGGAAGTGAAAGAACAATGTCTTCACTAATGAGTGCATCTAAATCGAGCACTGAATTTTCAACAACGATATAATCGTCATTATCATCATTGACCAAGTTGTTAGCAAGTAAATGTTCAAAGCTGAACTTAAAGTTCTTTTTAAACTCTTCTGTACAACGGCTACAAAGCACAGTTGCAGAAAAAGTTACTGTTGCTGACAACGACACAATACCCGTATTGTTCTCGATTTTACCACTAACCGCAACACCCGGTGTGTCAAGTGAAATATCATCAGCAAAAGCAAATGTCGGCACAAATGAATGGTCGAATTCTTTTTTTGAGCCTTCAATATTAAAAATCTGTTCAAGTTGAATCTGCATTTGGGCATTCCTTTCAACACTAATCAACGCTAAAATATTATATATGGTTATTTCGTTTTTGTCAACAAAAATCTGCAATATTTTTTATACAATTTTACAGAAAAGCGGCGGGGTCAAGACCCCGCCCTACCGTTAATAATAATTAGTTGAGTTTTTCACAATATTCAAACATTGCTTCAGGAAGGTCCTCAAGGTCTGTTGAAATTGTGAATGTGAACTTTGTATCAGAAATCTTTGAAAGTCCGTCAACTTTTTTAAGGAATGCTGCAAGAGCATCACCGCTACGGTCTTCAGCAATTCTGAATGTTGCATCAACAAAGATGTCAGTGATATCATGGTCACCTGCACAGATACCGCTTAAGAATCCGTAAAAAGCATCATAACCTGAAATAGAGAAAACATCAGTTGCTACAAGTCTTGCACGATAGTTTACATCGTATGTAAGCTTTGTTTCTTTTTCAACGCATACAACATTACCGCTTGATACATGAACTGCATCATTAACCTTGTCTACAAGCACCTTTGTTTTTCCTGTTCCTTTTTTACCGATAATAAGAGAAATCATATTATCTCCTCCTATATATTTATTCTCCGCCAGAGGCGGTCATTTCCTTAATTTAATCTTGCTAAAAGTTCAGCCGCCTGAGCCTCATAACCGGGCTTGCCGAGAAGTGCAAACATATTCTTTTTATAGCTTTCAACACCCGGCTGATTGAACGGATTTACGCCAAGCACATAGCCTGAAATTGCACAAGCCTTTTCAAAGAAATAAACGAGATAGCCGAATTCGTATTCGCTCATTTCTGGGATTTCAATGCAGATATTTGGCACGCCACCGTCAACATGAGCGAGCAATGTGCCTTGATAAGCCTTGCGGTTAACAAAGTCCATTGTTTTGCCTGCAAGGAAGTTAAGTCCGTCTGCATTAACCTCATCTTCTTTAATTACAACCTCACGCTTTGGCTTTGTGAACATAACGGATGTTTCAAATAACATCCTTACACCGTCCTGAATATACTGACCCATTGAATGAAGGTCTGTTGAGCAAACAACGCTTGATGGGAAAATACCCTTGCCGTCTTTACCCTCGCTCTCGCCGAAAAGCTGTTTGAACCATTCGTTCATCATTGTGAAATCGGGCTCATAAGCAACCATAAGTTCAACTGCTTTACCCTTACCGAGAAGAATATTACGGATTGCAGCATATTTATAGCAATCGTTCTTTTGAATATCGCAAACGCTGTATGCTTCTCTTGCATCAGCTGCACCCTGCATCATTTTATCAATATCAATTCCTGCAACGGCGATTGGCAAAAGACCAACTGCAGTAAGAACTGAATATCTGCCACCTACATCATCGGGCACTACGAATGTTTCGTAGCCTGCTTTATCAGAAAACTCTTTAAGTGTTCCCTTTGCTTTATCGGTTGTAACGTAAATTCTCTTTGCAGCTTCTTCCTCGCCATACTTTTCAATGAGAAGTTCACGGAAAATACGGAAAGCAATAGCTGGTTCAGTTGTTGTGCCCGACTTTGAAATAACATTGATTGAAAAATCAATATCTTTTACAAGGTCAACCAGCTCTGAAAGTGAATTACCGCTGATTGAGTTACCGCTGAAATAGATATTTGGAGTGTCTTTTGACACAAGGTTATAATTTTGAGATGTGCAGAATTCAATTGCTGCACGAGCACCTAAATATGAACCGCCGATACCGATAACAACAAGTGCTTTTGAATCGCTTTTAATTTTAGCTGCAGCTTTTTTAATTCTTTCAAATTCTTCTTTATCGTAATTAACGGGAAGGTCAACCCAACCTAAAAAGTCAGCACCCTCGCCACTTTTGTCAACGATTTTTTGATGAGCGTCTGCAACGGCAGGAGCCATAGCACCCAATTCATCATCTGATATAAAATTCTTAACATATTTATCGTTAAGTTTTAACGCCATTTTGTATTGTCCTCGCTTTGCCTATGGTTTTTTATTATTTTACCCTAAAACGAGAGTTTTTTCAATAGATTTTTTGGTATTTTATAATTATTTTTTTGCAAAAGTTGACCACAACACAGAAAAGACAAAAAATACACTTCGGCGTTGCATTTGATTTTCGGTAATCAAGGGGCAAGTGGCAATAGTTTTACCCTCACTCTCAAAAAACACCTTACCCAATGTCTGACCTTTTTCTACGGGTGCTTCAACATCAATGCACATATCTACTCGCTGACTTATTTTATTTTGAGAGCCTTTTTTTATGAGAATCGGCGACATTTCACTTACTATGGGTGAAATTGTGCTTTGCTCACCATAAAGCACATTGACATCAGTAATCAGTGACAAATCCACTTGCGGTGTATAGATTTCATAATTTGAAAATCCCCATGAAAGCAGAGTTTTTGCATCTTCAAAACGCCCGTTACTATTATCACTGCCAAGCACTACCGCTACCAATTCCATACCGTTTCGCTGTGCCGTTGCACTTATACAGTATCCTGCTTTTGAGGTTGTGCCGGTTTTAAGCCCCGTTGTGCCCTCATAAAAACGGACAAGACGGTTAGTGTTAACTAATTCTGTTTCGCCGTTACGCAGACTATCCATCCATATTGTTGTGTATTCTTTGATTTTTTCGTGTTTCATAAGTTCACAACTCATAATTGCAATATCGCGGGCTGTGGAATAATGATTTTCGGCAGTATCGTCAAGCCCCGAGCAGTTTTCAAAATTTGTATTTACCATACCAAGCTCGGCAGCACGGCTATTCATCATTGCTACAAAAGTCATTTCATCCCCTGCTATATGCTCGCCCAAGGCGGTGCTTGCATCATTTGCACTTGCAACTGCGGTAGCTTTTATAAGCTCGTGCACCGTCATCTGCTCGCCCTCTTTAAGCCAAATTTGTGAACCACCCTTTGATGACGCATTACGGCTTGTAGTGACAATATCTTCAAGAGTTATTTTACCGTTATCAACAGCTTCCATAACAAGCAACAATGTCATAATTTTTGTTATTGACGCAGGCGGTAACTTTTCATCAGGATTTTTTGAAAGCAAAACCTGACCGCTTGAAACCTCCATAAGTATTGCAGATTTAGCAGACAAATTATCCGTAACTGCATTATCTTCCTCTGCAAAAGCTATGACAGATAATGACATCACCATAAGAACACACAGTAAAACTGAAATAATCTTTTTCATTGTTATCCCTCCGTAAAAAAATTATATGATTGGGACAAATTGTTATATGAAAAATATGATTTATATGCTATAATGTTTTTTGGTGATACTATGAAAGTGTTTTTTCACACTCTCGGGTGCAAGGTAAATCAATATGAAACCCAGGAAATGCGTGAACAGTTAAAGAAAAACGGATATGAAATCACAGACGACGAAAATGCAGCGAATATTTTCGTCATAAACTCGTGCACCGTTACAAGCGAAAGTGACAGAAAAACAAGACAATGTGTTCGTCATTATAAAAAGAAACACCCTGAAAGCACGGTTGTGCTGACGGGTTGTATGCCACAATCTTTTCCCGAAATGGCGGAGAAGCTTACAGAGGCGGATATTGTTCTCGGCAATAAAAACAACAAATTATTGGTTTCTTCTTTGAACGAATATTTTGGTGAATGTTGCAGAGTTTTGCATCTTGAACAACATCAAAGTGGAGAAGCATTATTCTCTTCGGGAATTAGTGATTTTGAAGAAAGAACACGTGCAACCCTTAAAATTGAAGACGGTTGCGACAGATTTTGTTCTTATTGTATTATCCCAAAAGCTCGTGGAAGAGTACGTTTTAAAGCGATTGAAGATATAAAAAACGAGGTTAAAGCACTTGCAGATAACGGATACCGCGAAATTGTACTTGTAGGAATTAATCTTTCGGCTTATGGTAAGGGAAGTAATTTAAACCTTGCTGATGCGATTTTTGCGGTGGCAGAAAACGAGAAAATAGAGAGAATTCGTTTAGGTTCTCTTGAGCCTGACCACATAACCGATGAATTGATTGAAAGAATGGCAAAATGCGAAAAATTATGCCCTCAATTCCACATTTCATTGCAAAGCGGTTGTGATAAAATTCTCAAAAAGATGAACAGGCATTACACAAGTGACGAATATTTTGCTTTATGCGAAAAGTTGAGAAAAGAATTCAAAGATTGCACACTCACAACTGACATTATGGTTGGATTTCCCCACGAAAATGACGAGGATTTTGAAATCACCAAGGCATTTGCAGAGAAAGTAGGATTTGAAAAAATACATATATTCCCCTATTCCCGACGAAGCGGAACTGTTGCAGACAAAATGGACGGTCAAATCGAAAAGAGCGTTAAGGCACAGAGAGTCAGCGAACTTTCAAAAGTTGCAGATGAAATAAGAAGTGAATTCTTAAATGCTCAAATCGGCAAAACTGTTTCAGTACTCATTGAGGGTAAGCAACGTGACGGAGAATATTTCGGATACACGCCCAATTACACACCTGTGAAAATACATAGTGAAGTTGAGATTGGTAAAATCATTGAAATTAAAATAGTTAGTGTTAATGACGATTATTGTATAGGAAAAATATAAAATTGCACCCACATTCAATTAAGAATGTGGGTGTTTAACTTTTATTATCTGTCTAAACGAATAAATCTGTCTGCATTTTTGCCTGTGGATTTAAAAATCTCACGGATTGTTGACCATATACCCAATCCGGCAAATACAAGTCCAAAAAGAACATCTTTAATCACAAGACCTTGTATTTCAGGCTCATACATAAGCATATAGAAATATGTATAAAATATATCAAGAACATTAAATGCACCGCCGTCTTCTGCCCAAACAACACCGATATTTACTATAAGTGCGGCACTCTCTGCAAGAAAAACGCCGAGAATTGTTGCAAGAATTACCGCTACACCTTTCATACGACTTTCTTTACCCTTTAAGAGTTCATAGCCTTTCTTTGCCGCCAAACCGATAAGAAAACCGAGCCAACCTACAAACCAGCCAAAATAGTAAGCTACCGCCCATGGAATTGCACCCACAATCGCACCGAGAAATGCACCAATTGTACCTGTGACAACACTACCCTCTTTTTTCATTTCTTCTTTTGCGATGCTCAACTGCTCGTCATCACGATGCAAGCAACCCTCGTGGAGAAGATAAACCGTATCATTCATAAGAGAGGGAACACCCATACCGTTAAGTTCAATACCGCAAGAGCTACAATAATTTACACCCTTTGCACCGAACGAATCAAGACCGTCGCAAAAGCATTCCATAAACTCAACAATCTTTTTCATTGTGCCGGGATTATCAATAAAAGTTATATTTACGGCAGACGGTGAAACATTGCTGCCACTAATTCTGTAATCTTTCATAATATCGGAATCATTTAAAAGCTCATAGGCAGAGTTAAGTGCAGTTTCGCCTTCAAGTCTTGCGGCAATCGAAAGACTTTTCCAGCCCGCACCCTCTTGCATTGACATCATATAACCGCGGTACACACCGAATGCCACCCCGTTTTTGATTTGCCAATTATTCTCTTTAGCGTATTTTTTAATTCCTGTTCCTACCATAATAACACCCTCCGATTTTGTATTTTATTGTATTATAACACATATTTTTGCATTATGCAACCAAAAATGGTTATATAAATGTAACCTAAAATGAGTATAAAATATTTTTGGTGATGTAAATGTTTAAAATTGATAATGAAATGAAAAGTGCGAATATTCCACGCACAGTAAGGTTCACAGAACCACTTTTTGAAAAGCTTAATGAAACTGCTTCAAAAAACAATGTTTCATTTAATTTACTGGTACTGCAATGCTGTAAATATGCATTGGATAATATTGAAGAGAAAGATGATTAAAGTAAAAAACAGGGATACCAAATCCCTGTTTTTTCATTTTAGTTCATAGTATAGTAAAACCAATTAGCAAGATTTTCGGGTTCTGCAAAGAACTTTGCTCTGAAAAGGGCTGTTTTGAGTTTTGAACCCTTTACGGGAATATCCGCAAGTGATTTTACTATTACAGGGTATTCTTTATCTGCTTTTACTGTAATGACTTTTTCTTCGTTAGGAAGCAAATCAAAATAGTTATCGGAGAATGGTTCACGGAAATTCTCAATATCAACCATTACACTACGGCAAAATACAGGAGATTTAAGTATAACCGTGATTTCACCGTTTTCGTAAGAAACTGATTTTTCGATTGTGTTTGCTTCAAGTTTCAAGTCACGGTCGGGCACGAAAATCTTTGTTCTTTCTGAAATGACTTTTCCGTTTTCACAGAGTTTCACGGACATATACATATCCTTTTTGTTGCCGACGATATTGCCTTTTTCAAACAATACTCTTGAATTTGCAACAACATTTTTTACGAGGTCGCAAGTATTTGTATTTTCATAAAGCACTTTACCGTCAAAAGTTGCAAATTTAACGCTTACTGTCAATTTCTTGTCTTCTCTAGTGTCGTTGAGAATATAAACCTTGTAGTCCTTATCTGTTTCTTCAACAGAAACACAAACAGGCTCAAAGAAATGACGTGCGGCATATTGGAGTGCCTTCCACTTACCTGTGTAATCCACGCTTGACCAGGACGGAGCCTGCCAGCAATCGTTAAACTGCCAGAAAAGTGAACCGTTACAACGTTCACGATGACGACGCCAATGCTCGGTTGCGTCCTGAATACATTCTTTCTGAATAAGATTTGTCATATAGATTAAATCTTCAAACTTTTCAGGCTCATAGAACTTTTCAAGGAGGTAATAGAGCATTTTTCTGTTACCGTTTTTGCATTTCTGATGAGAATTGAAGATGTCACTTGTGATGTAATAGTCACTTTCTTCTGCAAACTGACGAACAGCATCCATTGATGGTAATGATTCAAGACCAAATTCACTGCAAAAACGAGTAGGTCTTGTTCTGTAATAATTAAGAGGTTTTTGTCCGTGCCAGACTGTCCACATATGAGTGTCGCCGTGGTCATCACCTGTTACGCCTTTACGGAAACCCTCACCGATTGGAGATGTGGGGATATACGGAGTATCGGGGTCAAGCTCAGTCACTACATCATTAAGAATTTCATAGAAGAATTTTTTATACCACTGCACAATTTTCATTGTTTCGGGCATATATGCGAACATTGTTTCAACCTCGTTATTGCCACACCAAAGGCAAAGTGACGGATGGGACTTCATTCGCATAATCTGGTATTTGATTTCGCTTAACACATTCTGAAGGAAATCTTCTTCATAGAATGGGTACATAAGACAAGCAAACATAAAGTCCTGCCAGATAAGAAGACCTTTTTCATCGCATTGCTCAAGGAAGTAGTCAGGTGTATAGTAAGCACCGCCCCAGATACGAAGCATATTGAAGTTTGCTTTGAGTGCTGAATCTATGTAGTAATCATAAGTTTCGTTTGTTACTCTGCCCATAAGGGAGTCAGGCAAAATCCAGTCAGCACCCTTGCCGAAAATCGGCACACCGTTAAGATAGAAGCAGAAATTACTGCCGTATTTATCCTTACTGCGGTCAAGACGGATTGTACGAAGACCGATTTTCTTTGTGATTTCTGTGTCACCAATAGTTGCAACTACTGTATAAAGCGGTTGTTTTTCAACAGGATTTAATTCCCTTGTCCACCAAAGTTCAGGATTTTCGATTATGATTTCATTATTTTCGATTGTAAATTCTGTGCCGTCAGGGTAGATGATTTTGGCTTTTACTTCACCCTCACCGTCCACAACGGGGTTAATTTTAACGGTTACCTTGCCGTTTTCGTGGATTTGCTTAATCTCTACATCTTCAAGTCTGTTATCAAAGCACTCTACCCAGATATCGTCTGTAATGCCTGAAAGCGGAAGATGGGGACCCCAGTCCCAACCAAAGTGACAATGTGGCTTACGCATATATGCGGCACCGTCAGTACCGTTGCAATTCTTCGGAATCGGCTTTTCTTTCTGTCTGTTTTCCGCATAGGTTGTGGGTGCAAAAAATGTGATTTTGAGGGTATTATCCCCTGCTTTTACAGCATCTTTAATTGGGAATTCATATTTGAGATGTGCATTTTCACCCTTGCCAACAAGAGTATCGTTCACATAGACATCACAAAGAGTATCAAGGGCTTTACATACAAGCAAAATCTTACGGTTATTAAGGTCATCTTCTGTGAGTGTGAATGTTCTTTCGTAAGTCCAGTCTTCACGTCCTACCCATTCAACCAACTTTTCATTATCCTTATAATATGGGTCGGGAATAGCACCTAATTCAAGCAACTGAGTGTAGTTGTCAGAGGGAATATTCACATTATAATTATCCCCTGTCTTGACTCTTGTCATATTCCATTGTCCGTTAAGATTGTAAGTTTTCATAACAAATTTTTCCTTTGAGGTTTTATTTAATATTATTGTAGCAAATTACTATTCAATTTTCAATATATAAAATAGGTACATAATTAGGGAAGCTCATTCATAATCAACCCGACAAATTCAAAAAACAAAACGGCGGGAAACCCCTAAATCAACTTCGTTGACTGCTACCCTTCAAGGTGAGCCGAGAGGCACCGCCGTACCATATAATATTTTGATTCTATTTATTTTTGTTTTCACATTGCATTGGGCAAGTTTCACAGTCGCCCATCATAATGTCGTTAACTGTTTTTCCTGCAGGAATCATTGGAAGAACTCTTTCGTCCTTATCAATAGCACATTCAATCCAAACAGGACCGTTTGTTTTGAGTGCTTCAGCAAAAGCATCTTTAAACTGTGCTATTGTTTCGGCATAGTAGCCCTTTGCACCAAAGCCCTCTGCAAGCTTTACAAAGTCTGTTTTACGATGTGGGTCGGTTTGTGAGAAACGTTTACCGTAGAAGCAACGTTGCCACTGACGAACCATACCTAAAACTTTATTATTCATAATAACAGTAATTACAGGAAGTTCATAGCTTACCGCTGTACAAGCTTCATTGAGATTCATATGGAATGAACCGTCACCTGTAATGTGTACAACTTTTTTACTGTCACCGAGAGCAGTTTTTGCACCGATTGCCGCACCGTAGCCGTAGCCCATTGTACCCAAGCCACCGCTTGTTAAAAATCCTCTTGGGTTGATATGATGAACATACTGTGCCGCCCACATCTGATGCTGTCCAACATCAGTTACAACAACAGTATCTTCCCCTGCCATATCGCAGATTGCACCGATTAACTGATGGGGCAAAATCTGTGAGTCATCATCCTGCGGTTTATAATCAACTGCTTTGTAATCTTCAAGTTTTTTAAGCCATTCTGTTCTGTCGCCATTTTTAATAAGTGGCAAAAGATTTTCTAGAATTGTTTTAACATCACCGATTACATAATGGTCAACGGCAACATTCTTATTGATTTCACTAAGGTCAATATCAATTTGAATGATTGTGGCTTTTTTTGCGAAATCGTTTGTATCAAGAGCAACACGGTCAGAGAAACGAGTGCCGATTGCAACAAGCACATCTGCATCGTCAACCGCTTTATTAGTTGTATAAGCACCGTGCATACCTAAAAGTCCCAAGTTAAGCGGATTATTATAACCAATTACGCCTGCTGCCATAAGAGTGTGGCAAGATGGAATATTGGCTTTTTCTACAAGCTGTAATGCTAATTCTGATGCATTTGATGAAACCACACCGCCACCAAACATTACAACGGGTTTCTTTGCCTTATTGATAATATCTGCAACCTGTTTAAGCTCTTCTGTATTTATTACTGTATCGTCTTTGATTTCAACCTTTGGTTTATTCTCAAATTCAGTTACTGCAGCAGTAACATCCTTTGTAATATCAATAAGAACAGGACCTTTTCTGCCCGTATTTGCAATGCGGAATGCATCACGGATTGTGTCTGCCAATTCATCAACATTCTGCACCATAAAATTATGCTTTGTAATGGGCATTGTAATACCTGTAATATAAACCTCTTGGAATGCGTCACGTCCGATAAGTCCTGAACCAACGTTACCTGTAATTACAACCATTGGCACGCTATCCATATAAGCAGTTGCGATACCTGTTACAAGATTAGTAGCACCAGGTCCGCTTGTAGCAATACACACACCTGTTTTGCCCGTTGCCCTTGCATAGCCGTCAGCCGCGTGTGAAGCACCCTGCTCGTGTGCAGAAAGCACATGCTTTATTTTATCACTATATTTATACAAAGCATCATAGATATTAAGGACCGCACCGCCCGGATAACCGAAAACGGTGTCAACCCCCTGTTCTATCAAAACTTCGGTTAAAATTTCTGAACCGTTGAGTTTCATTTTTCTCACTCCAAGTATTTGCTATTTGTTGCAACGCTTTAATGCGTAAAAATAATTAAATAATATTTTATACTATTTAATAAAAAAAATCAATCAAAATTCAACAAAAAAAGCAACAGAAATTCTAATCTGCTGCTTTTTATATTTATGCATTGTCGCTATTTTCAGTAGTTTCTGCTGGACTTTCAATAGTTTCCTCTGTCACTTCTGTTTCAACTGTTTCAGTTTCTTCAGAAAATTCAGCAGTTACTGCTTCTTTTTCTTCGGGTAACTCGCCTTTTTCCATAAGAGAAACAAACTGCTCTTCGTTAACTTTTTCAAGTTTTACAAGAGTTTCAGCAAGAAGATGAAGCTGGTCAATATGCTCTGAAAGAATTTTTTCTGTTCTTTCATAAGCCTCGCTGATAATCTTTTTAACCTCTTCGTCAATCATAGCCGCAATATTTTCAGAATAGTTTCTTGTGTGGTTATAATTCTTGCCGAGGAAGACCTCATCATTATCAGAACCGAAAGCGATTGGGCCTAACTTTTCACTCATACCGTATTTCGTAATCATCTTACGGGCAATTTCAGAAGCACGCTGAATATCATTTGACGCACCTGTTGAAATATCATTGAAAATAAGTTTTTCTGCAACACGGCCACCTAAAAGTGACACAATATCATCAAGCATACGAGATTTCATCATATGCATTTCGTCTTTTTCAGGAGTATAGAGGGTAAATCCGCCCGCCATTCCGCGAGGAACGATTGAGATATGTGTAACAGGGTCTTTATTTTCAAGATAGTATGAAGAAACAGCGTGACCTGCCTCGTGATAGGCTGTGATTTTTTTATCTTTTTCGGTAATCTTGCGTGATTTCTTTTCGCTACCGATTACAACCTTCATTGTTGCTTCTTCAATTTCTTCCATTGTGATTGCCATAAGCTTACGCTTTGCAGCAAGGAGTGCTGCTTCGTTAAGAAGATTTTCAAGGTCTGCACCTGTAAAGCCGACAGTTGTTGCAGCAATCTGATGCAAGTCAACATCGGGGGCTAAAGGCTTATTCTTTGCGTGAACCTGTAAGATTTCTTCTCTACCCTTAACATCGGGATAACCAACTGTTACCTGACGGTCAAAACGACGGGGACGAAGAAGTGCGGGGTCAAGAATATCCGGGCGGTTAGTTGCAGCAATAACGATTACGCCGTCATTCACACCGAAACCGTCCATCTCAACGAGTAATTGGTTAAGGGTTTGTTCACGTTCATCGTGTCCGCCACCCATACCGGCACCTCTGTGACGACCAACTGCATCAATTTCGTCAATAAATATTATTGAGGGCTGACTTTTCTTTGCTTCTTTAAACAAATCTCTTACACGGGAAGCACCGACACCCACATACATCTCAACAAAGTCTGAACCTGAAATTGAGAAGAATGGTGCATTTGCCTCGCCTGCTACTGCACGGGCAAGAAGTGTTTTACCTGTACCGGGAGGGCCAACAAGAAGCACACCCTTTGGAATTCGAGCACCGAGTTTTGAGAATTCATCAGGATTTTTAAGGAAATCAACAAGCTCTGTAAGCTCTTCTTTTTCTTCGTCGGCACCTGCAACATCTTGGAATGTAACCTTTTTAGTTTCGTCATCTGCACGCTTAACACGGGCTTTACCGAAATTCATTGCACGATTATTCTCACTTGAAATGGTTGTATTCATTTTTCTGAACATAAACACAGAAATAAGAATAATGCCCGCCATTGAGAGAATCAAAGGCAACATACTTGAAATCCAAGCACCCGATTTACCCGCTTCGGGATTATACTTTATTGGTTTTTCGGGATTTGCATCGTTATACTCAAGAATGTCGTCGTGAACATCGTTAACAAAAAGTTCAACACTTGGCAAATCATAAGTATAAGTTTTATCATCATCCCAGAACTTATATTTTAATTTTCCGCTTGAGATTACAACCTCTGCCTCGGCAATTTTATCATCGTGGAAATACTGAACAAGTTCAGAATAGATAAGGTCAGGTTGTTTTGCTTCTTCCTGATACATAAAAACAAACCCTACAAAAAGAAGAGGAATAAGAATATATGGAATCAGGGTTTTCCAGTTAATTTTTTTCAATTTAATTTTTTCACTCCTGTGATTTAAGTTGTTGATTACGAATTATTTTTCGTAAACGACGGGTTTTAACGCACCCACAAACGGTAAATTTCTGTATTTTTCGTCATAATCAAGACCATATCCCACAACAAAGGCATCGGGAATCTGTGCACCCGAATAATCTGCTTTAACATTTGCTTTACGTCTTTCAGGTTTATCAAGCAATGTGCAGATTTTGATACTGTTGGGATTTCTTGCAGAAAGCACCTTCATAAGATATTCAAGAGTAACACCGCTGTCAAGAATATCCTCTACAATAAGCAAATCGTTACCGCAAACGATTTCGTTATCAAGGTCCTTGATTATTTTAACCACACCAGAGGTTTTTGTGCCGGAGCCATAACTTGAAACTGACATAAAGTCAATCTGACAAGGCAATTTGATTGCACGCATAAGGTCAGCCATAAAAACAACGGAGCCTTTAAGCACGCTTACAAGCACAAGGTTTTTGTCCTTATAATCCTCGGTAATCTTTGCACCAAGGCGTTCTACAATATTTTTTAAATCTTCTTCAGAAAGAAGAACCTTCTCAATATCGTTGAGCATTTTATTTATCCCCCAAATTAATTATTTCCACAAATTTTTCAGTATCCTCGTCGGCTTTGTAATATTCACTTACGCCGAAGAATTCTGTCCAGATAATACCCTCATTATCTGTAAGTATTAACATTTTTGAACGGTCGCAAACGAGTGTTTTAGCCTCATTAAAAAGCTTTTTAAGAGTTTTTGTACCTCTGTTTGCGGGCTTATAGGAATCGCCGTCACGACGATTCCTCACAAAAACATCACTTGATATTTTATCACAATCTATAAATTTGTCTATATTTTTTATATTAAGTTTTTGTAAATCTTTTTTGTCTTTAATGTTAATTGAATATGAGCCTGCGGGAGTAGTAATTTTTTGATTTTTAATTTCTAAAGGAATTTCAAAATCTTGTGTTTTAGAAGGCTCATTAAAATACAGTTTTTTTCGTTCACAATAAGCAGTTATATCACCGCCAAGGCTTACTTTCCCGCCATTTTCGAGTATGTGGATTACCGCCTTAATGTGTTCACGGCTTATATTCTCTACCTTCTGCTCTTTTAAAATTAAAGAAACAATTTGATTTTTTACAGAAATATGAGAATTTTCAAAAACGGTGTAATCATAATAGTTTTTACATTTTGCCTTTGAAAGCAAATCTTTTGCACAGGCAACAATATAATCATCTGTATTTCTCACGGAATCAATGCATTTTAAAAAAGCTTTGTCAAAAGACGGATTAATCTCAAAAAGCAATGGCAGAATATTATGACGAATTTTATTTCTTGTATATTCTTCACTTAAATTTGTACTGTCGGTCACAAAATCGAGTTTATTATCATTCAAATATTCTTCGATTTCTGCCCTTGTGCAATCAAGCAAGGGACGAATATATTTTCCTCTAACATAAGGTATTCCGCAAAGTCCAGAAAGTGATGAACCACGAGTTAAATTAAAGATTACCGTTTCGGCATTATCATTGAGATTATGTGCAGTTGCAAATTTGTTGCAATCCACCTTTTCAAAGCACTCATAACGAAGTCTTCTTGCACACTCCTCAGTACTCTCGCCTGTTTTTTCACATTCAGCGGGCACATTCACATTAAATGAAATAAACTCAATGCCCAGTTTTTTGCAGAAATTCTTTGAAAAAATAAGGTCACGGTCAGCTTCTTCACCGCGGATGCCGTGATGAATATGAACCGCTTTGAGTTTTTCAATACCTAACTCGTCCCCACAAGTTGCAAGGATATGCAAAAGTGCAACAGAATCCGCACCGCCGGAAATACCAACCCCGACAGTGTCACCCGATGAAATCATAAGGTGTTGTAATACTGTTTTAATTACTTTAGATGTCATCCTTAATCCTTTCAAGAGTTGAGAACATTGTAAATTCGGGATTCCAAGCAACCTTTACGGTTTCGGTTGAGCCGTGTCTGTTTTTACCAACAATAACCTCGGCAATATTTGCGGTATCGCTCTCTTCCTTATCTTCGCCTGTTTTATAATAATCTTCACGGTGAAGCATAAGAACAATATCAGCATCCTGCTCGATAGAGCCTGATTCACGCAAATCTGTCATCTGCGGGCGGTGGTCGTTATTATTTTTTGCGACACCACGGGACAACTGTGAACAGGTTACAACGGGAACATTTAAATCCTTTGCCATCATTTTAAGGCTTCGTGTAATCTCTGAAACTTCATTAACACGGTTATCACTTCGCTTTGTACCTGACATAAGCTGAAGATAGTCAATAACAATGCAATCAACATCTTTTGTACGAAGTGCACGTGCTTTCATTTCGGGAACATTGATGCTTGCGGTATCATCAAAATAAAGCTCACAATTCACAAGATTCTGCAAAGCAAGACCCAGCTTTTCCCAGTCGGCATCGTTGATGTCACCTGTTCTGAGCTTGTTACTTACAATTCGGGCTTCAGTTGAAATAATACGTTGAGCCAACTGTTCTTTTGACATTTCAAGAGAGAAGAAAAGAACTTTTTTACCCTTCATTGCAATATTTCTTGCCACATTAAGAGCAAAGCTTGTTTTACCCATAGCGGGACGAGCACCGATGATTATAAGGTCGGAACGATGAAAACCGCCGCCAAGTACTTTATCAAGATATGAAAATCCTGTTGGGATACCCATATACTGCTCTTTTTCTTTAGGGTCGGCACTTGCAAGCTTGTTGAGTCTTTCAAAAACATCTGAAACAACAACATCGCTTACCTTTGCAGGACCTGAAGTGTTTTTGCCACGACGAATATCATAAATTTTCTGTTCTGCCATATCAAGCAAGGAATCAGGAGATTCTGTTCCGCCACTTGTTTTATCAAGAATTTCGCGGGCAGTGAGCATAAGTGTGCGAAGATAATATTTTTCAACAATAATCTTTATGTATGATTCAACATTCTGTGTTGAGGGCACTGCATCGGCAATTTTCATAAGATATGTTTTACCGCCGATGTCGTCATAAACGCCCTCTTTTTTTAGTTCTTCAAGAACAACAAGTGGGTCAATTCTGCCACCCATTGTATCAATATTTATTATTGCGGTGTATATAGACTTGTGCTGCGGTAAATAAATATGTTCAATTCTTAGCATATCTGTTACCGTTGGCAAACAAGATGGGTCTTTAAGAATTGCACCCAACACTGCCTGCTCGGCATCAAGACTATACGGAAGATTTAAATCAGCCGAGAAAAAATTAGTTTCCATTTTATCTTTCTCCATTTTTCACATTCATAGTAACCGACGATAAATCGGTGTTACAAATATTATTCTCCAACCATTACGGTCATTTCTGCTACGATATTTGTATAGAGTTTAACTTCGATTTTGTATGAGCCGAAGTTTTTAATGTCATCCATTGTGATTTTTCTTTTGTCAACCTTAACTGCAAACTGCTTTTCAATTTCGCTTGCAACTTCTTTTGAAGTTACTGAACCGAAGAGTTTGCCGTTATTGCCTGCTTTTGCTGTCATTTTAACAGTTTTACCCTGCAGTTTTTCTTTTGATGAATTAGCTGCCGCAACTTCCATATCAATCTTATGCTGATTTGACTGCTCACGGTTGCGAAGTTCAGTAAGGCTCTGTGCATTTGCCTCAACTGCAAGTCCTTTAGGGAAAAGGAAGTTTCTTGCATATCCGTCAGAAGCCTTTACTTTCTGACCTTTTTTACCCAAACCCTTTACATCTGCTTTCAAAATTACATCCATTATATATACCTCATTTCTACTGATTGTCTTTTACTGTATTTATCGCCTTTTTAAGACGAGTAAGTGCATTATCAAATGTTTCGCCCTGAAGTTGTGCCGCCGCCATTGTCTGATGACCGCCACCGCCCAATTCTTCCATAACAAGCTGAACATTGAGTTCACCATAAGAACGAGCTGAAATATTGATTGTGTCACCTGTTTTAAATGCTACAAATGATGCAATAACATCATCAATATTGAGAAGCTCGTCCGCCGCCTGACTTGCCACAATTCTAACATCGTCACTTTCAAAATCCACAACGCCAACCGCACAATTTTCATACATAGCGGCATTTTTCATAACTTCGCTCTTATCTTTCTGGGTTTTCATACTATTAGAGAACAGTTGCTTAACCTTGACTGTATCTGCACCGAGAGAACGAAGATAAGCCGCCGCTTCAAAAGTACGCACACCTGTTTTCATAACAAAATTCTTGGTATCAAGAGTAATACCCGACATCAACGCTTCGGCACATACAGGTGAAACATTGACATCAACATTGATATATTGAATCAATTCTGTAACCATTTCTGATGCTGACGAAGAATTAGGCTCGTGATAAAAAATAACCGCCTTATTTATATGGTCAACTGTTTTTCTGTGATGGTCGATTACTGCAACTGTATTTACCAAATCAAAAAGCTCGGGATATTCCAAAAAACTTTTACGATGAGTGTCAACAACAACTAAAAGTGTACGCTTATTGATATATTCGTCACAATCCTCGGGTTCAACCAAAAGATTGTCCATTCCGTCTGCAATTAAATGCTTTGCCAGTGGCATTGCGAGTGTTGTTTTTGAAGACATTACAATTTTAGCATCTTTACCCAATGCTTCACTTATCGCAGCAATGCCCACCGCTGAACCCAGAGCATCTAAATCTGCATAGCGGTGACCCATTACAAGCACATTACTGCTTGCTTTTATAATTTCACCGATTGCGGATGCTACCATTCTTGTTCTTACCTTGGTACGTTTTTCAACACCCTTTGCAACTCCGCCAAAAAATTCAAATTCATTTTTATCGGTCTTAATTGCAACCTGGTCACCGCCCCTGCCCATTGCCATATCAAGAGCATTGCGTGACGCAGTTTCACATTCGGTTAATTTTTCGCCTGTACCCACACCGATTGAAAGAGTTATTCCCACGGCTTTTCCGTTATATGTATATGAACGGACTGAAGCGAGAAGCGAGAATTTCTCTTCTTTCATAGCTTTCAGATTCTGTTTTTCACACAGAACAATAAATCGGTTATTACCGAGTTTTCTTGAAATACAATTATGCTCGGCAAAATAATTTTCTACTATAGTTTCAACTCCGCCAAGAATTCCTGCCTGCTGACTTTCACGAAAATCACGAAGAGAATCTTCAACACCGTCAAGGCTTATTATCATAACCACGGGGCGAGAATCGTTATAAGCAGTTCTGAAGTTTTTAAGTTCTGTATCTTCAACAAAGTAAAGTGAATATACTGTTTCTTTTCTGTATTCGGTAGAGTCCGAAAATGCGGTATATTTTTTATCGCCGTATTCACACTCGACAGACACATTTTCACGGATAATGTCAATTCCCTGACCCGATGTAAACTGCTTTACATCAACACCTTCAGCTTTGTTTCCGATTAAAAAGATGCGTTTAAAAGCATTGTTATACCATAAAATTTTGTCTGTATTATCAAAAAGCACCACGGGCATAGGGAATTTTGAAAGTTCGCCTTTTCCCTCTGCCGAGAATTTTTTATCAACTGCAGAAACAATACCCTGAAGTCTGCGGTAATCCATATCCTTAATTATAAGCCCTGCAATGCAGAGCACGGCAATAGCTACCACACCTGCTATTGCGATGTAGTAATTATAATAAATCAAGGCACAAATAAGCAAAACACTTATAACAATGAAAAGAAAAGTAATTGGATACACCTTAAAAAGTGCTTTGATTATATTCTCTTTTTTGGGATTACCGTGTTTTTTCATAAAATCACCTGTAAAAAATTAAACAGCTGTTACAATTGGAAGCACCATTGGGCTTCGTTTTGTTCTTTCATAGAGAAGATGCGAAATATCATCTCTTATTCTGTTTCTGATTGTACCCCAATCAATTCGGCCCTCATAAACACATTCATCAATGGCAATCTGTGCCACAAGCTTTGCCTCGGCAATAAGTTGTTCGGAATCACGAACATAAACAAATCCGCGGGACACAATATCGGGGCCCGAAATCAAAAGTCCTGTTTCTTTTTCTATTACCGCACTAATGATTATAAGACCGTCTTCTGCAAGTCGCTTACGCTCACGGATAACCGCATTACCCACATCGCCGACGCCGTAGCCGTCAACAAACACTTTACCTGCGGGAACATTTTCAAGAGCAGTCATTTTACGCTTTGTAAGTTCCACTTGTCTACCGTTATCTGCAATGAAAATATTGCCCGATGCAATTCCCATACTCTCGGCAAGCTGTGCGTGTTTTCTTAAATGTTTCTGCTCGCCGTGAACCGGAATAAAGAATTTGGGCTTTGCAAGACTCATTATAAGTTTAAGTTCTTCCTGACAGGCATGGCCTGACACATGAACATCATACATTTTTTCATAAACTACTTCTGCACCGCGTTTTAAAAGCTCATCAACAACTTTACCGACAGTTTTTTCGTTACCCGGAATTGGTGTTGCAGAAATAATTACATAGTCACCGCTACCGATTTCAACTCGACGATGCTCTGAAAATGCCATTCTGTAAAGTGCTGACATAGGCTCACCCTGACTGCCCGTCGTGATAATTACAAGTTTATCGTCGGGATAACGTGACACCATATCAATACTTACCAAAATGCCTTCAGGTACATTGAGATAGCCAAGTTTGGATGCGGTTTCAACAACATTTTCAAGGCTTCTGCCCGAAAGTGCTACTTTACGTCCAACTGACTTCGCAACATCAATAATTTGCTGAACACGGTGGATATTTGAAGCGAAAGTTGCAACGATAAGTCGTTTACCGTCTGCTTTCTGGAACAATCTTTCAAAAGACTCGCCAACTGTTTTTTCACTTGCGGTAAATCCCGGTCGCTGTGCATTTGTAGAGTCAGAAAGTAAGCATAATACACCCTTTTCGCCCAGTTTTGCAATGCGTGCCAAATCAATCACATCACCGTCGATTGGTGTTGTATCAATTTTAAAGTCACCTGTTTGCAGAATAAGACCTGCAGGAGTGCTGATTGCAAGTGCAAGTGCGTCAGGAATTGAGTGGTTGACGTGAATTGCCTCAACCTCAAAGCAACCAAGCTTTATTTTATCTTTAGGTTTGATTACATTGAGCTTTGCAATATCGAGAATTTTATGCTCACTGAGTTTATTCTCAATAAGACCGATTGTAAGCCTTGTGCCGTAAACGGGAATATTAACTCGCTTAAGAAGATATGCGAGTCCGCCTATATGGTCCTCGTGACCGTGAGTTATGAAAATGCCCTTGATTTTATCGGCATTTTCTTCAACATAAGTGAAATCGGGAATAACCAAGTCAACACCGAGCATATCGGGTTCGGGGAATGCAAGACCGCAGTCCACCAAAATCATATCGCCGCCACACTCATAGAGTGTCATATTCTTGCCGACCTCGTTAAGACCGCCTAAAAATGCGATTTTAACACCGATTTCAGGCTTTTTTGGTGCTTTGCTTTTCTTGTTTTGTGTTTTAGGTTTATTTGCATTTTTTACTGCCTGCTTTTTGCCCGCAGTATTCTTTTTTATCTTATTCTGTGTAAGTTTATTTGTCTGTTTTGGCTTTTTATTTGATTTAATCTCATTATTCTGCACATTTTTTTCATTTTTCTGTTTAGCCATATTTCCTCCTTTATAAAAACAAACTAAAATATATGTAGCCGACCAAAGGCCGCGGTCGGTAAAAATACAATTTATGTAATTATATGCACAAATGCCCATAATAACTCAATATATTGGTCATTATATAATACTATTTTTTATTGTAAATGTCAAGGAAAACGAACACCGCTAAAATTATATGTAATAATAAAAAAAGTAACGATTTGTATTGAGAATTTTTAATAAGCGTGATAAAATTAGTTTAGTTAATTTTTATACTTTTTATACGAGGTTTTTATGAAAAACTTAACTTTTGTTGAAATTTTTACTGACGGTGCTTGTTCGGGGAATCCCGGTCCCGGTGGTTGGGGCACAATTCTTCGCTGTAACGGACAAGAAAAAGAACTTTCGGGTGGCGAAGCACAGACTACTAACAACAGAATGGAGCTTTTAGCGGTAATAAACGGACTTGAAGCACTTAAAAGAAAATGCAGAGTGAAGATTTATTCTGACTCCTCCTATGTTGTAAACGGCATTACACAAGGCTGGGCAGAGGGTTGGCGTAAAAACAATTGGCGAAAAGCCGACAAAAAGCCCGCACTAAACCCTGATTTATGGGAAAGACTTCTTGATTTGTTAGCACAGCATGAATATGAGTTCGAGTGGGTAAAAGGTCACGCGGGGCACCCCGAAAACGAGCGTTGCGACGCATTGGCAGTTGCCTATTCTCAAAAATTCAAATAAATCTGATTATAATCAACCAAAATTTTACGTTTTTGGTTGATTATTATTTTTTATTGTGATATACTAAATAATGTATATTTATGCTATATACTGATTTTACAAAAAGGCGTGATTGAAAAGTGGAAAACACAACTACTACCACTGTTGCCGAAGAAATTGAAGTTGGTACTGAACAAGAAATATCAGCTCAAGACAGAAGATACCTTCGCCCAAAAGAAATTGCAGGCTATCTTCTCACCTCTTTCGGACAGAAAAACTTAAGCCAGTATGTTAACGCATTCCGTCAGTTCTTTGCAATTAGCTTCCTTGGAATGTCGGGTAGTACATACGGTATTATTATGTTTATTGAGACCATCTACGACGCAGTTGATGACTCAATTTCAGGTCTTATTATTGACAGAACTCGTACTCGTTGGGGCAGACTTCGTCCTTGGCTTGTAATTCCTACACCATTCTGGGCAATTGCAATGATAATGCTCTTTACCACTCCCGCGTTCCTTGTTCACGAGTGGCAAAAAGTTATATGGACTATTGTTGCTATTTTTGTTTATAACCTTGGTATGTCATACTTCGGTGCTTGGAATATTATGCTTTATAATATCACTCCAAACAATAACGAACGTGACAACCTTATTGCAACATCAAAGTTCGCTGACCTTTTTGGTGTATTCCTTCCATCTATTGCATCGATGTTCGTAGGCTTTCTTCCGCAGAAAACAGTTAACTGGAAGCACCCTATCGGTATGCAAGACATCTATAC
>JAZQMC010000006.1:0-53183 GCA_045543095.1 Candidatus Fimenecus sp. | reverse complement strand
AGTTAGATTTATTTCAGCTGAATTTGTTTTAGGCTCAGATAGCGCTGAAAAAATATCTGCAAAAACAGGTTCAACTTGCTCTTCTGAAACAAGGGTTATAGTTTCCAGATATTATGATGGTCATTACTCTTTTGATTTCCCTGACGGAATGCCCGAGCCTATTGAAGATGTCAAAAACGCTGAAGATTATGATGAAAGCAAATATATAAAAACACTTGAGGAAGCAATACGTGCTGAACTTCCAACCTTTGTATATTATTCGAATTACGGTAACCTTTCCACAAAAATCTATTTACCTAATGTGATCAAATGGTTAAACGGACAAACTGTTACTGGTATTGATGTTAACGAAGACCAAGTGCGAACATTGAGAGTGCTTTTTGATTTCGTTAAATTGAATCCTCAGGAAATCCTTAATTTAGGTAAAGATCCGAAAGTCGTTGCAATAGAAAGAACTTCAAATAAAGCAGCTATACCAACAGCTACGGAAATTGAGAAGGCAGAAAAAGATAAAGAGCAACGAAGCATATTGCTCCAGTCTGCATCAGGAGAATTAACCAAATCCTTCAAAGAGTGGTGGAAGCAAGGGGAATACAAATTCAGATTCGAGGCTGATGGTGATTATTTTAGAATATGGGTTTCTGACAGTGTGCGTACGGATGAAGTTGGCTTAGAGTTGAGAAGTACGGGCTTGCAATGGTTTATAAGTTTTTACCTGATATTCTTGGTGGAAAGTAAATCAAGTCACAAGAATTCAATTCTATTATTAGATGAAGCAGGATTAACTCTTCACCCACTTGCACAGAAAGACCTTGCAAACTTTTTCAATAGTTTATCTGAAAACAATCAGATTATTAACACAACACATTCGCCCTTCATAGTTGATACTACAAATATTGACCGTTGTCGTGTTGTTTATATGGATAAAAACGGATATACAGTTTCTTCAAGTGATTTAAGACAAGGTGCAGATGCGTTAAATGAGAAATCTATATATGCTGTTCATGCAGCTATGGGGTTAAGCGTTTCTGATATTCTTTTACAAGGATGTCAAAGTGTAGTTGTTGAAGGTCCATCTGACCAGCATTATTTGAATGCTATAAAGGCTTTTCTTATCAGGGAAAAACTTATTGCACCAAAACAAGAAATAGTGTTTGTTCCATCAGGTGGAGTTAAAGGGGTCCCTGGTGTTGTTAGCATTTTATGTGGAAAAACAGAGCAATTACCTTATGTTATTGTTGATTCGGATAAAAGTGGGGCAGATGCGGTAAAAAGACTGCAGTCGGGATTGTACAAAGAGCAAAAAGATAAAATTATTGAGATAAAAGATATAACCAAAATGGAAAACAGCGAAGTCGAAGATATCATTCCTATTGAACTTTTATCAAAGGGTATTACTCGTTTGTTTAATTCCGTGGAGGATGATGATTTTGATAATGAGTATGATAAAACCAAACCTGTTATCCCTCAAATAGAAGTATTCAGAGATAAATACAATGTTGAATTCAATCAGGGTTGGAAGGTTGAACTTGCAAAATCAGCAAAGTTAATGTTGAAAAACAAGAAAAAATCTGATATCAATGATGCTGTCGCTATGTGGGAAGAGTTGTTTAATAAGTTTAATACATAATATCATCTCTCAAAAAAACTATCGTTTAATCTGCAGGAGGAAAATATTAATGAAAAGTAATATCAAAATTTTCAGTTGCATTGCAATTATAGTATTCATTATTTTGTGTTTGGTGGATGTAGAATTGTTTAATTCCATTTCATATGCGATTTCCATATCAACTTTCGTTTATTTTTTATATGATAAATTTCTTTGGAAATACAATCCCCTTGACAAAACCCCTAAAATTTATGGAAAGTATAATGTAAAAAACAAATCTAATTATCAGGGTGGAATAGAGTTTGAGTCGCAAATAGAAATTAAACAAACGCGATCATCTATCAATGTCGTTGAAACATTACGTGATGGTGTTTGTGAATCTGTTACAGCTTCTCTTAGTCGGAGTACTATCAATGGTAAATGGTTTCTTTATTACACCTATTTAACTCATCCAAAAAATGCAGGAGATGATATGCACTATGGAACTTCCATTTTATGTGTGCATAGTAGAGATCAAATTGAAGGAAGTTATTTTACAAATAGAACTCAGCAAACAAAAGGCTCTCAGGTTATGACAAGAAAGAAATAATCTACAAAAAGGGATATATCTTTATAATTAAAGCAAAGGAAAGATTATTATGAAAAAAGATAACACTATCAAACCATTTATTCGATATCGTAAAAAAGAACTCCGAACAAGATTTTTTAAATTATCAAATTTTTGGTGCACAGTTTTAATCTTATTGCTATCTTTAATCATATTGGCAATATCCTGTTTTATTTATGAATGTAATAGCTGGTTATCAGGAGCTTTAGTTTCAGTAAGCTGTGGCTGTTTTACCGGACTCGTATTGTATTTTCTTTCAAATTTAAGAAATAACAAGTTAACAAAAATCCAGAGGGAACATCAGCAACTAAAAGATGTTATAGATGTTTTGAATAACATTACTACTATTATTAGTTGCCACAAATATAAAATTTTTCTTTTTGAAAAAAGAGATTTTTTTGCTGATAGTACTGATGTGCTTATTTTGTTAAATGAGCTTGAAACAGTGAGGAACAAACTACCGCTCCAACTTTATGATGTTTTGCCTCAAAAGGGGTATGATCCAGCAGATAGAGACAATTTGAATAATTATAGAGATAAACTTTCTAATTCAGATGATAAAGTTTCAGCGAAAAAATCTTTACTGTATATTTATGATGAGTTATTACCGCTTGCGGATCATTTACAAGAGTTATATTGTGAGCGAGACGATCAACTGATGCTTATGGGAAAGTATTTTTTATAAAAACAATTAAATGTTTTTCAAGATGTTAATTGTCCTATCCCTAAACTCAGAAAGCTATACATAATTCCGACAAATAGAGAGGTTTTTATGAAAGAAAAAACTAAGGATAAAATTGAAATAGTATCAATCGCGTTATCTATATTCGCATTTATAATATCACTTGCTTCATTTGGATATACTGTTTATAAAGATGAAAAAGACTCGTCAGAATTAATAAGTATATTTCGTTCTGATTTTGGTTACAATGATATACTATCATATGATTCAGGGGGACATATGAAGGGACAAGGGATTATTAGTGGAATTAATTATACCATTACATTGTCTAATAACTCTAAACAAAGAATATCGTTAGTTGATTATGATATTTCGTATAGTTCCGGTGAGTTAACATATTACTATGGCAATATGGTGAATGCAATTAAAGATTCAAACAATCAGCCTGTTTCTATGCCGATTATTCTTGATACCGGGGAATCTATGGTTGTTACATATGAAATAAATACTATAGTTCCGCAAAATGTAAATATGCTGCTTATTGAAAAATATGGAACAGAAGCTGAAATCCCTCAAGATGAATTAAGAGATTATTTAGGAGAAAACAATTTAGATATTTTTGGTAATGATATTAAATATTACAAATATGAAGATGGTAATTATTTAATACAAATTGAGGAACCTCAATTTCCAGTGTATAATCTGAGATTTATAACATCTAAAGGTTCTTATTTCGAGTGCGAATTATCTCATTAAATCTAAATAAAAAAATAACAAAAAGACAAACAATATTAAGAAAAGCTCCGCAAAAACGGAGCTTTTTACTATGTAAAAATTAGATATAAACAAAAAATCCGAACCCTTTCCCTATTTGGAAAATTTGGTTCGGATTTTTCTGGTTTGGTGCGGGTAGCAGGGGTCGAACCTGTACACCTCTCGGCACAAGATCCTAAATCTTGCGTGTCTGCCAATTCCACCATACCCGCAAATATCTTTTGTATTATAACAAAGAATTTTTCAAAATTCAATAGACAAACGCTTAAATATGTTATAAAATATATTTGATTATTATGCCTTATTGGGCTTATGTTTATTGGAGGTAAAAAAATATGGGATTTATGAAAACTCGTTGGACAGATTTGGTTGACAGAAACAATCCGTTACCTGAATATCCTCGTCCACAGATGGAACGTGCTGACTGGATGTCAATGAACGGTGTTTATGACTATGCAATCACAGATGGTGGTTGTGAATGGGCAGAGAATTTTGACGGTGAAATCGTAGTTCCATTCGCTATTGAATGTATGCTTTCAGGTGTCCAGAAGCCACTTCTTCCCGAACAAAAATTATGGTATAAAAAGACATTTACATTACCTGAAAATATGCAGGGTAAAAATATTGTAATCAATTTTGCAGCAGTTGACTGGGATTGCAAGGTTTATGTTAACGGTAAGCTCGCAGGCGGTCATACAGGCGGCTATACAACTTTCGGTATTGATATTACATCATTACTTAAAGATGGCGAAAATGAACTTGTTGTGGCTGTTACTGACCCTACTGAAAAGGGTTATCAGCAACGCGGTAAGCAGGTGCTCGACACTCACGGCTTCTGGTATGTTGCAACATCGGGTATTTGGCAGAGTGTGTGGCTTGAAGCGGTAAACCCGTGCCATATTCTTAAGCTTAAAATGACACCCGATATTGATAATAAAATACTTGCATTCAAAACATTTGCAAATGACGATAATTGTCAGGTTAAGGTTACTGTATTTGACGGTGAAGCAGTAGTATCGGAAAACTTAATCTCAATGGATGATGTTATTAAGTTTGATGATGTAAAACTCTGGTCACCTGAAAATCCATTCCTTTATGACCTTAAAGTTGAACTTATCAAAGACGGACAAGTTGTTGACACAGTAAAGAGTTACGTTGGTATGCGTAAATTCTCTGTTGGTAAAGACGATAAAGGTTTACCAAGATTTATGCTCAACAATGAACCCTATTTCCAAAAAGGTCTTCTTGACCAAGGTTATTGGTCAGACGGCGGTATGACTCCCGCAACTGATGATGCGATGATTTATGACATTGCAACAATGAAACGCCTTGGCTTTAATATGCTTCGTAAACATATCAAGGTTGAGCTTGACCGTTGGTATTATCATTGTGACCGCCTAGGTATGCTTGTATGGCAGGATATGGTAAGCGGTGGCGAATATATCGGCACATTCCTTGCCGGTGTAACTCCATTCTTCGGTATTCACGTAAAAGATGATAAATACAAGGCTTTCAAGCGTAGTGAAAAGGCTTGGCGTGATGATTTTGAACGCGAACTCAACGAAATGCTCAATCAGCTTTATAATCACACATCAATTTCTTGCTGGGTACCATTCAATGAGGGTTGGGGACAATTTGACTCTGTAAGAATTTCTAACAACATCAAAGAATTTGACCCATCACGTGTTGTTGACCACGCAAGCGGTTGGCATGACCAGGGTGCAGGCGATTTCAAGAGTATGCACCGTTACACAGTGCCTGTTACAATGCCAAAACTTGATGAGCGTGTATTTGTTCTTTCAGAATACGGCGGATACAGTCATATTGACCGCGGTCATACATGGGATGAATCAAAGAGCTTTGGTTATATGATGTACGGCACAAAAGAAAAACTCACTAAAGCATATAAGAATCTTCACGAAAAGCAGATTATTCCGCTTGTTAAGAGGGGACTTAGTGCAACTGTTTACACACAGGTAAGTGACGTTGAAAACGAAGTAAACGGCATTATGACCTATGACCGTGAAAATATTAAGGTTGACGAAGATGTACTCATTGCAATGAATGAGAAACTCACATTATAATTATGAAAAATCCATCTAAACAAAAACTCAGAATGTTATATATTGTTGACATTCTTAAACAGAAATCCGACGAAGAGCACCCAATGTCCGCAAATGACATTATGTATTATCTTCAAGAGGATTACGGCATTGAATGTGAGCGTAAAACAGTATATGACTGTATTGATTGCTTAATTGAATATGGTTACGATATAATCAAGTCTAAATCGCCGAGAGGATATTTTATGGCTTCTTACCACTTTGAAATACCCGAACTCCGATTGCTGATTGATGCGGTTCAGTCTGCAAATTTCATTTCTGCAAAGAAAACGAAAGCTTTGCTAAAAAAGTTTTCAGGCTTTGCAAGTGAGTATCAGTACAAACGAATTGAAAAGCAGGTTTATATTGATAATCGTAATAAGTGCAATAACGAAAATCTGTTTATAATCATTGATATTTTGAATTCAGCGATTCTTAAGCGAAAGCAAGTTGAAGTAACCTATCGTCGCCGAAAGGTTGTTGACGGCAAGCGTGCACAGTATGAAGAAAAGGTAATGATAATCAACCCTTATGCACTTATCTGGGCAGATGACCATTACTATCTGGTTGGTAATCACAGCAAATATGATAACCTTATTCATTTACGAATTGACCGTCTGAAAAATGTCAATGTTCTTGAAAGCTATGCACGGCATTTTTCAGAAGTTTCACCATATCGGACATACTTTGATGTTGCAGATTACAGTAACAAGCATCTCTCAATGTTTTCAGGTGACATCAAACCGGTTGAGTTAATCTGCAATAATAGTATAGTTGAAGAATTTATTGACCGTTTTGGTGAAAAATGTTATATGAAACCTTTTGATGAAGAAAATTTTCTTGCAAAGGTTGATGTAGCTGTTACTGAAGGTCTTGTTTCGTGGATTATGCAGTTTGGCAATAAGGTGAGAGTTCGCGGACCTAAAGAACTCAAAAATATGATTATAGACAAAACTAATTCAATTTTGGCTATGTATAATAGATAAAATGATAAAAATTTAACAAATATCATCTTTATACTTGAAAAAAATAACACATTAGTATAAAATAACTAATGGAAAATTTTAAATAATATCTTTGAAAGGATGTTTTTTCAATGAGCAGTGCATTAAACAAAAAAACTGTTGAAGATTTGCAGGTAGCCGGCAAGAAAGTTCTTGTTCGTTGCGACTTCAACGTAAAAATGGAAAACGGTGTAATTACAAGTGACAAGAGAATTGTTGCTTCATTACCAACAATCAAATATCTTATCGACAACGGTGCAAAGGTAATTCTTTGCTCACACCTCGGTCGTCCAAAGGGTGAAGTTGTTCCTGAATTCTCACTTGCTCCTGTTGCTGCAAGACTTTCAGAACTCCTCGGTCAGGAAGTTAAAATGGCAAAGGATGTTGTAGGCGAAAGTGCACAGGCACTCGCAGCTGACCTTAAAGATGGTGAAGTTCTTCTTCTTGAAAACGTTCGTTATGAAAAGGGTGAAACAAAGAATGACCCTGAATTAAGCCGTAAATTTGCTGACCTTGCAGAACTTTATGTAAATGACGCTTTCGGTTCAGCTCACAGAGCTCACTCATCAACAACAGGCGTTGCTGATTATCTTCCTGCAGCTTGCGGTTATCTTATTCAGAAAGAAATTGAGTTCATCGGCGGTGCACTTGAAAATCCAAAGAGACCTCTTGTAGCAATCCTTGGCGGTGCTAAAGTTTCTGATAAAATCGGCGTTATCACAAACCTTATTGATAAGTGTGATACACTTATCATCGGTGGTGGTATGGCTTACACATTTATGAAGTCTTTAGGTTATGAAATCGGTACATCACTTCTTGAAGCAGATAAGGTTGAGCTTGCTGCTGATATGATGAAGAAAGCTGAAGAAAAAGGCGTTAAATTCCTTATTCCTGTTGATAACAAAGTTGGTAAGGAATATGCACCGGATACAGAAGCAATGGTTGTAGACTCTGATAAAATTCCTGAAGGCTGGATGGGCCTTGACATCGGTCCAAAGACACAGGAAATCTTTGCTGATGCAGTTAAGGACGCAGGCACAGTTATTTGGAACGGACCTATGGGTGTTTCTGAATGGGCAAACTTTGCTTCAGGTACAATTGCAGTAGCAACAGCTATTGCTGAAAGCGATGCAATCTCAATCATCGGTGGCGGTGACTCTGCTGCTGCTATTCAAAAGCTCGGCTTTGCTGACAAGATGTCACATATTTCAACAGGTGGCGGTGCTTCTCTTGAATACCTTGAAGGTAAAGAACTTCCCGGTATTGCAGCACTTAACGAGAAATAATTTTATAATTATATTTGGGAGAACTTTGCGGTTCTCCCACAATTTATGATAAGGAGTAAGTTTAAAATGAAAAAAGAACTTCGCAGAGCAGTTATCGCAGGTAACTGGAAAATGAATAATACACCTGCACAGGCAAAAGCACTTATTGAAGAAATGAAACCACTTGTAGCAGATGCTGATTGTGATGTTGTACTTTGCGTACCATTTATCGACATTCCTGCAGCAGTTGAGGCTGCAAAAGGCTCAAATATCAAAATTGGTGCAGAAAATGTTCACTTCAAGGCTTCAGGTGCTTACACAGGTGAAATTTCAGCAGAAATGCTTGTTGCAGCCGGTGTTGAATATGTAGTTATCGGTCACAGCGAAAGAAGACAGTATTTCGGTGAAACAGACCAAACAGTGAACCTTCGTTCACTTGCAGCACTTAACGCAGGCCTTAAAGCAATTATCTGTGTTGGTGAAACACTTGAGCAGAGAGAGCTTGGCTATACAGAAACTCTTCTTAAGTTCCAGACAAAGATGGCACTTACAAATGTAACAAAAGAACAGCTTAAAAATGTAATCATTGCTTATGAACCCGTTTGGGCTATCGGTACAGGCGTTACTGCAACTGCAGACCAGGCAGATGAGGGTAACGGTTATGTTCGTGAAGCAATTGCTGAAGTTTACGGTGCTGATGTTGCTGAAACAGTTACAGTTCAGTACGGCGGTTCAATGAACGCTGCAAATGCAGACGAACTTGTTGCTAAAGTTAACGTTGACGGCGGTCTTATCGGCGGTGCATCTCTTAAAGCAGTTGATTTCTCAAAGATTGTTGCTGCTGCATCTAAATAATTAAAAGGTGAATTAAATGAAAAAACCTGTAGTTTTATGTATTATGGACGGTTTTGGTTATAATCCAAGCGATTACGGTAACGCAATAACTGCGGCAAATACACCAAGACTTGACGAAATTTTTAAGAATAATCCAATGACTTACATTGGTGCATCAGGTATGGACGTTGGTCTTCCCGATGGCCAGATGGGTAACTCTGAGGTTGGTCACACAAATATCGGTGCCGGTAGAGTTGTATATCAAGAACTTACAAGAATCACAAAGTCAATTATGGACGGTGATTTCTTCGAGAATGATGTATTTATGGGTGCTATTGAGAATTGCAAAAAGAACAATTCTGCACTTCATCTCATCGGTCTTCTTTCTGATGGTGGTGTTCATAGCCACAATACACATCTTTATGCTCTTGTTGAACTTGCAAAGAAAAATGGTCTTGACAAAGTATATGTTCACGCATTGCTTGACGGCCGTGATGTTCCACCAAGCTCTGGTGTTGACTTTATTAAAGAACTCGAAGACAAACTTGCTGAAATCGGTGTAGGTAAGATTGCTACTGTTATGGGTAGATTCTATGCTATGGACCGTGACAATATGTGGGATAGAGTTGGAATGGCTTACAATGCAATGGTTAATCGTGAGGGTATTGCAACTGATTCAGCTCTTGACGCAGTTAAGAAGTCATACGAAACAATTGACGAAGACGGTAAATATCTTACAGACGAATTCGTTATGCCAACAGTTGTTAATGGTGCAGATGCAATTTCTGCTAATGACTCTGTAATTTTCTTTAATTTCCGTCCTGACCGTGCAAGAGAAATCACAAGAACATTTGTTGACCCTGATTTCACAGGATTTGAGAGAAAAGAATTCTTCCCACTTTATTATGTTTGTATGACACAGTATGATGCTGAAATGCCAAATGTTAATGTTGCATATAAGCCTCAGACTCTTACAAATACAATGGGTGAGTACCTTTCAAAACTTGGTAAAACACAGCTTCGTATTGCTGAAACACAGAAGTATGCTCACGTTACATTCTTCTATAACGGTGGCGAAGAAAAGGTTTATCCGGGTGAAGACAGAGTTCTTATTGACTCTCCAAAGATTTCAACATTTGACTTAAAACCTGAAATGAGTGCTTACGAAGTATGCGATGCTGCTTGTGAACAGATTTTAAGCGGTAAATATGATGTTGTAATTCTCAACTATGCAAACTGCGATATGGTTGGTCATACAGGTATCTTTGATGCTGCTGTTAAGGCTGTTGAAGCGGTTGACGAATGTGTTGGTAAGCTTGTTGATGCAACTATGATGATGGACGGCGTAATTCTTATTACTGCTGACCACGGTAATGCTGACAAGATGTATGAGGATGATGGTTCTCCATTCACAGCTCATACAACCAATCCGGTTCCTCTTGTAGTTGTTGGTAAAGAATGTCTTCTTAAGCAGGAGGGCGGTAAGCTTTGTGACTTATCACCAACAATGCTTGACATTATGGGCCTTGATATTCCTGAAGAAATGACTGGTGTATCACTTATTGAAAAATAAGATGTTATAAAATTTAAACCGTACTTTTCAGTTACGAGAAGTGCGGTTTTTTTGTTTTTTATTGTCAAAACTTGATTTATTTTAGTTTTTAAGGTATAATTTGCCAATAGAGAGGGGAGTATATTTATGTTATCAATATGCTTGTCAATGCTTCAAAATCCTGCTGATACACCGAGGTTTGAAGAATTTTATAACAAATTTTACAGTACCGCTTATTATGTGGCAATGGAATATTTTAAAAATCACGAAACAGCAGAAGACTGTGCACAGGAAATAATGATGAAATTTGCACAGGATTTTCATAACATAAAGCAAGATTTTAACGATAAACATTTTAAGAACTATGTTAAATTGGTGTCAAAATGTGTCACAATTGACGTTTATCGCAGAGAGAAAAAACATATGGACAACGTGGCAGATGCAGATTTAAGCGAATTCTTTAGTCTTTCAACATCAAGCTGTGAGCACGAGGTTTGTGATTTAATGTTTCTAAAGAGTGCTATTGCAGCTATGCCCGAATCTTATCGATATGTATTTTGTCTTAAGTATATTTATGAATTGAGTGGCGAACAGATAGCAGAGAAATTAGGTTTGTCACATACTTATGTACGACAGAAATGTATGCTTGGAATGCAGTTTATTAAAAAATATAAAGAGGAAGCTGAGAAAAATGACTAAATTAGCACAAGCTTGTGAGTTAGTAATGGAAGATTGGTATGAAACCTTTCCTGAAGTTCTTCCTGAACCCGAATATTCAAAAAAGCATATAAAATGGAGAAATAAGCTTTTTGATAAAATGCGTGGTGGTTATTATCATCGTTTTACGACAAAAACCGTAAGAGTAATGATGGTTGCAGCCGTGTTGTGTGCTTTATTACTGACTGCATTTGTTGTCCCGTCATCACGCGAATTTATTCTTGATAAATTTGAAAAATATACCGCATTCCAACTTACTGAAGATAATAAAAACTCTGTAAACGGCGAAATAAATGTAGGCTATATACCTGATGGATTTATACTCAATGAAACCTTAAACTCAACTAAACAGATAATCAATAGATATGTATCAAATGATGGTAATTTCTTTACAATTTATAAAAACTCTTCATCATCAAAAGTTGATTTTGATACTGAAGGATTTGTTATTGAAGAAATAATAATTGATGGATTTACTTATACATATTGTAGTGGTAACCTTGATGTAGACAATTTGATTTGGACTAAAAATGATTATATTTATAGAATTGATGGTACATTTACTAAAGAGGAATTCATAAAAATTGCTGAAAATATTGATTAACATATCCACCCATAATTACGATTATAGTTATTTAAGGGGTGAAAATATGTTAAATATTATGAAGAAAAGTATAAGTATAATTCTTGTATTAACTATGCTTTTTTCAATTTTTGCAATCAGTTCTTTTGCTGAAACTACCGATGAAGAAAATGTAATAATGCCACGCTTTACTACGATAAGTGCAGTCACTACTGTATTTACTATTAGTGGAATTAATTCAACATCATCAGTATCTGTTTCTGCAAAATATTCAACTTCACTTTACATTAAAATTGAATTGCAGAAAGAAAAATCAAGCGGTTATGAAACCATTGAAACATGGACAAAGTCAGGTACAGGAACGGTTCTTTTGCTTGAAGAAACAAGACTTATCAACATTTTTGCAGATTACAGAATTAAAGTAACTTGCAAGGCTGGTAGCGAAACTCATGTTACATACGATTATCCGTAATTAACCAGAGGCAACCTCCACATTATGTGGGGGTTGTTTTTGTATATTTAAAAGCAACGAAAAAAGACACGACTTGTCACCAAAATCGTGCCTTTCTATATTTATATATGTTTTAAAGTATTATCTTATTTGAAATATCTTGCAAGAAGACCTTCAAATGCTTTGCCGTGTCTTGCTTCGTCACGAGCCATTTCATGAACTGTATCGTGAATAGCGTCAAGACCAAGTTCCTTTGCACGCTTCGCAAGGTCGAATTTACCTGCAGTTGCACCGTTTTCAGCGTCAACTCTCATTTCAAGGTTTTTCTTTGTGCTGTCTGTTACAACTTCACCGAGAAGCTCTGCAAACTTTGCAGCGTGCTCAGCTTCTTCCCAAGCAGCCTTTTCCCAGTAAAGACCGATTTCAGGATAGCCCTCACGGTGAGCAACTCTTGCCATTGCAAGGTACATACCAACCTCAGAACATTCGCCTTCAAAGTTAGCACGAAGGTCCATAATAATGTCTTCACGAACACCTTTTGCAACACCTACAACGTGTTCTGCAGCCCAAGTTCTTTCGTCTTCTTTGATTTCGTTGAACTTGTCAGCAGGCACTTTACACTGTGGGCATCTTTCGGGTGCTGAATCTCCTTCGTGAACATAACCGCAAACTGAACATACAAATTTTTTCATAGTGAATTTCCTCCAAAATTAATTTTAATTATTAAAACGGTATTCGTCGCAGCCTTTGCATCTACCGAAAAGCATTAAACTGTAACCGTATATTTGACCAATATTTTCATTTTCGCAATCAAAACTGTGATTTTTAATTGACATTACATCATATACTTTACCGCAACAATTACATTTAAAGTGTGCATGGGGGAGAGGATTGCCGTCAAAACGGTCTTGAGCACCATCTGGTATTTTAATAATTTGACCGCATTGCTCAAGCTGAGAAAGATTTCTGTAAAGAGTACCAAGGCTTAAGTTCGGTATTTTTTCTCGAACAGACAAGAAAAGCTCCATAGCAGTAGGGTGGTCATATCGTGCTTTTAATTCACTGATAATTGCATCTCTTTGTTTGCTCTTTCTTTCAAGTGCCATTCCCTGCACCTCCTTAACAGTAATGATTACTGTTATTATTATAGCATAGGTTTTCAATAAGTCAAGTATTTTTTATAAAAAAGGTGGAAATTTTTTGAAAAAAGTTTTTTTATTGATTTTGGCAGTAGTTTTAATATTTTCTTCTTGCAATTTTAATTGCTCACAAGAGGACAAGACTAAAGAAAATTCAAAATTTATTGGTGTTTGGATTACATATAAAGAGATTGAGGAGTTATGTATAAAAAGTAACAGTGCAGAGGAGCTGGAACTCAATATTAACAATGTGCTCACAGAATTGAAAAAATATAAAGTGAATAATGTTTTTTTACATATAAGAGCCTTTGATGATTGTTTTTATAAATCAGAAAATTATCAAGTCAGTGAATATTGTAAAAATGAAAAGGGTGACTTAAAATTTGATATTCTTTATTATTTTATTAAGTACGCAAAAGAGCATAATATTTTAATTCACGCGTGGTTAAATCCTTACAGAATAAGAAACGATAATAGTATTGAAGAAATATCTATAAACTCTTTTGCAGGGCAAATACTCACTAAAAATAATAAAGATGAACGAATAATCATAACTGATAATGCTACTTACTATAACCCTGCATATCCCGATGTTCAAAATTATGTGTTAAGTGGTATTCGTGAAATACTTAATAATTATGATATTGACGGAATACATATTGATGATTATTTTTATCCCACAACCGACAAAAAAATCGACGAAATAATATATAAAGAATACATTGCAAACGGCGGTGAATTAAATCTTGCTGATTTTAGAAGAAACGCTGTAAATTCATTAGTTTCTTCGATTTATTCACTTGTAAAAAGTTATGATAATGATATTTTAGTATCAATAAGCCCGTCTGCTGACATTGAAAAGAATTATAATGATTCTTATGCAGATATAAAACTCTGGGCAGAAAATAGGGGATATGCCGATATTCTTATTCCTCAACTATATTTTGGATTTGAACATTCAACAATGCCGTTCAATAATTTGCTTGACGAATGGTTAACATTACAAAATGAAAATACAAAGATTGTAATAGGACTTGCTGTCTATAAAAGCAACGAAAAAGATGTTTATGCTGGAAAAGGAGAAAATGAATGGATTGAAAATGATGATGTAATTTTGCGACAGATTGAAACAATAGGAAATTCACTGGCTTTCGGGTGGTCATATTTTTCAGCATCACATTTACTAAATAATTAAAAATATAGCAATATGGAAAGATTATGTAACTTGACGATTATAGTGTTTTTTGGTAAAATAAACTTAAATATTGACGAAGGATGTGAAAACAATGCAGAACAGAATTTTCAAAAGCATTATTTCTGTAATTTTGTGTATCTCTATATTGTTTTCTCTTACTTCTTATTTTGCTGTAAGTGCGGCAACACAGTCTGGTTATATTACTGATTTAGATATACCCACCAAAGTTAGAACTACGCCAACATCTAAAATTTCAACAAATATTTTAAAAGATTCAAGCGGTTTGAATGTGGTGCTTGGTTCACGACATCCTGTAATTGTTATTGAAACTGTTTCAAGTGATGGTGATACCTCAATACCCGAATGGTGTCACATTGAGTTTACTTATAACGGGAAAAAATACGAGGGATATGTAAATGCAGAATGGGTAGTTATTAAAACAACCACAGATGATTATGAAATGCCCGAGGGTGTACCCGAAATCTATAAAGAATATATTGAGAATCTTTTAAGCTTGCACCCGAATTGGAATTTCGTTTTTTACGATACCAAGCTTGATTGGAATGATGTGATTTCTACTGACATTCAAGGTGCATTAGGTCGAAGCGTTATTTACTATACTTTGCCGTATTCTTATCGTTCAACGCAGTCAGGTGCATATAACTGGCGTGAGGACAAATGGCTTAACCCCGATAATGAAAGTGGTTGGTATCAGGCAAATGCACAGACTATTGCTTACTATATGGACCCTCGAAATTTCCTAAATGAACAAAATGTGTTTATGTTTGAAGCACTTTCTTATGACAGTAAAACACAGACACTTGACGGTGTGCAGAAGATTTTAAAAGGTTCATTTATGGATGGTGTAAATATTAAGAACACCGATAATAAAGATATTTCTTACGCACAGGCATATATTGACGCGGGTATTAAAGCAAATGTCAGCCCTTATCATCTTGCTTCAAGAACTGTTCAGGAAGTGGGAAAACAAGGTAGCGGTTCTACAAGCGGTAAGTATATTGCAAAAGATGGTACAAATTATTCGGGATATTATAATTTTTATAATATAGGTGCAACTGCAAGTGGTGACCCAATAGCAAATGGTTTAAAATATGCAACAGGAACTACGTCATCCGATGCTAATAAAACCAAATATATGTTGCCGTGGAATTCACAGTATAAAGCCATTGTCGGCGGTGCAAAGTGGATTGGTAACGGCTACATAAACAATAAACAAGACACATTGTATTATCAAAAGTTTAATGTTGTGAATCAGGTTTGGTGGCATCAGTATATGGCAAATATATCTGCACCTTATTCTGAATCAATTTCAATTAAGAATACTTATGCTGATTTAGGAATTCTTGATAACAGCTTTACATTCTTAATTCCTTATTACAGAAATATGCCCGCAAAGGCCTGTCAATTACCTGAGGCAAATAATTACAGCCCGAACAACTGGCTTAAAACATTAAAAATTGACGACTATAATTTTGGTTTTGATTCGGGTAAAACAAGCGGATATTCAATAGAAGTTCCTTCATCAGTTTCTTCTGTAAATATTACTGCTACATCAATTAATTCAAAGGCAAAAGTAAGTGGTACAGGCAAAGTAGATTTAAAGGCAGGCAGTAATGCGGTTGAAATTCAGGTAACTGCAGAAAATGGTAATAAGAGAACTTATGTTGTGAATATTATTCGAAATGCAGATAATATTGTAGCTCTTACAGGAATTTCTTTGAGCAATACATCGCTTTCAATGTTCACAGGTGACACTAAAGAACTTACAGTTACTTATAAACCGTCAAATACAACAGATAACAAATCTGTAACGTGGTCAACTTCCGACAAATCAGTTGCAACTGTTATAAACGGTAAAATAACTGCAATCGGTGTCGGTACGGCGACAATCACCGCAAAAGTTGGTACTTTCACCGCAACATGTAAAATAACTGTATCAAGCAGTACAAATTATACATTAGGTGATATTGATGCCGACGGTGCAGTAACCATTGCAGATGCTCTTATGGTGTTCAAATATAAATCAGGTGAAATAAAACTTTCGGATACATCGCTTAAAGCAGCAGATACCGACAAAAACGGCAAGGTTGAGCTTGCAGATGCATTAAGAATTTTCAAATTCAAGAGTGGCGAAATCGACAAATTATAAAAATTACCCCCAACCGTTTGGCTGGGGGTTAGCTTTTATATGTACTTGTTTATAAATTCAATAACTGAATTCCAATAAAGCTCAGGGTTAACACAAGCATTTCTTGCGTGAGGTGAGTCTGGGATTGTAATTTTTTCTTTTTCACTTGCACAAGCTTCATAAACTCTGTCGAGCATTTCATAAGGTACAAACGTATCTTTATCGCCGTGTATGAAAATTGTTGGTGTTTTTGATTTTTTTAACTGCTCAATCGCTGATGCCTCTTTAAAATCAAAGCCAGAATAAAGTTTATTAACAACATTTGCACTGTAAAGAGTGGGGAATTCGTGCATTTTAAAGTTGTTTTTAATTTTATTACTGAAAATATCCCAAACAGATGTGTAACCGCAGTCTGCAACAGCCACTTTTACATTTTCGGGCAATTCTTCACCGGTAGTCATCATTGTTGTTGCTGAACCCATTGATTCACCATGGAGAATTATTTTGCTTTGTGGATAATTCTCTGCTATAAAATTCACCCAATCAACAATATCGAGTCTGTCTTTCCAACCCATAGTTACGGAATTTGCCTCGCTGTCTGCGTGTCCGTTAAGACTTGGCATAAGTATATTATAGCCTAATTTGTGATATTTTTGTGCGTAAATTCCCATTCCGCGTGGTGAAGAAGTATAGCCGTGTATTATGATTACAAATATATTACTTTCTTTTTCGGGAAAGAGAAAATCAGCGTGAAGATTTTTGCCTGTATTGGTTGATTTTATTATAATTTTTTCTTTATTTGCATTGTCAAACCAGTTTTTACCCTCTTCTTTGATTGCGTCAAGGCGAAGTCTTTCTTCGTCCTTCTCTTTAGTACCGCTTGCTATTTTTGCTACAAATGGATTTTTCATTCCGCTTTTGGTAAGTGTTACATAATAAAAGAAGTTACCGAGTAAAAAATATGTTGCGGCAGCGGTTGCACCAACAATGCCGGCAGTTTTTAATGCTTTTTTAGTATTCTTTTTCATAAAAAATCCTCCCTTTTTTTCATTTTACAACTAAATCTGTAAAATGTCTATTATTTTTTGCGTTTATCGATAAATTTTTGAATAACTGTTGTTTTATTATTAAAAATCTGTTAAAATAAACTATCATTCTACTAAGAGGAATTATTATGAGTAAAGAATTCACAATTATGAAAACTACATTATTCGGAGGATTTAAAAAATCCGATGTTTTAGCTTATGTTGAACAGTTACAAACTGAAACTGCTGACATTAAATCTATGCTTGATGCAAAGCGTGAAGAATCACTTGAATTGAAGCGTAAAATAGATGAGCTTGAGGTTAAGCTTGATAATTTATCTGCAGTAAATGACCGACTTGCCGAAAAAGAAAAAGAAGCAAGCGAACTTGCAGTTAAGTTAGAGATTGCGTTGAAAGAAAATCAACAGTTCAGCGAAAAAATTACGGAATATGACGAAAAGAGCGAAAAACTTCGCCGTGCAGAAAAACAAATTGGTGCGGCTTATATTGATGCTCGTCGTTATACTGATGACCTTATTGATAATGCAAAAGCAAAGGCAAAGGATATTGGTGCAATCGCTTCACAGGATGTTAAAAATCAGGCGAATGAGATTGAACAGCTTCTTAAAGACGTTGACGCAATTTCAAGAAAATTTAATTCTTCACTTGAACAGCTTCATAAAGATGTATATGCGTTGGGTACAAAGCTTAATTCATCTGCATCGTCACTTCTCAATCTTCATACAGACTTGACAGGTATAGAAGCTCATACGTTTGAGTATGAAAATGATTTTTCAGATGAAAATGAATTTACCGTGATTACATATTCCGAAAATACAGAAGATGCTACTTCCGATATTAAAGAAGGTTAATTATGGAGCTATTTGTTTTGGACACATCACAAATTATTGATTTTGCAGAAAAACTAAAAGCGGGTGACAGGGTTTTGCTTTCAGGTACTGTTTATACTGCTCGCGACGCCGCACACAAAAGAATAAAATCAATGATTGATAATGGTGAATATTTACCATTTGATTTAAAAAATGCGGTGATTTATTATGCGGGTCCAACGCCTACACCTAAAAATTCCGCAATAGGCAGTTGCGGGCCGACAACTTCAAGTCGAATGGATAAATTTACACCCGAATTTCTTGATTTGGGAGTTATCGGTATGATAGGTAAAGGTCCTCGTTCAAATGAGGTTTGCAAGGCAATTGTTCGCAACAAAGCCATATATTTTTGTGCAGTAGGTGGAGCTGGGGCACTCGCTTCAAAATGTATTACTAAATGTGACGTTATTGCTTTTGAGGATTTAGGTTGCGAATCCGTTAAAAAGCTTGAATTTAAAAATTTTCCGCTTATTGTGGCTATTGATTCAGATGGCGGTAATTTATTTGTATAGGAGATAATAAAATGCATTCTCAAATCTGTGAGTTAAGAAATAAAATTATAAAACAGGAATTCAACAGAATGAATGATATGCAGTTAAAAGCGGTCTTATCAGTTGACGGACCGCTTTTAATTCTTGCGGGTGCAGGTAGCGGTAAAACTACTGTGCTTGTAAACCGCATTGCTAATCTTATTAAATACGGCAGAGCTTTCGGCTCTGATGAAATTGATTGCCGTACTTATGAAAATACTCTTGATTTAGTTAATCGTTATTATAATGGTGACAGTTCTGTTTATGAGCAGATAAAAAATGTACTTTCTGTTCAAGCACCAAAGCCCTGGGAAATTCTTGCTTTTACATTCACAAACAAAGCGGCAAATGAATTAAAAGAAAGACTTGTTCTTCGCATAGGTGAAGAGGCTAATGATATATGGGCAGGCACATTTCACTCTATATGTGTGCGTATTTTACGCAGAAATGCCGATATTTTAGGTTTTAGTAAGCATTTCACAATCTATGACACTGACGACAGTAAACGCGTTATGAAGGATTGTCAGCGACTTCTTGGTGTTGATGAAAAATTCCTTACTCATAAAACAGTTCTTGCAGAAATCAGCAAATCAAAAGATATGCTTGTTTCACCACAGGAATATTTAATTTCTGCAAGTAGTAATTACAGAGAACAGAAAATCGGCGAGTGCTATGTTAAATATCAGCAGCTCCTTAAAAATGCCGATGCAATGGATTTTGACGATATAATCTTCTATACTGTTAAACTTTTACACGAAAATGATGATGTAAGAGAATACTATCAGAATAAATTCAGGTATGTTCTTGTTGATGAGTATCAGGACACTAACCACGCTCAATTTATGCTTACAAAACTCTTGTCAGAGGGTTACAACAATATCTGTGTAGTTGGTGATGATGACCAGAGTATTTATAAATTCCGCGGTGCAACAATTGAGAATATTTTAAGCTTTGAAAATAATTTTTATAATGCAAAAGTTATAAGACTTGAACAGAATTACCGTTCAACTCAGAATATTCTTGACGGTGCAAACGCCGTTATATCAAATAATGAAAACCGTAAAGGTAAAAATTTGTGGACATCAAATGGCGAGGGCGAAAAAATCAGCCTTAACACTCTAGAAGATGAATATGATGAGGGTAAGTTCATTGCCGATGAAATTATGAAGAGAATGGGCTCAACAGGTAAATTCAGCGATTTTGCCGTGCTTTACAGAATGAATTCAATGTCCAACTCTATTGAACGTGCTTTGGTACGAAGCGGTATTCCCTACAGAATTATCGGTGGACATAAATTCTATGACCGTTTAGAAATCAAAGATGCTCTGGCATATCTTTCTGTTATTGCAAACCACAAAGACAATAACCGTCTTGAAAGAATTATAAATACTCCAAAACGCGGTATCGGTGCTACTACAATCACAACCGCAAAAGAGATTGCAGATGCTTTGGGTATTAGCCTTTTTGAAGTATTTAAAACTTCTGATGAATATGAAAAGTTAAAAAGAAGTTCACAAAAACTTATGGAGTTTACTCAAATGATTGAGGGCTTTGCTGAACTTCTTACCCGCGAATCATTGTCATCAGTTTTCATTTCATTGCTTGATGAAACAGGATACAAGGCAATGACTGCTGCCGACAAAGAAAAAGGCGAAGAAAGGTTACAGAACCTTGATGAACTTAACTCTAACTTGATTCGCTTCCAGGAAGAAAATCCCGAGGGCGAGCTTACAGATTTTCTTGAAGAAGTTGCATTATTGACCGATATTGATAATTATAATGCAGATGCAGATACTGTTGTGCTTATGACATTACACGCATCAAAGGGTCTTGAATTCCCTGTTGTGTTTATTCCGGGCCTTGAAGAAGGCGTATTCCCCGGAATGCAGGCACTGTATGACCCAAGTGAAATTGAAGAAGAACGCAGACTTGCTTATGTGGGTATTACCAGAGCAAAAGAAAAACTTTTTCTTCTCAATACTCATTCAAGAATGATTTTCGGTTCTACAAAATATAACCGTCCATCAAGATTTTTAGATGAGTTACCGAAAGATTGTTGTCAATCTCTTATTAAACCAAAAACTCCTCTTCAGACCAGAGCCACGACAAAACGCACTCCCGCACCTAAACCTGAATCAAAGGGATTTGGTGTTGGATTCGGTTCTGCACCTAAGAAGTCATCTGACTCATTTATGGTGGGTGAACAGGTTACTCACCGCGTATTCGGTAAGGGTATGATTGTATCACTTCGACCAATGGGGAATGATACATTAATGGAAATTGCCTTTGAAAAGGTAGGAACTAAAAAAATTATGGCAAATATGGGTGCCGTTAAAAAAGTATAAAAAGTTATACGAACGAGTTCATCCCATTACAATGATTTGAAAACCACGGTGAGATGTTATGGATTATAAAGAACATTTAACTTGGATACTTGATAAAAGAAATCACAAATTTGATGATGAAAAATATCAGGGAAACATAGATTTTGTTCATTCACTCGGTAAAAAGTGTGATAGTGTCGGCTGGAGTGAGCTTGATATGGGTGACACTGACTCAACCGAAATATTGGATAAAATTCAAGCATTTTGTAAAGAAAATGGCTGGCGTGCCCGCGGGTGGTATGAAAGAACATACACAGAGATTGAAAGCGACTGGTATGAACTCAAGACTGAAGATTTCAAAGACAATACCGTGCTCGATGTGTTCCCTGTAGAAACAGAAAAAGGAAAAGAGATATATCTTGAAACAATAAGTGCTTATCGTGAGATAAATATTGCACCGAAAGAATGCCATAGGGTCTGTGTGCCGGACCGTTTTAGAAAGGCTTGTATAAATAACGGAGTTACGGATATTGATTTTTGTTGGGTACAGGATAAGGGCAGATTTGATGCTGAACAGTATTTTTATATCTTTCCGCATAGATGTATTCCACGTATACTATACGATAAGGGCATAGATAAAAATCAGACAGCAAGATTACAAAGTCTTGGCGGTTACTTGCCGAAGATTGCTTCAATTTTTTACGAATTACAGAACATCAGTCTTCAGGATTGCTATTTGAAGGAAGATATGCCATCGGGCGGTATAGCTTATATCTATTGTCCTTCTACTTATGATTTCTGTGGAAGATATAAGATTTTAATTCATAAAAATACGGCGGAAATGCTTATAAATGAAAAAGCTCTTTCTTGGGCAAATCTTACTCCCGCTTGTATTGTAGATAAATGTCTTGAGGGCTATGACCTTGATAATGCAGAAGTAGCTTCAAGGCCTACAAAAGAGTATATTGAAAAAGCTTTTAGTGAATATGAAAAGCTGAAAGCAAAAGGCAGACCGGAATATATTGTAAAAGAAAAAGAAGCTCTTAAATTTTTAAGAAAAACAAAAACTGAACGCAAAGAAGATTTTAACAAAAGACTTGCTAAAAAGGTTGCCGAATCAATAACAGACACGATATACACAAATATTCTGCCATATTATTCGGTGTGTGACGGTGGTCTGCTTTCTGATGAATACATATTTTTGTGTTATTCCGATTCTTTAAAAATAACCGAAGAAGTTTTTGAAAATTTAGCCAAAGAAGAGTTGTTTGATGTAAATCTTGACGGTGTAGTTATCGCAACTTGTGCAGACGGCGATTTTGTGCTATTAACGGAAGATGAAAAAGTAATTCGCTTAAGTCACGAAGCACCTAATATTATAAGTGAGTGGCAAAATCTTGCGAAATTTTTTGTTGAAGCAATTAACTATTCTGAATGAATGTACGGTTATTACATATACTATATACGCATAAAAAGAGAGAAGCAAAACTTCTCTCTTTTTTACTAATCTGAATTATTTTTTGTACTCAAACAATTTATATAATTTTTTAGAAAAATTGCCTGTATATATTTTTTTAAAAATATGTTTTTCAACACCATTCAATTCATCAATTAACTTTTGTGGTGTCATATTGTGTTCTTTCACAAAAATTAAATCTTCATTTTGTAAGAGTTTAGGCTGGTCTATGCCATAAACAGTTGAAACACCGACATCATTTATTGGGTTTTTGTATTTTGACATTTTGGCGGCTAAAACAGTATAGCAATCCATTAAAAGTGAAATATGTTGAAAATGATTGCATAAATTTGTTGTTAATTCTTTCAATTCATTAAAGGTTAAATACATACTTACGCCTTCCATAACAACAATAGCATTATTTCTTTCGGGGATTTTTGTAATCCAATCGCTATTTCTCACATCACCGGAGATCATTTGATAATTTGCAGATTCAGAATAATATCGTTTTCTTTCTTGAATGACTTCGGCAAAATCAACATCGTACCAGTTGTGGTTCATAGTACCGACACGCAGAACTCTGCTGTCCATTCCACATCCAATATGAATTATTACAGCATTTTCTGTATTATACATTTGTTGTTTTAACCAATTATCAAAAACTGCAGAACGAATTCCCATATAGTACGCAAGCCATTTTGAACTTGATTTTCCTTTTAGTGAAAAACCTTCATTTCCCCATATTTCTTCAGCTTTTTTATCATTAAGAATTATACCTTTTTTGCTAACATAAGATTTACCGTATAACGGGATATATAAGGTTTTGTTTACGTTATTCATAAGCTCACCAAAAATTTATATTTCAGAAAACGGATTATAAATATTTTGCTGGCTAACATCAATCAATTCTCTTTGCTGATTGTATCGGTAAAAACTCAAAATTAAACCGATTGCAATATATATACAAAGGTTTGATGAACCGCCTGCACTGAAAAAGGGGAGTGTGATACCGATAACCGGTAAAAGCATTAAACACATGCCCACATTGATTATTATTTGTCCTGCAATCATAGAAGCTACACCATAGCACATAACCTTTGTGTTGCCCACTTTATCGTGCTTTGATGTGCGTGCAATTCTTATTACTATCGCAGTCAGCAAAAGTAAAGCTACAAAACAACCAACAAGACCCAATTCTTCGCCAACAACTGTGAAAATCATATCATTTTCTGCTTCGGGAATAGCGTTAGGAGTTTGAGTAAGAGTACCTTGGAACAAGCCTTGACCTGTTATTCCGCCACTACCTAATGCAGTCATGCCGCGCTGTTGCTGATAAATAACATCGGGGTAAAGTTCGGGATAAACCAATGCTAAAAAGCGTTCTTTTTGAATGTTATCAAGTAAGAAAATCCACGCAAGCGGTAACATTGCTACAACTAATAGACCGCCTGCCAAAAAATAACCCCAATGAAGTCCTGCAACAAAAAGCATTGCAACAGCAATAATCATAAATACAAGTGCCGAACCCATATCACCCGATTTTATAACAAGAGCAACAGGGATTATAGCGTGAATTCCAAGTTGAATAATTGAGAATGGGTGATTTATGTTATTTTTTAGCTTTTCTAGATGCACACCAAAAGTAATTATAAAACCGATTTTAACAAGCTCTGATGGTTGAAAAAATATTGAACCGAATTTAAGCCATGTTTTTGCATCTGGTCTTTCAATAGGACCGACACCGAAAAGTAGGGTAATTATCATAATTCCAACACAAAACAGACCGATTAACGGTGCCATTCTGATTATGAATTCATAGTCTATCAGCGAAATAATCAGCGAAATTATAATGCCTACTGCAACTGCCAGTGCCATAACCGTAAAGTCACGAGAGAATTTTTCGCCCTCATCAACTGTCCAAAGTGTTGCACTTAAAACGCTTGTACAACCAAACGCAGAAGCTAATGCACAGAGCAATAACAGAATTTTATCGGTTTCTTTTATGAAATTTTTTATAGTTTTAAAAACTTTTCTCATTTCATATTTTCCTTAATTTTTAAATTGATTTTTTCTCTTGTACTGAGTAACCATTCATCTAAATGAGGATAATCAGAGAATGTTAATGAATGCTTGCCGTTTTCTTCGATAATGTTAAGGCAAGTTTCTTTATTTGTAAGCTTTTTAAGAGTATTGAGTGCAGCCATATCCTGAAGAGCATCATAAAAAACTTTTAATCTTATTGAGTGGTGTGCTGTACCGTCTTCCGCAGGATAAACAACATAACTGTCACCTGACGGGAATTCACCGCCCGCGTCACTCACTTTATAAGGGTCTATAACCGCTTTTGAAAGTCGAGTATAATAGAAATTATATCCCCAATGCAAAAAGCCTACAACATCATATTTGAACATCTGATAGCCTATTACTCTTGTACGAATAGAATCATTGCAGAAAAATCTGTTTGCAACATTTTTCTTGTTTTGTGCACTGCAATAATAAGTCCATAACTCATCAGTTTTACCGATAAATTTATCAATATGGTCATTTGACGGAATTGGAGTTGTTACAATGCCTAATTTATAAAACCTTGCATCAGACAACGCGTCAACAATTTTATAACCCTTAAAAAGCTTATGTATGAGTTTTGAAGCCTTTGAATATGGTAAAAGCATTGAGAAATTCGGCTCATCACTTACGTGAATTAAAACTTTATCTTTAAGGTTTTTTTCTTCAAAATATTTTTTTAATTCAACAGAAAGTTGGGTTAAGAATTCTGTGTATTTTTTTGACGATGCTTTCGTCTTCCAACCGAAAATTTGCTTATATTCGCCATCAACTGTTGCCATAATTTTTGGTGCATGGCGAGCACCCCACTGGGTAAAGAAATGTGCCATTTCAAAATACTTTATTCCGCAACGCTGGCTCATTTCAATCCATCGAGTAAGTTTTTCAAAATTGAAAGTATATTTACCGTTGTTAACTGTAACATCAATTAACTGTACTGTTGGTCTTTCTTTACCTATTTCAGTGTCAAGCGGGGGAGTGAAAATTGGTGTAAGAACACAGGTCATACCGTATTCCACCGCAGTTTTTAAAAAGTTTTCAGTAATACGCCAATATTCATCTGAAAAAACATCAACATTATAATGTGACATCAGGCAATCTGTGTGAAACCAACAAGTATAAATAAAATCATTAAAATCAAGACTACAATCAATAATTTCAATATTTAAATGAGTTTCTGCAACTGAAATGCCATTTTCAGATATAGTGATTTCAATTTCATTGTCACCGATATTTTCTTTGTCGGCATTCACTTCCACCCAGAAAACATTTATCCCTTTATTTATGTTTATTTCGCTATTGATTGGTAAAAGTAAATCGGGATAGTATCCGTCTTTACTGTATCTGTAGTAATCATCTGCACCCTTGAACATTGGAAAATCAGATTTGATATGCTTGACAGTATATTTACAAATATCTTTAATGTTAGATTTAATTTCGAGTACGCCTTTAAAATCTTTCTCGCTTTCAACTGAAATCTGAAAAGATTTTTTTTCATTATTGAGCATAGAAAAGCGTGATAAGGTGTTTTCAGGTACTTTATCTTCGTGATATATTTTTTCAAGTGATGAAATAGCTTTAATAGTTACACAATTATTCATATTACATCTCTCCCTGATGATTTATATAAATTTTAGCCCATTTTTACTGATTTGTAAAGTCTATTAAAGTTAATTTAGTGTTATTTTGTTCTTGCAGAATGGAATATATAGTGGTAAAATAAATTGTTAATTTAAAAGTGCAGGTGAAAATCTTGAAAAAAAGAGAAGATGTAAGAAATATAGCTATAATTGCTCACGTTGACCACGGTAAAACAACAATGGTTGATGAACTTTTGAAACAGAGTGGTATTTTCAGAAGTAATGAGGTTGTTCAGGACAGAGTTATGGACTCAAACGACCTTGAACGTGAACGTGGAATAACAATTTTATCAAAGAATACTTCAGTACATTACAATAATATAAAAATTAACATTGTTGACACTCCCGGCCATGCTGATTTCGGCGGTGAGGTTGAGAGAATTCTTACAATGGTTGACGGTGTGTTGCTTTTAGTAGATGCTTTTGAGGGCTGTATGCCACAGACACGATTTGTTCTTAAGAAGGCATTGGGTCTTGATAAAAAGGTTGTTGTAGTTGTAAATAAAATTGACCGTCCGGGTGCTCGTCCTGCAGAAGTTATCGATGAAGTACTTGACTTATTTATTGAATTGGGTGCAAGTGATGAACAAATTGAATTCCCTGTAATTTATGCTTCTGCCCGTGATGGTTATTCTTCTACTGACCCCAATGTACGCGAAGGCGATATGCGTCCTCTTTTTGATGCTATTATTGAAAATATTGAAGCACCTTCAGGTGACATTGACGCACCTCTTCAAGTGCTTTTCTCTAGTCTTGATTATGATGATTATATCGGCAGAATTGGTGTTGGCCGTGTTGAAAGAGGTCGCATTAACCGTAATGATATGGTAACACTCTGCAAGACTGATGGCACGCAGGAAAATGTACGAATTTCTCGTCTTTATCAGTTTGAGGGCTTAAGACGTGTTGAAGTTGAAAGTGCCGCAATCGGTGATATTATCTGCATTTCAGGTATAACGGACCTTAATATCGGTGAAACAATATGTTCACCCGATTGTGTTGAACCGTTACCTTTTATTAAGATTGATGAACCTACTCTTGCAATGAATTTCATTGTTAATGATAGTCCTTTTGCGGGCAAAGAGGGAAAATTTGTAACGTCACGTAATCTTCGTGACCGCCTTTATAAAGAGGTTGAAACAAATGTAAGTATGCGAGTTGAAGAAACTGACTCAACCGATACATTCAAGGTTTCAGGACGCGGTGAATTGCACCTTTCAATTCTTATTGAAACAATGCGTCGCCAGGGCTATGAATTTCAGGTTTCAAGACCGAGGGTTATTACAAAATATGAAAATGGCGTTCTTTTAGAGCCAATGGAATTGCTTATTGTTGAGGTTCCCGAAGAGTATGTTGGTGCAGTTATGATGAAAATCGGTGCTCGTCGTGGTGAACTTGAGAATATGGGTGCACGTGACGGGGGTGCTACTCATCTTGAATTTAAAATTCCCGCTCGCGGTCTTATTGGTTACCGCTCTGAATTTATGACCGATACAAATGGTAACGGTATTATGAATAACTTGTTCGCAGGTTATGAGGAATATAAAGGCGAAATCGAAACCCGTGAAAGAGGTTCAATTGTTGTTCACGAAACAGGCGAAAGCACAGCCTACGGACTTTTCAATACTCAGGACAGAGGACGTCTTTTCATAGGACCAGGTGTTCCTGTTTATGAAGGTATGATTGTTGGTGAATCTTCAAGAAATGAAGATATTGTATGTAATGTGTGTAAAACAAAGCATCTTACAAATACACGTGCATCAGGTTCGGACGATGCATTAAGATTAGTTCCCCATACTGTTTTAAGTCTTGAACAGTCAATGGAATTCATCAAGGATGATGAGCTTATGGAGGTTACTCCCGAAAATATCCGTCTTCGTAAGACTATTCTTTCAAAAGAACTCAGAATGAAGCAACAGTTTAAAAAGAAATAATTTTTCAAATTTTTATCAGGAGGTGACACTTGTGAAAGGAATGAAAATCGGCATTGATTTCGGTACATCTTCTCTCAAAATATTTGCAGAGGGTAAAGGTATTGTTGTTGATGAGCCATCTATTGCGGCTGTTGAAGTTGAAACAGGCAGACCAATCGCTTTCGGCAGAGCTGCTGATGCAGTTTATGGTAGATGTGTTGATGATATAAAGATTGTAAAAGTAATTCGTAACGGTGTCATTTCCGATTTTGTAATGGCAGAGAGAATGCTTCGCTACTATTTACAGCGTGTCTGCGGTAACAGAATTTATAAACCCAATGTTATTATTTCCTTGTCAACTGACATTTCAAGCCTTGAAAAGAAAACTTTTCTTGATGTTGTTACATTAGCAGGTGCAGGCAGAGTTTGTATGGTTGAGGGGATTTTAGCTTCTGCTTTTGGTGCAGGTGTTGCAACCGATAAAATAGGCGGACGTATGGTACTTGATATTGGTCATCAAGTCACGGAATTTGCCGTTGTTTCAATGGGCAGTATTGCGGCAAGCGGTGTAATTCATCACGGCAGTCAAGAGATAGATAAGGCAATCATCAAGCATTTAAAAAAAGACCGCGATATTAATATTGGACCTCATACTGCTCGTGAAATTAAAAATAAAATCACATCTGCCAAAAGCAGAGATTGTGAAACTGCATTAATGGTGTCGGGGAAAAGTAATCTTGATGAAATGCCCATATCTTTTGAGATTACATCAACCGAGATTTACCCTTTGGTAAATGAAAGAATTTCTGTTCTTGTTCGCGATATTCATAGTGAAATGCAGAATATTCCGCCCGAATTACTTGCCGATGCTGCTGACCACGGCATATTGCTTTGCGGTGGCGGTGCATTGATTTTTGATATTGCTGACCGAATTGAAAAAGAAACAAGCATTCGTTGTGAAGTTATGGAAGAACCAAGACTTACAAAAATCAAAGGCTTGGGAATTTTGATGATGGACGACAAACTACTTGAAAATAATGGCTATCGCTTTATTTTCAAAGACGAAATTCGTGAGAGAATTAGAAAGTTTGATAAGATATAAAAAACAGAGCTATTGCTCTGTTTTTTGTTTAAAACCCTATTTGTTCTGCAGTTTCTTTTAAGAAATTACAAGAATTTATAAATGCTTTTTCTTCATCTTCTTTTAAATCAAGAACAATAATGTCTTCAACACCGTTTCTGCCGATTATTGCGGGGAGCCCTGCATAAACACTGTTTATTCCATATTGTCCATTTAATAAAACTGAACATGTTAAAGCACTTTTTTCGTCACCAAAAATTGCCCTTACAATTCGCACAAGAGCCATACCGATACCATAATAAGTCGCTGACTTCGCTTTTATGATTTCTTGTGCCGCACCCGTAACATTTTTACTGATATTGTTTAAATCTTCAATTTTAAATTTACCGTTTGAGTGGTCGATAACATCAAAAATGCTTTTAGTTGTGATATATGCCTGCGACCAAGGCACAATCTCACTGTCACCGTGTTCACCGATTACATAAGCGTGAACATTTCGTGGGTCAATTGAAAAATAATCACCCAATAAATAGCGAAGTCTTGCTGTATCAAGGGTTGTGCCGCTGCCAATAACTCTTGAGGGGTCAAATCCCGATAATTCAAGAGTTATTTTTGTCATTATGTCAACTGGGTTAGTTGCAACGAGAAAAATTCCTTCAAATCCGCTTTTTATTACAGGGTCAATAATTGAGCGAAACACCTCATAATTGCGGTGAAGAAGAGCTATTCTGCCTTCGCCGTCTTTCTGATTTACTCCCGCAGCAATAACCACAATATCAGCGTCACAGCAATCACAGTATTCGCCGTCGAAAATAAGCATATTCCTTTTTGCAAATGGCAAACCGTGATTTAAGTCCATAGCTTCGCCGTGGGCTTTTACTTTATTGATGTCAATTAGCACAAGCTGGTCGCATTCACCACTGTTGAGCAGTGCATAAGCGAAGCTCATACCTACAAAACCTGTACCAATCAGTGCAACTTTTTTTAAATCTGTCTTTTTTATCATATTTTCACCTATTCAATTGTAATTTTATACTTTTCTAGCCAATAGTTAATCTGCACAAAATATGCAATGGTCTGTGGCGTTGTCATAAGCTGACCATACCAAGGCTCTTGTCTTTCTGTATTCAATAGTTTTTGCAGTTCTTCTTTTTTTATGAATGTAAGAATTGCTGATGACGGATTTTCAATAATATTTTTAAGCATTTCAGTTACCAAATGCAAATACTCGGGGTTGTGAGTTTTTGGATAAGGACTCTTTTTACGCCATAAAACTTCTTCGGGTAAAATACCTGTCACCGCTTGCCTTAAAAGTCCTTTTTCATAAGATTTATAATCCTTATATTCCCAAGGAACAGAATATAGATATTCGGCTATTCTATAGTCGCAGAAAGGCACTCGTACTTCTAATGCATTGTACATACTCATTCTGTCTTTTCGGTCCAGTAAAGTCTGCATAAACCAGTCAAGATTTAACTTCATCATTTCTTTCATTCGCGACTCAAGAGGGGAAATGCCATTTAGTTTTGAAGTGTTAATTAGAGTATCTTTATATCTTGAATATACATAATTATCACCATCTGGTATTTTAATATCATTTTTTATAAAAGATTTCCTGTATGCCGTTGACTGTGCCCACGGGAACCCGTTGATTGCTCTTATATTCTTATCTCTGTACCAAGGATATCCGCCAAAAATTTCGTCTGCACATTCGCCTGAAAGTGCCACGGTACAGTGCTTTTTAATTTCTTTGCAGAAAAGTAAAAGTGATGAGTCAACGTCTGCCATTCCAGGTAAATCACGAGCTTCAACAGCGTCCAATAATGCATTGGCAAGGTCTTTATTATTTAATGTAATTAAATGATGCTCGCAATCAAGATAATCACACATTTTTTTAATGTATTCTGTATCGCTGTTAGGCTGAAATTTACTTGTCTTAAAATATTTGTCATTATCTTCATAGGTTACGGAAAAGGCTTTCAACTGTTGACCTTTATCTTTGAAATGTGAATTGGCTATTGATGAAATAATACTTGAATCAAGACCACCCGAAAGAAATGTGCCTACAGGTACATCAGATACCAATTGTCGTGTAATGGCATCTTTTACAAGAAAACGCACCTTTTCAACTGTCTGTTCAAAGTTATCTCTATGTTCACGGTCTTTTAGTGTCCAATATTTTCTTATTCTTATTCCGTCTTTTCCGTAATAGCCGCAACAAGCTGGTTTTATTTCGTTTATACCTTTAAAAACTCCGCATCCGGGTGTTCTTCCGGGACCAATAAACATAATTTCTGCAATTGATTTTTCATCTATTCTTGGCTCAATATATTTATGTGAAAGCAACGCTTTTATTTCAGAACCGAAAATAAAAGAGTTGTTTTGTATTGTGTAGAACAGCGGTTTAACGCCGATTCTGTCGCGGGCAAAAAACAGCCTTTTTTGCGTTTCATCCCAAACAGCAAAAGCAAAAATACCATTAAACTTTTCTACACATTTTTCTTTCCATTCCACAAAAGCTTTTAAAACAACTTCTGTGTCAGAATGTCCTAAAAATTTGTGACCTGAAAGTTTTAATTCTTCGCGGACTTCGTCCGTGTTGTATAGTTCTCCGTTATAAACAAGGGTGTATTCATTTTCGCCATATCTTGTACTCATGGGTTGAATTCCGTTTTCAATGTCAATTACACAAAGTCGGGAATGAATAAGAGCCGCGTTATCTTTAATGCATATACCGTTTTGGTCGGGACCGCGTGGTGCAAGCACCTTTTGCATTTTAAAAAATGACTCTTTATTTTTAATTACAGAATTTGAAAAAGATACTTCCCCTGCGATACCACACATAAAATCACCTCAAAAATTAATGCTTCATAATAGAATATGAAAATGCATATAAAAAATACTCAATAAATCTTTTATTTTGATTTTTATTGTGTTAATATATGGTTTGAGGTGATATTTTTGTCACGATTTTTAAATCACATTGGTTCTTTTTTTCCGAAACTTCAAAAGGATTTTAAAATATATGATGGTGAAATCTTTTCTGATGTTTATGATGGGGATTTTTATAAAGACATTCCATACAGAAAATATATAAATTTTAATTTGCAACTTCCTTTGCACGATGCTAAATATATTCGCGATTTTGGTGCGAAAGCGGATGATGAATCAGTTAACAATGCTAAAATGATTAATACTGCAATAGAAACATGCCACAAAAACGGTGGAGGATTAGTGGTTGTTGATGGTGGCAATTACACTTGCGGAACAATTTATCTTAAAAGTAATGTTGTGTTATATATTGCTGATGGTTCGTCAATTGTTGCTTCACATAATACTGACGATTTTACTGAAAATGCGTTAATCTATGCTGAAAACTGTGAGAATATCGGTATTATCGGCCCCGGTAAAATTTGCGGTGAGGGAAACTTCTTTTCTCTTGCTCCGTATTTGCCACCAAAAACTGAACCTTTTAATAAAGTGTTAGACGTCTGGGATTTGCGACAGGAATACAGAAAGAGAATACGTTTCCCGCACAAGAGTAAATATGGTTATTTAATGTTTTTAAAGAATTGTAATCACATTAAAATATATAATTTAATTCTTGAAAACTCTGCAATGTGGACCATTAATGTAAACTCGTCGAATGATGTTAATATTTCAAATGTGGTTATAAATAATAACCGCCACGTTGCAAACTGTGACGGCATTGATATTTGCGGTTCTTCAAATGTAATTGTTAAGAATTGTTTTGTTTCAACTGCTGATGACGGCATTGTACTCAAAAACAATATGAGCATTACAACATCGGGGGATGACGGACTCAAAATTAAAAACAATCTTGATGTTTCTTCTAGACGCGGTATGAGTAATATTTATATTCACGATTGTGAAGTGATTTCCTGTACAAATGCATTCAAAATTGGTACGGAAACCTCTCTCGACATTAGCGATGTTACAGTTGAAAACTGCAAATTCTATCTAACTGATATTTACCCCGCAGGAGTTAGCGGTATTTCAATTGAGTCATGTGACGGTGCAAGTATTAATAATATAAATATTTCTGATATTGAAATGAATTCAGTGGCTTGCCCATTATTTATTAGACTTTGCAACCGAAATGGCGATAATAAGCCCGACCTTGACGGTAAAGGCGAAATCGAAAAGATAAATATAAAAAACATAAGAGCAAAAAATATTGAAATTCCTGTTATGATTATGGGGATTCCTAAACAGAAAGTTAAAGAAGTTTTACTTGAAAATTTTGATTTAAGATATGCTGACGGAAAGGATTATTTTGATTTTCGTTTTAAAATTCCCGAACAAGAAAAAGAATATCCCGAATGTAACCGCTTTAGAAATATCAATGCTTACGGGATTTTTATTCGACACGCAGAAAATGTAAGTTTAAATGATTTTAAGGTTAAATCAAGACAAAAGACACACCGTAAATTCAAGAAAATAATTGATTGTAAAAATTTTTACGTTAAATAAGGAGTTCCATTATGGATATTCGTGAAAAAATGCATAGCGGAGATTTATATTTGTCAATGGATGAAGATTTATTCAACGAACAATTGACTTATCTTGATAAGCTTTATGATTTTAACGCAACAAGACCGCTCGAATTAGAAAAAAGAACACAAATGCTTAAAAATATGTTTGCAGAAATAGGGGAGGATTGCTATATTGAGCCACCACTTCACGCAAACTGGGCAGGTAAGCACGTGCATTTTGGTAAAGGTGTTTATGCTAACTTTAATTTGACTCTTGTTGATGATACTCATATCTTTGTCGGCGATTATACAATGTTAGGTCCTAATGTTGTGCTTGCAACTGCGGGGCATCCGATTTTACCCGAACTTCGTCCTCTTGCATATCAGTATAATATGCCTGTACATATTGGTAAAAACTGTTGGTTAGGTGCAGGGGTAATCGTATTACCCGGTGTAACAATTGGTGATAATACAGTTATAGGTGCTGGTAGCGTTGTTACAAAAGATATTCCTGCAAATGTTGTTGCAGTTGGTAATCCGTGCAGAGTTTTACGAGAAATAAATGACCACGATAAAGAATATTACTTCAAAGACAGGAAGATTGAATTATGATTGATAAAATTAGTCTCAAAGATGAAGTGAACTCAGTTAATCAATTGTTTCAATATAAAGAAATTTGCAGACTTAACAATAATATGTTTAATGTTTTACAAGCTGAAAATCGCACATTGGAGTTTCATTCACATAATTCATCTGATGAATTGTTTTATTGTATTGAAGGCCAATTCGACATTGAGTTTGAAGATGGAAAAACTCATTTATGTGAAGGCGATTTAATTGTAATACCTAAAGGTGTATTACATAGACCAGTTGTCACATCGTTAGTAAAATGTCTTCTTATTGAGTTAGATGGTACATTAGATAGTAGTAATACGGGCGGAACTTATAAAAAATAGCCACACAATTTGTGTGGCTATTTTTTTTATTCTATTTCAATGATTGTAAGTACTTTGTCGCCAACCTTAAATTTTACCTGCATATCACCAAAACTCATACCGTAAATTCTTTCAGAATCATTATGATATGATGGTCTTGGGTCGTGTTTTAAAGTTTCAAATAATCCGTCAACCAAATCAAAGGGTATTTTGCTCAAAATTTCATCACTGTATTTAACTTCAAGCAATCCCTCAACATCATCGAGTGCAAAACCATTTGAAGCATCGGGTCGACTGTCTGTATATGGCAAATAAGGCTTAATATCAAGTATTGGTGTTCCGTCCATTAAGTCAGCACCTGCAACAAATAATGATTTTCCTTCTTTATAATTAAACTCTGTTTGAATTAACTTAACACACGATATTCCGATTCTGTTTGGTCTGAACGGTGAACGTGAAGCGAACACACCAACGCGTTGATTACCGCCTAACTTTGGTGGTCTTACCATTGGCTTGATTTCACTTTTATCAACCTCTGAAAAATACCAAATTATCCATAAATGTGTAAATTTTTCAATTTCTCTGAAAAAATCAGGGTCTTGATAATCTTCTTCAAATATAATTTTTGAAACTACATTTTCAGTAAGTCCGCTTTGACGGGGAATACCGAATTTTTCTTTATAATCGTTATAAATATATCCGATTGGTTCTACTGTTATTTTTCCCATATTTTCCACCTCGGGAACATTATAACATAATTTAAAAAAAATTCTATATTTTGTTGTATTTTTTGAAAAATATGGTAGAATAATAATATAAATTTTTAAGGAGTGATTTTAATGGAACTTAAAGGTTCAAGAACTGAAGCTAATCTTATGACTGCTTTTGCAGGTGAGTCACAGGCGAGAAACAAATACACATATTATGCATCAAAAGCTAAGAAAGACGGCTATGTTCAGATAGCACAGATTTTTGAAGAAACAGCAAACAATGAAAAAGAACATGCAAAAATCTGGTTTAAACTTCTTCACGATGGCGGTATTCCAACAACTGTTGAAAATCTTAAGGATGCTGCTGCAGGTGAAAATTATGAGTGGACAGAAATGTATGCTGAATTTGCTGTTGTAGCAAAAGAAGAAGGTTTCGACCACATTGCAGCACTTTTTGAGATGGTTGCTAAAATCGAAAAAGACCATGAAGAAAGATATAAGAAATTGCTTAGCAATATTGAGGGTGGCCTTGTGTTCTCACGTGATGGCGATATGATGTGGATTTGCTCAAACTGTGGTCATGTTCATATCGGAAAAGAAGCACCTGAACTTTGCCCTGTGTGTGCTCATCCTAAAGCATATTTTATGGTTAAAGTAGAAAATTATTAAAATCGACAAAAAGTGGAGTTTTTATACTCCACTTTTTTACATATATTGTGCCTTGATTTTATTGACATACAACATATAAATATGTTATTATTTTATAGAATGATATTCAGTTGTTTTACAGGTGATAAAATGAAACAGTTAATTAAAAATGCAACCGTATTTTTCAACTCACAATTAACAAAGTGTGACATTTTAATTAGCGACGGAATTATTGCCGAAATCTCTACCTCATTAGCACCTGAAGATGCTGATGTTGTCTATAATTATGAAAATTGTTATGTTTTTCCCGGTTTTACAGATGTACATGTGCATCTGCGTGAGCCGGGATTTTCTTATAAAGAAACAATTAGGACCGGTACAATGGCTTCTGCTCGTGGCGGATATACATCAGTCTGCTCAATGCCTAATTTAAACCCTGTACCAGATTCAATACCACATTTACAAGAGCAAATTGATATAATTGACAGAGATGCTGTTATTAATGTTTATCCATACGCATCAATTACTGTTAATCAGATGGGTGAAATACTTTCTGATTTAGCCTTAATGAAAGATATGTGCATTGCATATTCCGATGACGGCAGGGGAGTTCAAAGTGAAGAAATGATGCGTAATGCTATGCAAATAGCAAAAGCGAACAATAAAATGATTGTTGCACACTGTGAAGTCAATGAATTACTTAATGGTGGTTATATTCACAAGGGTAAATATGCGGAGGAACACGGTCATAAAGGTATTTGCTCTGAAAGTGAATGGAAACAGATTGAAAGAGATATTGAACTTGTAAAGCAGACAGGTTGTGCATACCATGTTTGCCACATATCAACAAAAGAAAGTGTTGATTTAATTCGACAGGCAAAAAAAGACGGTGTAGATATTACTTGCGAAACCGGACCGCATTATCTTGTTCTTTCTGATAAGGATTTACAAGAGCACGGCAGATTTAAAATGAATCCGCCACTCCGTGATGAAAGTGATAAAAAAGCACTTATTCAAGGAGTATTAGATGGCACTATTGATATGATTGCAACTGACCATGCTCCACACAGTGCAGAAGAAAAAAGCAAAGGTCTTGAAAAGAGTAATATGGGCGTTGTTGGCATTGAAACAGCATTTCCTGTGATGTACACTCATTTTGTTAAAACAAATATTATTTCACTTGAAAAGCTTGTTGAATTACTTTCAATTAATGCTAACAAAAGGTTTAACATAGGTAGCGAAATTAAAGTAGGAAATAAAGCTGATTTAACAGTTTTTGATTTGAATGACAAATATGTTGTAAACCCTGACGAGTTCCTTTCAAAGGGTAAGAGTACTCCATTTGAAGGTGCAGAGGTTTACGGTAAATGTAAAATGACAATTTGTAATGGTAACATTGTATGGGAGGATAAATGATGTATCAGGGTTTTTATGAAATTAAATCCAATAAAAAATTGACTGATAACATTTTTGAAATGGTACTTATAGGTGATACAAGCTCAATTACTGCACCGGGTCAGTTTATAAATATTAAACTTGATGGCTTTTATCTTCGTCGTCCTATTTCAATATGTGATTATGATGACTCAACTATTACTATAATCTATAAGGTGGTAGGCGAAGGTACTGAAGTTATGAGTAAGATGAACGAAGGTGAAAAGCTTGATGTTCTTTGTGGTTTGGGTAATGGTTTTGATACTTTAAAATCATTGGACAAGCCCGTGCTTATCGGTGGCGGTGTTGGTGTGCCACCAATGTACAATCTTTGCAAAAAACTCATTAAAGAAGGCAAGCGTGTAACAGTAATCCTTGGCTTTAATAAAAAAGAGGAAATCTTCTATGAAGATGAATTTAAAAAGCTCGGTGCTGATGTAAAGGTAACAACTGTCGATGGCTCTTATGGTATCAAAGGTTTTGTTACAGATGCACTTAAAGATACAGATTACTCATATTTCTTTACTTGTGGCCCAATGCCGATGTTTAAGGCTATTGAATCAACTGCAACAACAAGTGGTCAATACAGTTTTGAAGAAAGAATGGGTTGTGGATTCGGTGCTTGTATGGGTTGTTCATGCAAGACAAAATATGGTAACAAGAGAATCTGTAAAGATGGTCCGGTACTCACAAGGGAGGAGATAATATGGTAAACACAAAAGTTAATCTTCTCGGAATTGAAATTGATAACCCCATAATTCCTGCAAGTGGTACTTATGGTTTCGGTTATGAGTTTGCAGAACTTTATGATATAAATATTCTTGGAACATTTTCTTTTAAAGGTACTACAAAAGAACCTCGTTTTGGTAATCCGACACCAAGAATCGCGGAATGTAATGCAGGTATGATTAACTCTGTTGGGCTTCAGAATCCTGGTGTTGATAAAGTAATAAGTGAAGAACTACCTAAGCTTGCAAAGGTTTTCAATAAACCTGTTATGGCAAATGTAAGCGGTTTTTCAGTTGAAGAGTATGCTTATACTTGTGAAAAAATTGATGCTTGTGAACAAGTTGGTTGGATTGAAGTTAATGTATCTTGTCCCAATGTTCACAATGGTGGTATGAGCTTTGGTACTGAACCTGCTGCGGTCGAAAAGGTTGTTAAAGCGGTTAAGTCTGTTACCACAAAACCAATTATTATCAAACTTTCACCTAATGTTACTGATATAGTATCAATTGCAAAGGCTGCAGAGTCAGCAGGTGCAGACGGTATCAGCTTAATCAACACACTACTCGGTATGAGAATTGATATTAAACGTCGTCAGCCTGTAATCGCTAACAAAATGGGTGGATTCTCAGGCTCTGCAATTTTCCCCGTTGCAGTCAGAATGGTGTATCAGGTTTACGATGCAGTTAAAATTCCGATTATTGGCATGGGCGGTGTTTCAACTGCAAAGGATGTAATTGAAATGATGATGGCAGGTGCTACTGCAGTTCAGGTTGGTGCAGCAAATCTTGTTGACCCTTACGCTTGTAAGACAATTATTGAAAACTTGCCAAATGAACTCGAAAAACTTAATGTTAAAGATATTAATGAAATTATAGGAGGCGCTCACTAATGGGTAAGGACGTAATTATTGCTTGTGATTTTTCAAGTAAAGCTGATGTTATGGCATTTCTTGATAAGTTCACAGATGTAAAACCATTTGTTAAAATCGGTATGGAGCTTTATTATGCAGAAGGTCCGTCAATTGTAAAGGAAATTAAAGCGAGAGGTCATAAAATTTTCCTTGACCTTAAACTTCATGATATTCCAAATACAGTTAAAAAATCAATGGCAGTTCTTTCAAATCTTGATGTTGATATGACAAATCTTCACGCAGGTGGTGCTATTCCTATGATGGAAGGTGCTCTTGAAGGATTAACTCGTGCTGACGGTACAAGACCAATTCTTATTGCTGTTACACAGTTAACATCAACAAGTCAGGAAGTAATGGAAAGAGATTTGCTTATAAAAGAGCCAATTGACGAAGTTGTTATGCACTATGCACATAATGCAAAGATTGCAGGTCTTGATGGTGTTGTTTGCTCACCACTTGAAGCTGATAAAGTACACAACAGATGTGGTAAAGATTTTGTTACAGTTACACCTGGCATTCGTTTTGCAGACGGCGATATTGGTGACCAGGTTCGTGTTATGACACCTGAAAAAGCCAAGGAAGCAGGCTCTGACTATATCGTTGTTGGCAGACCGATTACTGCAGCTGCTGACCCTGTTGCAGCATATAAGAGATGCGTTGCAGAATTTGTTGGATAAGGAGAAAATAAAATGGAAGCTTACAAGAGAGAATTTATAGAGTTTTTAGAAAGTGCAGGAGTTCTTAAATTTGGTGACTTTACTGCTAAAAGTGGTAGAAAAATTCCTTACTTTGTAAATGCAGGTATGATTAAAACAGGTGACCAGATTACAAAAATGGGCGAGTTTTATGCAAAGGCATATTTCGATAAGCTTGGCAAAAAGCAAGCTGTACTTTATGGTCCTGCTTATAAGGGAATTTCATTGTCAATTTCTGCAGCAGTTGCTCTTTCAAAGAACGGACTTAATGTTCCATTTTTCTTCAATCGTAAAGAAGTAAAAGACCACGGCGAAGGCGGTACATTTGTTGGCTATATCCCAGAAGCAGGTGAAGAAATTGTAATTATTGAGGATGTTATCACAGCCGGTACTGCTATCCGTGAATCAATGGACATCTTGAAGCACCTTGACGGCACAAAGGTAATTGCAACATTCATTATGGTTGACCGTAAAGAAAAGGGTCAGTCTGAAAAAGGTGCTATGCAGGAAATTGAAGAACAATTTGGGTTCCCTGTATATTCAGTTGTTGATGTCTATGATATTATTGAATATCTTGAAGAAGATGAAAAGAATGCTGAAAATGTTGAAAGAATTAAAAAGTACCTTGAAGTAAATGGTGCTAAATAAAAAAGGAAGAAAATTATGAGAAGTCTTATTGATATTCAGGAGCTTTCTGTTAATGAGATTGATGAGCTTATTGCAGTAGCTAATGATATTATAGATAATCCAGCAAAATACTCTGAAAAGTGTAAAGGTAAAATACTTGCAACACTTTTCTTTGAACCATCAACAAGAACAAGACTTAGCTTTGAATCAGCGATGTTTAATCTTGGCGGTAATGTACTTGGATTTTCTGAAGCACAAAGTTCGTCATCCGCAAAAGGTGAAAGTGTGGCTGATACAATCCGTACAGTCGGATATTACGCAGATATTATTGCAATGCGTCACCCAAAAGAAGGTGCCCCAATGGTAGCATCTATGAACACGGATATTCCTGTTATCAATGCTGGCGACGGTGGTCATAATCATCCAACACAGACTCTTACTGATTTGCTTACAATTAAGCGTGAAAAAGGCAGATTTGATAACATTACCATAGGTTTTTGCGGTGACCTTAAATTTGGCAGGACAGTTCATTCTCTTATTGGTGCTATGTCAAGATACAAGAATGTAAAATTTGTACTTATTTCACCTGAAGAATTAAAAGTGCCAGAATACATTAAGCAAACTGAACTTAAAGCCAAAAATCTTGAGTATGTTGAAACAATATCGCTTGAAGAAGTAATGCCTGAACTTGATATTCTTTATATGACAAGAGTTCAGAGAGAAAGATTTTTTAACGAGCAGGATTATATACGTCTTAAAGACAGCTACATTCTTACTCCGCAAAAGCTTGAAAATGCGAAAGCCGATTTAACAATAATGCATCCGCTTCCACGAGTTAATGAAATATCAGTTGCTGTAGATAAAGACCCTCGTGCTTGTTATTTTAAGCAGGTTAATAATGGTAAATTTATCAGAATGGCACTTATTATGAAATTATTGGGGGTTAAGTAATGATTATCGGACAAATAAAAGATGGCATTGTGCTTGACCACATTACAGCAGGCAACGGAATGATTCTTTATAATCTGTTAGGCCTTGATAATCTCGATTGTCAGGTTGCACTTATTCAGAATGCTGAAAGCGTTAAAATGGGAAGAAAAGACATCATTAAGGTTGATAAAGTAATCGATATTAATTTTGATGCCTTGGGCTATGTTGACCCGGGAGTAACAGTCAATATAATAAAAGACGGTAAACTCGCAAAAAGACAGAATATTGATGTACCTGAAAGAATTGAAAATGTAATAAAATGCAAAAATCCAAGATGTATTACAACAGTTGAACAGGAATTGCCCAATATTTTTGTTTTAAAGGATAAAGAGAACAGAGTTTATAGATGTCTCTATTGTGAAAGCAAAGCTGAGTAAAAAAATACACAAAAATTCTTTTTAATATTACAATATTTTTGTTATATGAATAACGATTTTATAAAGGTTATTTAATTGACATAATTCTACAAAAAATATATAATATTTTATGTTATTTAATAACCGTGTGACTGACGGAATTATGTGGAGCACCACAGAGGAGCACGGTAAGAAAATATTTTGCCGACCGTCTGGGCAGTTCTACTTGAATTTTTCAGGATAGGACTGTCCTTTTGTAATTTTATGGAGGTAGTTATGAAAAAAGTTGGTATTGTTATGGGAAGTGACAGTGACCTTCCTATTATTAAAAAAGCAACTGCTGTTTTGGATGAATTAGGTATTCCATATACAGTAAATATTTATTCTGCTCATAGAACACCTGAACAAGCTCGTGATTTTTCAATGAATGCAAGAGTAAACGGATATGGAGCACTTATTGCTGCGGCGGGTATGGCTGCACATCTTGCAGGTGCTGTTGCAGCAAACACAACATTACCAGTAATCGGTATTCCTTGTGCTTCGTCATATCTTGACGGTATGGATGCTCTTCTTTCTACAGTACAGATGCCATCAGGTATTCCTGTTGCAACTGTTGCAATTAACGGTGGTGCTAATGCCGCTTTACTTGCTGCACAAATTATTGCTGTTGAAGATAAGGAACTTGCAGATAAACTTGATAAAATGAGAAGAGATGCTGCTGAAGTAGTTCTTAAAAAAGATGCAGACGTTATGTCAAAATTAAATTCATAAATTTTTTATTTACATAAAGGAGTAATAACCATGGAAAAAATTTACACAGGTAAAACTAAGGACGTATTTAAGCTTGAAAACGGTAACTGTCTTCTTAAATTCAAAGATGACTGCACCGGTAAAGACGGCGTGTTTGACCCAGGCGAAAATTCAGTAGGTCTTACTATTGATGGTGTTGGTGATGTTAACCTTCGTATGTCAATCTATTTCTTTGAAAAAGTTAATGCAGCAGGCATTAAAACTCACTATGTAAATGCTAACCTTGAAGATACAACAATGGAAGTTCTTCCTGCAAAGGTATTTGGTCACGGTCTTGAAGTTATTTGCCGTCATAAGGCTGTTGGTAGCTTTATCCGTCGCTATGGTGACTATATTGAGGAAGGTGCAGACCTTCCTGCTTATGTTGAAATGACATTCAAGAATGACGAAAAGGGTGACCCACTTGTAATTAAAGATGCTCTTGTTGCTCTTGGTGTTATGTCAGACAAACAGTATGATGATATTAAAGAAATGACACAGAAAATTACTCAGATTGTTGCTGATGACCTTAAAGAAAAAGGACTTGTTCTTTACGACATCAAATTTGAGTTTGGATATGATGCTGATGGTAATGTAATGCTTATCGATGAAATTGCATCAGGTAATATGCGTGTTTATAAAGATGGCAAATACATCGACCCAATGACACTTTCAGAACTTTTCTTCGCATAAGAGGTATATTTCATGGGTGGTTTTTTTGGCGCGGTCAGTAAAAATGACACTGTTTTAGATGTCTTTTTTGGTACTGACTATCACTCTCATCTTGGTACTCGTCGTGGCGGTATGGCCGCTTACGACGAAAGTATCGGATTACAAAGAAAAATTCATAAAATTGAAAATTCACCATTCAGAACAAAATTTGAAAATATTTCCAATCAGATGAAAGGCAACGCGGCGATTGGTTGTATTAGCGACTCTGATGCTCAACCGTTGCTTGTTCGCTCAAAGCTGGGACTATATGCCATTTGTATTATTGGATTAATCAATAATAAAGAAAAACTTGTTGAAGATTATCTTTTTTCAAATGGTGGCCATTTTGGTGCAATGACTAATGAGGGTATTAACTCAACTGAACTTGTTGCGGCAATGATTAACCAAAAAGATAATTTTGCTGATGGTATTGCCTATGCACAAAGTTTGATTGAAGGCTCTGCTTCTATTTTAATTTTAACTAATCGAGGTACGATTATTGCTGCTCGTGATAAATTGGGCCGAATTCCTGTTTTAATTGGCGTTAATGATGCAGGGTATTGTATTTCATTTGAAGATTTTGCATATAAAAAATTAGGTTACGCTGACTATAAGGAACTTGGGCCTGGTGAAATTGTTGAATTAACATCAGATAGAGTTACTGTTCTTCGTGAAGCAGGCAAGGATATGAAAATCTGTGCATTTTTATGGTCTTATTATGGATATTCTACATCCTGCTATGAGGGCGTTAACGTAGAGGTAATGAGATATAAAAACGGAAAGATTATGGCGGAAAGTGACCGAAAAAACGGTATTGCTCAAGACATTGACTATGTAAGCGGTGTTCCTGATTCGGGCACTCCTCACGCAATTGGTTATGCAAATGAGAGTGGAATACAGTTTGCTCGACCTTTTATTAAGTATACGCCAACTTGGGCACGCAGTTTTACTCCGTCAAATCAGGGTGAGCGTAATCGAGTTGCTAAAATGAAGCAGATTCCTGTGCACGATTTAATTCAGGATAAAAAATTGCTTTTTGTTGACGACAGTATTGTTCGTGGCACACAGCTTCGTGAAACCGTTGAATTTCTTTATGAAAATGGTGCAAAAGAGGTTCATATTCGTTCTGCTTGTCCACCAATTATGTATGGTTGTAAGTATCTTAACTTCTCGCGTGCTACATCAGATATGGAACTTATTGCTCGTAGTACTATTATGGAGCTTGAAGGTGAAGAAGGATTTAATCATATTGAAGAATATATTGATTCATCTTCTGAACGCGGAAAAAATTTACGAAATGCAATTTGCGATAAATTACATTTCACATCACTTGAATTCCAGTCAATTGACGGAATTATAAAAGCAATTGGTCTTCCGGCAGACAAGGTTTGCACATATTGTTGGAACGGAAAATAATAAAAATCAATACAGGAGATTGAAATATGGAACATAAAAATTCTTTTTCTGCCAGCTATGCAGCTGCAGGCGTGGATATTACTGCTGGTTATAAATCAGTAGAATTGATGAAAAAACACGTTGCAAGAACTCGTAATGAGGGTTCTGTGGATGATGTAGGCGGTTTTGGCGGATGCTTTGACCTTAGTTGTGTTGCCGGAATGGAACATCCAATTTCTGTTTCAGGTACTGACGGTTGTGGCACTAAAGTTAAATTAGCTATTCTTATGGATAAGCATGATACAATCGGTATTGATGCAGTTGCTATGTGTGTTAACGATATTATCTGTGTTGGTGCAAAACCATTATATTTTCTTGACTATATTGCTTGCGGCAAAAATGTTCCTGAAAAAATTGCAGAAATTGTAGGCGGTGTCGCTGAAGGTTGCGTTCAGTCAGGTTGTGCTCTCATCGGTGGTGAAACTGCTGAACACCCCGGTCTTATGCCTGAAGAAGATTATGACCTTGCCGGTTTCGCAGTTGGTGTTGTAGACAAGCCTAAAATGATTGATAACAGTAAGATGTCTGTTGGTGATGTTGTTATTGCTCTTCCTTCAACAGGTATTCACTCTAATGGTTTCAGTTTATGCCGTAAGGTTTTTGATATTGATAACAACAATCCTGAACTTTATGTTGAACGAGAAGAATTAGGTGGTAAGAGTATTGCAGAGGCTTTGCTTGTTCCAACAAAGATTTATGTTAAGCCCGTGCTTGCTCTTTTGGAAAAAGTTAATGTAAAGGGTATTTCTCACATTACAGGCGGTGGCTTCTACGAAAATATTCCACGTTCAATTCCTGATGGATTGTGTGCAAAGATAGATAAATCTGCTGTTAAGGTGCTTCCAATTTTTGATGTAATCGCTAAATGGGGAAATATTCCTGAACGTGATATGTATAACACCTATAATATGGGTGTTGGTATGAGCATCGTTGTACCCGCTAATGAGGTAGAACTTTCTCTTTCTATCCTTGAAGAAAATGGCATTGACGCTTACGTAATCGGTGAAATTATTGAAGGCGACGAGAAGGTGCTTTTATAATGTATAAGAGAATAGTAGTTCTTGTATCGGGTGGTGGCACTAATCTTCAGGCACTTATTGATGCAGAAAAAAGGGGAGAACTTGGCAACGGAAAAATTACTTGTGTAATTGCTTCAAGAGCCGATGCTTATGCTCTTACACGTGCTGAAAACAACGGAATTAAAACAAGAACGCTGATAAGAAAAGATTTTGCAGATATTGCATCATATAGCTGTGCAATGAGAGATATTCTTATTGAAGAAAAGGCCGATTTAATTGTTTATGCGGGCTTTATGACAATTCTTGATGAAAATGTCTGTGATGTTTTTCAAAATAAAATGATAAATGTACATCCTGCTCTGATTCCATCATTTTGCGGAAAAGGGTACTATGGATTGCATGTTCATGAAGAAGCCTTGAAAAAAGGTGTTAAGGTTTCTGGTGCAACGGTTCATTTTGTTACTGCAGAATGTGATGCGGGTCCAATTATTCTGCAAAAAGCAGTTAATGTTATGAATAATGATACACCTGAAATCTTGCAGAAAAGAATTATGGAAGAAGCTGAATGGAAGATACTTCCAAAGGCAGTTCAACTTTTCTGTGATGATAAAATTGTTGTTAAAAACGGTAAAACATTTATAAAATAATTATTTGGAGGATTTTTCAAATGGAAATTAAGTCACTTGAAAAAGAACTTAATTCACTTGCTTACCATGGCAGAGGAATTATTATCGGCAAAAGTGCTGATGGCAAAAAGGCTATTACAGCGTACTTCATTATGGGTAGAAGCGTAAATAGCCGAAACAGAGTTTTTGTTGCTGAAGGCGATGCAATGCGTACAAAAGCTTTTGACGAGTCGAAAATGACTGACCCACATCTTATTATCTATTATCCTGTAAGAGTTCTTGGTAACAAAACAATAGTTACTAATGGTGACCAAACAGATACAATTTATGAACTTATGGATAAGCAGATGACATTTGAGCAAGCACTCCGCACTCGTGAATTTGAAGATGATGCTCCAAACTATACACCTCGTATTTCAGGTATCATTAGACTTGAAAATGGTGATATGAACTATGCTATGTCAATTCTTAAATCTGCTGATGGTGATGGTTCTTCATGTCAGAGATATACTTTTGCATATTCAAATCCTCTTGCAGGCAAAGCAAAATTCATTCATACATATAAATGTGATGGCAACCCTCTTCCAAGCTTTGAAGGTGAGCCGAAAACACTTGAACTTCCCGATGTTGACATTGACACAATGACAGATATCATTTGGAAAAACCTTAATGAAGATAATAAAGTTTCACTTTTTGTTAGATATATTGATTTAGCAACGGGTGAAGCAGACACAAGAATTGTTAACAAGAATGTATAAGGAGATTAAAAATGAAAGAATTTGAACTTAAATATGGTTGTAACCCAAATCAGAAACCGTCAAAAATTTACATGGAGGATGGTTCTGGACTTCCAATTGAAATCCTCAACGGCAGACCTGGATTTATCAATTTCCTTGATGCATTCAATTCTTGGCAGCTTGTAAAGGAAATTAAAGATATTTTAGGTATGCCTGCTGCAACATCATTCAAGCATGTTAGTCCAACATCAGCAGCAGTTGGTGTTAAGCTTCCTGATTCTCTTAAAAAAGCATGCTTTGTTGATGATATTGAAGACCTTGATGATTCTCCACTTGCTTGTGCTTATGCAAGAGCAAGAGGTACTGACAGAATGTCATCATTCGGTGACTGGATTGCACTCAGTGACGAATGTGATGCAACAACTGCAAAGCTTGTTGCTCGTGAAGTTTCTGACGGTATCATTGCTCCCGGTTATTCTGCAGAAGCTCTTGAAATCCTTAAAGGTAAGAGAAACGGTGACTATAACATAGTTAAAATTGATGCTGATTACGTTCCTGCTGTTCAGGAAAAGAAACAAGTTTTCGGCATTACTTTTGAACAGGGCAGAAATAACTTCAGAATTGATGAAGAACTTCTTTCAAATATGGTTACAGAGAACAAAGAATTCCCTGAAGAAGCAAAACGCGACCTTATAATCGCTCTCATTACTCTTAAATATACACAGTCAAACTCTGTTTGCTATGCTTATGACGGACAGGCTATCGGTGTTGGTGCAGGTCAGCAGTCAAGAATTCATTGTACAAGACTTGCAGGTACAAAGGCTGATACTTGGCATCTTCGTCAGCATCCAAAAGTACTTAATCTTCCTTTCCGCGATGATATTCGTCGTCCTGACAGAGATAATGTTATTGATGGTTATATCAATAAGAATGAAGAAGATGTTTGTGCAGAGGGTATTTGGCAGAAATACTTTACAACACAGCCAGAACCACTTACAGCTGAAGAAGCAAGAGCATATCTTGACACTATTACAGGTGTTTCAGTTGGCTCTGATGCATTCTTCCCATTCAGTGATAATATTGAAAGAGCACGTAAGAGTGGTGTTTCTTACATTGCAGAACCGGGCGGTTCAATCCGTGACGATGTTGTAATTGATTGCTGCAATAAATACGGTATTGCAATGGCATTCACAGGAATGCGTTTATTCCACCACTAATTCTTGAGGTTTGATATGAAAATAATGGTTGTAGGTGGTGGCGGCAGAGAACACGCTATCATCAAAAAAATTAAAGAAAACAAGAATGTTACAGAAATCTTTGCATTACCCGGAAATGGTGGAATGAAAGATGATGCAACACTTGTTAATATCGGTGCAAAAGATATTGAAAATATTGTAAAATTTGCTGTTGATAATAAAATTGATTTTGCAGTTGTTGCACCTGATGACCCGCTTGTACTTGGTGCGGTCGATGCATTAAATGCAGTTGGTATCAAATGTTTTGGTCCGAAAAAGGATGCAGCAATTATTGAAGGAAGCAAGGCTTTTTCAAAGAATTTAATGAAAAAGTACAATATTCCAACAGCCGCTTTCGAAATTTTTGACAATGCGGAGGATGCACTTAAATATCTTGAAACTGCTCCAATCCCAACAGTTGTTAAGGCTGACGGACTTGCACTCGGTAAGGGTGTTATTATTGCAATGACTCGTGAAGAGGCTGTTGAAGCAGTTAAGTCAATTATGGAAGACAAAATCTTCGGCGAAAGTGGTAATAACATTGTTATTGAAGAATTTTTGACAGGTCCCGAGGTTTCTGTCCTTTCATTTACTGATGGTAATGTGGTTGTTCCAATGATTTCATCAATGGACCACAAACGTGCATTTGATAATGATGAAGGACTCAACACAGGTGGTATGGGTACAATTGCTCCTAACCCATATTACACGGATGATATTGCAAAAGAATGTATGGAGACAATTTTTGTTCCTACAATCAAGGCAATGAAGGCAGAAGGCAGAACATTTAAAGGTTGTCTTTATTTTGGCCTTATGCTTACATCGAACGGACCAAAGGTTATTGAATATAACTGTCGATTTGGTGACCCTGAAACACAGGTTGTCTTACCACTTCTTGAAAGTGACTTACTTGAAATTATGATGGCAGTTGAGAGCGAAAGTTTAACTGAAGATATGGTTAAGTTCAGTGACAAATCTGCTTGTTGTGTAGTTATGGCTTCAAATGGTTACCCTGTAAAATATGAAAGTGGTTTTAAAATTACTGTTGATGATGATTTCAGCGATAATCTCTATATTGCTGGTGCAAAACTTAATGGTGATGATGTTGTAACTGCAGGCGGTCGTGTACTTGGTGTTGTTGCAGTAGAAGATGACCTTGTGACTGCAATTGAGAAGTCTTATGCATCAGTTAAAAAGGTGCATTTTGATAATGCTTTTTACAGAAATGACATTGGTGCAAAAGCACTTAAAGTATTAAAGGAGGGGAAATAAGGATGGTTTATCGTATATTTGTTGAAAAGAAGTCGGGCTTGGATAATGAGGCAAAAAGTCTTGTCAATGAAGCAAAAAATTTGCTCGGTATTGATAAAATACAGGACATTCGTCTTTTTAATCGCTATGATGCAGAAAATATAACAGAAGATTTGTTTAATTATGCTGTTAAAACAGTTTTTTCAGAGCCACAGCTTGATAATGTATCCAATTGTGTTGATATTCCTGATGCGTACGTATTTGCTGTAGAAGCTCTTCCCGGTCAGTTTGACCAGAGAGCAGACTCTGCTGCTCAGTGTATACAGATTATTTCTCAGGGTGAACGCCCTCTCATACGCACAGCAAAGGTTTATGCTCTTTATGGTGATTTAACAGATAAAGATATTTCTGCTTTCAAAAATCACGTTATCAATGCGGTTGAAAGTCGTGAAGCATCTCTTGAATTGCCTGAAACACTTAAAGTTGATTATGCTGCTCCGGAAACAGTTGCTACTGTTGATGGATATATTACAATGGATGAATCTGAACTCGGTGTTCTTCTTGATGAAAAAGGTCTTGCAATGGACCTTGATGACCTTAAATTCTTACAGGCATATTTCAGAGATACAGAGCACAGAGACCCGACAATTACAGAAATCCGCGTAGTTGATACATATTGGTCCGACCATTGTCGTCATACAACATTCTCTACTCATCTTGACAATGTTCGTATTGATGACCCGGCGGTACAAGAAGCATACAATCGTTATCTTGCTGCAAGAGTTGAAGTTTATGGTGAAGAAAAGGCTGCAACTCGTCCGCAGACTTTAATGGATATTGCTACAATCGGTACAAAAACACTTAAAAAACGTGGTCTTCTTCCTGAACTTGACGAAAGTGAAGAAATCAACGCTTGTTCAATTCATGTTACAGCAACTGTAAACGGTGAGGAACAAGATTGGCTTCTTATGTTTAAGAATGAAACACACAACCATCCTACAGAAATTGAGCCATTTGGTGGTGCTGCAACTTGTATCGGCGGTTGTATTCGTGACCCGCTTTCAGGCCGTGCCTATGTTCATCAGGCAATGCGTGTAACAGGTGCAGGTGACCCAAGAAAGACTATTGCAGAAACTTTAGAGGGCAAACTTCCACAGCGTAAAATTTGTCAGACTGCTGCCGCAGGTTACTCTTCTTATGGTAATCAGATTGGTCTTGCTACTGGTCATGTTGCAGAAATTTATCACGAAGGTTTTGTTGCAAAACGTATGGAATGCGGTGCAGTAGTCGCTGCTGCTCCTGCTTATAATGTTCGTCGTGAGCGTCCGGCACCGGGTGATGTAATTGTTCTTCTCGGTGGACGTACAGGCCGTGATGGTATCGGTGGTGCTACCGGTTCATCAAAGAGCCACAATATGAAATCACTTACCACAATGGCATCTGAAGTACAGAAGGGTAATGCACCTGAAGAAAGAAAGATTCAGCGTCTTTTCCGTAATGCAGAGGTTACTCGTTTAATCAAGCGTTGTAATGACTTTGGTGCAGGCGGTGTGTCTGTTGCAATCGGTGAGCTTGCTCCCGGTCTTCAGATTGACCTTGACGCAATACGTAAAAAGTATGAAGGTCTTGACGGAACAGAAATCGCTATTTCAGAATCACAGGAAAGAATGGCGGTTGTTGTAGCGGCAGAAGATGCAGATAAATTCATTGGGTATGCAGAGAAAGAAAACCTTGAAGCATACCGTGTTGCTGTTGTTACTGAAGAAGAACGCATGGTAATGAAATGGAAAGGGAATATCATTGCTGACCTTAGCCGTGCTTTCCTTGACACAAACGGTGCAGTTAAGCACATGGACGTTACAGTGACAGAAAAAGACCTTTCAGTATTAAGCAAGGCAATGTATGGCTCGTTGCGTGAAATGGCTTCTGACCTTCGTACAGCAAGCCAGAGAGGTCTTGTTGAACGTTTTGACTCAACTATCGGTGCAGGTAGTGTTATCATGCCTTATGGTGGTAAACGTCAGCTTACTCCTGCACAGTCTATGGCTGCAGTTTTACCTGTCCTTCCGGGTCAGGAAACAGATCAGGCAAGTGTGTTCAGCTGGGGTTGTGACCCTGACCATCTTTCTGTTGACCCTTATACAGGTGCTCATGCATCAATTTACAACTCTGTTGCAAAGCTTGTTGCTGCAGGTTGTGACTATAAACTCGCATATCTTACATTACAGGAATTCTTTGAAAGACTTAAAACAGAGCCGGAGCGTTGGGGTAAGCCTTTTGCTGCTCTCCTCGGTGCATTTGATGCTCAGTTAGAGTTAAATGCTGCTGCTATAGGTGGTAAAGACTCAATGTCAGGTACATTTCTTGATTTAGATGTTCCGCCAACACTTATTTCATTTGCTATTGCTCCAATCAAAAAACAGGATGTTATCAGCCCTGAGTTTAAAGAAGTAAATCATCCTGTATATCTCTTTGGTGCAACTGATGAAAGTGCAGATAGCCTTAAAGCTACTTGGGAAGCATTCCATAGCCTTTGCCAAGAAGGTAAGGTTAAGGCTTCTTGGGCAGTTGAACACGGTATTGGTGAAGCAGTTATGAAAATGTCATTCGGTAATAATATCGGCTTTACTTCAACTGCTGACCTCAAAGATAATTGGCATCTTGGTATGTGGGGCTTTATTGTTGCCGAGCTTACTGAAGATGTTGAAATTCCGGGTGTTATGAAAATTGGTATAACTACTGATGAACCTGTAATCAAACTTGGTGATGACAATGTTACAATTGCTGAGCTTTATGAATTAAATACTGCAACACTTGAAGATGTTTATCCGACAAAAGCAAAAGAAGATAAGGGCGAAATCCCAACATATTCTTTTGAGGGTAAATGTGATGTTGCTCCGGCAAATAAGGTTGTAAAACCAAAAGTTCTTATTCCTGTATTCCCGGGCACTAACTGTGAATATGATTCTGCTCGTGCAGTTGAAAAGGCTGGCGGTGAGGCAGAAATATTCGTAATAAGAAACCTTACTGCTGAAGATGTTGCAAGAAGTGTTGAGGGATTTTCTGCAAAAGTAAGAGAAAGCCAGATTATATTCATTCCCGGTGGTTTCTCAGGCGGTGACGAACCGGACGGTTCCGCTAAATTCATCACAGCATTTTTCCGTAATCCTGCAGTTAAAGAAGCAGTTACTGACCTTCTTGATAATCGTGACGGTTTAATGTGTGGTATCTGTAATGGTTTCCA
>JAZQMC010000005.1:0-23450 GCA_045543095.1 Candidatus Fimenecus sp. | reverse complement strand
CTTCTGAGAATCCGAACAAGGAAAGCATTATAAGTAAAATTATATATGACGGAATCATACCGACAGAGTTGAAAATATAGCTTACTGATGTATATTGTGTTCTCTTGTTATATTCAGGTGCAAGTTCAGGAAGCATAGCTGTATGAGGTACAGCAATCATCGTATATGCAGTTTTATAAAGCACATATGCAAATACGAAATATGCAACTGTAATATACGGATGGTTTTGGGCATCAAGTCCAAATGAATTCCACAACATTATATATGACACAATTACAAGCGGAATACCCCATTTGATGTATGCACGATGTCGTCCGTATTTTGAGCGTGTACGGTCGGTAATAATACCCATAATAGGGTCATTTATACCGTCCCAAATAACAGCAATCATTGTAATAAAACCTGCATATCGGATATCAAGCCCTACAACCTTTGTAAGGAAAATACTGAAATACATACTGATTATGTATCCTGCACCGCCTGTGAAAATATTTGTGAAACAATATTGAATCATAGGCAAAACAGTATCTTTGAATGTGCCTTCAATTCCTATTGCTTTTTTAATTTTTTCGCCCATAAAAACAACTCACTTATAGTAATTGTCAAATTGAAAATTTGACATCGATATAAATTCCTTATGAAATTTTCGATATGTTAATAAACTCGATATATCCTACGGATTCGATATGTTTGCTTACGCAAACGAGAATTTATATCATATCGAAACTGTGCGAATCAACAGTTATATCGAATTTACCGAAAGGTAAATATATCGAGTGGGCTTGCCCACATATCGACTTATAAAGATACAAACGGCAAGCAGCTGTTTTCTTGCCCGCCGTTTTATATTTTTTAATCGTCCTCTACCATAATAGTAACTGCGTGTTTTTTTGTTGTAACCTCAACAAATTTGTGCTTTCCGCCACTTTCACCGTCAAGAGTCCAATCGACTTCGTTATCAAAGTAGAATTTAAAATTCTTACCTCTTTTAACAACAAGATATTCATTATCGAGAACATCTTTTGTAATAAACATTGATTTTACAATGGACACTAACTGTGCGGGGTTTTTAGGCATACGGATAAGTGCTAATTCGTGAAGTCCGTCGTCAAATTTAACGCCTGCATTGGTAAGCACGGGAAAGCCTGCAATTGAATATGAATTTGAAACTCCGCCATAGAAAAATTTGCCCTCTATAACTTCGCCGTCATCACATTCAACGCGTGCCTTATAACCTTTTAGCTTAGGCACTTCTTTAAAAGTTTCCCAATAATAAGCACCTCTGCCTATTTTATTTTTAAGTGATTGCTTCGCTTTGTAAGAAACATCGCAGAAATTACCGAAGCAAGAAACATAGATAAACTGCTCTTTGCCATTAAAATCGCCAATATCAACGGGCATTTCATCACCGTCAATTATTGCGTCAACCGCTTTAAGTGCATCGGTGGGAATATTGACCGAATGAGCAAAATCGTTTGTTGTACCAAGAGGAATATAACCGATTTTGCATTGGATATTTTTTGACATTACTCCGCAGATTGTTTCTTTAAGAGTACCGTCACCGCCTACGCAGACAATCAGGTCTTTACCCTCGCCGTACTGCAAAGTTACGGCAGTGGCATTTTTATCTATTTCTGTATAACGTGTTTCAACCTCAAAATCCGCATTTTCAAACTTTTTTGTAATCTGCGGAAGATAATCGGTTGCTTTTCTTTTACCTGCGGTGGGGTTTACAATAAGCAAAAGCTTTTTCATCAATTAAAACTCCAATTTTTCGTTAATATATGCTACGAGTTGGTCGATAGGAAGTCTAACCTGTTCCATTGTATCACGGTCACGAACTGTTACGCAGTTGTCAGCAGGTGTATTTTCGTCACCAACTGTCTGGAAGTCAACTGTGATACAGAACGGTGTACCGATTTCGTCCTGACGACGATAACGCTTACCGATTGAGCCTGCATCATCATATTCAACATTGAAATGCTTTGAAAGCATTGCGTAAATCTCGTCTGCCTTGTCACCAAGTTTCTTTGAAAGAGGAAGAACAGCAGCCTTAACAGGTGCAATAGCAGGGTGGAAGTGCATAACAACACGAGTGTCGTTCTTTTCTGCATCAACAACCTCTTCGTCATAAGCTTCTGTTAAGAGTGCAAGGAAAAGACGCTCAACACCCAAAGATGGCTCAATAACATAAGGAATATATTTTTCATTTGTTGTCTGGTCAAAATATTCAAGTGCCTTACCACTTGTATTGCTATGCTGTGTTAAGTCATAGTCTGTTCTGTCAGCAATACCCCAAAGTTCGCCCCAACCAAATGGGAAAAGATATTCAAAGTCAGTTGTAGCCTTTGAATAGAAGCAAAGTTCTTCAGGGTCGTGGTCACGAAGACGAAGATTTTCGGGCTTTATGTTGAGAGAATAGAGCCAGTCACGGCAGAATGCTCTCCAATACTCAAACCATTCAAGGTCAGTACCCGGTTTGCAGAAGAATTCAAGTTCCATCTGTTCAAATTCACGAACACGGAAGATGAATTTACCCGGAGTGATTTCGTTACGGAAAGATTTACCAATCTGTGCAACACCGAATGGCACCTTTCTTCTTGTTGTTCTCTGAACATTCTGGAAGTTTACGAAAATACCCTGTGCTGTTTCGGGACGAAGGTAGATTTCAGATGTTGAGTCCTCTGTAACACCCTGGAATGTCTTAAACATAAGGTTGAATTGACGGATATCAGTAAAGTTATGAGCACCACAGTCAGGACATGGAATAGCATGTTCTTTAATGTAGTTTGCCATTTCTTCGTTTGACCAACCTGCAACATTAGTGCCGTCAAAGTTTTCGATAAGGTTATCTGCACGATGACGAGTCTTACACTGACAGCAGTCCATAAGAGGGTCAGAGAAGCCACCAAGGTGACCTGATGCTACCCAAGTCTGCGGATTCATAAGAATTGCTGAATCAAGTCCTACATTGTATTTGTTTTCTTGGATGAATTTCTTTCTCCAAGCCTTTTTAATATTTTCTTTAAGTTCAACACCCAATGGACCGTAATCCCAAGTGTTTGCAAGACCGCCGTAGATTTCACTACCTGCATAAACGAAGCCTCTGCCCTTTGAGAGAGCCACGAGTTTTTCAAGTGTTTTTTCTGTGTTAATCATTTTGGATATTCATTCCTTTTGTATTAAAATTAAGATTTAATTTCTGCTTTTATTTCTTCAAACTCATCTATTATTTCTTTTGTTGGCTCTTTTGTAAGAAGAGAAACCACAACAATCACAACAGAAGAAATAATAAATGCCGGAAGAAGCTCATAAATATTAAGCATTTCATGAAGAGGTGCAATAAGATATTTCCATGCAAAAACCATCACACCGCCTGATACCATACCAGCAACCGCACCCCATTTGGTTGTTCTTTTCCAGAAAAGCGAAAACAAAACAAGCGGACCGAAAGCAGCACCAAAGCCTGCCCACGCAAAAGATACAACACGGAAAATCGAGCTATTTTCATCAAGAGCAATAAGCAAGGCGATAATCGAAATAATTACAACAGAAGCTCTCGCAATAAGCATTGACATTTTTTGTGAAAGTTTAATATTGAAAAATCCTACAAATATATCCTGTGAAGCTGATGAAGAAGCGGCAAGAAGTTGTGAATCTGCCGTTGACATTGTTGCGGCAAGAATACCCGAAAGAATAACGCCGGCAACAATAGCGGGGAATGCACCAAATTCACTCATAAATTTTGAAATTTCAATAATAATTCTCTCGCCATCAATATCACTACTGATGACTCCTGCTTTCATCATACCAACGCCGACAGTACCGATGAAAATTGCAACAGCCATTGAAATTACAACCCATATCGATGCAATTCGGCGAGAGGTTTTAAGTTTATTTGAATCTTCAATCGCCATAAATCGAAGCAAAATATGAGGCATTCCGAAATAGCCAAGTCCCCATGCAAGTGTTGAAACAATTGTTAATCCGTTATAATCTTTTATTCCACCCGTGCCATCACCAGTTGAGGTAAGGCTGAAATATGCAGGTAGCTGGTTGGCATTTTCAATAACCGCATTCATACCGCCGGCATGATGCACACCAAAGCACACAACAACTATCAAAGCAATGGTCATAACGATTGACTGAATAAGGTCAGTTGTTGATGCTGCCGAAAATCCGCCGAGAGCAGTATAAAGAACAATAATAATTGCACTTACAACCATCGCAGCTACATAATCAATACCAAAAAGTGAAGAAAAAAGTTTTCCGCAAGCTGAAAATCCCGAAGCTGTATAAGGTACAAAGAAAACAATAATTACAAGTGCCGCAATAAGACTTAAAATTCTTTTATCATCTCTGTAACGCTTTGAAAAGAAGTCCGGAACCGTAACCGAGCCAAGCTTTTGCGAATATATTCTGATTCTTTTTGCAACTATAAGCCAGTTTATGTATGTGCCGATTGCAAGACCGATTGCAGTCCACGAAGCCTCGGCCAATCCGTAAACAACTGCAAGACCGGGAAGTCCCATAAGAAGATATGAGCTCATATCTGAAGCCTCTGCACTCATTGCAGTAACGAGGGGACCTAACTTTCTTCCGCCTAAATAGAAATCATCTGTGCTTTTGTTTTTCTTTGAAAATGCCGCACCAATTAAAACCATTCCAAGCAAATAAACAATTATTGTTCCTATAATAAGAAATTGTGCTGTTGTCATTTCACTCACCCTTTCATTGTAGTTAAAATACTACTCCATTTTATATACCCTATATTTTAATAAAAAAGCGGCAATTTGTAAAGGGGTTGAGCCTTTAAATCGCCGTTTTTTTCACTATTTTATGTAAAATATTACGCGTTATTAATTACTTTATCATATAATCTCTCAATTTCTTCAAGCTGGGTGTAATTTTCTGCCTGAACTATAAGATTCTTTGCATCATAATATGGTTTGGTAATTCTGCGATAAACAGAAACGCCCTTTGTGTATGCTTTGAGCTCGCGTTTAGCCTGACGACGCTCTTTTTCATCTGCGAATTCGCGGTTTTTGATTTCCTCGGGTATTCTTTCATCGGGGATTGTAAGATTTTCTGCACCATTCTTTTTAAGAAGCTTATATGAGCGTTTCATTTCTCTTGTAAGTTTTATTGCATCTGCACGGATAAGCTTTTCTTCTTTTGTAGTTCTCGGAAGTTGTTTTGCAATTTTCTTTTCCGCTTTCCAATCATCATAAAGGCAAATTTCGCCTTTGCTTACAGTATTTTTTGCAGATGCAAGCTGTGCCACATATCTTTCGGTATTGAATTTATTAAGTTCTTCTTTTACAATGGACAAACCGCTGACAAATTCGTTATATTTTCTGATTTCTTTGATTTCTGCTTTTGCCTTGCTGATTGCATTTTTGTCTTTCTGCTTTTTAGCAAGTTTTAACGCAGATTTGTCAACAACCTTCTTCTGCAAATCGTCTTTTGCACCTTGGATAATTTTCATTGCATCAATAAGTTGTGCATCTTCAAGCTCACCGTTGCCGTAATCTTCAAACATCGCTCTGATTTTAAGAACATTTACGTATCCGCGGTGCTTTTCTTCGGTCAAATCATAGAAGAGATAGGGAATAAGATTAAGAATTGCACCCACAATAGAACAAATAATGAGAACATCAAACAGATTGTTTCTCAATTCATCATTATAAAGCACATCGTAATCCTTTTTTAACCCCATATATTCATAAACAGCAGGTATTACAAGACCTGTAAAGAACCCTAAAACCGTGCCGATAAGCCCTAAAGGTCCGAAAAGTCCGTCAACGCGAACGCCCGTTTTCCACTGGTGATAATCTCGCATATCCGCCTGAATATTTGCCATATAAACATTCTGAAATGTGTTTACAAAAGTATTAAGATAGAAAATTATGCAAACTAAAATCAGATTCTCATAAGCGGGCACAAGACAAAGCATAAGCACAATATTTATAAGGTTATGTGCAATCAAAAGATTTCTCTTACCCATCCATTTAATAAGGAACGGTGCTAATGCCATTGACCAGAGTGCCGCATTACCGATTATGGTATTGGCAACACCTAAATATGTTTGTTTTTCACCATTATAGGCATATATGAAGGACCAGCTGAGAATTACCGCATAAGCACCCTCTAAAAATCCTATCCAACCCGCTGAATTGATAATCCAAAAATACTTATTCTTTGCAACTTCGCGGAGTGAGTCCAGAATGCTTACATATTCAACCGGTCTTTTGGGAAGAATAATTCGCTCTTTAAGTTTCGGGAAGAAAACAAGCAAAATAACAAGACCCACAAGGGTAAATGCAGGATAAATAATACGATACGTCCAGATGTTGTTCATACCAAAGGTGAAGCCTGCGATTGTTGGAATTACAAGACCTGTAAGTGTTGGTGCAAGGGAATAGAGAATCTGGAAAATACTCATTACATTTGCACGTTCCTGTGCGTTTGGAGTTACAACTTGTTGGAAAAATCCCCAGCCCTCGTTATAAAGACACAGGAAGAATTGCACAAACATATACATAAACCAGACAACAATTACTTTGGTACTGTATTGCCAGTTCTCGTATGGCAACCACACGAACAAGGTTGACAAAGCAACTATGGGTATTGGGGTTCGAAGCATAACAGGGATGAATTTTCCGCCCTTCATTTTATGATTATCAAAAAACCATCCTCTGAAAAAGGCTATTGGCATACCCACAATGTTCGCAATGATAAGCATAATCTGCAAATCCATTGGCTGAAGACCTATACTTGCACCAACAAGGAAGTTTGATGCACTGAGTCCTATAGTATTTGCAAGGTGCGATGTCCAGTTAACGCCAAAACCTGCCGCACCGATTGTGACAACCTCCTTATAGGGCACATAATTGCCCTCTGCAGGAGTGTTCCAATGCTTTTTAATGTTTGAAAATAAACTTTGCAAGCTTCCCATAATCATTTTCCTTACTTTAATTTTTGTTATAACCATTGTAATAAAAAAATGACAGTTTGTAAAGCACAAACTGTCATCTTAATTCATTTATGTATTATTTCCACTGATGAATTACTGCGGGATTTTCAAAAATCTCGTCAAGTCTTTTCATAAAAGGAAGAACGTCGCAATAGTCAAGAGCCTTGTGGTCAATTGCAATTGTAAGAGGAAGAATCTGACGAATCGCAATAGTATCGTTTCCGTTTTCATCTGTTACAACGGTTGGCTGTTTTCTGATAGCATTAACCGCAATTGCAGTAACCTGTGGCGGAATAATTTCAAGAAGGAAGCACATACCGGTCTGGTCGCGGTGAATTGAGCCCAGATTTGAAATTGTAACCGTACCCTGCTCAATATCCTTCTTTGTAAGTCTGTCTTCTTCGGGAATTGAATAATATTGCTTCTTTTCTTCGCCCTTAAGAGTCTTAACCTTATGCTTACCTGTTTTTGAGCCGATAAGTCTTAATACCGCCTGTTTAACCTTGCCTTTTTTAAGGCCCTTGAGTGTGTTGTCAAGAGAAACCTCGAACATCGCTTCGTCCATATTTGTATTCTGCATACGACGCATTGTATCGTTAATAACCTCTGTCATTTTTGTGAGAGATTTATTCTCCATGTGACGAAGATTAACGGTCATCATTCTGCCATCGGGAAGCACTGCGGGCATTGAAACATTGACACGGTCATGGTAATAAAGCTTACCGCGTACAAGTGCACGTTCAAATTTAAGATGACAATTCATCTTCGGTGCCGCCATAAGACCCTCGCAGATAATCTTCATAACAACTGTGTTGATTGAAATTTTCTGCGATTTATCAGTACAACCCTCATTGAGTTTTTTGTACTCTTTCATAAATTCGGTAACGTCTGCTTCATAACTTACAACCGCGTGGGGAATTGTTTCCCAGCTTTCTGCGGTCATATTTGAAACGATTTTTCTTGCTATGCCAAATCGTTCCTTTTTGTAAACTGCCATTGCGAAATCTCCTTAGAATGCTTTTTCATTAAATCTTTTTTCAAATTCTTCACAAAGTGAAGCTCTGAAATTGGGGTGAGCAATACTGATTAACGCACGGGCTCTTTCTTTCATTGTTCTGCCCTTGAGCTGTGCAATTCCGTATTCGGTTACCACGTAATTCACGTCATTTCTTGTGGTTGCAACTGCTGAATAATCAGTAATTTTTGGCACGATTTTTGAAATTGTACCGCCCTTTGCAGAAGACGGCATTGCCATAATTGAACGTCCGCCACGGCTCATTGTGGCACCTCGTACAAAGTCAACCTGACCGCCGATTCCCGAAAACTGTGTCTGCCCTATTGTGTCGGACACAACCTGACCCATAAGGTCAATTTCAATACAGGAATTCACAGAAACCATATTGTCATTCTGTGCAATAATTGCGGGGTTGTTCACGTAATCCATAGGGGTCATAATTACGTCTTCGTTGCCGTTTAAGAAATCGAACAATTTCTTTGTGCCGAAAGCAAAGCCTAAAACTGTTTTGCCATTGTTAAAATTCTTCTTTGAATTGTTAATAACACCGCTCTTTATTAAGTCAACAACACCGTCGCCAACCATTTCAGAGTGAAGACCCAAATCCTTTTTATGCTTTAATTCCTCACATATTGCATTGGGAATTCCGCCGATACCAAGCTGAATACAGTCACCGTCGTTAATAAGTGATGCACAGTTTTTGCCAATCTGCATTTCAACCTCTGTAATGGGCGGTGCGGGGACTTCGGGAAGCACCTCATCATGCTCAACAAAATAGTCAAATTCGCTGATATGCTTTCTTGCGTTGCCGTAAGTATATGGCACATTTTTATTGACCTGTGCAATTTTCACTTCACAATGAGAGAGAGTTGTTTCAATGTAGTCAACGTTTGTGCCAAGTGACACATATCCCTCACTGTCTGGCGGAGTAACCGACATAACGGTTACGCGGGGTTTAACAACTTCACGCAAAACCATTGGTGATTCTGACAAATAGCAGGTTGTGAAATCTGCAACGCCCTCTGAAATTGCCTTTCGGTTAGTGCCCGAAGCAAAGAAAGAGTTGTAAGAAAAATGACCCTTTACCTCCTCGTCAACCCACGGTGTTTCGCCAAGCAAAAGCATATTGATTACCTGAACGTTATGGTAATTCAAGTAATTCTCACGCATTGCACGTACAATCGCTCTGGGCTCGCCGCAGCCGAAGGACATAACAACCTTGTCACCGTCTTTAATATGGCTGATGGCTTCTTCTGCCGTTACCAGTTTATTCTCGTATTCCTTTTTCCAATTCATAATTTTTCCTAACTTTCTTTAAAAGTGTGTATATTGTACACTATTGGTAAAAAATGTTCAATAGATTTAACAAATAATTAACATTTGTTTTAAAAAACAACGGCGGAAGCAAATGCCCCCGCCGTAAATTGTTATATTTTCTTTGTGATTTTACCATAAACTACGCCCAGCTTTTTACTGTAAAACTTGCGTTTTTTCTGTTCTTCCGTAGTAAGTGTTTTAGGTTTGATTTCTTTCTTAAATCGTTCCATATTGCCGTCGTCACAGATGAATGCCTGTGTCATACAAATACCGCCGTCGCCCTTTAACTGTGCACGCACATAGCAACTGATTTTATCCGCATAATCATTAAGATTGATAGTGGTTGTGATTTCACCGTCAGCTTCAAGTGTTTCGCTCTTTATAATCTCACCGTCGGCAATCCATTCAATCGCTTTGCAGTTTTCACCGCTGATTGTGATTGTATCATTTTCATCATCAACCGCAATTTTTGTCACTTTCGGCACTGCACCAACGCCCTTGAAATCTTCACCGAGTTCATTTTTAGCATATCTTGCAATCGCGAAGAATGTGCCTGTTTCCATGGCGTTACGCAAATTGGCAAGTGAATATTCGGGAAGAATGAAGTCCATAAACGCGGTGTCAATCTGGTCAACCTGATGGGCATCGCTGTTAGCAAAGCCGAAAACTGTTCTACCCTCGGGAATAAGAGTTTTTAAAAGTTCATCCCATAAAATTCGGTCACTGCGGTTAGGAATATCGTACATATTAAGCACTTCAATGCCCATACAGGACTTAAATCGTCTTAAAAGGTCAGCAAAAAATTCAATATTTTCGGGCACCTTTGCACAATCAGGTCTTTTCTTTGCCTGCAACAAATCTGTGGGGTGATTGATATGAGAAATACCGCCACTCTTTTCAATGAGTTCAAGTGGGATTTCATAATCAAATTCAAGACCTTGCACGCCCTCATAAGCATTATCGGTGAAATAGCCGTTCACGTGGTTTTTCATAATAGTGAACATATTGCACTCGATTGCATTGGGCACGTCCTCAAGTCCGCGTTTTTTGGTTCTTGTATTATTCTTGGTTTTATATGTACCCGCTTTAATACCTTTATATTGTTCTTCGGTCAGATAACTGCGTTTACCGTGCCAGAGATACTGAAAATTAAAGAACGGAATATGGGTAGGTTTTTCGTTCCAATATTTACCGAGAATTCCGTGCTCGGCAAAGGCAACAATGTCAAAATCGTTGTCATAAAAGCCCTTAATCATATCGGTCATTGTATCATTTGCATCACTATAAGTTGAATGCGTATGCAAATTTGTTTTGTAGTGATTTTCTTCTGTGCCTATGAGCTCTGTTACAGACTCATAGGGATTTGTAATCTTGTAAGCCATAAATATACCTCTTATTCTTCTATGCCTAATTCTTTAAGAATTTCGGGGTCACAAGTTGATGCGACGCAGCCGATTTCTGCCCAGAGCTTATCTGCCTTTTGCTTCCATTCAGGGAAATCCTCATAATTTGCGGGATATTTGTCATAAAGTGCACCAACCTGAGCACTCTGTGCCATTCCCTTTAAGAGCTTACCGATTGTTGCGGGGCGGATTTTCTTCTTTGCAATACCGCCAACAACACCCTTAACCATATCCGCAATATCCTCATTTGTAAGGTTAAGCCCCGTATCCATTCCGCCAAGGATTTTTTCATTAAAAATAACATCATTTGCGAAAAGATATTCGGCTTCGTCATAATCCATTGAAATAACACCCATAAGAAGCGGTCGCATTGAGTCAAAATCTTTACCCTGTGCGGTCATATAACGCTTGTTGATACTCCACATTCTCTCTTTTGTGAGATATTTGTCAGATTTAAGAAGATTTGAAATGACCTCAACTGCGATTTCACCCGCTACAAGCGAAGATGTGCAACCCTCACCGCAAGTAGGTTTTGTATGGCAAGCCGCATCACCGAGAGCAATAAAGCCGTCATCAACAAGTGAATAAACTGAAGTGTGATAAGGTGTCATGCCCTTTTCAATTCGTTCAACTCTGTATTCAGGAAAGTTAGTATTGGGCATAAAGTGATTTTTGAACACCCATTCCGCATAATCATAAGAATAGAATGCACCAATGCCCAAAATTGCACCATTTGGATTATCCGACGGTGCGGACCATGATTTATACTGCATAAAGAAACCGTCAAGTTCGCGGGGATTAAAATCTTTGTTAAAATACTCTGCATAATAAAGAACAACATACAAAATATCTTTTGGTGTGAGCTTAAAATTGCCCACAACAGATGTGTCGGGAAGTTTTGTACGAGCCACCGCGGGAATACCCGAGCAATCGGCTACAATTCGTGCATAAGCAACCTTTTCACCGTCTGCGGTGTTGTATTTTGCACCCACGATTTTATTGTTTTCATAAATGAAATCCGAAAAAGATGCACCGTAAATAATTTCTGCACCGTTCTCTTTTGCTCTTTCCGCCATTGCCATTATATAATCGTGCTTATGCAGACCTATTACAGGTGCTTCGGCACAAGCCTTAGGATGATTACCATAGGGTGAAACCATTGTTGAATGTGCAAAACAGAATTCGCGTAAGGGGCTGTCTTCGTCGGGCATAATCATATCAAAATGCTCCATATCTGCCTTACCCATGTGGAACACATCATATTCGCGTGAAACATCGTCGGGCTGACGCTTTTCGATTACAAGAACCCGAAATCCTTGCTCAGCTATTTTGTTTGCAAACCAACAACCCGTTGTTGATGCACCGACAACAAGAACATCATATTTATTCATAATAAATCCCCCTGTATTTTCCCAAATAATTTCCAACTAAATTTTATCACTCATATAAAATAATGTCAATCAATAAAACACACCTACAACTTAACCAAATTATAAAGCAAAAATTATAACTTTTAACGAATAGATTTTGCAACTCACATAATGTATAATTAAACCGTAGGTTGAACTCAACTAAAAGTTGAAAGGTTGTGTTATGTTTATGAATTACATCAGCAAAAAAGAAAGAACAAGCTTTTTAACTGGTCTTGCAGGACAGAATATTGTTTACTGCTTTATCGGTGCATCTTTCTTTCAATACTTTTTAACAGATATTGCACTTTTCCCTACCAAGCCTATCAATATTGTGGGCATTCTTCTCATTGCAATGAAGGTATGGGACGGTATAAATGACCCTATTATAGGCTCAATCGTTGACCGTCACCGCTTTAAAAACGGAGAAAAGCTTCGTCCGTTACTCAAATACACACCCGTGCCCGTAGGCATTTTCACCATTCTTATTTTCATTGTTTTCTCAACTGCCAAAGAACTTTTGTGGTTGCGTGTTGGTTATTTCGTAATTATGTATCTCTGTTGGGATATTTCTTACACATTGCAAGATGTAGCAATCTGGGGTATGACCGCAGTTGTTACACCAAACTCAAATGAACGCGACAAATTTGTTCAGTTGGCAAGAACAGTAGGCTCTGTTTTCTATGGTGTTTTCAGTGCGGTTATTCCAATGGTTATGGAAATTGTTGCAAAGCAATCGGGTAATTCATTGGCACTTATGACAGTTTTATTCGCCACTATTTTCGGTCTTGGCGGTGCATTAGTCAGTGCAAAATGCTATAAGGCACAAGAGAGAGTTCGTTTAGTAGAGCCCGAACAACAGCAAACATCAATTCTTGAATGCTTTAAGCTTTTATTCCAGAACAAGATGCTTATGCTTGTTACATTGTCAAATCTTTTCGGTTCACTCGCATTCGGCAACAGCCTTGTTACATATTTCTTCAAATACAAAATGCCTGAAATTTCAGTTGCAGGCTTCGTTCTCGGACCACTTACACTCACAACAGTTTACGGTGCAATCACTTACGCCCCAAGTTTTCTCGGTATGATTTTTGCCGACAAGCTTAAGGTTAAATTCGGCGGTTACAGAAATCTTCTTATATTTATTCAGATTTGCACAATTGTGGGTAAAGTTCTTGCTTGGATTATTGGTTTTGAGGGTAATAATATTCTCATCGGTATGATTATTATGGCAATCTGTTCAATTCCGTCGGGTGCGGCAAGTATTGCACAGACCTCACTTTTCTGTGACAGCGTTGACTATATGGAATGGAAAACAGGCAAGCGTACAGAGGGCGTTACTTTTGCAATGCAGACCTTCTTCACAAAAATTTCAAGCGGTATTACAGGTGCTCTCGCAACATTTGCACTTGGTGTTCTCGGCTATGTGGCAGTTGAAGATGTTGAGGGTGCAGTTTATCTCGGCACACAAACACAAACCTTTGAGGATTGGATTTGGCCACTCACAATGCTCACCCCCGCAATCGCCGCATTGCTTTACATAATTCCTCTTCTTGCAATCAAATATACTCCTGAGCAGAAAGCTCAGGTTGAAAAAGAACTGGCAGAACGCCGAGCAAAAGCAGAAATTACAGAATAATAAGATTACAAAACCCCTCCAAGCAGTATGAAATTGCTTGAAGGGGTAATTTTATACAATTTTATAAATCAATGCAACAATAAGTGTGAGAAAACAGAACGGAAGCATTGAGAGTACGGCAATTAAATACTGTTTGAAAAACTGCTTTTCGCGTTTACCTTTAATAAAAATAAGTACTATGCGTATTATTTCATAGAACAAATAACTGCAGATTACACCCCAAAAAGTGAATTTTAATAATGACGTTATGGTGCACATTCCAATCATAACAACAAATTCCAATACAAGTGGATATGTAGGTATTTTTATTCCGCATTGCTTGCATTTGCCCTTGCACAACAGATATGAAATTATGGGAAGCTGTAAAAGTGGTGGAATTTTACTTCCGCAATTATCACAATAACATTTAGAGGATAAAACAGGTGTGTTGTTGCCCTTGGTTAAGCGAATAATATTTGTAGTTGCTAATCCGCTTATATGATAATAAATCAAATAAAAAGAAATAATTATGATTGCCTTGCTCATTAAAACATACCTCTGAATTGATATTCATAACCTAATATAATTATAACATTATTGCATTTTTGTTGCAACTCATTGTGATTATTAAAAATATATGCTATTATAATATATAAAGTTTTTGAATTGAGGATTGGGTATGGATAAAAAGGTTTATTTGAGGGGCAAAATCGGGCAGTATTGGTATAATTTTACAGAGTTGTTGGTTTATGCTTTAACGGTTCGTCCTTGTCCCGAAGAATTAGATTATAATATAACTTCTTATGACAACGGCAAACAGAATAAAATCTATACATATTGTCGCAAAGATTTGAGAGATAAGAAAAAGCCACTTTTCATTTATATTCATGGCGGCGGCTGGATTTCGGGAGTAACACCTATGCGAAACCGATATATTTCGGAATGGGCTAAAAAGGGATTTTACTGTGCTTCGATTGGTTACACTTATGCACCGCAAGAGATTTTCCCAACACAAATTCGAGAAATATTTAAGACACTCGACCAGATTTTAGATAGTGCAAAAGAAAATAATTTTGACCCTGAAAATGTTGTAATCGCAGGCGAAAGTGCGGGCGGATATTATATTTCTTATGTGGCGTCCTGCCTTAATGACAGGTCAAATCTTGATGCTTTGGGAATTGAATTCAAAAATGCTGACAAAATGAAAACAAAGGCACTTGTGTCCATTTGCGGTTGCTTTGATTTACAGAGAGTGACTGACATAAGTAAAAAGCAGTCGGAATACCCTGACATTAAAATGATGGCATCAACTTTTGTGGGAAAAAGCTTTGCAGAAACAGTTGAATTCTTAAAAACAGATGATGCGAAATACTATTCGCCAAAGTTTACCGAGGATTTTCCGCCAACCTTTGCCGTGTGGGCTGTGAATGACAAGTTGAGATATGAAACCTTTGACTTGTGTAACGATTTAGACAAGTTGGGTGTGCCGAATAAACAATACAAGGCTGACGGAATAATCGGCAATCACGCTTGGGCGATAATGCCCATATTTAAAAAGAGTATGGATTGTTTTGAAACGGCGTATGAGTTTGTGAACCAATATATAGATAAGTAAAGAGGTGACAAAATTTGGGTGTAGGTGCATTTGTAATATTTGTCATATTCAGTTTGATAACTGCGAGAAGTTTAACTCCATATGACAGTCGATATGATAAAGGAAAATACGTACTGATAAAAGATAAGAGAATTGCTAATATTTTGATTGACAAAGAGCTCTTTTTTGATAGAAGAAACGTGCAGAAAAAAGACAGAAATAAAATGTCAATTATAGGTTTTATCTTATATGTTGCAAATGCATTATTGATTTGTTTATCAATGATTCTTGCTTGTTCCCCCAAAATTCCTTGTGAACCTTTTGAATTAAGTACTGAAGATGATATATATTTATATGGAGATACATTAAATCAAAAATTTATTGCACTGTTTTCGATGATTTTGTTATGTATGAGTTTTATTGGATTCGGTATTTCTATGTTTAAGGGAAATGAACGATTAGCTGAGAATAAACCAACAAAATTTTTATTAAATTCCGTAGCTATATTTATGATTTTGTTAGGTTTTGCAATAATATTAGTAGTATTGGTTGAGTTGTTTTGATTATGTATAAACAAATGCTGGGTCGTCGAGGACGCCGACCCCTACGAAAGCGGGACGATGTGGGCATCGTCCCCTACTTTTTATAAGGAATTTTTTCTTTGTTTTGGTAAATACTATTAAAAACGAAAGGAGTGTTCTTATGATTGAACAGGATACAATTAAATTACTTCGCGAATGTGATGCTGGGGTGAAAATGGGTGTTTCGTCAATTGATGATGTATTAGGTTATGTGAAATCTGAAAAGCTAAAAAAAGACCTTACTGACAACCGCGAGGAGCATTGCAAACTCGACAAAGAGTTGCAGGAGTTGCTCGACCAATATCGCGACGACGGTAAGGACCCCAATCCTATGGCAAAGGGTATGTCGTGGATGAAAACCAATATGAAGCTTGTTATGAATGAATCTGACAATACAATTGCAGATTTAATTACCGACGGGTGCAATATGGGTGTGAAATCCCTCAACAAATATCTTAATCAGTACGCGGCAGCAGACGAAAAATCAAAGGATATTTGTAAAAGACTTATCAATCTTGAAGAAGATTTGATTATTCAGATGAGAGAGTTTTTATAAAAACCAAAGTCATTCTGAAGAGTGTAATGACGAAGAATCTCATAATTTGAGCAGAGATTCTTCGCTTCGCTCAGAATGACCTTTTTTATTGACTTTTTTTACATTGTTTGGTATATTGATTTCGGGTGATAAATATGATTTTTGATACATTGGAAAACATTAAAAACTATGAGGGATTGGGCAGGGTTTATACCTCTCTCGAATTCCTCTCTAAAACTGATTTTAAGGCTATGGAATTGGGCAGATATGAGCTTGACGGCGATAATATTTTCTATATGGTGCAGGAGTACAACACCGACCCCGAAAAGACCATTTCAGAGGCTCACAAAAAGTACATAGATATTCAGTTTATGGTTGAGGGCGAGGAACTTATAGGCGTTGCTCCTATAAGCTGTGAAAAAACAGAAACACAGGCAATTCCCGAAAATGATGTATGGTTTTATGAGTGCAAAACAGAGGCGATTACACTTATTAAGAATAGTTTTATGGTACTTTATCCCAACGATTTGCATTGTCCCGGCGTTGCTACAAACAACAAGGCAATGACTTGCCGTAAGGTAGTTGTGAAAGTTAAGGTATAAAAGGGGATTAAAAAATGGCAATACATATTTTAGATAACAATATTTTTGTGCTTGAAACAAAAAACGCCCATTATGTGTTGGGTGTTGATAAATACGGCTATAATCGTCACATTCATTGGGGTAAAAAATGCAATGTGAACGATTATGAGGCAACTGATATATGGGACGAAAACTCAAACCACACAAGACTTGATATGGCGTGTCAGGAATACACCGTTTTCGGCGGAACAATGTACCGCGAAAGTGATTTGAAAGTTCAGTTCCCCGATAAATGCCGTGAAATCGAACTTGAATTCGTGAATGCAGAGGCAGAAAATAACGAATTGACTGTTATTTTCAAGGACAAGGTTTATCCCTTGCAGATTGCACTTAAATATAAAGTCAATGACAATGACGACATCATCACCCGTTGGGTTGAAGTGACTAATAAGGGCAATGAAAAAATAGTTCTTGACCGTATATTCAGCGGTGAACTTACATTGCCGTCACAGTACCCTTATAAAATAAAAAACACCAACGGTAGTTGGGGTGGCGAATATGTTGAAACCGAGTCCGAACTTCAGGGTGGTGCTCTCGTATTTGACAGTAAGCGTGGCACAACGGGGCACAATCAGTCACCATATTTCATAGCACATCAGAATGCAGACGAAAATCATGGCGATGTTTATTTTGGTACGCTCGCTTACAGCGGTAGTTTTAAAGTGCTTTGCACTCGTGACTTGTTCTATAAAACAAGAGTTTCAATGGGGCTTAACGACCACGATTTTAAATATGAATTAAATGGTGGCGAAACCTTTACAGCCCCTAAATTCTTCTGTGGATACACCGTTGGTTTTGGTGAAATGAGCCGTCAAATGAACCGCTTTGCAATAAATCATGTGTTGCCAAAGCAGTTCAACAATAAAATTCTGCCCGTGCTTTATAACTCTTGGGAAGCAACAGAATTTGATGTTAATGTGCTTCACCAGACAGCACTTGCAAAGCGTGCGGCAAAAATGGGCTGCGAGCTTTTCGTTATGGACGACGGTTGGTTTGGTGCAAGAAATCACGACCGTGCGGGTCTTGGCGACTGGTATGTAAACCCTGTTAAGTTCCCCCGCGGAATTGACCAACTTATTAAAAATGTTAATAAGCTCGGTATGGATTTTGGGCTTTGGTTTGAGCCTGAAATGGTAAATCCCGATTCTGATTTGTTCCGCGAGCATCCCGATTGGGCTTATCATTATGACACCCGTACCGCAAATACACTTCGTCATCAGTTAGTGCTCAATATGACTCGCAAAGATGTTCAGGATTATATTTTTGAGCGAATGGACGAAATGCTCACAAATCACAATATCAAATATATTAAGTGGGATATGAATCGTCCGCTTTCTGAAACAGGTGCAGAGAATTTGGATTGTCCACAAGAATTGTGGTATCGTCATACACAGGCGGTTTATGATATTGTTGATAGGTTAAAGGAAAAGCATCCCGATGTATGCATTGAAAGTTGTTCTTCGGGCGGCGGCAGAAGCGATTATGGTGCACTTCTTCACTTTGACCAAGTGTGGCCAAGCGACAATACAAGCTCTATCGACCGAATGATGATGCAAAAATGGTTTACATATTTAAGACCAACTAAAGTTATGCGTGCTTGGGTGACCGATATTAACTGGTATAACCCGCCAATGAGCCTTGACTTCCGCTTCCATGTAGCAATGCAGGGTGCGTTAGGTGTTGGCGGTAATCTTACTAAATATGGCTTGAAAGATTTGGCTTGTGCAAAGAAAAATATTGAGCTTTATAAAGGAATCCGCCATCTTGTGCAGTTTGGTGACCTTTATAGAATTCTTGATACTGAAAAAGACGAAATCCTTTTCAATCACTATGTAAGTGAAGATAAAAAAGAATCTGTTGCATTCATTTCTTCCGTTGTTACAAAGTATATGAAAAAGCAGATTCCAATCAAATTTGAAGGTCTTGATGATGACACGGTTTACACCTTCCAAATAGATAAAACAAAGTATGAAAAATCCGGCGCATACCTTAAAAATGTGGGAATTCCAATGACCATAAGAGGTATGGGATACCATAAGATAATTAAGATAAAGGCTAAATAAAATTATAAAAGGGACGCTATGCGTCCCTTATTTTTTTCACTTTATATATTTTAAGAGTATTATCCCCTTTATCAGCAAGAGTAAAAATACTACCACCACAGCATAGGCTTCTCTTGTAAGGGCAAGGAATAACACCAACACAATACTTATTATCATTGAAAATCCCATAAGGATTTTATTGCTTTTTTCTGCATTTATTTTTGTAAGTATTACTTTGGCCATTCCCAACGCCATAAGAGAAATAAACATAATCCAATAAATTGTTTTGTTTACCAATGTGGTCTGTGTGTAATTCAACAGATTTACAGAATAAACAAAATCATCAATTGTATTAGGATACAAAGGTAAAACGATGAGAATGAACGAAAACAAATCTACAATCCCGAACAACAAGTCACACATATTGCGAATGTTCGATTTGTTTTCTTTTTCGGCAATTGAGAGCAATTTTTCACTTGATAACAAATCGTCTATTGATACCGAAAAAAACTTGGATATAGCTTTTAATGACTCAATATTCGGGTATCCCCTACCCGATTCCCATTTTGAAACAGCAGTTCTTGAAACATATAAAGCTTCTGCCAATTCTTCTTGGGTAAGCCCTTTGTTTTTTCTTAATTCCTGAAGCTTTTCATGGAATTCCACAACACAACCCCCTTGTAAATATAAAACAATCCTGCACTTAAAAGAATTGAACCTATTATATCCGTAATCCAATGAACTCCTGAAACAAGTCTTCCAACCACCATAAATACAGAAAACATAATTGTAATAATGCTTATAATCTTCTTGATTTTATCATTTTTCACTCTGCGATTTGCTTGAAAAATAAGTGTTGGCATAACCCCCAACACAAGTAATGTTGTTGATGACGGATAAGATGCTTCCATAAAACCATTGATGAAGATTGGTCTGTAATTTATAGGAATCATCTCAAAAATCAGGTAGCAAAACATTACTACAATATAATATATCCCTAAAACACGAATGTCAAAATCAACTTTAAATAAATTTCGACCTTTTATCCATTGTACGAGCCCCACAAAGCCAAAAATCATACCCATGAATATAGGCACAAGCCCCAACCAATCGGTAATGGTATAAAGTATCATATTCACTCCTGTTATTGAGTGAAACCATGTGTTGAATGTGGCAAGTCCCACATTTGTCCCCTTTAAACCTACGGGTTGAACATCTATTGTCTGTATCAATATCGTCCAAATTACAAATGCAAAAATAGATACTGTTCCAAAAATTAGTGATTTCTTTTTATGTGTTTTCATATTCTTTATGTCCTTTCTGCTTTTAGAATATAAATTAAAAATAGCAAATCTCATAAAGAATATAAAGCAATTAACAGTAGCAATTGCGATACTTTTCGTGTCATAATAGTAAACCCCCGATTAAATCGGGGGTTTTATGTGCGGTCATAAACCTAAGCACCTTAAAAGGTGGTTTAAAAATTATTCTGCGATAACTTGATATGTAACATCTTCAAACTGCATTGTTACTTCTTCTCGATTGAAGCCTTCAAGGTCATATCTTTCGGAATAGTAGTTGTATTTATCAATAGTAAAGCTTGTATCGGGCTTACAGGTAATCATTGTGCATCCTCTCTGTGAGCCGAGCTTATCAATGCCCGAATATGCAAAGTAGTCAATACTGTAACCATAACTGAACTGAATACCCTTATATTCAAAAGTGGTATTGTTAAGGTGGTCGTGACCGTTGAACATTGCCTTTGTTGACTGAAGTTCAAGCATTTTTTCAAACATTTCATCTTCACCCAGACCGCAGTAAACCACTTTACCGCCTTCGCCCATTACACCGTCAATATATTTAAAGTTTTCCGTGTCTTTATAATTGTTTTCTGAAAATTCATTCCAGCTATCAAGCATTTCTACCAATGGAATATGGAAAAATGCGAGAGATTGAACAGGTACAGACTCTTTGCTGATTTTCTCATTTTCAGCGTTCATTCGCTTGATTTCAGACTCATACCATTCAACTTGATTAGGGTGAATGTTGTCATAAGTACCCTTGATGCTTTCAACAAGATTATCTTTTACATAAGCCTGAGAGTCAATTAAAATTATAGCCTGAGTAATGATACCCTTTGAGTTTTTAACTTCAATGGTGTGGTTCCCATAACCGTCAACATCTTCAGGACCTGCCTGGAACAAACAATACTTATAATCTTCGTTTTCATAAAATTCTGCAACAGATTCTCTGTCAAAATATGAATAACACTCGGCATCGTGATTGCCAAAAGTAACGTCCCAATATACACCGAGGCTTTCCATAAGGTTAGCAAATGCCTTTGCACCGCTATAATTGTTGAATGTACCTGCTGAATAAGGCACAGGAAATGCAATATCGCCGGTTGCAATAACAAGGTCGGGCTTTTCTTTGGTAATCATTGTCGCAACTGCATTAAGAGCTTTTTCATCAACATTTTTTGACATAAACCCGCCACCGATATGAATATCGGTAAGTTGCATTACCTTGAAATCACTGTCGGTAGTAAAATACCAGTTTCCGTTTTCATCTTTTTGAGGAACAAGCTGATTTTCAATTTCAACTTTGTTGTATGCATTACCTTTTTTCAAAAGATTCTGTACTGCAAAATAATTAAGTCCTGTAATTACAACAGCAAGAACCATAACTACGGCAATAGTTACAAGTAAACCTTTTTTCACTTTTTTAGCTTTTTCTTTTTTCAAAATAGCCACTCCCTTTCAACTTATATCTTTAAAATAGCATAATTATTTAATAAAATCAACCTTTATTACATTTTAAAGGCTTGTAAATTTGAATTTGTCGGGATGATTTTGGCCTGTGTCATTCTGAGCGAAGCGAAGAATCTATTTTAAATAGAGAGTAAAACCAGTAGAGATTCTTCGTCACTTCGTTCCTCAGAATGACCTACCCAATTATATAATTGCTCGCAGACCCGATATTTTGCACTTTGCCTTTTACATTTTGCATTTCAACAAACCCAAATTTGTCAATAATATCTCAACTCTTTTCTTACCAAAAAGAAACCCTCGATTTCTCAAGAGTTTCTGCAAGGTAAAATGTTTTTTATTTATGTCTTAATATTTTTAATTCTTCTGTTTCACAAGGAGTAGTGATTGACTTTAATGAATTATCGTCTAATTTTAAAAAACCAGAATATATTTCTTCAATATCACTATCATCTTCATAGCATTTGAAACAATCAACTTCCTTGTATAAGAAAATCTCAACGTTATCTCCGTTAATATTTGTATATTTATCAATATACGATTCAACATGCTTATCAGCTTTTTGATATGCATCATCAAAAGATTCAGCATAAATTTTTAAAATTTGTTCCTCATATAACTCTTGCGGATTTTGACTATGAACTACATATTTATAAACCAATTTAACGCCGTAGGCATCTTTGCTCATAAAACTCACCTCGTATGTTAGTATAACAAAACTTTTGCAACAAATCAAGGCGTCAGCCTTGTATATCATCAATTCCTCGCGGAATTGCATATCATCAAAACTTTAGTTTTGTATATCATCATCGCGAAAGTGCTTTTATACACGCTAAAGCGTGATGATATACAGTCCTAACGGACTGATGAGATACAACACGGCGATGCCGTGTTGATGATATGCCATTGCTTTCGCAATGAATAAAAAAAATCCAAGTCCTAAGACTTGGATTTTTTTGGCTCCCCAAGTTGGACTCGAACCAACGACAACTCGGTTAACAGCCGAGTGCTCTACCGACTGAGCTATTGAGGAATATTTATGTCGGCATTATCTATTTTCCCGGGCCGCTTCCAGCCAAGTATCTTCGACGCGAATGAGCTTAACTACCGTGTTCGGGATGGGAACGGGTGGACCCTCATCGCAATCAACACCGACTAATCAACCTTTTAAGCTGATTATGTATAAAATTTAATTATGCCTATAGGCTGGTGACCCGTACGAGATTCGAACTCGTGTTGCCGGCGTGAGAGGCCGGAGTCTTAGGCCACTTGACCAACGGGCCATGATTTTCAAGTGGTACACCTTCAGGGACTCGAACCCTGGACACCCTGATTAAGAGTCAGGTGCTCTACCAGCTGAGCTAAAGGTGCGTATACACCCTGAAAACTGAACAAAGGATGGGTGATTGAGAGAAATTGTACATAGAAACCAAGAAATAATGGTCAAGCCCTCGACCTATTAGTACTGGCAAGCTAAACACGTCACCGTGCGTACACCTCCAGCCTATCAACCATATAGTCCATATGGGGTCTTACTAGCTTATGCTATGG
>JAZQMC010000004.1:0-53976 GCA_045543095.1 Candidatus Fimenecus sp. | reverse complement strand
GTGGCACGAGCTTGCGAGTGACGGAGGGAGAGATAGGTTGCATCTTCACTAAATCTCTCCCTCAGTCTGCTTCGCAGACAGCTCCCTCGTCAGAGGGAGCCAAAAATAACAAACCAAAAGAGTTCTACAAACTCCAATTTGTCGAATTCTTTAAAATGATGTTTAATTTCCCGTATTAACAACACCCAAATATTCTTCCAAGCATTGATTGTTATTTTTCATTTCTGTTGCAACATCAATGCCCACATATCGCCAATGCCAGGGTTGGAAAATCATTCCTGTTACATCTGTTTTGTCTTCGGGGTAACGAAGCACAAAACCATATTTGAATGCATTTTGTGTGAGCCATTTGTATTCATCGGTTGAAGAAAAGCCTGCACTTGCACTTATAATATCAACTGAAAGCCCCGCACCGTTTTCACTGCAACCCGCGGGCTCAATTCTCTTTTCTGCATTCTGTTTTGCTTCTTCTTCGGTCATACCTTGAAAAATAAATGATTGAATTTTATTGTTATAAATGGTCTGTTGACCCTGATAACTGCAATAAGCCGAATATGGAGTGAGCACATAGCCCTCTTTGAGTGCATCTGCATACATAAGCTGATACGCCTCTGAAACTCGGCTGTCAGCGGTTGCTGAACTGCCCTCAACAACGGGCGAAAGAGTGGGGGCGTACTTTTTATCAAGGGGATAAGCTCTGTTTATGAGTGCGAGAGCCCAATTCTCGCCCGCAAGCTCAACTGCGGGGTCATAAGAGTCCCATTTTACAGGTGCATTGGTGGTTGACTCTTCAGGTTGAGTTGTACTTTCGTCGGGGAGAACTTCTTCATTATTTTCAGACGGTTCTTCAGGAAGTGCTGTTGTAGTTTGTTCTGTGGTGCTTTCTGTGGGCATTTCAATTTTTACCTCGTTGTAGTTTTCACCACGGCAAAAAACAGCATACAACACCAAAAGAAGCCCCAAAATCAATACAAGAGAGCCAAATAAGAATATTTTAATTTTCAACTGTCTTTTTTTCATAACAAAATCCTTAAAAATATACTATATACAATAGTTTAGTATTTTTTCTTTTCAATGTCAATATTTGCAAAATTTTTTAAAATAATAGTGACTAAATAAAAAAAGTATGATATAATCATTTGGAATATATCGTGGTGATTTGTGCCACGTTTGGAGGTCATTATTTTGAAAGCAAGCGAAAGTAATGCTCATTACGCTTCAAAAGTGCGTGAATGTTCAAATTTTGCGGTGAGAGAAATCCGTAAGGTTTGTAAAGAGGTTGGTCCTCGTCCCGCAGGCTTTGAGGGTGAGGCAAAGGGTCAGGATTATGTAGAAAAGCTTATGACACCCATTGCCGACGAAGTTAGAAGAGAGAAATTTACATTAAGCCCCAAGGCTTTTATGAGTTGGGTAACTATTGACGGTGTGCTCGCTCTTATTTCTGCAGTGTTGGGTATCTTGGCATTCACAGGCGTTGTTCCCGCAGTCGCAGGTATTCTTCACATTGTATCCCTTGTACTTTGCGTTATTGCAGTTGTATTCCTTGTTGGTGAATTCCTTTTATACAAAAAAGTGCTTGACCCATTCTTCAAAAAAGCAGAGTCGAGTAATGTAATCTGCACAAGAAAAGCAACGGGTGAAACAAAAAGAAGAATTATCTTCGGCGGTCACATGGATACTGCTTACGAATGGCGATACACATATCTCGGCGGTGCAAAACTTGTAACAGTAGTTGTTGCGGGTGCAGTAGCAAGCCTTTTGATTACTCTTGTGCTTTCAATTGTTGGTTTGTTTGTTGATAACAGTCAGTTACAGCTTATCCCATTGGTTCTTCATGCAATCACACTTCCTTTCCTTGTGGCAGTAATGTTCTTTGTGAATTGGAAATTGGCTGTTGAGGGTGCAAATGACGACCTTTCAGGCGTGTTTACATCAATGGCAGTGCTTCTTTATCTTAAACACAACAACATCACCTTTGAAAATACAGAGGTTGTTGCAATGTCGGTAGGTGCTGAGGAAGAGGGCCTTCGCGGCTCAAAGGCTTTTGCAGAGGCTCACGCTGAAGAATTCAAAAACGACGGTGTTGAAACGATTTTCGTAGCACTTGATACAATTCGCGATTACGAATTTATGGGCGTTGTTACAAAGGATATGACTGCAACCGTAAAGCTTGACAGTAAAGCCTGTGCTCTTATGAAAAAAGCGGCAGAAAATGCAGAAGTGCCCGTTAAATTCACAACAACTCCTCTCGGCTCAACCGATGCGGCTGCAATGCAGCAGGCGGGCATTAAGTCAGTAGCATTTACTGCGATGGACCCCGCTCCCGCAAGATATTATCACACACGTGATGACGTGGCGGGAATTATTGAGATGAAAACTATTGAAGATACATTAAAAATTGCTCTTGAAACAGTTTTCTTGTTTGATGAACAAGGGCTTAAAGAAACATATTGATTTCACCGAAAGGGGAAGATATAAATGAAAAAGAATGTTATGAGAATTTTCAGCATTGTAATGGTTATGGTGCTTATGGTTGTTTGCTTTGCGGGTTGTGGCGGTACAGAGGTTAATCGCCCTGAGGCAGTAGCGGTTAAGACTGACCTTAAAGATGTGAATTTCACATTTACTTACGGCGAGCTTAAAAATGTGCTCCCCGGCGACCAGCTTGCAACTCTTTTTGAAAACACCAATAAAAAGCTTGACAGCCGTGAGGTTCAGCTTTCATATTATGAGCTTGTTTCAAAATTCGGCGACAAAGATTATTTTGCAGATATAATTGCTCTTATCTCTGACGAAGAAATGGCAACATTTATCGGAAATCAGCAGGGAATTCTTGATTATTTCAACGAAAAAATCAATGAAATCAAAACAACCGGTGTTGCAAGAGTTTCATACTATGAGAATTTCTGGATTAACCACGGTAATGGTGTTAAGTTTATGAATGAAAACGGCGAGCTTCTCGACGGTCAGGACGAACTCAAAGCAGCATTCCGCCTTTATGCAGATATGGCTTTACAGGATATTGGTAAGTTCCTTATGAATATTTCAAACGAAGAGAAATATCAGGTTAAGGAAGATGATAAAGATAAACTTGTTGCAACTGATTTTAACGAGGATTTGACAAATATCATTTATCCCCTTGGCGAAAAAACTGCAAGTACACTCACTCTTGCAGACCTTTACACAGATAAAAATGAAGAAACAGGCATTGTAACACAACCGGTTTATTCTTCACTTGTCTATACTTATGTTCACGACCTTGACGCAAAAGGCAACAATGCTGAATACACCGAGGGTGAACTTGAGGGTGAATACATTTTTGTTCCGTCAGAAATTTACAGAACAATCAATATTGCAGTTAAGCCCGATGTTGCAAGCGTTAAAAAGGCTTTCACAGTTCGTGAAAAAGACGGCATTTTAGAGCAGTTCAAGGTTGCAGAAAGCTATCTCAAGGTAAACGGATTTGAAATTGCTTTTACTCCTTGCAAGATTTCTGCAGGCTTTAATGCAGTAAACGACCAGATGACTTATGCTACTTATGAAAAGAATATGGTGATTACGGCAAATGTTACATTTACAGGTGCACTCGCAGAATACGGCACAGTGGTTGTTGAATTCCCTTGCACATCTTCACTTACATATAACTTCGGTTGGGAAGTTGAAGATACAACTGCAGAATAATTGAACAGTTGTAATTTTTCACAAAAACAAAGCAAATATTTTTACGGCGGTGCTCGTTTTGAGTACCGCCGTTTTATTGCTTTTTTTATTTATAGGGTGTAAAATAGACATATAAATTTTTCTGTAAAGGGGAATGGTTATGAAAAAGTTATTGGCGATAGTTCTTTCGGTAATTATGGTTTTTTCTGTAATGTCAATCGGCGTTATGGCACAAGAGGAAGAAAAAGTGCCAATAGTTATTTTACAGGGCTATTCAGGTCCAAGCCTTGCTTATGCTGATGCTAACGGCAACCCGATTTTTGAAAACGGCGAAGTAAAACTTGCATGGCCGTTGAATTTTGATGACATCGGCAATAAACTTTTAGGCTTGTTTGCCGATGTGACACTTAATCAGAATGAATTGGGCGATGCAATTGTCGATGTGTTGCAAGAGTATTTTGCACCTCTTGAAATGTACCCCGACGGTACATCAAAGAATAATCTTGTTCCGTACCCAAGCGGTGCGGCGGCAACCCGTGCATCAACGCTTATTGAAAACGGTATGGAGCAGTATATCCCCGAGGCAGTAGTTGCAGAAATGGCAATTGCAGAGGTCGGGGCAGAAAATGTTTTCGGCTTTACTCAGGACTGGCGACAGAGTCAGGTGGATTCCGCTGCTGACCTTGATGCATACATTCAGGAGGTAAAAGCGATTACAGGTGCAGAACAAGTTGACATTTATGGTTTAAGCCACGGCGGTCAGTACGGTACATCATATCTTTATTATTATGGTTATAAAGGTGATGTAAGGCGTGCCATTTTCGGTGACCCTGCAACCTTGGGAACATCTGCCGTAGGCTCATTTTTTACAGGTGAATATGTAGATGCAAATCTTGAAGACGTTATTAAATTTATTGAGCACGGATTTGAGCATGAAAAAGACTGGGAGTGGCTTGTACATCTTCTCACTCTTGACGAATTTCTTGTTGATATTGTAAACCGTGCACTTATAAATACTGATTTGCTTGAGGGTATTGTTTTAATTCCGTCCTTGTGGGATTTTGTGCCTCACAATTATTTTGAAGATGCACTTGAGTATGTTGGGCTTAATGCAGAAAAAAATGGCAAACTCTATGCTGATACGGTGAAATACCATACAGATATTTCAAATGGCGGTTTAAGCCTTGCAAATGAACTTGCTGAAATTAAAGCTGCGGGCACAAGATTGGGCTATGTTGTGGGTAACGGATATGACTCGATTAATGGTAAATATAATTCTGATATTCTTATTGATACATATTTGTCATCGGGTTCAGTTTGTACACCGCTTGGCGAAACATTCCCCGCGGATTATAGTCAGGCAGGCACAGTGTGTGCAGACCCTAATCACTATCACATTTCTCCAAATTTTGACATTGACGCTTCAACAGGCTTTATGCCCGATAATACTTGGTATGTAAGAGGTCAAGGCCATGGTATGATTATGCACGACCAATATACAAAAAACCTTGTTCACGATTTCTTGTGGGGCGACATTGAAAATGTATTCTCAAGCAAGGCATATCCTCAATTTAACTGGTCACAGAACCCGGGCGAAGTACTTTATGCCCGATTTGATAACACAAGTGCAGGCTATCACACAACAGTTGACACGGCACTTGAAATAACAAATCTTTCTGCAGAATCAAATATTCAGATTTGGGAAATCGAGGCAGTTGGTGCGGATATTGACTTTACTTTCACTCGCGGAATGACAGTTGTTAAGGGAAATACTGCAACAATCAAGGCTACAAATAATGATTTTGCAAATGCAGAAACACCATTTGCGGTAAATATAACATATTCAATTATGAATACACAGCTTACTTATGTTGATGAGGTAGTTTCATTTACTCCTCTTTCAAATGAACAGATTTATAAGTATGAATATTTGCTTGATGACGGTGTTGAATTACCGAGCGAGGAAGACGAGCCGATAATCACGCCAACACCCGAATCGCCGATACCTGAACAGCCCGCACCTGATACACCGCCTACAGAAGAGCAACCGGATACACCAACACCCAACGAACCGGATGGCAATGATAATAAAGATAATGTAACAGGAGAAATTCCAAACACAACCGCTAAATTTACAAAAGCAACAGCAGCAATAGTCGCTACCGCGGCACTTGTGGGAATAGCAGGAATTTCAACAGGCGTTGTGATTAAACGCAAACGCGAAGAATAAGAAAAATCCGACCGCAAGGTCGGATTTTTTAATGCGAAATTGGTAATTCGAAATGCACCTGTACAGTGACAAAAATATTTCAAAAAAATTGTTGACAAACGCATAAAATGTGTTATAATAACAGAGCAAAATAAAGCAGAGCAGTAAATTTTGTTCTCACCTTTCGGCGAAAGAGTTGAATGGTCAATACATTTTCTTTTTAAGAATTATTGTGTATTGTAGTGGACAGAATTTATCTGTCCACTTTTTAATTTAGCTAAAGAGGTGTTTATTTATCAGTACCAAAGAATTGCAAATCAATGAAGAAATTCGCGACAAGGAAGTCAGAGTTATTACTGACGACGGCGAACAGCTTGGCATTATGTCAGCTAAAGACGCATACAAGGAAGCTACAAAACGCAACCTTGACCTTGTAAAAATTGCCCCCAATGCACAGCCACCCGTATGTAAGATTATGGACTACGGCAAATACCGCTTTGACAAGGCAAAAAAAGAAAAAGAAGCAAAGAAAAATCAGAAGGTTGTTGAAACTAAAGAAATCCGCCTTTCTGTCAACATTGATACGCACGACTTTGAGACAAAGGTAAATCACGCACTCAAGTTCTTGAAATCAGGCAACAAAGTAAAGGTTTCAATCCGCTTCAGAGGTCGTGAAATGGCTCACGCTCACCTCGGTAACGGAATTATGGAGCGTTTTGCAGTTGCAGTTGAGGAATTGGGCAATGTTGACAAACCCGCAAAGCTTGAGGGTCGTCAGATGCTTATGTTCCTTTCACCCAAAGGCAATAAGTAATTTATATTAGGAGGATATTATTATGCCAAAGATTAAAACACATAGCGGAGCTAAAAAGAGATTTAAGCTTTCAAAGAACGGCAAGCCAATCAGAGCACACGCTAACAAGTCACACATCTTGACAAAGAAGAGCACAAAGAGAAAAAGAGGACTTCGTCAGACAGCTGTTGCTGATAAGACAAATACAGCACAGATTAAGCGTCTTATTCCTTACAAATAAAGATAACATCAAAATCGAAAGTACACTATCGGAGGTAAAGAGAAATGGCACGTATTAAAGGTGCGATGATGACTCGCAAAAGAAGAAATAAAGTATTAAAGCTCGCTAAGGGCTACTATGGTTCAAAGAGCAAGCTTTTCAGAACTGCAAAACAGGCTGTTATGAAGAGCGGTAACTATGCATATATCGGCAGAAAGCAGAAGAAACGTGATTTCAGAAAACTCTGGATTACAAGAATTTCAGCAGCTTGCAAGATGAACGGTATGAACTACTCAACATTCATCAACGGTCTTAAAAAAGCTGGTATTGACCTTAACAGAAAAATGCTTTCAGAAATTGCTATTGCAGACCCTGCAGCATTTACAGCACTTACAGAAAAAGCAAAAGAAGCTCTTAAATAAGAAAATAACCACGCATGAGGAAAGACCCTCGCGCGTGGTTTTCCATTTTTTAAAATTATGTCAGATTTTGTAATTACCGCAATTAAAAACCCAAAAATTAAAGATGTAAAGGCTCTTTTGACATCTTCAAAAGATAGAAAAAACAGCGGACTTTTCGTAGTGGAAGGTGTCCGTTTGTGTCTTGATGCCCTTTTGAGTGGTTGTGAAATTCAAAGTGTATTTTGTACTGAAAACTGTGCTGAAAAGTATGTTGATGAGATTAAATCTCTGAGTGATAACTGTAAGGCGTTTTATACGGTCAGCAATGATGTTTTAAAAAGCATCAGCGATACGGTAACTCCGCAGGGTGTGGTTTGTACCGTGGCAATGAAGCACAATACCTTTGAATATGAAAAGGGCAAAAGATATATTGCACTCGACACAATTCAAAATCCCGACAATCTTGGTGCGATTTCACGTACTGCAGAGGCCTTTGGCATTGACGGAATGGTAATTTGTGGTGGTTGTGATATTTACAATCCAAAGGCTTTAAGAGCTTCAATGGGTGCGTTATACAGATTGCCGGTCAGAGTGTGTCAAAGCCTTGAAAAAGAAATAGAAAAATGCAAAAAAATGGGAATAAGTTCTTTTGCAACTGTACCTGACAGAGATGCAAAAGACATCACAAAGGTTGACTTTTCAAAGGGTGCGATTTGTATAATCGGTAACGAGGGCAATGGTGTGTCACAAGAAATTATAGACTTATGTGACGAAAAAATTACCATAAAAATGTCGGGCAGAGCAGAATCTTTAAATGCAGCGGCTGCGGCGTCAATAACTATGTGGGAATTGGTAAAATGAACTACGATTTATATTGGGTGTGGCTCGCTTGCGGTTTGGGTGCAGGTGCGTCGTGTCTTGATTTAGTTTCATATTATGAGTGGAATCCTTATGAGATTTACGGCTCAACGCTTCGTGAGTTGTTTGAACTTAATGTGGTGGGGCGTCGTCAACTTGAAAGGCTTAAAAGCTTTCCCATCGAAAAGGCGGAAGAGATTTTAAGTGTTTCAAGAGAAAAGGGTTGGAAGCTTCTTACCCCGTCAAGTAAAGATTATCCTCAAAATCTTATCACATTGCAGGATTTACCATTGGCATTATATGTTGACGGTGACGAAACCTGCCTTAACAATGAACTTTCAGTATCCGTTGTGGGTGCGAGAAAAGCGTCGGACTACGGCAGAGCGGTTGCAAGAGCTTTGTCATCTGCAATGGCCAGCATAGGCTTTACCGTTGTTTCGGGTGGTGCGTTGGGAATTGACAGCGAGGCTCATCGCGGTGCTCTTGAAGAAAACGGCAAAACGGTATGCGTATTGGGTTGCGGGCTTGGTACAAAATATCTTATGGAGAATGAACCGTTGCGACGCGAAATAGCCGTAAACGGTGCGGTGATTTCAGAATATCCGCCATTTGCACCTGCAAGTAAAATCTCATTTCCTCAACGAAACCGCATTATTTCAGGTCTTACGCTTGGTACGGTGGTTGTTGAAGCGGGTGAGAGAAGCGGTTCTCTTATAACTGCCCGATTAGCAAGTGAGCAGGGTAGGGACGTTTTTGCAGTCCCCGGCGATTTGGTAAGCTCCTCGTTTTTAGGTACAAACAACCTTATCCGTAACGGTGCGAGGGCAGTATTTTCACCAAATGATATTTTAGAGGAATATTGTTATAGGTTTTTTGATAAAATCAATAATGAAAACCGTTTTCCCGATGATGAGATTATCCGTCGAGCACAGAAATATCTTAAAACAGAGGGATTTTGTAACGAGGGCAAGGAAAAAACGAAAGTTGCAAAAACGGTTGAAAAGGTTACGCCTACCGCTACTAAAAAGAATGCTCCCGATTATCTTACACAAGAAGCAAAAACGGTGTACGATTTTATCGGCACAGAGCCAATGCATGTTGATGAAATTGCAGTAAAATGCAATCTTAATACAGAAAAAACTCTATCCGCCCTGACCGAGCTTGAAATTTACGGGCTTGTGTTACAAATCAGCGGAAGAAGATATAAAATAAACTAAACAGTATTTAAACATTTTTAGGATGATGATATATGTCAAAACTTGTAATTGTTGAGTCGCCTTCAAAGGCAAAAAGCATACAGAAATATTTAGGAAAGGACTATACGGTTGTTTCCTCAAAGGGTCATATCCGTGATTTGCCCGCCGCAAAATTAAGCGTTGATGTAAAGCACGATTTTGCCCCTAAATATGCTGTAATTAAAGGCAAGGAAAAGCTCGTTAAAGAGCTTAAAGAATTGGCAGACAATTCTGACGGCGTTATTCTCGCAGCCGACCCCGACCGTGAGGGAGAAGCGATTTCTTGGCACTTGGCAACTCTTTTAGAGTTGGATATGAATGAATGTAATCGCGTAAAATTCAACGAAATCAATAAAAACAGCGTTGTAAAGGGCATCGAAAAGCCCGAAAAAATAGATTTGGATTTGGTGAATGCACAGCAGGCTCGCCGAATTCTTGACAGACTTGTAGGTTATACACTCAGTCCGTTTATTTCACAGAAAATCCGTCGCGGACTTTCTGCGGGACGAGTTCAGTCAGTTGCAGTTCGTCTTGTTGTTGACCGTGAAAACGAAATCCGTGCATTCGTGCCCGAAGAATATTGGACACTTGACGCTAAAATGCTTGCTCCGTCATCAAAAAAAGCATTTAATGCACAGTTTGCAGGTGATGAAACAGGCAAGGTGAAAATCACAAATAAAGAGCAGAGCGATATGTATCTTGCTCGCCTTGAGGGTGCGGAATATACCGCTGTTTCAGTTAAAAAGGGAATTCGCCGCCGTCAGCCTGCACCACCTTTCACAACATCTACACTTCAGCAAGAGGCTTCTCGTAAGCTCAATTTCCAAGCTCGCAGAACAATGAAAGTTGCACAGGAGCTTTACGAAGGTGTTGAAATTCAGGGTGTTGGCTCTGTCGGTTTGATTACTTATATGAGAACCGACTCTCTTCGTATTTCAGAAGAGGCAAGAATGGCGGGTAACGAGTATATTCGCAACACTTTCGGTGCAGAATATCTTCCCGAAAAACCCCGTTATTATAAAACTCGTGCCAATGCACAGGACGGTCACGAGGCTATTCGTCCAACAATGATGGATTTGACCCCTGAAAGAGTTAAGGCAAGTCTAACAGCCGAGCAGTATAAATTATATAATCTTATCTGGAAACGCTTTATGGCATCTCTTATGGCTAACTGCGTTCAGGATACCGTTAAGGCTGAAATTCAAGGTGCAAATGCAGAAGATAAGGCACAGAATAAATTTATCACATTCTCTGCAAGCGGATATTCAGTTCGCTTTGACGGTTATACCCGCCTTTATGAAAGCGGAACTGACGAGGATGAAGAGGAAGAGGGCAAGCTCCCAAAAATAAACGAGGGCGATGCTATCAAGATGAAAGAGCTTGCAGGCAATCAGCATTTCACACAGCCACCCGCACGCTACACAGAAGCATCACTTATCAAAGCACTTGAAGAAACAGGTGTTGGTCGTCCGTCAACTTACGCATCAATTATTTCTACAATCACACAGAGAGAATATGTAATCCGTGAGCAAAAACAGTTGAAATCTACTGAACTCGGTGAGGCGATTACAAATCTTCTTAAAGATAAATTCCCGAAAATCGTTAATGTAAAATTCACTGCGGGTATGGAATCACAGCTTGACGAGGTTGAAAGCGGTGAAACTGACTACATTAAAATGCTTCACGAATTCTATGACGATTTCATTGCAACCGTTGACAAGGCAAAGACCGAAATGCAGGGCCAGAAAATCAAGCTTAAAGAGGACGAAACCGATATTAAGTGTGACAAATGCGGAAGAAATATGGTTATCAAGTCAGGCAGATTTGGTAAATTCCTTGCTTGTCCCGGTTATCCCGAATGTAAAAATACAAAGCCATTGGTTGTTGAAACAAAGGCAACCTGCCCTGTTTGTGGCGGTAAGGTAATCGAAAAGAAATCAAAACGCGGATTTGCTTTCTTTGGTTGCGGAAATTACCCCGAATGTAACTTTATGACTTGGGATAAGCCTACAGACGACCTTTGTCCGCAGTGCGGAAAATCACTTTTCAAGAGAAAAGGCGGATTGCTTGTTTGTCTTAACGAGGGCTGTGGCTTTGAGAAAAAAGCAGAGCGTAAAAGAAAGGCAAAAGAAGAATGAGAGTAGCAGTAATCGGTGGCGGTCTTGCGGGTGTTGAGTGTGCAAAAGCACTTTCACGCAATAACATTTCTGTTGATTTGTTTGAAATGAAGCCACATAAAAAATCTCCTGCTCATAAAATGGATACTCTTGCAGAGTTGGTTTGCTCAAACTCTTTAAAGGCAGAAAGACTTAATTCTGCTGCAGGGCTTTTAAAACACGAAATGGCATATTTAGGCTCAATTTGTGTTGAAACGGCTTATGAGTGCAAGGTTGAGGCAGGCGGTGCATTAGCGGTTGACCGTCACGAGTTTTCAAGAATTATTACCGAAAAAATCAGAAATGATGAAAATATAAATATCATTGAAAAAGAAGTAACCGAAATCCCCGAGGGTTATGACGGTGTTGTTATATGTGCAGGTCCTTTGGCAAGTGAAGGTCTTTCAGAAACAATCCGCAAAATGTGTGGCAACGGACTCTCTTTTTACGATGCAGCGGCACCCATTGTAAGTGCCGAAAGCATTGATATGGAATGTGCTTTCACACAGTCACGCTATGACCGTGGCGGTGAGGCAGATTATATAAACTGCCCTATGAATAAGGCAGAGTACGAAGCCTTTTATGAGGCAATTATAAACGCCGAAAGTGCCGAGGTTCATTCTTTTGATAAGCGAAAAGATGTCTATGAGGGTTGTATGCCCATTGAGGTGTTGGCTTCTCGCGGTAAGGATACAATGCGATATGGTCCGCTTAAACCCGTAGGTCTTACCGACCCACGCACAGGACACAGACCTTGGGCAAATCTTCAGCTTCGCAAAGAGAATAAAGACGGAACAATGTATAACCTTGTGGGCTTTCAGACAAATCTCAAATTCGGTGAGCAAAAGCGAGTTTTCTCAATGTTTCCCGCACTTAAAAATGCGGAATTTCTGCGTTACGGCGTAATGCACAGAAATACATTTATTGATTCTCCAAGGCTTCTAAACGGCGATTTCAGTATGCGTGAAAACTCACTCATTTTCTTCGGCGGTCAGATTACGGGTGTTGAGGGTTATATGGAGTCAGCGGCAAGCGGTCTTATGGCGGGAATTAACCTTGCCCGCAGATTAAAGGATGAAGAAACCGTAATCCTTCCCAAAGACACAATGATTGGTGCGTTAAGCCGATACATAAGCGACGAAACAGTTAAGAATTTTCAACCAATGGGTGCGAATTTCGGCGTTTTACCGCCACTTGATGAGAAAATTCGTGACAAGCAAGAACGATATATGCAACTTGCAAATCGTGGTATGAATTCTCTTAAAGAATTTGCAAAAAACAATAATTTAGGTGACTAAAAATGACTGATTTTGAAAGACGAATCGGATATGAATTTAAAGACAAATCATTGCTTAAACGTGCATTGACTCATTCTTCCTATGCCAATGAAAAAGGCACAGGACTCGACAACGAGCGTCTTGAATTTTTAGGTGATTCGGTGTTGGGGTTTATCACCGCCGAGTACCTTTTTGAACATTACAAAGATAAGGCAGAGGGCGATTTGACTAAAAAGCGTGCTTATGCGGTTTGCGAAAAGACACTTTTCGGTTATGCCGAAAAAATCGGCTTAGGCGATATGATTTTGTTAGGCCGTGGTGAAGAAAGAACCGGCGGTCGTCAGCGTCCGTCAGTTGTATCTGACGCTTTTGAGGCACTTATTGCGGCAATTTATCTTGACGGCGGTATTGAGTGTGCTAAAAAATTCGTTCTGCCTTTCATTGAGATTGCAACTGAAACAAAGCCCGTGTTCAAAGATTATAAAAGTACCTTACAAGAGGTTTTACAGCAAAATCCAACCGAGAAATTTGAATATATTGTTGTTGGTGAAAGCGGACCCGACCATAATAAAGAATTTGTGGTTGAGGTGCATCTTAACAGCAATGTAATAGGTCGCGGTGTGGGTAGCAGTAAGAAAAAAGCAGAGCAACAGGCGGCAAAATCTGCATTGGAGTTAATGGGATTATGAGCCACGCGAATATAAGCATTTTTGTGCCACATAAGGGTTGCCCTAATGACTGCAGTTTTTGTAATCAGCGTGCAATCAGCGGGAAAGTATTGCCCGCAACACCCGACGATGTGGCAAATGCGGTAAACACGGCAATTAAATATAATGTTAACCCGAAGAACACCGAAATTGCGTTCTTCGGCGGTAGTTTTACGGCGATTGAAAGGGAATATATGCTTTCTCTTTTAACCGCCGCAAAGCATTTTTTAGATACATATCATTTTGCGGGAATTCGCATATCGACCCGTCCCGATTGTATTAATTTTGAGGTGCTTGACACACTCAAAAAGTATGGCGTAACCGCCATTGAACTTGGTGCACAGAGTATGTGTGACGATGTGCTTTTTGCTAATCGTAGAGGGCATACTGCCGATGATGTGCGAAAATCTGCAAAGCTCATTAAAGAATATGGTTTCGAGTTAGGACTTCAGATGATGACGGGGCTTTATAAAAGTGATTTTCTGAAAGACGAATATACCGCCCGCGAAATTATGAAAATGAAACCCGATACTGTGAGAATTTACCCCACGGTTGTACTTAAAAATACGCATTTGGGATTTTTACAAGAAGCGGGCAAATACCAAGCCCCCACGGCAGAAGAAACCGCACCCTTTTGTGCAAAGCTTCTCTCGATGTTTGAAAATGAGGGAATAAAGGTAATAAAATTAGGTCTTCACAGTAGCGAAACCGTTGAGAGTGATATGGTGGGCGGTGCTTATCATCCCGCATTCCGTGAACTTTGCGAGGGTCATATTTTTTATGATAAAATCCTTGAAAAATTAAAGGACAAAGACAAAAATAAGACTTATACCGTTTATGTGCCTGAAAAAGCCGTTTCAAAGGCAAAAGGACAGCAGAAAAGAAATGAAAAAGCATTGAAAAATCAAGGCTTTTGTTGTACAATAAAGGGTAATGAAAAATTAAAAGACTTTGAAGTTAAGGTAGAAGAAATTAAATGATTTTAAAATCAATCACAATGCAGGGCTTTAAGTCCTGCCCCGACAAAACAGTACTTCAATTTAATAAGGGAATTACGGGCGTTGTTGGTCCTAACGGTAGCGGTAAGAGTAATATTTCTGACGCGGTGCGTTGGGTACTTGGCGAACAATCTACCAAGAGCCTTCGTGGTTCTAAAATGGAAGACGTTATTTTCAGCGGAACAAAGCTTCGCAAGGCAACAGGCTTTGCGGAGGTAACATTATGTCTTGACAATGCCGACCGTACCCTTAATTGCGACAAGGACGAAGTTAATATCACACGCCGTTTTTACCGTAGCGGTGACAGTGAATACAAAATCAACGGTGAAAATGTAAGACTTCGCGATATTAACGAGTTGTTTATGGATACAGGTCTTGGCCGTGACGGTTATTCAATGGTCAGCCAAGGTAAAATTGCCGAGCTTATTTCTTCAAAATCGGGTGAACGCCGTGAAATGTTTGAAGAGGCGGCAGGTATTTCTCACTTCCGTTACAGAAGAAGTGACGCTCTTAAAAGACTTAATCAAGCAGAAGAAAATCTTGTGCGACTTCGCGACATTCTCACAGAACTTGAAAGCCGTGTAGGTCCGTTAAAAACTCAAAGTGAAAAAGCACAGAAATTCTTAATACTTGCCGAAGAGAGAAAAAATCTCGAAATCGGTATATGGTTACATAATATTGAGAAAACTCAAGAAAAATTAAAAGAGCAAGACAGAAAAATCGACATTGCCTCTGTTCAGTATAAAGATGCACAGCGTCAGCTTGAAGAAATTGAGCAGAAAATGAACGCGATTATTGAGAAAACACGCGAAATCAATGTAAAGATTGAAGAAATTCGCGGTTCAACCTCTCATTTTGAAGAGCAGGCGGCAGAACTTGAAAGTCAGGCAAAGGTTTATGAAAACTCAATTGTTCATAACAATGAGTCAATTGAAAGACTTGAAAAGGACAAATTGACCGCAAATGCCGACGAAAGCGACATTGACGCTCAAATCAATACTGCAAACGAAGAAAAATCAGTTGCAGAAAAAGGTCTTAACGAGGCTAATGAAAAACTTTCTGCAAAAATCAGCGAAATTGAAAAATTGCAGGTTGAAAATAACGAATTCGCAAGCCTTGCCGCAGACCTTTCAAAAGAAATTTCTTTGCTTACTGTAAGCCTTGCGGATAATCGAGTTATCAGTGAAACTGCAAGCACACAGATTGAAGAAATCAGAACAAGAATTGCTACTATTGATGAATTACTCGGTAATCGTCGTGACACGGTAGTAGCGTTAGAAGAAAAGAAAAATAATGCAGAAAACGCACTCAATGAGTGCATTGCTCAAATCGACGGTTATAAAAACGCAGTTGAGGGCTATCGCATAAAAGTACAGTCAAGAACAGAAAAAAGCGAAAAGGTGAAATCTGAAATCGCGGTTCTTGACAGTGAAATCGAACGTAAAAACGAGAGAATTCGTGTGCTTGATGACCTTGAAAAGAATATGGAAGGTTATATGGGCTCGGTTCGTAGCGTTATGAAAGAGGCAAAACGTGGTGCTTTACGCGGTGTTCACGGCCCACTTTCACAGCTTATTACGGTTAAAGATAAATACAGTATTGCAGTTGAAACAGCCCTTGGGATTGCACTTCAGAATGTGGTTGTTGACAACGAAAACGACGCAAAGCGTGTAATCGCATATCTTAAAGAAACAAGGGGCGGTCGAGCAACATTCTTACCTCTTACCGCAATTAAGCCCCGTAGTCTTGATGAAAAGGATTTGGACGACTCTTACGGCTTTGTAAGTATCGCGTCAAAACTTGTTTCTTGCGACAGTAAATATAAAGATATAATCGAAAATCTTCTCGGTAAAACTGTTGTGTGTGAAGATATGGATTCTGCTATCACAATGGCAAAGAAATATAAAAACAGATTTAAAATTGTCACATTGGACGGTCAGGTAATCAATGCCGGCGGTTCAATGACGGGTGGTAGTAAGGCACAGGGCGTGGGTATGCTTTCCCGCGGTAACGAGATTGATAAGCTCCGTGCAAGTGTTAAAGACCTTGAAGAAAAGAAAAATTCTCTCGCAATTCAAGAGAAAATGCTCGCAGAGGATTTGGCATCTGCCGTTGCTGACCTTAACGGTATTGAGGGTGACATTCTCTCTGCTAACGAAGAAAAAATTCGTCTTGAGGGTGAATTCAAGCTCGCCGAAAGTGAATATGAAACCTCGTCAGGTGGCGTGAAAGAACTTATCGAAGAAGAAAGAATACTCGAAGACAGAATTGAAAAAATAAATAGCGACAGTATTACGGCTCGCGAAACAGTTGAAAAACTCAACACCCAAATTGCCGAAAAAGAAAGAAGTCTTGAGGCGGTAAGTGGCGACCGTGAAACTCTCACAAAGGTTCGTGAAGAACTTTCAACTGTTGCCGAGAATATTCGTCTTGAAATTTTAGGTTTCCAAAAGGATATTGAGTCCTGTGAGGATAATATCCGCAGACTTAATATTCTTAAAGGCTCTCGTTCAGAGCGTCTTGAAGAACTTGATGCAGAAATCGAGGCATTTAAGAATAAGAATATCTGGCTTACAAAGGATATTGAGAGCCTGCGTGCATCTGCTGATGAACTTCGTAAACAATGCGGTGACGCAAAAACTGATGTTGATGATTTGTTAAATCAGCGTGCACAACTTGAAAAAGAAAATACAGATTTGCGTAATCTTGAAAAAGAAAAGTCATCTGAGCGTGAGCGTGTCAGCGGTGAGCTTGCTCGTCTTGAAGAACGCAAGGCATCAATGCTCAATGAATTTGAAGAGTATAACTCAAAGCTTTATGACGAATATCAGTTGACAAGACGCGAGGCAATCGCCCTTGAAATCGTGATTGAGAATATTGGTGAGGCTCGCACACGACTTTCAGCACTCAAGAACGAAATCCGCGGACTCGGTTCAGTTAATGTTTCGGCTATTGACGAGTACAAGGAAGTTTCTGAACGATATGAGTTTATGTCCGAGCAAATCGGTGATGTTGAAAAATCAAAGGCAGAGCTTATCCGCTTAATTGATGATTTAACAACAAAAATGAGTGTTCAGTTCCGCGAACAGTTCCAGAAAATCAACGTTGCGTTCGGTGAAACCTTTGCCGAGTTATTCGGTGGTGGTAAGGCGGAATTAAAGCTTGAGGACGAAATGAATGTTCTTGAATGTGACATCGAAATCAAGGTTCAGCCTCCGGGCAAAAATGTTCAGAATATCAACCTGCTTTCAGGTGGTGAAAAGGGACTTTCAGCGATTGCACTTCTCTTTGCAATTCTTAAAGTTACTCCCGCACCGTTCGTAATCTTCGATGAGGTTGAAGCAGCTCTTGACGATGTTAACGTTGTTCGTTACGCGCAGTATGTAAGAAGAATGACAAAGAATACACAGTTCATTCTTATTACTCACCGTCGCGGTACAATGGAAGAAGCCGATATGCTCTATGGTGTTACAATGCAAGAAGAGGGCGTATCAAAGATACTCGAACTTAAAACAGCCGAAATGGCAAGAAAACTCGGTCTTGCGTAAAATTAAATAAAAGTCATTCTGAGCGAAGCGAAGAATCTCAAAGAAAGCGGAGATTCTTCGTCGTTACACTCCTCAGAATGACACAAAATAAATTCTCGAAAGGGAAATTACTATGGGAATTTTCAAAAAAATTAACTTTGGTCTTACAAAGACAAGAAATAAAATGGCGGGGGCTATCGACGATATGCTCGATAGCTTTGACGAAGAGGTAACCGACGACCTTTACCAAGAACTTGAAGAAATTCTTGTTATGGGTGACGTTGGTGTTACAACTGCCGTTGAGATTACCGAAAGACTTCGCAACGAGGTTGCAAAGGGTAAAATTAAGGGTGCAGATGCAATCCGTAAGCAGATTAAAGAAATTGTTGCCGAAATGCTTTACGGCGGTGAGGATATGGGGCTTATTACAGTTCCATCAATCATCCTTGTAATCGGCGTAAACGGTGTTGGTAAAACAACAACAATCGGTAAAATGGCATCTATGTATAAAGCACAGGGCAAGAGCGTTATTCTTGGCGCGGCAGATACCTTCCGTGCCGCTGCTATTGACCAGCTTCAAATCTGGGCGGACCGCTCGGGTGTTGATATTATCAAGCATAAAGAGGGCGCAGACCCCGCCGCAGTAGTATTTGACACAATCAACGCGGCAAAGGCAAGAGATAGTGAGATTATTATTATCGATACCGCAGGTCGTCTTCACAATAAGAAAAATCTTATGGACGAGCTTAATAAGATTTATCGCGTAATCGACCGCGAATTGCCATATTCTGACCGCGAGGTTTTGTTGGTGCTTGATGCCACAACCGGTCAGAACGCAGTTAATCAGGCTCGCGAATTTAAGAGCGTTGCAGATATTACTGGTATTGTACTCACCAAGCTTGACGGTACTGCACGCGGTGGCGTGGTGCTTGCAATCAAAAATGAGCTCGGAATTCCCGTTAAGTTCATCGGCGTGGGCGAGCAGATTGACGATTTACAACCCTTTAAGCCCGAAGCCTTTGCAGATGGCTTATTTGACAAGATAGATTATAAAGACGAGGAGGATATTCAACTTGAAACTGTGGAAGAGAACAAAGAAGAATACGAAGAAACTACTGAAGTTCTTTTACAAGAAGAATACACCGATGAAGACGGTGGAAGCGTTGAAGTCGCTCCCGAAACAGATGGCCAAGGACTTGAACAGGAAGAAAAAATAGAAGTTCCTGAACAAAAAGAAGAAAAGAAAAAGAGGGGTTTCTTTGGACTTTTTAATCGCAACTCATAATATGAAAAAACAGGCGGAATTGCAGAGAATTCTCTCACCGCTTGGTATAAATGTACTTACTGCCGATATGGCGGGTATTGAACTTTCAGATGTGGAAGAAACCGGCACAACCTTTGAAGAAAATGCTTTCTTAAAGGCGGACAGCGGTTGCAAAGAAAGCGGAATGGTCTGTGTTGCAGACGATTCGGGACTTATGGTTGATTTTCTTGACGGTGCACCGGGTGTTTATTCTGCTCGTTTTGGCGGTGAGCACGGTAACGATGTAAAGAACAACGAAAAACTTTTAAATCTTATGAAAGATGTTCCCGACGAGGAACGAACAGCCCGATTTGTAAGCTGTGTATGTTGTTGCTTCCCCGACGGCAGAAGCTTCACAGTTCGTGGCACTTGCGAGGGTGTAATTGCTCACGAAGTACACGGCAACGGCGGATTTGGTTATGACCCACTCTTTTTGGTAGGCGATAAAACATTTGGCGAACTCACCGCAGAAGAAAAAGACAAGGTCAGCCACCGCGGAAACGCACTCCGCAAATTTGTAGAAGAATTACCAAAGTATTTATAAAGAGATAGGTCATTCTGAGCGTAGCGAAGAATCTCACATAGATTCTTCGTCACTTCGTTCCTCAGAATGACAAACAAAAGAAAACATTTAGGAGAAAACAAATGACAAGTAAAGAAAGAGCATATTGGAGAGGTCAAGCAAATTCACTTCCCGCACTATTTCAAGTTGGCAAGGGTGGAATTTCAGATGCCCTTATCAAACAGACAGATGATGCACTTAAAGCCCGCGAGCTTATTAAAATCAAGGTGCTTTTAGAAACAAGCCCTGAAAAGCCAAAAGAAATCGCACAAAAGCTTGCAGAGGCAACAAACAGCGAATGTGTTGGCGTAATCGGTGGCAGTATGATATTTTATCGCTACAATCCCGAGCTTCACAAAGACGAGAAAAAGAAGAAGGCGAACAAGAGATGAAAATTGGTATTTTCGGCGGAACATTCAATCCTCCACACAAGGGACATACACGAATGATTGACAAAATGACCGAGGAATTGGGGCTTGATAAGGTGCTTATTATCCCCAACAAAATTCCAACTCATAAGCGTTGCGACGATTTGGCAGATAACCGTGACCGTCTTGCTATGTGTAAAATCGCGTTCCAAAATCCTAAATACGAAATCAGCCGTATGGAAATGGACAGAGAAAGCGACAGCTACACAATATATACAGTTGAAGAATTAAAGAAAAAATATCCGAATGACGATTTGTATTTGATTATCGGCTCCGATATGTTCCTTATCTTCCATAAGTGGTACAAGCATAAGGAGTTACTTGAAAAATGTACAATCTGTGTGGCTTCTCGCAATACTGACGACAGTATTCACGAGCTTCGTGCCTACGCATTTGAAAAACTCGGCATTTATATTAAGGATTTGGACGGGAAGAATATACATATCTCGCCCCTTGACGCTTACATTGTAAGCTCAAGCGAAATCCGTGAGAGAATCAATGAGGGTCGTAGCCTTTACGGAATTGTTGAGCCGGAAATCATTGAATATATGGAGAATAATAAGCTTTATGGATACGGCAAGAAATAAAGAATTCCTCGAAATTCTTAAAAAACGTTTACCGCCCAAAAGACTTTATCATTCAATCTGTGTTGCCGAGCAGGCAAAACATTTAGCCGAGATTTTTGGCGGGGATGCGGAAAAATCATATACTGCAGGTCTTGTGCACGATATTCTTCGCTACGAGCCTTGTGACAAAATGATAGAGTTGATTGAAAATGACGGTCAAACTCTCACCGAAAGTGAAAAAAGAATAGAATTCACGCTTCACGCGGTTGCGGGTGAGGTTTATCTGCGAAAAGAGCTTAATGTTACAGATAATGAAATTCTTTCGGCAGTCCGTTGGCACACAACGGGCAAAGAGGATATGTCGCTTCTTGAAAAAATAATTTATGTGGCAGATTTAACCTCTGAAGACCGTGAATATCCCGATGTGAACGAGGTTCGAGGACTGGCAGAAGAAAGCCTTGACAAAGCTCTTCTTCGCGGGCTATCTTTTACTATTGAAGATAATGCGAAAAAATGCCGTGCCATTCACGTTGACACGCTCAAAGCATTTAATTACCTTGTAGAAAGGAAATAGAATATGGACAGAACAGAACTTATGAAAAATATTGTTGCTACACTTGACAACAAGAAAGCAACTAATATAAAATCACTTGAAATCACAGAACTTACATCGGTTGCAGATTATTTTGTAATTGCAACGGGTACATCGGGCACACATATTCGTGCTCTTTCTGATGAAGTTCAGGATACACTCACAAAACAGGGCGTTGAGCCAAGAAATGTTGAGGGCAAATCAACAGGCTGGATTCTTTTGGACTACGGCACGGTTGTTGTTCACCTTTTCACTCCCGACCAACGCGAATTATACAGCTTGGAACATCTATGGGGCGATGCAAAGGAATTTGACATCAGCACAATCGTTACAGAAGACTAATAAAACAGTAAAAAATCTCTTTAAAGAAGGTTATATATATGAATTACGATTTTAAAGCCACAGAGCGAAAATGGCAGGCAAAATGGGACGAGGCAAAGGTTTTTGAGGCTCAGGATAATTCCGAAAAGCCAAAATTCTACGGTCTTGTTGAGTTCCCATACCCATCAGGTGCAGGTATGCACGTTGGTCATATCAAGGCATATTCAGGTCTTGAAGTAGTATCAAGAAAAAGAAGACTTGAAGGCTACAATGTTCTTTTCCCAATCGGTTTTGACGCTTACGGTCTTCCAACAGAAAACTATGCGATTAAAACAGGTATCCACCCAAGAAAAGTTACTGATATGAACATTGAAAAGTTCACAAGTCAGTTAAAACGAGTTGGTTTCTCATTCGACTATTCAAGAGTAGTTGATACAACTGAAGAAAAATACTATAAATGGACACAGTGGATTTTCCTTAAAATGTTTGAAAACGGACTTGCTTTCCGCGACAAGACACTTGTTAACTATTGTCCATCTTGTAAGGTTGTTCTTTCAAATGAAGACTCACAGGGTGGTAAATGTGATATTTGTCACAGCGACGTTGTTCAGAAGTCAAAGGACGTTTGGTACTTAAGAATTACAGAGTATGCTGATAAGCTTCTTGAAGGTCTTAATGATGTTGACTATCTTCCAAACATTAAACTCCAACAGGTTAACTGGATTGGTAAATCTCGTGGTGCATTTGTAAACTTCAATCTTAACGAAATTCCTGAAGAATTGAAGATTTACACAACCCGTCCCGACACTCTTTTCGGCGTAACTTTTATGGTTATGGCTCCCGAGCATCCAATTATTGATAAATATGCTGACAAGATTTCTAATATGGACGAAATCCTTGCATACAGAACAGAATGTGCAAAGAAAACAGAATTTGAACGCACACAGCTTGTAAAGGATAAGACAGGTGTTAAGATTGCAGGTATTACCGCAAAGAACCCTGTAAACGGCAAGGATATTCCAATCTACATATCCGACTATGTTATGATGGGATACGGTACAGGTGCTATTATGGCTGTTCCTGCACACGACGACCGTGACTATGACTTTGCAAAGAAATTCGGCATTGATATTATCGAGGTTATCAAGGGTGGTAACATTGAGGAAGCTGCTTATGCAGGTGACGGTGAAATGGTTAACTCTGACTTCCTTAACGGTGTTGACAATAAGAAAGAATCTATCGCAAAGATGATTGATTTCTTACAGGAAAAGGGCATCGGTGAAGGTGGCGTTCAGTACAAGATGAAGGACTGGGCATTCAACCGTCAGCGTTATTGGGGTGAACCAATTCCAATTGTACACTGTGAAAAGTGTGGTATGGTTGCAGTGCCTTATGAAGAACTCCCATTAAGACTTCCTGATGTTGAAAACTTTGCTCCTGGTACAGACGGCGAAAGCCCGCTTGCAAAGATTGACTCTTATGTTAACTGCAAGTGTCCAAAATGTGGTGGCGACGCAAAGAGAGAAACCGATACAATGCCACAGTGGGCAGGTTCATCTTGGTATTTCTTGCGATATATTGACCCACATAATGACGAATGTCTTGCAGATATGGATAAACTCAATTACTGGCTTCCTGTTGACTGGTACAACGGCGGTATGGAACACGTTACGCGTCACCTTATCTATTCTCGTTTCTGGCATAAGTTCCTTTATGACATCGGTGCAGTACCATGCGAAGAGCCTTATGCAAAGAGAACTGCACAGGGACTTATTCTCGGTCCTGACGGCGTTAAGATGAGTAAATCTCGCGGTAATGTTATCGACCCTAACGAAGTTGTTGACGTATTTGGTGCAGACGTTCTTCGTACTTATGTGCTCTTTATGGGTGACTATGAGCAGGCAGCTCCTTGGTCAGAAAATTCAGTTAAGGGTTGTAAGAGATTTGTTGACAGAATCTGGAATCTTCAGGAAATCTTGGTTGACGGCGACGAATTCTCAAAAGAACTTTCATCTTCATTCCATAAGACAATTAAGAAAGTTACAGAAGATATTGAAACTCTTAAATACAATACTGCAATTGCAGCACTTATGACTCTTCTTAATGCTATTTATACAAAGGGTTCAATCAACAGAGCAGAACTTAAAGTGCTTCTTCTCCTTGTTAACCCATTTGCTCCTCACGTTACAGAAGAAATGTGGGAAACTTGCGGTTATGGTAAGATGATGGCTGCTGACGGTGTATGGCCAACTTATGACGAGGCAAAGTGCATTGACGAAAAAATAGAAATCGTTGTTCAGATTAACGGTAAAATCCGTGCAAAACTCAATGTACCTGCAGATATTGAACAGGCAGACGCAGTTGCACTTGCAAAGGCTGACGAAAAAGTTTCAGCAGAACTTAACGGCAAGAATATCATTAAAGAAATCTATGTTAAGGGTAAACTTGTAAATATCGTTGCAAAATAAATAAAGTGGTAGGGCGGGGGCTTGCTCCCGCCGTTGCTATTATAAGGTGATATTATGTTCATTTGTCCCATTTGCAAATCAAAACTGAATATTAACGATAAATCATACTGTTGTGAAAATAATCATTGTTTTGACATTGCAAAACAGGGTTATGTGAACCTGTTGCCTGTTAACAAAAAGCATTCTGATAACCCCGGTGACACAAAGGATATGGTTTTATCCCGCCGTGCATTTCTCGAAAGCGGAAATTATGATTGCTTTGCAGAGGAATTAGTTGAAATTATTAACTCGATTTTCGCAAATAGTCAAAAAATATCTATTTTGGATTGTGGTTGCGGTGAGGGGTATTACGACGGATTTTTAGAAAAGTTAAAAAGCAACTACGAGTTATTTGGCTTTGATATTTCTAAAGAAGCAGTTCGTTTTGCATCAGCAAAACATAAAAATGGTAGTTTTGCGGTGGGCAGTTGCTTTAATATGCCCATTCAAAGTGACGGCTTTGACCTTGCAATCAATATTTTTGCCCCAATGGTTGAAAATGAATTTTGCCGAGTACTTAAAAAAGGCGGATATTTAATCTATGCCGTACCCGGTAAAAATCATTTGATGGGACTTAAAAATCTTCTCTATGAAAATGTCTATGAAAATGAAGAAAAGCACACAGAATATGAGGGCTTTGAATTCGTCGGCAGACATTCTGTGAAGAATGAAATCACCGTTGACGGTGAAATGGGCGTAAATCTTTTCAGAATGACACCTTATTATTTTAAAACCGAACTGGGTGCAGAAGAGAAAATACTTAAAAATGGCGGTTTTACAACAGAAATACATTTTGATTTTTTGGTGTATAAGAAAAAAGTGTCATTCTGAGGAATGAAATGACGAAGAATCTCGAGATTCTTCGCTTCGCTCAGAATGACCTCTGTATTGATTAAGCAGAAATAATATGCTAAAATAAATTGATAAAACTACTCGGGGTGATGTTATGAAAATCATTGATATTTCAAAAGATGTTATGACTTGCGAGGTGTTTCCCGGCGACCCTACTCCTAAGCTCGAACAAATAAAAACCATTGACGATATAAACGCATACAATTTAAGCAAAATCAATATGTGTCTTCATAACGGAACTCACATGGATGCACCTTTGCACTTTTTGCCTAACGGCAATGATATAACCGAATTTAACCCCGAAGTATTTTTAGGACCATGTGTTGTGGTTGAGGTTGCTGAAACCTTTATCACAGGTGCATTTGTTGAAGAATATTTCCCGAGAAATGCAACAAGAATACTGATAAAAAGCCACGGCAAAGCGGTGCTTCACGAATCCGCCGCGTCAGAACTTTCGCACATGGGATATGTTCTTGTAGGTACTGACGGTATGACCGTTGAGCCCGAGGGTAGCGACGGCAGAACTCACCGTATGTTTATGGTGGATAATATTGCACTGCTTGAAAATCTTGATTTGGAAGATGTAGAGCCGGGAAAATATTTTTTAGTAGCTGCTCCTGTTAAAATAAGCGGTGCAGAGGCAGCCCCCGTAAGAGCATTATTGGTGTCTGATTACATTTTTTGGAGTGGCGACCGCGGTTGAGTTAAAAAACAACTAAAGCATAAAACAACGAGGAAAACAAAATGGTTAAAAAATTACTAAGCCTGTTTTTGACCTTTGCAAAAATCGGCTCAATTACCTTTGGTGGCGGACTTACAATGTTGCCGTTGCTTACAAGAGAAATAGTCCAGAAGAAAAAATGGGCTACTGAAGAAGAATTGCTCGATTACTACGCAGTTGGTCAATGTACTCCGGGCATTATCGCAGTTAATACCGCAACGTTTATAGGCTATTATCAGGCGGGAATTCTCGGTGGAATTTTCGCTACCTTGGGAATGGTAGCACCATCTATAATAATCATTACAATTATAGCATCAGTTTTGCAGAGTTTTATGGATTACCCCATAGTTGCATCGGCACTTACGGGTATTAACGCAATTGTGTGTGCTTTGCTTGCTCATACTGTAATAACATTGGGCAAAAAAAGTCTTGTAAATGTTATGTCCGTTGTGTTATTTATAATCGGACTTATTGCTTGCTTTGTGCTTGACATAACACCAATTCTTCTTGTTGTTTTCGGTGGAGTTGTTGGCATTGTTTACAATAAAATCAAGGGGGTAAAAGAAAAATGATGACCTTCTTGTATTTGTTTATAGAATTTTTAAAAATCGGACTTTTCGCCGTTGGTGGCGGGCCTGCAACTATTCCTTTCTTACAAGATTTAGCACAAAGCGATTATGGTTGGTTTAATGAAGACCAGTTGGGTGTTATGGTCGCTATTGCAGAAAGCACACCCGGACCAATCGGTGTAAATATGGCAACCTATGCGGGCTATAACGCAGGCTTTGGTGAGCTTGGAGTTCTCGGTGGGATTTTAGGCGGAATGACAGCGACTTTAGGCCTTGTAACTCCGTCAGTTATTGTAATTGTTTTAATTGCGGGATTTTTGAAAGCCTTTAAAGAAAACCAATATGTAAAAGGTGCTTTTTCAGGTATTCGTCCTGTGGTTACTGCACTTGTGTTGTTTGCAGTTTTTGGGATTATCAAACCGATTTTCTATGTAAACGGTGAATTTGTAATTCCTGTGATTGCAATTTCCGTTGCAGTATTCGGTCTTATGTTCATTAAAAAACTTAAAAAATTACACCCTGCATTTTGGCTGGCATTGGGTGCCATTGCAGGTATATTATTAAAATTATAAGGGATTGTCAGTATGTCACTTCAAAAAAATCAAGACATACAACTGAATATTGAGGGTTATACTGCCGAGGGTAATGGCGTTGGTCATTATAACGGTCAAGCTGTATTCGTTTCGGGTGCGGCTAAAGGTGACACAATTATTGCTCACATCATCAAGGCGAAAAAGACTTATGCCGTCGGTATTATCAAGCAGATTTTAAAGAAATCCCCAGACAGAATAGATGTCGATTGTCAGCATTTTCGCTCTTGCGGGGGTTGTGTTTATCGTCATATTTCATATGAGGCAGAAAAGCAACTTAAAAGACAAAAGGTTGTTGACGCGTTTGCCCGCCTTGCCCATATTGATGTGCCCGTAAATGACATAATCACTTGTAATACTGAAAGATACAGAAATAAAGCGCAGTATCCCGTAGGCTTTGACAAGGAAATTGTTGCGGGATTTTATGCTCAAAAAAGCCATAGAATAATAAATTCCTCCGATTGCATTTTACAACCCGAGGAATTCTCGAAAATCGTTGAAATTGTAAAGGCGTGGATGACCGAATTTGGTGTTCCCGCTTACAATGGCGAAACGGGTAATGGTTTAATCCGCCATATTTACGTAAGAAAAGCATTCGTGACAGGACAGATTATGGTATGTCTTGTAATCAATGGCGATAAAATCCCAAAATCGCAAGAATTAGTTGACGATTTATTGAAAATCAAGGGACTTGCAAGTGTTACACTCAATAAGAACACCGAAAAAACTAATGTGATTTTAGGACTTGAGTGCAAAACTCTGTGGGGCAATGATTACATTGAAGATATACTTTGCGGAGTGAAAATCCGACTTTCATCATTGTCTTTTTATCAAGTTAACCACGATTGTGCAGAATTGCTTTATAAAAAAGCCTTGGACTATGTGGGGACAAAAGGGGACGAAACAATCCTTGACCTATATTGTGGTGCAGGTACAATCGGTCTGTCAATGGCAAAGGACGTTAAAAAGGTAATCGGTGTTGAGATTATCCCCGAAGCTATTGAGGATGCAAAGGAAAACGCAAAACGAAATAATATAGAAAACTGTGAATTTTACTGTGGCGACGCAAAGGATGCAGTGAAAATTCTTAAAGAACAGAATATCGAGCCTGATGCAGTAATCCTTGACCCGCCACGAAAAGGTTGCGACAAAGAAGTTTTGGAATATGTTGCAGAAATGAATCCGAAAAAAATCGTTTATGTTTCTTGTGACGTTTCAACTCAAGCAAGGGACTGTGCAATATTAAAAGAATTAGGCTACGAAACGGTAGAGGTAACACCGGTTGATATGTTTCCTCGCACAAGTCACACGGAATCAGTAGCTTTGTTAATACAGCAATAACACGCAAGGGGGATTATATATGGGATTTTCTTCATTAGCAAAAAAGGTTTTTGCTACCAAGAATGGTTGGTCAACAGAGCCTGTTGAAAGGGCAAGTTATTATTCATATTTTGCAGGACAGAATATGATTTACACACTTTTTAATGTGTGTCTTACAACTTACCTTTTATTTTTGGGAATTGACCCGATTAAGTCCGCAACGATTATATTGATTGTTAAGGTATGGGATGCAGTAAACGATACGTTGTTTGGTGCAGTATTTGATTTAATCAAGTTCAAGAGCGGAAAGAAGTATCTTCCATGGATAAGAATTTCCACAATACTCATTCCTCTTGCTACAATACTCACTTTTGTTATTCCTTCCGGTTCTTCAGAAACAGTTAAATTGGTATGGTTTGCTGTTGCATACATACTTTGGGACACTGCTTACACCCTTTGCGATGTTCCGATTTTCGGAATACTCACTTCAATGAGTCAAAGTATTGACGAGCGAAATTCCATTCAGTCATACAAGAGTATTGCTACCTATGCAGGTGTGGGTATTACCTCAACATTGACAACTGTTCTCATTAGCGAAAAGGTTGGCATGAATTATGGTATGATAGCTACCATTATCTGCGTAGTTGCTTTCGCTTTGATGTCACCTGCATCATTTAAACTCAAAGAACGTTTCCGTGCAGAGAGTGAAGAAACATTTACAATCAGAAGTATGTTCTCATATCTCTTTAAAAACAAGTATTTGTTAATCTATTATTTGGGACTTTTCTTCTATTCCGCATTGAATATTGGTAATGCATTTAATCTGTATGTTTCATACTATTTGTTCCACAGCGTACTGTTTTCTATGCTTGTGGGTGCTATCGGAACAGTACCTCAGCTGGTTATTTCCTTGTTGTTACCTAAGATTATCCGTAAATATGATAAAATGAAGGTTAATCAGGTGTGTTTGCTACTTCATGTTATACTCAGCGTTGTTATGTGGGCAATAGGTTACGGTAATGCAGTTGTTTATATTATCTTGTTTACCATCCGTTCAATTCCATTGGCAGTTGTCGCACTTGAAATGTTTATGTTTACACCTGACTGTGCAGAATATGGCTACTTTAAGAGTGGTACAGAAGCAAAGGGTATTACATTCGCTGTACAGACCTTTATGGCAAAGCTTACAGGTTCTATTTCAAGTGCATTGGGACTTTTCATACTTGGTCTTAAATCAGTTGGCTGGAAAGTAGTAGAAGTAAGTTCTTTCCAAGAGTTAGAGCAAAGCGGAGTAACACAGACTCAACATGCTTTGTATATGCTTTGGATAATCTTTATGCTTATTCCTGCAATTGGTGGTTTGTTGGCATTTATCGTTTGGTGTTTCTATGACCTTAAGGACAAGGATGTTCAGGTTATGATTGACTGCAATACAGGTAAAATCACAAGGGAAGAAGCTATGAGCAGACTTTCTAAAAAGTATGATATAAAAGAGTGAGAATGGAGAAAAATTATGAACGGTATGACAAGACGTGAGCGTCAAGTTACTGACACTAACGAAATTATTAAAATTCTTGATAAATCAAAAGTTTTGCATTTAGGGTTAGTCGATGATGACGAGCCCTATGTTGTGCCGATGAATTACGGCTACACTTTAGAAGACGGCAAACTCACAATTTATCTTCACGGTGCAAACCGTGGAAGAAAACTGGATTTAGTCCGTAAAAACCCAAAGGTATTCTTTGAGATGTGCTGTGATATTGTACCTTTTGAGGGTGATGTCGCTTGCAAATACGGTATTACTTATGCATCGGTTATGGGCAGGGGAATTGCCGAAATTGTTGAAGATGTTGAGGAGAAAAAAATCGCATTATCCGTACTTATGAAAACACAAACAGGCAAGGACTTTGAGTTTGAAGATAAAATGACAAAAATAGTCACAGTAATCAAAATCAATGCTATCGAATACACCGCAAAGCACAGACCGTTACCAAATAAAGGATAAAGATTGCTTGAAAACAGGCTGTTATGTGCTTGAAACTCGGTACAATAATTAAGGACCTCACTTTTTCGAGTGAGGTCCTGTTTTTATGTTTTGTGACCTTTAATTAGTCTTCTTTTGGAGCATAGAGAGCCTGAAGACGAGTAAGGTGTTCATATCTTTCTTTTGCTGTTTCCTCAGCCTTTGCGAAGAGAACTTCTGCTCTTTCCGGGAATGCACGAGAAAGTGATGAGTAACGTGCTTCGTTCATAAGGAAGTCACGGTAGCTTGTCTTAGCTTCTTTGCTGTCAATTGTGAATGGGTTCTTGCCCTGTGCCTTGAGAGCCGGGTTGTAACGGAACATATTCCAGTAACCGCAGTCAACAGCCTTCTTCATTTCAGCCTGGCAGTTAACCATACCACCCTTGATTGAGTGCATTTCACAAGGAGCATAAGCGATAATGATTGATGGACCATTGTATGCTTCAGCCTCTGTGATAGCCTTAATTGTCTGGTTGTTGTCAGCACCCATAGCAATCTGTGCTACGTAAACATAACCATAGCTCATTGCGATTTCAGCAAGGCTCTTCTTAGCGATACCCTTACCTGCAGCAGCGAACTGTGCAACCTGACCGATGTTAGAAGCCTTAGAAGCCTGACCACCTGTATTTGAGTAAACTTCAGTATCAAATACCATAATGTTTACGTCTTCACCGGCAGCGAGAACGTGGTCAACACCACCGAAACCGATGTCGTATGCCCAACCGTCACCACCGAAAATCCATACAGATTTCTTTGAAAGGTATTCACGGTTTTCAAGAATGTCTTTCTTTGCTTCACAATCACAATCGAAGCCTTCAAGAGCAGCAACGAGAGCGTTTGTAGCAGCTGTGTTCTTTGAACCATCTTCAAGAGTTGCAAGGTATTCGTTAGCAGCTTCAACTACGTTTGCAGGAGCGTTGCAGTTAGCTACGATTGATTCAACCTTAGCGATAAGGCGGTTTCTGATAGCTTTCTGACCAAGGTACATACCGTAACCGTGTTCAGCATTATCTTCAAAGAGTGAGTTAGCCCATGCAGGACCGTGACCGTCTTTGTTTACTGTGTATGGAGATGTAGCAGCAGGACCACCCCAGATTGATGAACAACCTGTTGCGTTAGAGATGTACATTCTGTCACCGAAGAGCTGTGTGATAAGTCTTGCATAAGCTGTTTCAGCACAACCTGCACATGAGCCTGAGAACTCAAGGAGAGGAGTCTTGTACTGGCTACCGATTACTGTGTTGTCAGCAACGTCATCTTTAACTGTTACGTTTTCAACCATGTAGCCGAATGCTTCCTGCTTGTAGTCCTGTGATTCACGAGAAACCATCTTGAGTGAGTTTGTAGGACAAACGCCAACGCAAACACCGCAACCCATACAGTCAAGTGGAGAAACTGCAAGTGAGTACTTGTAAACACCCTTGCCCTTACCGGCCTTCTTATCTACGATTGTAGCAGATGCAGGAGCATTAGCAGCTTCTTCTTCTGTAAGAAGGTATGGACGGATTGTAGCGTGAGGACATACATAAGAACACTTGTTACACTGTGCACAAGTAGTTGCATCCCATTCAGGAACCATAACTGCAACACCACGTTTTTCGTAAGCAGCAGCACCCTGTTCAAACTGACCGTCAACGTGTTCCATAAATGTTGAAACAGGAATTGAGTCACCATCCATCTTACCTACAGGAAGCATGATGTTGTCAACCATCTTAACGAGCTTTTCAGCACCAACTGAAGCAACAGGAGCTGCATCGTCAGCAACGTTTGCCCATTCTGCAGGAACGTCAATCTTAACATAAGCTGTTGCACCTGCATCGATAGCCTTCTCGTTCATTTCAACGATTTCTTTACCCTTCTTCATGAACTTCTGTGCTTTTTCTTTCATATAGCCGATAGCTTCTTCAGCAGGAAGAACCTTAGCAAGTGAGAAGAAAGCAGACTGAAGAACAGTGTTTGTACGCTTGCCAAGACCGATTTGTGCAGCAAGGTCAATAGCGTTAACTGTGTAAAGCTGAACATTGTTCTGAGCAATATATCTCTTTGTTTCAGCGTTGAGCTTAGTTGCAAGTTCATCAGGAGTCCACTGACAGTTGATAAGGAATACACCGCCCGGTTTAACGTCCTGAACCATCTTGAAGCCTTTTTCTACATAAGATGGGTTATGACAAGCAACGAAGTCAGCCTTATTGATATAGTATGGGCTCTTGATTGGCTTGTCGCCGAAACGAAGGTGAGAAATTGTAATACCACCTGTTTTCTTTGAGTCATACTGGAAGTAAGCCTGAACGTATTTATCTGTGTGGTCACCGATAATCTTGATAGAGTCTTTGTTAGCACCAACAGTACCGTCACCGCCAAGACCCCAGAACTTGCATTCGATTGTGCCTTCAGCAGCTGTGTTTGGAGCTGGTTTTTCTTCGAGAGAAAGGTGAGTAACGTCGTCGTGGATACCAAGTGTAAACTGACGAGCAGGAGTTTCAGCGTTGAGGTGCTCGTAAACAGCGAAGATGCTTGATGGAGGTGTGTCTTTTGAACCAAGACCGTAACGACCGCCGCAAACCTTTGCTGTTCTGCCCATTTCGTTAAGAGCTGCGATTACGTCAAGGAAGAGAGGTTCACCGATTGAACCAGGTTCCTTTGTTCTGTCAAGAACAGCAATCTTCTTAGCTGTTTCGGGGATAGCATCAACAAATGCCTTTGCTGAGAATGGTCTGTAAAGACGAACCTTAACAAGACCAACTTTTTCGCCCTTAGCTGTAAGGTAATCAATAACTTCTTCAGCAACGTCACAGATTGAGCCCATAGCAACGATTACGCGTTCTGCATCAGGTGCGCCATAGTAGTTGAAGAGTTTGTAGTTTGTACCGAGTTTAGCGTTAACCTTGTCCATATACTTCTCAACGATAGCAGGAGTAGCATCGTAATATGAGTTACAAGCTTCTCTGTGCTGGAAGAAAATGTCGCCGTTTTCGTGTGAACCACGAGTAGCAGGACGTTCAGGGTTAAGAGCGTGCTTTCTGAATGCCTTAACAGCATCCATATTTGTCATTTCTTTAAGGTCTTCATAATCCCAGATATCAATCTTCTGGATTTCGTGAGATGTACGGAAACCGTCGAAGAAGTTGAGGAATGGAACACGGCTTTCGATTGTTGCCAAGTGAGCAACAGCACCAAGGTCCATAACTTCCTGTGTATTTGTTTCAGCGAGCATTGCGAAACCTGTCTGACGACAAGCATAAACGTCTGAATGGTCACCGAAGATGTTAAGAGCGTGTGAAGCTACGCAACGAGCTGATACGTGGAAAACTGAAGGAAGAAGCTCACCAGCAATTTTATACATATTAGGAATCATAAGAAGAAGACCCTGTGAAGCTGTATAAGTTGTTGTAAGAGCACCTGCTGCAAGAGAACCGTGAACTGTACCTGCTGCACCTGCTTCTGACTGCATTTCAGCAACCTTAACCTGTGTGCCGAAAATGTTCTTTCTTCCCTGTGCAGACCACTGGTCAACGTAGTCAGCCATAGGTGAAGATGGAGTGATTGGGTAAATACCGGCTACTTCTGTAAATGCATAAGACACATGAGCAGCAGCAGTATTACCGTCCATAGTTAACTTTTTTCTAACTATGGGAGTCTTGTTTTCTGCCATTTTGTATTTCCTCCTTAATGGAATTAAATATGAAATAAATGTACGAGGCATATATGCCTATCCATACATTATAAATAATAACACTTTCCTGCTGAAAAGTAAATAGATTTATACCTAAAAAATGACGAAGTTTGATAAAATTTTAACCAGTTTTTGTGTGATTTGGAAGATGAGGAATTTTGTATATATTTTAATTATGTGTAAACAATAAATTAAGAAAATTTTGCCATACTTGACTAAATGCTCGCATTGTTATATAATACACACTGATATTTTATATATCTCTATATTTTTATAAGGCAGGTTTGTCAAATGGACACGGACCCCGGGAGTATTATTCTTAAAATAGTAACTCTTTTCGCATTGATTTTTGTCAATGCATTTTTCTCAATGTCAGAAATGGCAATTGTTACTCTTAACGACAACAAAATTGATAAGATGGCAAGTGAGGGTAACAAAAAAGCAAAACAGATTCAGAAACTTACTGAAAACACAAGCTCATTCCTCTCAACAATCCAGATTGGTGTAACTCTGGCAGGATTTTTAACATCTGCTACTGCGGCACAGTCATTCGCAGAAATGCTTTCAAATGCGATTGCTAAAACAAGCATTGTGAATGTTATTCCAATCGGTGTAATCAGCGGATTTTCAACAGTTGTGATTACGCTTATTATGTCGTATTTCTCACTTGTGTTAGGCGAGCTTGTACCAAAGAAAATCGCTATGAACAAGCCTGAAAAAATGGCTTTTATGGCAGCACCAATTCTTGTTTTTGTTGCTAAAATTACAAGACCTGTTGTTAAATTCCTTGCTCTTTCAACTAATGGTGTGTTAAGGCTTATCGGCATCGACCCCCACGCTGACGAAGAAGTTGTTACAGAAGAAGAAATTCGAATGATGGTTGACGTTGGTGGCGAAAAAGGTGTTATCGAAGATGTTCAGATTGAAATGATTAACAACATTTTCGAGTTTGACGATATTGATGTTGCCGACATTATGACTCATCGTACTGATATGATTTGCATTGATGACGACGAGCCGTTGAGTGAAGCAGTTAAACTCTCAATTGAAAACGGGTTTTCAAGAATTCCTGTTTACGAAGAAGACCCTGACGATATTATCGGTATTGTTTATATTAAGGACTTTCTTAAATATGTTGGAACAAATCTTCCAAAGACAAAAACAGTCAAGGATATGATGCGACCTGCATATTATGTTCCCGAAACAAAACGTTGTGGTGAACTATTTACTGAAATGACGGAAAAACGAGTTCAGATGGCGGTTGTTATTGACGAATACGGCGGAACAGCAGGTATCGTAACACTTGAAGATTTGCTTGAATCAATCGTTGGTAATATTCAGGATGAATATGACCAGGAAGACGAAGAAATTTCAATCATAAATGACACTGTTTTTGAGGTTGACGGTATAACCGATATTGAAGAGGTTGAAGAACATACCGGAAAGAAATTCCCCGAGGGTGATTATGACACAATCGGCGGATATATTATCAGCGTTCTTGGTTTCTTACCACAAGATGGTGAAATGAACGAAGTAACATTTGAAAATGTTAAATTCACAGTTTTAAATGTTGAAGAACGTCGTATCGGTAAAGTCAAAGTCGAAATTCTCCCCGTAGAGAAAAAAGAAGAAGTTGAAGAACGACGTTTCTTCAAACGAAACGAAGAATAAATAAAACCAATATGGTATGGTAGGGCGGGGTCTTGACCCCGCCGTTACTGTTTAGATGGAGATAAAGTCATTCTGAACGAAGTGAAGAATCTCTTTTGCTTTTGAGATTCTTCGTCGCAATGCTCCTCAGAATGACATATAGCTTTAGGTGAAATTATTATGCAAAAAATCAACTACCAAAAACAGCTTGATAAAATTATCGAAAACATAGGGGATAGAGTGCCAACACTTCTTCTCCATTCTTGTTGTGCCCCTTGCAGTAGTTATTGCATTGAATATTTGTCACAGTATTTTGAGATTATGGTACTTTATTATAATCCCAATATTTATCCCGAAACAGAATACGAAAAACGCAAGGCAGAGCAAAAACGATTAATTAACGAAATGGATACAAAATACCCTGTGAAAATGCTTGATTGCGATTTTGAGAGCGAAAAGTTTTATGAGATGGCAAAGGGACTTGAAGATTGCCGTGAATGTGGTGAAAGATGTTTTAAGTGTTACCGTTTGCGATTAGAAAAAACAGTACAAGAAACAAAAAAATATGGGTTTGATTATTTCACAACAACACTCACAATCAGTCCACTTAAAAATGCCGAAAAAATCAACGAAATCGGTGAGAATTTGGCAAAAGAATATAATGCTCAATGGTTGCCATCGGACTTCAAGAAAAAAGAAGGATATAAAAGGTCAATAGAACTGAGTAAAGTTCACAACCTTTACAGACAAGATTATTGCGGTTGTGTGTATTCTAAAAAATAAGTTGAAGAATAAAAGCCTCGACAAAATGTCGGGGCTTTTGCTTATTGCTTATCTTTTCTTCCCTCAATGAATTTGCCGTAGTGTTTTGGCTCGGCGAGGGGCGGTAATAATTGCAAGAATTTTTTAAAAATCTCGCAAACGGGTTTAATAGGGATAATCTGGTCGAAAAATCCGCCGAGAGAAGCAAGAATATCACCTGTGTAAGGTGTGCTTGAGGGCATCATTGTAACCTTATCCTTGGGCAAAAAGTTGAAAATAAGATTTCTCTTACCGACGGTCTGAATGGGTCTTATTGACACAAGCAAACTATTATCATCAATCCAAGTGGCATTTGCACAAACCTTAAATTCAGTTTTGCCAAGTGTCATTGTTGAATATCTGTAATGACCGTCCATACCAAGTGGGATTTTATTGGTTTCGTCGCCCTCACTCCACTTGAATGTGCATTCTTCACCGTTAAAATCGAATTTCACCATATCAATATTGCCCGCTTTGTCAGACATCATATAGGTAATTGCCATTGGCAGAACACTTACGGGGAACCCGATTAAATCAAGCAAAATCTTTTTGCGGAATTTAATATATCGGTTATTGATTTCATCCTCGCGTGCGGGGTGGTCGCTGAATGCGGGCGGAACAGCGGGCAGGAACTCGATTTCTTCTTCCTCATCCACTGCTTCAAATGCCTTGGGGAAGAAATCCCAAATACAGTCGAGTCCGTCCTGCTCAACAGGAATTGACGCAGTAACAACCACAACCGCATTGTGCTCGGGGAAGGTTATACCGAATTGAGAGAACATTCCGTCCGCACGGCAACCGCCGTTTTTGTTCATCCAGAAGCAATAGCCGTAACCTACCGAGGAATCCGTGCCGGGACGGTTATATGAGTTGTCAATCTGCTTGCTTGTAGCCTCTTTAACCCATTCTGCAGGGATAATCTGTTTACCCTTATACTTGCCGCCTTTAAGATAGCAGAGCATAAATTTTGCTAAATCTTCGGTTTTGATGTAAAGTCCCCAACCACCTGCCTCAATGCCGTTTTGGTCAGTTTCCCACACGGGATAATCAATTCCCAAAGGCTCGAAAAGTCGGGATTCAAGATAATCACGCATACACATACCTGTGACACGGTTGATAATTGCCGATAACATAAAAATATTTTCGTTTATGTAAAGGAATTTTTCACCCGGTTCAAAAACCCAAGGTGAATTTATATAATCTTCAATCCAATCAATTTTTGCTTTATCAGAGAGAAAACTTGGTTGCTTGCCGCTGCTCATTCTTAAAAGATTGCGAACGGTCAGTTTTTCAAATCTCTCATCAGGCTTTTTCGGAGTGTAATCGGGGAAAAAGTCAAGGAGTTTGTCATCAAGGGATAAAAGTCCCTCACTTATTGCAAATCCGATTGCAGTTGAGGTGAAAGATTTACTCACAGAGTAAACCATGTGCGTTGTGTCCTTATTATATGGTTCATTATACCATTCAACCGCTACTTTGCCGTTACGAACAACCATAAGACTATGATATTCCAAATCTCTGTTTTTGGCTTCTGCAAGAAAATCATTTACAACCTTTGCAGAAACGCCTGCACTTTTAGGAGTGCTTGCTCGGGGTAATCTTAAAGAAACTGCCATATAAAAACCTCCCACAAATTACATTATATTCCAATTTTAGCACATTTCTTCGCTGTTTCAACTTTTTAGATGAAAAATAACTGAATGAATAGTTTTTATAAATCCTGCATATATATTTATAAGCAGTAAAATATGGAGGTAGACTATGATTTCAGACGAAAAAAACATTCAAAAATTACCACACAATATTATTATGGAAGACAGACGAAAATTATCCGTTTCAGGTGTTACCGATATTGATTCTTTTGATGAACAAACGGTTATAGCCATCACACAACAGGGCGAGCTTACAATACGCGGGTGGAATCTGCACATTACAAGGCTTAATCTTGAGCAAAGCGAATTGATGGTTGACGGCGAAATATCATCTCTTACATACACCGACACACGCCCGCAGGCAAAGGGATTTTTCTCAAAGGTGCTTCGATGACCGACTATTTATACAGTTTAAGCCTTGCACAGCAGACGAAAAGCTTTTTACTCTCGTTGGGTATGGGCTTTTTATTGGGCATCATTTACGATTTAGTCAGAATAATTCGAATAAGCATTTCAAAAAGCAAAACGGGTGTGATTTTGTCTGATTTATTTTTCTGTGCCGTCGCTTGCGTGGGTACATTTTTATTCTGTCTTACAGTAAACGAGGGTGAAATCCGTCTTTTTTTGGTGTTGGGCGAAATGGCGGGATTTTTCACCTATTACTTTTCGCTGGGTGTTATAATTTTCTCTTATAGCGAAAAAATTATAACCTTTATAAAAAGACTTACACGGTCGATTTTGAGAATAATTTTATTCCCTTTTAATTGGGTGCTTGAAAAATTGAAGAGCCTCTTCAAAAAAATAATCAGCAAAAGACGCAAAAACAGTAAAAAACTTAAAAATAAATCAAAATTCCTCTTGAAAGTCAATAAACTGTTGTTGTATAATCTATTTGTAAAAATGCGGAATCCGGTGGATAGCAAAGAAAATGAAAGTGAGGAAGTATGACCATGGCACAGAAGAAACACGCATCTAAAAAAGTGCAGAAAAGAAGCTTTATTCTTACACTCGGCCTTGTTTTGCTCGTGGGTTATTTTCTTATAACCATTGTCGGTCTTCAACTTCAAAGAAAAGAAGCTATCGCAGAATTGGAACAAAAAGAAGCCGAATATGAACAAGTTGAGGCTGAAAACGAGCGTCTTGAGTCAATACTCGTAAACGAAGATAAAAGCGAGTATATGGAACAGGTTGCCCGTGAAAAGCTCGGCTTTGTTATGCCCGGCGAAAAAGTGTTCTACGACGTAACACCAGGGGCATAAACAGGGGGATATACAACTTTATGCAGGTTGAAATCGGTTCTATTCATGATGGAACAGTAACAGGATTAACCAAATTCGGTGCTTTTGTTAAGCTCGAAAGCGGGGAAGCGGGAATGGTGCACATTTCCGAGGTGGCAAACGAATATATCAGTGATATTTCGCAGCATCTTTCAGAGGGTGACAAGGTTAAAGTCAAGGTAATTGAAATTAATGAAAAGGGTAAAATAAGTCTTTCAATCAAAAAAGCATTGCCCGAACCCGAAAAACCAAAAGCACAGAAGCCAAAGTTTCAGAAAAACGCTAACCGCGGTTGGCAGGGCAAACCTGAACCTGAACAGACAGGCACAATGTCTTTTGAGGATATGATGGCAAAATTCAAGGCTCAGAGTGAAGACAAAATGAGCGACATCAAGCGAAGCTCTGACAGACGTGGCGGTAACACAGGCTATCGCAGAGGCAATAAGTCATAAATCAAAAAAATCGGGGCAGTTATTTTAACTGCCCTTTATTTATAGGTATAATTATGAGAGAAATAAGCTTTTCACAAATTTCAGATACAGTTCGCGAGCTTTGTATCAGGGCTAATAAAATTCTGCCCGATGCTCTGTGCGATTGTATCGCTTGCAATGCACTAAAAGAAGAAAAAGAATTGCCCAAGAGTATAATGAGCGACATACTCACAAATCTTGACTGTGCAAAAGAGATGGATATTCCCATTTGTCAAGACACAGGAATGGCGATTGTTTTTGTTGAAATCGGTCAGGATGTGCATATTGTCGGTGGCGGATTTGAAGATGCAATCAATGATGGTGTGGCTCGCGGATATACTGACGGACTTTTACGCAAATCCATTGTCGGCGACCCTCTTGAAAGAGTAAACACCAACGATAACACACCAGCCGTAATTCATACAAGAATTGTAAGTGGCGATAAAATTAAGATTACCGTTGCACCAAAGGGGTTCGGCAGTGAAAATATGAGCCGAATTAAAATGTTCACACCCTCGGCGACAAAAGAGGACATTATACATTTTGTTGTTGAAACTGTAAAAATCGCAGGCGGTAATCCTTGCCCGCCAATTGTTTTGGGCGTTGGTATAGGCGGCAGTTTTGAAAGTTGTGCTCTTCTTGCAAAAAAGGCTCTCTGCAGAAGTGTCGGTGTGAGAAATCCCAAACCTTTATATGCAGAACTTGAGAAGATAATGCTTGAAAAAGTCAATGAAACAGGTATTGGTCCGCAGGGCTTTGGCGGTAAAACAACTGCTCTTGCGGTTAATGTTGAAGAAGCACCAACACATATTGCAGGCTTACCCGTTGCAGTGAATGTGGGTTGTCACGTAACAAGACACGCTGAAATAATAATATAATTGTAAAAATTAAATAAAATTTCTCAAAACTACTTTATTTTTCTGTGCATTTATGCTACACTGTAATTGAGGAAAGTAAATCCTCAATTCAAATACAAAGGAGATGTCGTTGTGAACATTACTATTATCGGACGTAAATGTACGCCAAGAGAAAGCTTCAGAGCCCGTGCAGAAGAAAAACTTCGTAAGGTTGAAAAATTTTTCGGACCTGACGCAACGGCTAAAATTACTGCCACAGTTGAGAAAAATGTGAAAATCTGTGAGATTACTCTTACAAAGAAAAATTTGATTTTCCGTGCTCAAGAACGCAGTGATGACTTGGAAGAGTCACTTGACAAATGTGTAGACTCTCTTATCCGTCAAATCAGAAAGAACAAAACCCGCCTTGAGCGTAAGCTTCGCGATGTTTCTTTCGACGATGTGCTTGCAGATGTTGTTGATGAAGACGAAATTGAGGTTGTGAGAACAAAAACAGTTGTCTTAAAACCCGAAAGTGTTGAAGAGGCAATTCTGCAGATGAATTTGCTGGGACATCTTTTCTATATGTTCCGCAATGCAGAAACTGATGAAATTTGCGTAGTTTACAAGAGAAATGACGGTGGCTACGGCCTTATGGAACCCGAATACGAATAAAATGAAATTTCGGCAGTGGGGGAAACTTCACTGCCTTATTTTTTAGGAGAAGAATATGAAAAAGGTACTTAAAATTTTAATTCCCGTAATCGCAGTTTTGCTTGCGGTGGCAGTTACTGTTGTAGGTCTTTTCTATGACAAAATTTTCTGGGATACCGACGGCTTTATTGAAAAATCTCAAACTGCAGATGTAAAACTCACAATCAATGCCGACGAAAAGGGCGAAACTCTTGATGGCTTTGGTGCATCGGCTTGTTGGTGGTCACAGATTGCAGGCAAGAGCGAGAATATGGAAGAAATCGCAAAACTTCTTTACAGTAAAGAGGGCTTGGGACTTAATATTTACCGCTACAACATCGGTGCAGGTTCAAAGGACAACCCCAACACAAAAATTACTGACCCGTGGCGACAAACAGAGAGTTTTTATGTGCTGAATGAAGAAACAGGTGAGTATGAATACGACTTCACCCGTGATGCCGAGGCACAGGCATTTTTAGACCTTTGTCTTTCTTACGGTTGCATTGATACTGTTGTGCTTTTTGCAAATTCTCCCCACTACTCAATGACTCTCAACGAAAAAGCTTATGGCAATGAAAATTGGTGGGTTAGCAATCTTCCCCGCGAAAATTATGAGGCTTATGCAGAGTATTTAATAACAATCGCAGAATATTTCATCAATAAGGGTGTGCCTGTTAAATACATAAGCCCCATAAACGAGCCTAACTGGTCATGGGGTGTTGAAAGCGTAAACCAAAGCCAAGAGGGTTGCTTCTATAACTCTGAAGATATTTATGATGTTTACCGTGCCTGCGTAAAAGAAATAAAAGAGAGAAATCTTGATATTAAACTTGCAGGCCCCGAATCGGGTGAAATCGGTTTCCGTCTTTATGAATGGTTTGAGTATCTTTATAACGATGAAGAAATCCGTCCATATCTTGGTGCTTTGTCATATCACAGCTATTGGTCTGACGAGCAGTTGCATAATAAAATCGGGCTTGGTAATTGGATAACAGAAAATGTTAACGATATAACGGTTGAAATGTCAGAGTGGTGTCATTTGCCTTGCACATCACCAATCGATTCAATTGACGGTGCACTTTTGCAAGCAAGAACAATGGCGAATGATTTGAATTACAGTAACATAAATTCTTGGACTGCTTGGGTAGGTGTTAACGGTATCGGCGTTGGTGAAGACGGCAAGCAATATTCCGACGGACTTTTAGCGGGTAATGCAGATTTGAGTGAATACAGAAAAGCTATGAGATATTACGCAGTAGCTCATTTCAGTAAGTTTATTCCCGTTGGCAGCGTAAAAATCGAAACCGAAAAGAATATAAACGATGTTATTAAAACAGAAGAAACCGATGCAGAGGGAAACACAAATACAACATCAATGAAATATATTGTTAACTGTGTTTCATATCTCACTCCCGACGGTAAAATTGTGACGGTTGTAGTTAATGACGGTGCATCAAGAAAAATTGACTTTAAGGTTGACGCTGAAAAAATGACAGTTTATACAACAACTCAGTCCGAACAGATGAAAGAAGCCTATTCGGGTGAGATTGCAGAAATCGAGCTTCCCGAAAAGAGCATTATGACAATTGTTTTTGAATAAAAACAACACAACCCCCGACAAAGCATTTTGTCGGGGGTTATTTTGCACTTTGCATTTATTTCTTCATCTGGTCGAGTGTTTTCTCAAATGACGGTAAAAATTCTTCTGTAAAGATTTTTAATTCTTCACATTCAAGCTTGTCCATTGATTTGAGCAGTCTTTCTTCGGCTTCACAGAATTCGCTGTTGCCCGCCTTTCTCTCTTCAACACATTTTAAATATCCGCTGATTTTGTCAGCGGCTTTAACCAATTTCCAAAGTTCTTTGTCTTCACTTTTTTTCTTGAAAAGAGGCTCGTAAGAAGAAATTAAATCTTCGGGCAACATTGAAAGAAGCTGTTTTGTTGCATTCTTTTCAACCGCCTTATATGCCTCTTTTGTTTCCTTGCTGTAATATTTAACGGGTGTTGGCAAATCGCCAGTGATAATTTCAGGTGTGTCGTGGTAAAGACCTAAAAGCGATGCTCTTTCGCAGTTGTAGTTTTTGCCCAATCTTTCATTTCCGATAACTGCAAGGGCATAGCAGAGCTGAGCAACCTCGACAGAGTGCTCGCTCAATGTTTCATATCTTGTGTTTCGCATCAACGCCCAACGGTTTATGTATTTGGTGCGGGATGTGAAAGCAAAAAAGTCATTTTTACCCATTAAATGTCCTCTTCTCTGAAACTTAATTTAAGTTCATCACGGCTCAATTTGATTTTTGTGTATTTAACACCTGCTGCATCAAACATTCTGCGTGAAACACGGTTACCAACTGTGTCCTTATATTTGTCAGAAATATAAACAACTTCTTTAATTCCGCTTTGTATAATTGCCTTTGCACATTCGTTGCAAGGGAAGAGTGCAACATAGATTTTGCAACCGTTTAAGTTTCTGCCACCATTGTTGAGAATTGCATTTAATTCTGCGTGGCAGACATAAGGATATTTTGTGTCGAATTCGTCACCGCTTCTGTCCCAAGGGAATTCATCGTCGTTGCAACCGTGCGGGAAACCATTGTAACCAACCGACATAATCTTGTTGTTGTCGTCAACAATACAAGCACCAACCTGTGTGTTAGGGTCCTTGCTTCTGTATGAAGAAAGCAAAGCAATACCCATAAAATATTCGTCCCAACTGATGTAATCTTCTCTTTTAGCCATTTTTATTCACCTTTTATCCTTTTCCAATATTCTTTTGCCGTTTGTTCGGTTTTGTTATCGCCGAATTCATAATACTTTTTATCTTTAATCGCGTCGGGTAGATACTGTTGTTTAACCCAACGGTTTGGATAATCGTGGGGATAGAGATAATTCTGACCCTTGACTTTCGCATCTTCACCGTCAAAATGCTTATTTTGTAACTGTCGTGGAATTTTACCGTAATTTCCTTTTCGCACATCATCTAACGCAGCAAAAATTCCGTCGTGGGCTGTGTTCGATTTAGGACTTGTTGCCACCAGCACAACTGCATCACCCAATGGAATTGCAGCCTCGGGCATTCCCACCTGCATAGCAATATCACAAGCCGCCTTTACGATTGGTAAAATCTGCGGATAGGCAAGGCCGACATCTTCGCTTGCACAAACCAAAAGTCTGCGGATTGCCGAAACCATATCACCTGCTTCAAGTAACCTTGCGAGATAATGGAGTGCGGCATCGGGGTCAGAGCCTCGCATACTCTTCTGATATGCAGAAAGAATGTCGTAATGCTCGTCACCGAATTTATCATAACGGAAAGTGTTTTTCATTGTAAGACTACCTGTGTTTTCAAGGGTAATCACTCTTTTTCCGTCTGTGATACCTGCAGATAAAACACAGAGTTCGACAAAATTCAAGGATTTACGAACGTCACCGCCACAAGCGGTTGCAATATGCTCACAAACACCATCTTCAATTTGGAGTGGTATTCCTGTTTCTTCTTCTAAAAACGCAAAGCCTCGTTTTACCGCAGGAACAACATCTTCGGGGGTAACGGACTTAAACTCAAAAACAGTACAACGGGAAAGCACAGCCGAATAAATATAAAAATACGGATTTTCCGTTGTGGATGCGATAAGCGTAATCTGACCGCTTTCTATGTATTCGAGCAAGGACTGTTGTTGCTTTTTGTTGAAATACTGAATCTCGTCAAGGTAGAGTAAAATTCCGTTTGGTGCAGCGAAAGTATCAAGCTCGCTTACGATTGCTTTAATGTCTGCCGTACTTGCATTTGTTCCGTTAATGTGGTGGAGTTTGCGATTTGTATTTTTCGCAATAATCCTTGCAAGTGTGGTTTTACCCGTGCCAGACGGACCGTAAAATATTAAATTTGGAAGATAGCCCGACTCAACAATGTTGCGTAAGGGCATATTTTCACCTAAAAGGTGACGCTGTCCCACCATATCGTCAATGGTTTGGGGACGAAGTCTGTCAGCTAATGGGGTTGACATAATCTCACTTCACTATATCTAAAATTTCTTCTGCTGTATCAACAATATATTCGGCATTGTATTCTTTAAAATCTTCCGGAATACCGAAACCATAAGTTACTGCAACACAAGGAATACCAACTGCGTGTGCACCCTCAATATCAAATTTGGTGTCACCAACCATAAGGGTGTTTTCAAGAGCAGCACCAATGTTTTTCATAGCATTTTCGATAACTGTTGCCTTGCTTTCGCTTGTGTTGTCAAACTCTGTACCACCAAGAAAATCGAAATATTTCTTTATATCAAGATTTTCGCAGATGCTGTCAACAAAATGCAAAGGCTTTGAAGATGCAGTTGCAAGGATATAGCCCTGCTCTTTGAGTAATTTAAGTGTTTCGGCAACTCCAACATAAAGCTTACTTTCAAGATAACCGATTTTTCGGTATCTCTCACGGTATTTGTCCGTCATTTCCCAAGCGTGTTTATCGTCAAAACCACAAAACACAGTAAAGCTGTGATAGAGTGGTGGGCCGATGAATTTTTTAAGCAAATCGTCGGGTGGAGTGCCGTGGTCATAGCTTTCAAAAGCGTAGGTAAGGCTTTTGAAAATTCCCTCTGATGAATCGGTCAATGTACCGTCAAAATCGAATAAAATGTATTTATAAATACTCATGGATTATTATTTCATACTCCTTGTACCAAGTTTCGCCAACATCGAGTGAATTGCTCCACTCTCTTTCTGTAATGTCACAGTTAAAATCCTCTGCATCACATCTGCCATACCAAGGTTCAATGCAGACAAAAGGTGCATTTTTCTTTGTTGGTGACCAGATGCCGAAAAGCGGTGCGTCAAATTTTACCGTTATATATTTGACATCATCAACAAGTGAAATTTCGTTTACACCACTATTTTCAATGATGAGTGCATCGTTATCAAAAATAGAATCGTGAAGCACAAAACTCGACTCAACATCATATTTCCGCGGTGTATAAAGCCCGTTGGAATTTACAAGACTGTATTTAATGTTTTCGCCATTCATTGTAAGCACCGTTTTACTCTTTTCACAGTAAAAAGCAGGGTGTGCACCTATTGAAAAATGAATTGTTTTATCGTCTGTGTTTTCCACTTTCCAACCAACAACAATTGTATCATTTTTAAGCAGGAATGAACAAATAAGACGGAATTTGAAAGGATATTTTGCAAGGGTTTCTTCGTTGCTTATTAACTCAAAAGAGAGTTTATTTTCAGTTTCTTCAATGAGTGTAAACTCGCTATCCCTTGCAAAGCCGTGCTGACCGAGAGCGTACTCTTTTCCGTTATATGTAGTTTTGCCGTTTTTGTATTTGCCGACAAGAGGGAAAAGCACAGGACTTCTTCTGCCCCAGAATTCAGGGTCACCCTGCCAGAGCATTTCTTTATTTTCCGTTTTATTGAAAATTGAAGACAGTTCTGCACCGTGAGTGTCAACGGCTATTTTTAAAAAATTGTTTTCAATATAATGTAACATAAATTCACCAACTAATTTTGTGTCATTCTGAGGAGTGAAACGACGAAGAATCTCAAATAAATTCTTCGCTTCGCTCAGAATGACAACGAACTGCTTTTATTATACAATAAAAAAATCTCTTATTCAACCAATTTACAAACATTTGTTTTGTGATAATAACTGAATTTTTCAAAATTTAAAAAAATCTTAAAAACCCCTTTTAATTTATAGAAAATAGTGTTATACTATTAAAGGCGTTTGAGCATTTTGGGCGAATTGTGCCTAAAATGACAAAAACAGACCTTTATTCACTATATATTGTAATTTTCGATTATATTATTTGATTTTGAGGGGGAAGAGTCCTTGGAAAAAATCATAGTAAACGGCGGCAACCGTTTGACCGGTGAGGTTGAAATAAGCGGTGCTAAAAATGCCGTTGTTGCGATAATTCCGGCGACCATTCTCGCAGAGGGCATTTGCAGAATCGAAAACATTCCCAACATCAGCGATGTTTCGGCAATGATTAAAATTCTTCGTTCTCTGGGTGCAGAAATAAAAATGATTAATAAAAGTACACTTGAAATTGATACATCACACATCCGTTCAAATGTTGTGGGTCACGATTTATCAAAACTTATGCGTGCTTCTTATTACTTTATAGGTGTTCTTCTTGGACGTTTCAATCACGCAAAGGTTGCAATGCCCGGCGGTTGTCAATTCGGTGTTCGTCCTATTGACCAGCATATCAAGGGCTTTGAGGCAATCGGTGCAACAGTTTCTATGGAAGAAAACGCTATGGTTGATGTTAAAGCAGATACATTGCTTGGCACATCAGTTTATTTTGACGTGGTGTCAGTTGGTGCAACAATCAACCTTATGCTCGCCGCAGTTAAGGCAAAGGGACTTACCGTTATTGAAAACGCGGCAAAAGAACCCCACATTGTTGACCTTGCAAACTTCTTAAACTCTATGGGTGCAGATGTTCGCGGTGCAGGTACTGATGTTATTAAAATTCGCGGGGTGGACAAGCTTCACGGCTGTGAATATACAATTATCCCTGACCAAATTGAAGCGGGAACATATATGGTAGCCGCTGCAGCTACAAGGGGCGATGTGCTCATTAAAAATGTTATTCCAAAGCACCTTGAATCAATTTCGGCAAAGCTTCTTGAATGCGGTGTTGTGGTTGAGGAATATGATGATTCTGTAAGAATTTTCTCGGATTGCCGTCCTAATCATTGCAGTATCAAAACAATGCCTCACCCCGGCTTCCCGACAGATATGCAACCGCAGATAACCGTTCTTCTCTCAATCGCGAGGGGCAACAGTATGGTGAGCGAGAGTGTTTGGGATAACCGATTCCGTTACATCGACCAGCTTCTTCGTATGGGTGCAAATATTAAAGTTGACGGCAAATCCGCTTTTGTTGAAGGTGTTGAGGGGCTTCACGGTGCTCCCGTTAAGGCAGATGACTTAAGAGCCGGTGCGGCAATGGTAATCGCAGGTCTTGTTGCAAAGGGCACAACCGAAATTGAAGAAATTCATCACATTCAACGCGGTTATGATAATATTATTGAAAAATTACGCAGTCTTGGTGCGGATATCGAGCTTGTGACAGTTCCCGATGATGAAAAAACCGTATTAAGCGTAGGCTAACCTTTAAGATTAGGGACGGTTTTAAAACCGTCCTTTTTTAATACAAACAAAAACAAGGTCATTCTGAGCGTAAGCGAAGAATCTCTTTCAATGCAACATAATAACAGAGATTCTTCGTCACTTCGTTCCTCAGAATGACAAATCCAATCAGGAGTATATTTTATGGCAAAATTTTGTCCTTTGTTTTCATCGTCAACCGGTAACAGCGTTTATATCGGTGGCGGTGACGACAGTATTTTAATAGATGTGGGTATGACCGCAAAGCAGATGGATGAGGCTTTGTGGCGAATAGGTGTTGACGGCGACAATATCCGCAATATTTTTATCACTCACGAACATTCCGACCATATAAAAGGTCTTAAAGTTTTTACAAAAAAACACAAAGCCCGCGTTTTTATGACGGGCGGTACATACGAGGCTCTCACTAAAACCGATGCTCTCGACAATGTGGCAGAATGTTCAATAATCACACCCGAGGGTGCAGATATTGGTTGTATGCACATAAAACCCTTTGCAATTTCGCACGATACGATTGAACCCTGCGGATACACAATAGAAATGGCAAACGGCAGAAAAATCGCAGTTGCAACCGATTTGGGCATTATGACCGATGAAGTTCTGAACGCTATTACAGGTTGTGACCTTGTTATGCTTGAATCAAATCACGATGTGAATATGCTTCAATGCGGCGGTTATCCATATATGCTAAAACGCCGAATTTTAGGCGTTAAAGGACATCTTTCAAATGATGTTTGTGCGGAAACTCTTGTGAAGCTTATAAAAAGCGGTACAACAAGATTTTTCTTGGGGCATTTAAGCCGAGAAAACAATATGCCACACCTTGCTTATCAAACAAGTGTTTCAGCACTCGAAATGGCGGGGGCGACCGAGGGCGACGATTATTTTATCCGTGTGGCAAAGCCCGTGTGGGATGAAAAGGCGTTGATTTTATGATAAATGTGAATTTGATTGTTCTTGGCAAACTAAAAGAAAAATATATGAAAGAGTTTGCAAATGAATATGAAAAAAGACTTTCAGCATATTGCAGAATTACTATTACAGAATTAGAACCCGTTAAACTTTCTGATAATCCGTCACAGACCGAAATTGATAATGCACTCTCGAAAGAAACACAGATGATAACGGCAAAAATCCCCAAAAACTCCTATGTTTTTTCAATGTGCATTGAGGGCAAGCAGTTGTCGTCGGAAGAACTATCTGCAAAGATAGAGGATATTGCACTTTGCGGTAAAAGTAATATCACTTTTATAATCGGCAGTTCGTTCGGGCTTTCAAATGAAATTAAAAAAATATCGGACTTCAAATTTTCAATGTCAAAGATGACCTTTCCCCACAAACTGGCAAGAATAATGCTGACGGAACAGATTTACAGAGCGTTTTCAATCAGTAACAATGCAAAATACCATAAATAATTAGAAAATATTTATAATTTTACAAAACTTTGTTTTTAATTTGTTAAAAAATAAAATGTATTATTTATCCATAAAATATTTTATACACACAAACGAGGAGGTTGTTTAAATGCAAAAAGAAAAAATTCTTGTAGTTGATGATGATAAAAATATTTGCGATTTGCTTCGTATGTATCTTGAAAAAGAAGGCTATGCCGTAACAATGGCACACAACGGCATTGATGCGGTTAATACTTTTAATTCAGAAAACCCTGACCTTGTGTTGCTTGATATTATGTTACCCCAGCTTGACGGTTGGCAGGTTTGCCGTGAAATTCGCAAAACCAGCGAAACACCGATTATTATGGTTACGGCTAAGGATGAAACCTTTGATAAGGTTTTAGGTCTTGAACTTGGTGCGGACGATTATGTTACAAAGCCCTTTGATACAAAAGAAATTGTGGCAAGAATAAAGGCCGTGCTTCGTCGCACCTCTGCAGTTAAGAGTGGAGATATAAAAGAGGTTCGCTACGATAAGCTTACAATCAATCTTTCAAATTATGAAATGAAGGTTGACGGTGTGGCAGTTGACACTCCGCCAAAAGAATTGGAACTTATTTATCACCTTGCAAGCAATCCCGACCGTGTTTTTACACGTGACCAATTACTTGATGAGGTATGGGGCTTTGATTATTACGGTGACAGCCGTACAGTAGACGTGCACATTAAAAGACTCCGCGATAAGCTCAAGGGTGTTTCACCCGAATGGGAGCTTCGCACAATCTGGAGTGTAGGATACAAGTTTGAAACTCATGGCAAAAAATAATTTTATTAAAAAGAATTATAAGCGAGCCGAAAACTTTTTAAAGCATTTACCTGTTTTCGCACGTTATCTTATAGTTACCACCTCGCTTATACTTGTAAGCTATCTTGTGCTTACCTCGGCACTTGTTGTGTTTCTGACAAACCATTGGACACATCAGAAAGAGGAATTGCTCATTGAAAATGTAACACTCAATGCAGAATACAGTGAACGCATACTCGCAAGCTGTACTACACAGGAAGAGCTTAACAGTGCACTTATTCTTATATGCAATAATTTAGGCGTATCTTCTAATGCTATTGATGCAGATATTTTCTTCTGTAACACGGCGGGCGATGTGATGCTTTGCAAAGAGGATTTTACCTATAATTATTCTGTTGACAGTAAAGATTGTATTATTCACGGCGGTTATCATATCCCCGATGAAATAATTGAACTTGCAGAAAAAGATGTTTATTTCAGCAACGGCAAAATTGACGGAGTTTTTAATGAAAAAACATTTTTTGCGGGTATGCCTGTAAAAGTAGGTGACACTTGTGTCGGCATTATTTTTGCTTCTGCACCTGTTGAAAGTTCTTTGCGTGGATATTCGCATAATATTACGAGGATTTATCTGTGGTCTGCAGTTTTTGCGGCGGCACTTACCTTTTTAGCGGCTTATGCAATGACCGCAAAGATTACAAATCCGTTAAGGCAGATGTCAAATGCCACAAAGGCTTATGCACAGGGGGATTTCAGTAAGCGAATTACGGTTAACGGTCACGACGAAATGGCAGAGCTTTGCACCTCATTCAATCAGATGGCATCAGCACTTTCGGTGCTTGAATCCTCAAGGCGAAGTTTTGTTGCAAATGTGTCCCACGAATTAAAAACCCCTATGACCACAATCGGCGGATTTATTGACGGTATGCTTGACGGTACAATCCCGCCCGAGCGACACGAGGAATATCTCAAAACCGTATCAGATGAGGTAAAACGTCTTTCACGACTTGTAACCTCAATGCTCAATCTTTCAAAGATTGAAGCGGGTGAGCTTGAACTCAAGCCCCAAGAATTTGATTTAACTTCAATGATGATTGACTGTACACTTACCTTTGAACAGGAAATTGAGAAGAAAGAAATCACTGTTGAGGGCTTTGAAGAAATGGGAATTGTGAATGTTTTTGCCGACCGCGATATGCTTTATCAGGTTTTTTATAACCTTGTTGATAATGCGGTTAAATTCACACAGAAAGGTGGCACTATTTCACTTTTCGCAGGTGAAAATGCAGAGGGCAAAATCTGCTTTGCCGTTCAAAATACGGGTGACGGAATATCCTCTGAAGAAATCGGCAAAATTTTTGAACGCTTCTATAAAGTGGATAAATCAAGAAGCTATGATGTAAAGAGTGCGGGACTTGGACTTTATTTGTGCAAGACCATTGTTGAAATGCACAAGGGAGAAATCTTCGCAGAAAGTGTTGAAGGTCAGTTTACAAGATTTACTGTTATGTTACCCACTCCCGAAAAAGAAAAAGCAAAGAAATAATACGGAGGGTTCCTATTATGAATGAAAACTTTGATAACAATGTAAATAATAAAGAAAATCAGGCAGGTGCAACACCACCACCTTATCAGCAACCGTTCACGCCACCGGTAACACCGCCTGTTTATAATCAATATGCAACTTACGGCAGTTATGGTCAACCACCCAAGCCCGAAGCACCTAAAAAAGAATCAAAGGGCAAGAAAAAAGGTCTTGTTGTTGCAATTGTGATTATCTGTGCCGTATTCCTTGCGGCAGTGGGAGTATTTCTTGCAGGCTTTATTTTTGACGGATTTTCAGAAGAAGTTCCAAAAGATAAAGACAATACTCAAATGCAGATTACCGATACCCCAACTAAAAATGAGAATGATAGCACAGAAAACAAAGAAGGTGCACTCACACCCAAGCAAATTTATAACAAGGTATATGAGAGTTCGGTAGGCGTTCTTGTTTATACAAGTAATCAGCAAACCGTTTATTCAGAGGGTACGGGAATTGTTATGGGTGAAAATGCTGACGGCAATGCCACTTACATTATCACTTGTGCACATGTTATTGATGTTGCAAACCCAAAAATTTTAGTGCAGACTGAAGACGGCACACAGTATGACGCGGTCGTTGTAGGTTTAGATGTAAAAACAGACATTGGTCTTATCCGCGTTTCTGCTACAGGACTTAAAGCAGCAGAATTTGCAGATTCTGACACACTCGGCGTTGGTGATTATGTTTATGCAATCGGTAACCCCGGCGGAACACAGTTCTTCGGTTCATTCACAAACGGTATGGTTTCTGCAATCGGCAGACCTGTTGACAGTCCTGTTGGTTATGAGGTTTCCTGTGTTCAGCACACTGCACCTATCAACCCCGGTAATTCGGGCGGTGCACTTGTGAACGAATATGGTCAGGTGGTTGGTATCAACTCATCAAAAATTGCAGCAGAAGACTATGAGGGTATGGGCTTTGCTGTTCCATCAGCAACTGTTAAAGAAATTGTTGACGAGCTCATAGCACACGGTAAAGTTACAAACCGCCCCGTACTTGGCATCACATACTATGCCGCAACTTACAGCCAGACTCATTCAATCATTGTAAAAACTCATAATTTGCCGTCAAATTCAATTATCATTGAAGAAATTATGATTGGCAGCGATTTGGCAAACAAGGGTGTTAAGTCGGGCGATATGATTATCGCTGTAAACGGTAAGGATATGGATAATGATGATGTACTGCTTGACATTATTGAAAACGGCAAGGTGGGCGATGAACTGACACTCACAATCTGCCGAATTGACAGTAATTATAACATCTCAGAATTTGATGTAACTGTAAAACTTGTTGAGGATTCAAGCACTTCACAAGCACCAAAGCAAGAAGAAAGCAACAGTAATCCCTTCCCATTCCCGTTCGGTGAATAAAAAAACTACACCACAGATTAATTCAATCTGTGGTGTTTTTATGTCATTTGTGTACACAAATATAAATTCTGTATTGCAGACCATAATTCCGCATTTAGCATTCAGCATTAAAAAAGTCGGTCTTTCGACCGACTTTTTGTTATGTTTATTCTTCGTCAACCTTTGCTTCTGCAATAACTTTTTCAACGATATTCTGCGGAGCCTGTTCGTAACGAGTGAACTCG
>JAZQMC010000003.1:0-13097 GCA_045543095.1 Candidatus Fimenecus sp. | reverse complement strand
AGGCTGCTCAGGGTATCCTCACAGTTCGTGGCGGTATGACATCTCACGCAGCTGTTGTTGCTCGCGGTATGGGTACTTGCTGTGTATCCGGTTGCGGTGAGATTGCAATGGATGAGGAGAACAAGAAGTTCACACTCGCAGGTAAAACATACCACGAGGGCGACTTCATCTCCATCGACGGTTCAACAGGTAACATCTACGACGGCATCATCCCCACAGTTGATGCTGAAATCGCAGGCGAGTTCGGCCGCATCATGGCATGGGCTGACAAGTACAGAACTCTCAAGGTTCGTACAAACGCTGATACACCCGCAGACGCAAAGAAGGCTCGTGAGCTTGGCGCAGAAGGTATCGGTCTCTGCCGTACAGAGCACATGTTCTTCGAGGCAGACAGAATCGCAGCATTCCGTGAAATGATCTGCGCAGATACAGTTGCAGAGCGTGAAGCAGCTCTCGACAAGATTCTTCCCTACCAGCAGGGCGACTTCGAGGCTCTCTACGAGGCACTTGAAGGCTATCCCGTAACAATCCGCTTCCTTGATCCGCCTCTCCACGAGTTCGTTCCTACAGAAGAGGCTGATATTGCAGCTCTTGCAGCAAGCCAGGGCAAGTCTGTTGAAGAAATCAAGGCTCTCATCGCTTCTCTCCACGAGTTCAACCCCATGATGGGTCACCGTGGCTGCCGTCTTGCAGTAACATATCCCGAAATCGCAGCAATGCAGACAAAGGCTGTTATCCGTGCAGCTATCAACGTCAAGAAGGCTCATGCAGACTGGAACCTTGTTCCCGAAATCATGATTCCCCTTGTTGGCGAGGTTAAGGAGCTTAAGCTCGTTAAGGATGTTGTTGTTAAGACAGCAGATGCTGAAATCGCAGCAGCAGGCGTAGAGCTCAAGTACGAAGTAGGTACAATGATCGAGATTCCCAGAGCATGTATCACAGCTGACGAGATCGCTAAGGAAGCTGAGTTCTTCTGCTTCGGTACAAACGATCTTACTCAGATGACATTCGGCTTCAGCCGTGATGACGCAGGTAAGTTCCTCAATGCTTACTACGATACAAAGATCTTCGAGTTCGATCCCTTCGCAAAGCTTGACCAGACAGGCGTTGGCGCTCTTATGGAGATGGCAGTTGCTAAGGGCAAGGCAAGCGGCAAGAACCTCCACTACGGTATCTGCGGCGAGCACGGCGGCGATCCCACATCTGTTGAGTTCTGCCACAAGATCGGCCTTGACTATGTATCCTGCTCACCCTTCCGTGTTCCGATCGCTCGCCTCGCAGCAGCACAGGCAGCTATCGCTGAGATGAAATAATTTCATACGGAATAAAAGCCAATAAATAAAAATGTCCCCATCGAGAAATCGGTGCGGATTTTTTATGTGTTGAACAGAAAAGGAAACAGTGGTATAATCAATTAGACAAACTTGAATTTGGCCGGCACTGCCGGCTGACAATGCATCACGGACCGCGGCGGTCAAATTGGATTATTTCTCGACCGGTCGCTAGCTTCCGCTCGGCGTATGGAGTTCGACAAACTTGAATTTGGCAAAGGAGTTTGATTGTATGAAGAAAAAGATACTGATTTGCATATCCGCACTATTGATTGTAATATGTATTGTCGTTGTGTTTGCTATACAGTCTAATAAAATCGTCGGTTATGATGGATTGATTGCCAAAGCTCGCAAGGAAATTAAGAATCTTGCTGGAGTCGAATCTGTTGAAATGGTTGTAGCAGGAAAATCTACACGCGATAATAACAGACATCTATTTTGGATTATTACTGGAAACGAGTATCAATCGCATAGCTACTACCCTCTTGAAGTTATTGAGAACGAAAAAGGGGAGTATGAATTTGTTCACTTACATAATGTTGCACACCAAAGAGGACAGGACATATACTTTGAATATTTTGGTTGGGGTTATTCGTTCATTATAAATAATCCCAAATGTAAAAGTATCGTGATAGGCGAAAAGGTAGTGCCTGTTACAGAAATACCTTTTGTATATTATCACCCCCTCCCCCCTGAGGAATACTATTTTCTTGATGCAGACGGAAACAAACTTAATTAAACAAATGACAATTTGTCTAATACTTCCGCAGTAACGATACCGAGCGGGTCAGGGCAGTAACGAAGCGCACAGCACCTTGCACGAATTGCCCGCGGGGGCATCCCCGCCAAATTCCAATTTGTCGAATAGATGACAATTTCCCAACTTTGCCAACTGTCTCACAGGCAGCTATCGCTGAGATGAAATGATTTCATACGGAATAAAAGCCAATAAATAAAAATGTCCCCATCGAGAAATCGGTGGGGACTATTTTGTTAAATTATTTAATAATAAGAAATAAAAATTGTGTTGTTTAACACTTTATTGTATAGCATATAGAATATTATGTTATAAGGTAAATGTTATTCTCTAATTCTGCCTTCGGCATAGTTTATTTCTTCTTCTATGCTTCTAACATACTCGTCATAGCCAACCCATTTTCTCATATATTCTGACTTGAAATTTTGCTGTTGATAATTTTCGGGGGTTACTTTAGCGAGGCGTGAGCGAAGTACGGAAACAAGTCCCTGCCGTGTGAGGTTTATTCGTCAATTCTTTTTTCGGCATCACTTATAGAAGAGTTTATGTCTTTTACATACTCTTCATAAGTAATATGCTTTCGCATAAATTCAGCTCTAAAACACTGTTGATTATAATTTTCAATGGTAACAGTTGCAAGACGGGAACGCCAAGCAGCAATCAAATCTTTACTTTGTGCCTTTTCGGATATTTCCTCAAATGATTCTGACAACCAATAAAATTCTTCATCAGTACATCCATTGAGAAAATATGCAATTCCTTTTTCAATGTCAGCAGTAATTATTTCAATATAATTTTGCCAACATTGCTCTATTCCATCGCCCCAATTATCTTGTGTTTCTTCGCAGATACGTATGCGTTCTTTGATAACCTCTGCAATTTTTTCTCTAATCACTTTCTGTTCCTCCTTGTAGGCTGAATACTATCGGGGAAAACCGTTGCTATTTTCCCGTGTGTCTTGATGACAACCACTCGAACTCCCTTGTAAGTGCCATATAATTTTTTGCCATCCGGTGCGTGTCTATTGCATTTCAAGCCTGCAACTTGCTCTCCTGCACGACGAATATCCTTTGGTGACCACGATTTTGGGAACCAAGATTGTCCTGTGCCACGAGCCTTAGAACTCACCTTATGGTCGGGAATATTGCCAACACGCACACCATTAGGGTATGTTTTTACGATATTGTATTTAATACCGTATTTATCAAGCTGATCCATACCTGTTTGACCGTGTCCGCCGCTTACAAGTCGTAATCTATCGCCCTTTCGGGAAGGCTTTGTATATTTACCTTCATCGGAATGTGCGAGGGAAAAATCGCTAACACTTCGTCCTGAGCCTTTGGTGTTAAGATAACGCCCGTTTTTGCTTGTACCCATATCAAACCACCTTCTTCCCTTTGTGGACGTAGGTAGTCCAATCGGGCAGATGATGAAAACGGGTATAACGCTCATACTTGCCAAAGATTTTAGGGTTATATGAGCCGTACACGATAACATCCTGCGGCGTTAATTCGGTTAGCATTGCTTCAAGTCCTGCTTCGAGGTAGTATTTATCCTCTTTGCTTTTACTGCATCCGTAAGTGCCGATTGACACAACGCTGTTTTTCGGTATGCCCGAAAATGCGGGTATGTAATCAAAAATGCCCTTTGTGTATGTTCTTTCGTCACCCCAACGGGCATTGGGAATAACATATTTCTCTTGTTGCTGTAAATAATGTCCTATTGAACGGCTTACACCGATATTTGCGATTTGTTCCCAAAGCGGCATATCTCGGTAAAGAGAGCAATCGGGCGTGGATATTATTTGAATGTCTTTCAGTTCGTCAATGTAATTCTGCGGTATGCTGACGAACTCTCTAAATTAGGGATCTTGCTCGTAAAATACAAGCATTTCTTCCGAAGGGTTGCTTATTTTATCCCTTTTTGAAAAAGGAACGGCAACCGAAGGTATAACGATTTCTTTGGGAGCTTCCAAGATAGGAATTTCAAGGAAACCCTCAAAAAAGGCGGTTTCAATCAACTTTGAATTGAAACCATCATAAAAAAGATTAAGCATATTTTACCACCTTTCAAATTAACTTTCAACATAGACTTGACAAGATATAAAACGTAAAATATAATTTAACCAACTGAATTTATAGACTAATAATTTGGTTTAATAAATATTACCATAATCATCAAAGTAAGTCACAATTTTACAGTAATACGAATAAACTGAATTGCATAACATATAAATTCAGTTTACTGAATTGAGAGGTAGAAGATGATATATAATAAATTTGTTGAAGTAGAAGGAAATGCACCGCAGTATTCAAAAAGAATAGTCCTGTTATTAAACAAACATCATATGACACAAAAAGATTTAGCCGATAAATGTCCTAATGTATCTGAAAGCACACTGACTGCGTGGATAAAGGGAGATAAAAAAGGTAAGCGAACTGAACCTAAGATAGAGGGACTGAATGAAGTTGCTAGAGCTTTTGGTGTTTCTCTGGACTACCTTGTCGGAAATTCAAATGTAGCTTCACCTAAAACAACTTTACGAGCGGTATGCGAATACACAGGTTTATCTGAACAAGCTATAGCAAACCTAAGGGAAAAAAAGCAGAGTTCAGATATTGATTATGTTAATTATTTACTTGAATATGGATTTATGAGAGGTTTCTTTTTTAACCTCGCCTTGTATATTTGTTCAGATAATATGTCAATAGCAAAATCAACAGAACAGGCATTAGATATAATAGGGGGTAAAGAAGACGATATAAAACGATATATCGAAAATGATGATAATTTTACCAGAGATTTAATGATACGATGTAAAAATCCATTAAGTTTAATGACTTCATTTGAAAGTAGTTTGTTTGAAAAAGCACAGATATTAGAAGTAATTGATAGTCTTGGTATGATAAAAAGAGATGTTTTACAGAAATATGAATAAAAGAAAGATTATTTCCCAATTTTGCCAACTGTCCCACAGGCAGCTATCGCTGAGATGAAATAATTTCATACGGAATAAAAGCCAATAAATAAAAATGTCCCCTTGGAGCAATCCGAGGGGATTTTTTTATGTGTTGAACAGAAAAGGAAAAAGTGGTATAATCAATTAGACAAACTTGAATTTGGCCGGCAGTGCCGGCTGACAATGCATCACGGACCGCGGCGGTCAAATTGGATTATTTCTCGACCGGTCGCTAGCTTCCGCTCGGCGTATGGAGTTCGACAAACTTGAATTTGTAAACAGATAGAAAAAAGAATTTGTGGTGGTGTATTATGGTTGGGATTATGGATATCGGCGGCGGTTTAAGAGGAAACTATGTAAGCGGTATTATTGATTTTCTCCTCGATAATTCTATTGATATTGAATATTGTTTGGGCGTTTCTGCGGGTAGTGCAAATCTAATAACATACATAGCAGGTCAGCGTGGAAGATTAAAAAGCTTTTATGAGGAATATTCATTTGAAAGACAATATATGGGTATAGGTAATTATTTCTGCAAGGGAATGTATATCAACCTTGATTATATTTATTCCGATATAACAAACAGTTACGGCAAAAATCCGTTGAATTTTGATGCTATTACAAAATCAAAAAAAAAGTTTGTTGTTGCGGTAACTGATGCACAGACCGCTGAACAAAAATTTTTTTATAAAAACGATTTCGCCTATGACGATTTTACTTTGTTAAAGGCAAGCTGTGCATTACCTATAGTTACCCGTCAACCTGTTTTATTTAAGAACAGAAGATATTTCGACGGCGGTATCTCTGACCCGATTCCATATAAAAAAGCTTTTGAAGATGGTTGTGACAAGCTGATTATTTGTTTGACACTTCCCGTTAGCTATAAGAAATCTGCTTTTCCTAAATGGCTTGTTAATCCATTACTTTTTAAATATCCGCAAATCGCAAAGGCTATAACAATGTCACATACATTATACCATAATAGGATAAATGAAATTCTTGAACTTGAAGAACAAGGCAAAGTGCTGATACTTTATCCTAAAGATTGTTTCGGAATTAAAACAGCAACAAGAAACAAAATCGGGTTAAACAAATTGTATCAGCTCGGATATAAGGATGCGGAGAAGATAGAAAAGTTTTTGAATATCGCCAAGAATTAATATCCTGACAAATTCCAATTTGTCGAATAGATGACAATTTCCCAACTTTGCCAACTGTCCCACAGGCAGCAATCGCTGAAATGAAATAATCAACCGATTATTCATTGCGGAATAAGCAATAAATAAACAGTTCCCTTGGAGCAATCCGAGGGGATTTTTGTATTGTGACTTTTGATGAATCGTGATATAATAAAATTACAAAAAAGAATGACGGAGAAACACTATGACGATGAATTTGTTTTTTGGAGCAATAACTAAATTTTTGTTAGGTGTTGTTTCAGTTGGGGTATTGATATTCTTACCTGCAGGTACATTTTCATTTTTTAACGGTTGGTTGTTGATGGGGATTTTGTTCATTCCTATGTTCTTTGCGGGAATTGTAATGTTGTTCAAAAATCCCGACTTGTTAAAAAGCAGACTTGATGCAAAGGAAAAACAACAGGAACAAAGTCTTGTCGTGAAATTGAGCGGTCTTATGTTTTTGGCAGGTTTTGTTGTTGCAGGGCTTGGTATACGCTTTGGTTGGTATGTGTTGCCAAAACCTGTTGTAATTGTTGCGGCGGTAATATTTATAATTGCATATATTCTCTATGCAGAGGTGCTTCGTGAAAATACATATCTGAGTCGCACCATAGAGGTACAGGAAAACCAAAAGGTAATCGATACGGGGCTATATGGTATTGTCAGACATCCGATGTATAGTGTGACTTTGCTTTTGTTTTTGTCAATGCCACTTGTGTTGGGTTCGGTGTATTCGTTTATTATTTTCTTGGCATATCCATTTATAATTGCCAAAAGAATCAAGCACGAAGAAGAATTCCTTGAGAAAGAGCTTGATGGATATCGTGAATACAAGCAAAAAGTAAAATACCGCTTGATACCGTTTGTTTGGTGATATTTTTCCCGCTTTGCATATTGAAGTTAACCTCTATATTTAAAATGAACTCCTCATCGAGAAATCACAGGCTTATATACTCAAATGATGGATTGATTTTTGCTACATACGATCATTATGAAACTTTCATACAAATTCATTAAGGAGACAACATATGAACACAATAGATTATTTGTATTCTAAAAACAGAACTTTGGATTTTTCTTCATGCAAATACCTTGGTGAAATCCACGAAATTATAAAAACCGAATTAGAATTGCCTGAATGGTACGGTGCAAACCTCGATGCTTTGTGGGATTCCGTTACAGGTCTTATGTATGTTCCTGCAAAAATAAAGATTATTTTTAAACCCGAGACCAAAGCTGCACAAGCTTTAAGTAACGAGATTGAAAAAATTATAGCTTTGTTCGTTGAAGCTCAGAAGGAATACGGACAGATTGAAGTTACCGTAGAAAAATAAAAAATTGAAATCTAAATCCCGCACATTCTACAAAACACAGACCTCCTTGTAAAATGGTGTTACCAAATACAAGGAGGTCAATTTTTATTCATTACACATAAATTATAAGTCTGTTCACAAAATAAGGCCGTAAAGCTTTAGGAATGTTTGTCATTCATTTCTGTTCTTCTAAAAATATATTTTTGTAATGAACCAAGTAATCCTCTTTGCGTTTCGGAATAAACAGACCGCCTATGCGGAAGATGTGAGCGAGATAGTTTTTGCGAATGAAAGGTTTGCGAATTTCCGGGGCAGTCTGAGCGAGGAAGACAAAACCATTCTGATGTATGCGATGAACGATATGACACAAGCCGAGACAGCGGAAAAGATGGGATTCAAAACACACAGTGCAGTCGGCAAAAAACTTGCAAAACTGAAACAAAAGTTTATAGAAGCATAAAAATAGGGAACGATCCGGCTAAAAAGTCGGTTTGTTCCCATAATCATTTGTTTCTATAAATTGAATTTATTCAATTACGACTGTTTTGTCTTCAAGTTCTTTTTTCTTGTCAAACTTGTAGTTTCTGAAATAAATGCATAAATCTGTTCCTACCATTATCAAGTTGAGAACATAAAAGAAAAGCACATACCATTTTGAAGAAAATGACATCATATATGATTCATTTAATAACTTCGAAGAAATCCCCGCAATATAGCCTAAAAAGATAAGGCACAGGAATCCGAGACTTTTACCTTTTGTCGTTCTTGCTTTATATGACTTGATGACATTAAGAGGCCATGAGGCACCAAAACTTATTATCATAATTACTTCTAAAAAATCAGACATAAAATTTTCCTTTCGTGATGGTTGTAAATATCAATGTGAGTCAAAACCGATTAAAGTTTTTACATTCGGTTATACGCACGGTCAAGTAGAATTATATCACAAAACAAACAAAAAACAACTTGATTTTTACATTATCGATAATAGTTTTCTTGCATATCAGAATACTTTTCAAAATGTGCAAGTTCAACAAAAGAGATTGTTATAAATCGGTAATAATCTACAACAAATGGTTTACAGATAAGTTGACAGATGTAAACACAAATGTTAGAATTGATAAAAATAATTTGTTTTCACAATAAGGACAAATATATATGAAAAATCAGATTGAACAACTGAAAAAAGAAAAAAATGCAGTTATTCTTGCTCATTATTATGCTCCTGCCGAAGTGCAGGAAATAGCTGATTACGTAGGTGACTCTTTTTATCTTGCAAAAATTGCAAAGCAAAGCAAGGCGGATATCATTGTTTTTTGCGGTGTTTATTTTATGGGCGAAAGTGCAAAAATTCTCAATCCCGATAAAAAAGTGCTTATGCCGGACATTACGGCTGACTGTGCTATGGCTCACATGGTTGCCGACGGCATTATTGATGAAATGCGTAATAAGTACGATGACCTTGCTGTTGTGTGTTATATCAACTCAACAGCAGAGCTAAAATGTCAGAGCGACGTTTGTGTCACTTCATCAAATGCAGTAAAAATTGTTAAAGCACTTCCGAACAAAAACATTTTCTTTATTCCCGACAGAAATCTCGGCAGATTTGTTGCCGAACAGATACCAGAAAAAAATATAATCATTAATGACGGCTACTGTCCGATTCACGCAAAAATCGCAGTGGATCAGCTCACGGCAGTAAAAGAAAAATATCCTCGTGCAATTGTTTTGTCACATCCCGAATGTGAACCTGAAGTTCTTGCTTTATCCGATTACATAGGAAGTACGGCTGATATAATCGCTTATGCAAAACAGAGTGATGTGAATGAATTTATTATCTGCACCGAAGACGGAGTGAACTATAAGTTGGTTACGGATAACCCCGATAAAAAGTTTTATTTTCCGAATCCTCATCCCTGCTGTGCCGATATGAAGCTAAATACTGTTGAAGCTGTTTTATCGGTTCTGCAAAATGAAGATAAGGAAGTTATTGTTGATGATGCGGTTCGCATTGGTTCACTTTTACCGCTTGAAAGGATGTTGGAGCTTGGAAAGTGAAATGAATACAGATATTATAATAGTAGGCTGTGGAGTTGCGGGCCTTTACTGTGCGCTGAACCTGCCTAAAGATAAAAGGATTACTATCGTTACTAAAAACGAAGCTCCGAAAAGCGATTCCTTCCTTGCACAGGGCGGTATTTGCGTTCTGCGAAATGAAGAAGATTACAAATCATTTTTTGAAGACACGATGAAAGCGGGGCATTACGAAAACAATCCCGATTCCGTAGAGATTATGATTCGCTCATCTCAGGAGATAATCGGTGACCTTGTTTCATTCGGTGTTCGTTTTGAAAAGGACGGAGAAGCATTTACTTACACCCGTGAGGGTGCGCACTCAAAACCGAGAATTCTTTTTCACGAAGATGAAACAGGTAAGGAGATTACCTCACATCTGCTTGAAACTGCAAGAAACAGACCCAATATAACACTCATAGAAAACTTTACTATGGTTGATTTGATTTGCGAGGGCAATATCTGTTACGGTATCATCGGTCATGATAAAAACGGTAACTATATCAGCATAACTGCAGATTATACCGTGCTTGCAACGGGCGGCATCGGCGGTTTGTTCAAGCATTCTACCAACTACCGTCACCTGACGGGCGATGCTCTTGCTCTGGCTCTTAAATATGATATTAAGCTGCAGCACATTGATTACATACAGATTCATCCCACCACGCTTTATACGAAAAAGCACGGTCGTGAGTTTTTGATTTCTGAGTCGGTACGAGGTGAGGGAGCAATTCTGCTCAATTCCAAGGGTGAAAGATTTGTCAATGAGCTTCTTCCCCGTGATGTTGTTGCAAAAGCAATATTTGATGAAATGAAAAAAGAAGGCAGCGAACACGTCTGGCTTTCTATGGCTCCTATTCCCGAAGAAGAAATTAAAAGTCATTTTCCGAATATCTATCGCCACTGTCTGGAAGAAGGCTATGATGTAACAAAAGAGCCGATTCCCGTTGTGCCGTCACAGCATTATTTTATGGGCGGCATTGATGTTGACCGATACAGCAAAACCTCTATGGAGCGATTATATGCAGCCGGAGAAACAGCTTGCAACGGTGTTCACGGAAGAAACAGATTGGCGAGCAATTCATTGCTTGAAAGCCTTGTTTTTGCAAAAAGAGCAGCAAGTCATATCACAGATAATTATACAGAAACGCAACCTCAAAAAGAAGTTATTATAGATACTGCACAATACGACGGCTATGCAGAAAAATATAAGGAAGCAGTTTTAGCTGCTATTGAAAAGGAGAAAAACAGCCATGAATAATATTACTATGAAATTAAACGCAGATGACATCATTTTAAATGCACTCAAAGAAGATATTACAAGCGAGGATATTTCCACAAACTCCGTTATGCGTCAATATCAGCTCGGCGAGGTTGAGCTGATTTGCAAAGAAGACGGAGTTATCGCAGGTCTTGAAGTGTTCAAAAGAGTGTTTGAACTTCTCGATGCGGAAACAAAAGCTGAATTTTACGTTAAAGACGGTGACAAGGTTAAAAACGGACAGAAACTCGGTGTTATCCGCGGCGATATCCGTGTTCTGCTTTCGGGTGAAAGAACTGCACTCAACTACTTACAGCGTATGAGCGGTATCGCAACATACACACGCACCATTGCTGATATGCTTGAAGGAACAAACACCAAACTTCTCGACACCCGCAAAACTACCCCCGGTATGCGTGTGTTTGAAAAGTACGCAGTTAGGGTTGGAGGCGGTTACAATCACCGCTTTAATCTGAGTGACGGCATTCTTCTCAAGGATAATCACATCGGTGCCGCAGGCGGTGTAAAGCAGGCTGTTGCAATGGCAAAGGAATATGCGCCCTTTGTCCGTAAAATTGAAATTGAAGTTGAGAATCTTGAAATGCTCAAAGAAGCACTTGAAGCGGGCGCGGATATAATTATGCTCGACAATATGAGCATCGAGGATATGACAAAAGCGGTTGAACTCTGTGCAGGTAAAGCTGAAACAGAATGCAGCGGAAACGTTACAAAAGAAAATGTTGCAAAACTCATCCGTATTGGTGTAAACTATATTTCGAGCGGAGCTCTTACACATTCTTCTCCTATTTTAGATCTCTCGCTTAAAAATTTGCACGCTGTATAAAGGGGTGAATCAATGAAAGCCGCTGACAGAAGAAAAGCAATTGTTAATTTGCTCTTATCATCAAACGAAGCAATATCGGGCGGTAAGCTTTCCGAAGAATTCGGTGTATCAAGACAGATTATTGTTCAGGATATAACTGTGCTCAAAGGTACGGGATATGACATTCTCTCTACCCATAACGGATACATTATTCAGAAATCACCTTTAAAAGAGCGTGTTTTCAAAGTGCATCATACAACAGAAGAAACCGAAGATGAACTGACCACCATTGTAAATCTCGGCGGCACAGTAGTTGATGTGTTTGTCTGGCATAAGGTTTACGGCAAAATGACTGCACCGCTGAACATCTTTTCAAGCCTTCATATTAAGCAATTCATTGAAGGGGTAAGAAGCGGTAAATCCACCGAGCTTATGAACATAACCGGCGGTTATCATTATCACACGGTACGTGCGGAATCAGAATCGGTGCTTGACGAAATTGGACAAGCTCTTATAAATAAGAATTACATTGTACCGGAAATATGAGACATAAAAAGAGGGAACAAACTGTAAAATACGGTTTGTTCCCTTAACTTATTTAATTAGACAAATTGGAATTTATCGAACTGATTATATCACACATACCAAAATATAAAAATGTTTTTATTTTTCTTTAATAAGCACCATACTGTAAAGCTCCAGCTCAAATGAAAGGTTATCTGTAACTGCTATAAGCTCTCCGTTGTGCCCGTTATCAACCTTATATATTTCGTATGACCCCTTTTTGCCCAAATCCAATGAAATCTCTTTGTTGGGCAAAGAGTCATTATCGCTGTAATAAGTAAGTATAATTGTTGCTTTTCCGTTTTTATCCACACCGCAAAGAGAATAGATATTTTCAACCTCATTTTGGGAAGGGATTTCTTTTTCACAATCATAAAGGAAACCGTACCAATAAAAAGCATAGTATCCCTTTAACTTTTCATAAGTGTAAAAATCAAAAACACCGTTAAAAACCGAGGGACGGGTGTCATAATACATAAGCATATCAATTGGAGAATGCTGAGAGGTACACATACAAGCCAATGTGAATGATGCACCCTTAATGCTGTGAATTGCTTTAAGAGTGTAAACAAACTCTTCTTCCCACCCTTTTACATAGTTCCATTCGTTGAGGATGCTTTCTGAATTTTCATAACCGTATTTGTTTAAGAGTGTTTTTATTCTTTCTGCTTTTTGAACCATGTGCACAGGCTCTGTGCAATAAATATGCCAGGAAAAGAAATCAAGCGGTACGTTTCTTTTTTGCATTTCCTGAAGAAAATCCTCTGCCCATTCTTCGTTATGTGCAAGTGCAGGACCGCCTATTTTCAAATCAGGAAAACATTCTTTAAGATGC
>JAZQMC010000002.1:0-96167 GCA_045543095.1 Candidatus Fimenecus sp. | reverse complement strand
CGCTGGTGCTAAGAAGGTTGTTATTTCTGCTCCAGCAGGCAACGACCTCAAGACAGTTGTATTCTCAGTAAACGAGGGTATCCTCACAGCTGACGATCAGATCATTTCTGCAGCTTCTTGTACAACAAACTGTCTTGCTCCTATGGCTAAGGCTCTTAACGATTATGCACCCATCCAGAGCGGTATCATGACAACTGTTCATGCATACACAGGCGACCAGATGATTCTTGACGGTCCTCACAGAAAGGGTGACCTTCGCCGTGCAAGAGCAGGTGCTCAGAACATCGTTCCCAACTCAACAGGTGCTGCAAAGGCTATCGGTCTTGTTATTCCTGAACTCAACGGCAAGCTTATCGGTTCTGCACAGAGAGTTCCTGTTCCAACAGGTTCAACAACAATCCTTACAGCTGTTGTTAAGGGTGAAGTTACAAAAGAAGGCATCAACGCTGCTATGAAGGCTGCTGCATCAGAAAGCTTCGGCTACAATGAAGACGAAATCGTTTCTTCAGACGTTATCGGTATGAAGTACGGCTCACTCTTCGATGCAACACAGACAATGGTTGCTAAGATTGCTGATGACCTCTATGAAGTACAGGTTGTTTCTTGGTATGACAACGAAAACAGCTACACATCACAGATGGTTAGAACAATCAAATACTTCGCAGAACTTTAATTCTTAATTAAATAATGCATTGAGCAGATATCTGAAAAGGTATCTGCTCTTTTTTATTCCCTATTGTATTTTTCTGGAATAAGTGGTATTATTATTCTATGAATTTCACAAGGGAGGTTTTATCTCTATGGCTAAGCAGAAAAAACCAAGAGAGGTCAACAATCATCCTAACCGAATAGGCTTAAAAGATGTTGCGGGTTACACTATTGCCGAAGCAGGTAATATGTTTAACCTTACATACATTACAAGCTATCTTAAGGTCTTTATGACCGACGTTTTGAAAATTGCACCAAAGCTTGTTGGCTATATGTTCATTATCACTCGTCTTTGGGACGTTGTTAATGACCCTCTTTGGGGTGCTGTTGTTTCAAAAAGAAAAGCGGGTAAAGACGGTAAATACCGTCAGTATTTAAGACTTGTTGCAGTGCCTCTGGGTATTTCAACGGTTATTTGCTTTATTCCTTTTGGTGACCCGAATTCAATTTTCTATAATGAAACATTGGCAAACAATCCGACACTTCTTTTTGTTCTTGCCATTGTATTGTACTTGATTTATTGTACAATGTATACTGCAATGAACATTCCGTTTGGTTCATTGGCATCCGTTATTACTGATGACCCCAAGGGAAGAACTCTCCTTTCAACTGCTCGTTCAGTTGGTAGCGGTATCGGTGGTGCGGTTGTTCTTCTTATCGCTCCAATGGTTATCTATGTGGGCACAGGTGTTTTTGACGAGCAGACAGGTAAAGAAATTGAAGTTGCAGACGGTAACAGAATGTTTATGTATGCACTTCTTATGGGTATTTTCTCAATTATTACCTATCTTATCGGTCATAAAATGGTGAAAGAGCGAGTTCCCGCTGTTGATGATGAAAATGTTGATTTGAAGGGTGTATATAAAGGACTTTTTAAATCAAGACCATTCGTAATGCTTACATTGTCGGGTGTGTTAATCAGCGGTCAGTTGCAGTTCGGCTCATTCAATGCTTATCTTTATAAAAACTATTTTACAAATACAGGACTTAGTATTATAGGTACAATCTGCAACTATCTTCCAATGGTATTGCTGATTTTGTTCACACCAAAACTTTCTGCAAAATTCGGTAAGAAAGAGCTTTGCGGAAGAATGTCAATTATTTCTGCAATAACATCTGTTTTCCTTTTTGTTACAGCAAACAACGAAGACTTTATCAGATGGATTAACCCAAGTCAGGGCATTTACCCTGCATGGCTTTATATGCTTTGCTTACTTCTTATCGGCTTCGGTTATACATTCGTAAGCCTTACTTGTTGGGCGGTTGTTATGGACGTTATTGACTATCAGGAATACAAAACAGGTATCCGTAACGAAAGTGCAGTTTATTCTGCATACACCTTCGGCCGTCAGTTTGGTCAGGCTATTGCCGATGCAGGCGGACTTTTCCTTCTTCAATGGGCAAAATATGACAGCCTTACTGCAGGAAACGGCTTTATTGCTGAAAACGATACAAGTAAAAAGATTATGTTTATCTGCACGATTATTCCTGCCATAGTTTACACAAGTGTATGGCTCATTTTCAGATTTGGTTATCCGCTTACAAAGGAAAAGATGGAACCGATTTATGCAGCTCTTCGCGAAAAACACGAGGCAGAGGCTCAAGAAAAAGCAGAATAATTTAATAAAAATCAAGTCCCCAATCAAACGATTGGGGACTTTTTTGGAGCTTGTGACGGGACTCGAACCTGCGACCTGCTCATTACGAATGAGCTGCACTACCAACTGTGCTACACAAGCATATTAAGTTGCAAGAAATATTATATGCTATTACAAAAACTTTTTCAAGTATTTTTAGTGCAAAATGAGTTAATGTGTGATAAAATAAGTACAGAATTTTTTCGGAGGTAGATTTATGAAAACTGCCATTGTTACAGGTGGTGCAAAAGGTATAGGTGCTGCCATTGTAAAAAGACTTGTACACGACGGTTACAGGGTTGCACTTTGCTATAATAGTTCTGCAGAGCAGGCAAACAAACTCTGTGAGGAGTTAGGGGATAATTGTAAAGCCTATAAATTGGATATTACCGATAGCAAAGCCGTGAATGAAACATTTGCTCATATTGAAAAGCATTTCGGCGAAATCTCGGTGCTTGTAAACAACGCGGGCATTGCTGAACAATCACTTTTCACGGACATTACCGATGAAATGTGGCACAAAATGATTGAAACAAATTTAAGTGGTGCATTTTATTGTTCACGTGCGGTGCTCAAATATATGATTAACCGAAAGAGTGGCAAAATCATCAACATTTCTTCAATATGGGGCGAAATTGGTGGGTCTTGCGAGGTGCATTATTCAGCGGCAAAGGCGGGGATTATAGGTATGACAAAGGCTCTTGCAAAAGAAGTGGGGCTTTCGGGAATAACCGTGAATTCTGTGTCCCCCGGGGTAATTCTCACCGATATGACCTCTCATTTTGATGAGGAAACAATGAATGAACTTAAAAATGAAACACCGCTTAACCGTATTGGTACACCCGAAGATGTTGCGGGTGCGGTGGCGTTTTTAGTGTCGGGTGATGCAGATTTTATAACAGGACAAGATTTAGCCGTAAACGGCGGAATGTGTTGAAAATGTAAAATGTAAAATGCAAAGTGCAAAATGAGGTGGAATTGTGCTTAAGGTTGGTAAAAATCATACAATCAAATATGCTTTTCACGATATTGACGGCACACATTCGCTGATTCGCGATTGGCCACCAGTTATGAGCATTTGCCTTTATGATGTGATAACAAACGGTTTGAGTGAAGATTTTGATAGCACTGAAAACGCGAAAAGACTTATTTCGCTTGCGGGAACAAGAATTCTGCCCGAAACTGATAGGTTTTGTATTGAATCAGCGGGGCTTTCGGCACTTACCCAGATGGAATGGGCAATCCGCCGAGCCGTGCAAGAGGGGAATATTAAAGTTAATTGCGATATGCTGACAAATTCTCAAATTGTTGACCGCATAAACAACGGCATTGAATATTATGACGATTTGCCCGAAACCGATGAAATGACCGAAATGCTGAAAGAACAAACCCCAAGACTTTTCAAGCTTTATGAGGCAGTACTCAATGGCTATTGTAGGGACAAAAACCTCATTAGAGCTAAAGAAAATCCCGAAGAATTCAGAATTGCAGGCTCAATGGAATTCTTGCAATTTCTCAAAGATAACGGCGTGAAGAATTATTTTGTGACGGGTGCTGTTGTCGAAAAAGGTATGGGAATGCACGAAGAGGTAGAAACTCTTGGCTATAAAATTGGCAAAAATGAAATTGTTGAGGATATAATCGGCTCAACTTGGACTGAGAAAATGCCTAAAGATATGGTTATGAAAAAGCTTTTAAATGAGTTGGGCGTTTCGGGTGAAAATGTGCTTGTTGTGGGTGACGGCAGAGCCGAAATTCAGGCGGGTGTGCAGATGGGAGCATTTGTAGTGAGCCGACTTCCCGAAAACGCTGACTATCAACGGAATTTACATAAAAAATTAGGCACGAATATAATTGTAAAAGACTTTTGCGATGAGGAATTTTTAAAACTTTTCAAGGGTGAATAGTATGAGTTTATTTGAACGATACCCCGAATTAAAGGAATGTGAATGGGAAATAGGCAGTGCAATTGGTGCGTTGACAGCCACCTTTAAGGGCGGACACAAGGCTCTTGTGTTCGGTAATGGCGGTAGTGCTTGCGATGCAGAGCATATTGTGGGCGAGTTGATGAAAAGTTTCAGATTGCCTCGCAAAGTGACAGATGAACGAATTTCACCCGATTTACGAGATAAATTGCAGGGTGCATTGCCTGTGATTTCCCTTAACAGCCAAACGGGGCTTATGACCGCAATAGCAAACGATATTGATGCGGATATGGTTTTTGCACAGCAGATTTACGGTTACGCAAAGGAATGTGATTTGGTTATCGGCATTTCAACCTCGGGCAATTCAAAAAATGTTGTTAATGCCATAAGACTTGCAAATGATTTGGATTTGGTATCAATTGTGTTAACGGGTAAAGACGGCGGTAAACTTAAAGATTTGGGAACAATTTCAATTTGTGTACCCGCAACCGAAACCTATAAAATTCAGGAATACCATTTAGCAATATATCATTATATCTGTGCCGAGGTCGAAAAAGAAATATTTGGATAAAAAACGGGACGATGTTGACATCGTCCCGTACAATTTGCGTCGCAGACCCCTAATTTTGCACTTTGCATTTTGAATTTTGCATTAAAAAAACGGAGCCGAAGCTCCGTTTTTCTTTTATCCTAAATCGTGTTTATCTGTAATTGTAATTTCAGGTTTCTTCATACCGAGGGTTTCGCAAACGATAATCTCGTTTTCTTCTTTGAGAAGTGCACCGGGGAGGTAGAGCGATTTCTGTGGGCCTACGCTCCAATATCTGCCGAGGTTAAAACCGTTAATCCACACATAACCTTTCTCAAAGCCGTCAAGGTGAACAAAGCAATCTGCCTTTGAGCTCGCTTTAAATGTTCCCTTATAGAACATTGCACCCTTGTCCTTGTCAAACTTTTCAGCTTTTTTGTACTGGAGCTTATCAAGGTTATCAAGGGGAAGTGTCCATACATCATAGCCCATCTGACGTTGATTTGCGATGTATATGTCAGAAAATCCCTTGCGGTCATTCATGTTTTCGCCGTAGTTTACGCGACCCATTGTGTCAACAAGAAGTCCGATTTTCTTTTCGCCGTCAACAGCACCAACCATAACTACATTTGTATCTTGGTCGCTCTTTGTGAATTTCTTGAAGATTGAGCCAAGTGAGAATTTGCCCGTTTGTGTGTAAACTGTGCGGTCAATGAATTTCTTGTATTTATCATCAACATAAACAAAGCCGAAATCGTGCACATTTCTAATCATAAGCGGAATTGGGTCATAATGACCACGAATTACGGTTTCGTAATAAATCATACCGAAATTCTGACCGAAATATTCCATACTTTCGGGTACGGGTACACGGTGTTTTTCACCGATAACATCAAGATTTTCAAAAAGTCCTGCTGATTGTGTGAGTTCTACCGTGCCGATTGTCTGCAATTCGGGTGAAGGTGGCAACTCTTTCATTTCAAGACCTTGATGCTTATGTAACAACTCACGAACTGCGTGATAAGCGGGTGTATAGTCACCCCACTCGTTGAGAAGTGCACAGTAGTCATAGCTTGTGATTGTTGGCTCATAAGCCTTGCCGGGGTTATGGTTTGCACCTGCGTTAAAGCCGAAGTTTGTACCACCGTGGAACATATAGAAATTAAAACTTGCACCGCAGTCAAGGAAATCCTGAACTTCTTTAACGATTTCTTCTGCTTTTCTTGTGTGGTGAATGTCACGCCAATGGTCGAACCAACCGCACCAGAATTCACCGCACATATTAGGTCCGTCGTTCTCGAAATCCTTTAAGCAGTTAAAAGCGGTTTTAGCTTTTGAACCAAAGTTGAGAACTTTATAAATATGCGGGAGTGAACCGCCCGAAATCATATTCTTCCAGTTACCGTCGGAGGTGAAAAGAGGAACGTCAACTCCGCAATCCTTTGTAAGCTTTTCAACAAAGCGGAGATAGTCTTTATCGTTACCGTAAGAACCATACTCGTTCTCAACCTGCATTGCGATAATGTTACCGCCGTTAGTTTCTAAAAGCGGTTTTAATCTGCCGAGCAATTCCTTGTAATAACGCTCAATGCAAGTGAGGAAATCGGGGTACATACAACGGATTTGCATATTCTTATCCTTTAAAAGCCAAGCGGGAAGTCCACCGAAATCCCATTCGGCACAGATATATGGACCCGGTCTTACAATGCAGTAAAGCCCTACCTTTTGAGCAGTTTTCACGAAACGCTCAATATCAAGAATACCCTCAAAGTTGAATTCGCCGGGTCGTGGCTCGTGCAAATTCCAGCAGGTGTAGGTTTCAACTGTGTTAAAGCCCGCAAGCTTTAATTTTGTAAGTCTGTCTTCCCAGTATTCAGGCACGGTGCGGAAATAATGCATAGCACCTGAATAAATCTTGAACGGCTTGCCGTCCATATAAAATTCTTTGTTTTTAATTTCAAACATATATTTAGTTCTCCTCTCGGGGAAATATTTAATAAACCTCTAATGTGTTTGCGTATTCCTGAAGAATGTCGGTTAGAAGTTTTTCGTTGTTGTAAAAAACATCATCACACGCAAAAATTTTATTTTCAGTTTCCTCGTTTTCTTCATTGATAAGTACAAGATAGTGGGAATATGCGGTCTGCAAGTTATCTTTGAGTATTTTGGGTAATACATCACAAAGATTATTTACCGCTTTTTCTACCTCACCGCAGGCGGCAATATTTAAAAAGAACTGAATATGCCCACCGTTGTTAATTTCGCTGTCATAGGTCATCAAGGCGTCATAGGGTGCACCAATTTCTTCACGGCTCCATAATTCCCACAAGTAATTCCATTTTTTCTGCTCCTCTGTTAAGGGAGTTTTCTTTTTGAAGATGTTAAAAAGTCCCATAATTATTTCCTTTCAATTAAACATACACATTCTATATGGTCTGTGTGTGGAAACATATCCACGGGTTGAATTTTGCGAACCTTATATCCGTTTTTTGAGAGATACATTAAATCTCTTGCAAGAGTTTCGGGGTTACAACTCACATAAACCACTTTTTCAGGGCTGAGTTTTACGAGCGATGACAAGAATGGAATATCACTACCCGCACGGGCAGGGTCCATTATAACCGCGTCGATTTTTTCGTTGTTGTTTGCCAAATCCACCATAAATTTGCCCGCATCAGCGGCGAAAAACTTAATATTTTCAATTCCGTTGAGCTTGGCGTTTTCTTTAGCATCCTTAACGGCATCCTTATTGATTTCAACACCTAAAACACTTTTGACATTCTTACTTGCAATAAGACCTATTGTTCCCGTACCGCAATAAGCGTCGATAATTCTTTCTGTGCCTTTAAAATCGGCATATTCAAGTGCTTTGTTGTAAAGAATTTCTGTCTGCACAGGGTTAATCTGATAAAACGCCTTTGGTGAAATGCGGAAATTAAGTCCGCAGAGTTCTTCGGTAATCTTGCCATCACCATAAAGCACTTCACTTTTGTCGCCCAAGACCATACTTGTAAACTTGTTGTTTATATTCTGTACAATAGTCGTAATTTCAGGATGACGGCCAACAAGTGCATTGATAAATGAACGCTTTGACGGGAATTGTGGTGTTGATGTAACAAGAACCACCATAACCTCACCGCTTTTAAAAGCGGTTTTCACAAGAACGTGACGCAAAAAGCCTTGTCGGGTGTTTTCGCCATAAGGCTTAAGCTTAAAACTCTTTAATAATTTTTTTACTGTGTTGGCAATTTCATCAGCCTTGGGGTCTGTCAGCATACATTTTTCAATGTCAATAATTTTATGGGTTGAGGACTGATAAACCCCCGCAATAATCTGATTGTTTCTGCCCCTGCCAAAGGCATATTGTGCCTTGTTGCGATAATTATAGGGCTTTTCCATTCCTATAATTTCTTCAACATGACAAAACTTACCCAATAGGCGAATTGCCTTGACTTGTTTATGTTTTAACTGTTCTTCATAGGTAAGATTTAATAACTGACATCCACCGCATTTTTTAGCGTGGGGACAGATTAAAGTTTTATTATTCATATTATCCGATTTTTCTTCCGTTTTTTATTTCAATTTTGCCCAAGAATGGCACTTTAATATATCCTGTGAATGTGTCACCGTTAATTTCAACACACACATCAACCTTCATTTTCCCCATAAGGTCAATTTCTGCTTTGCCGGATAGCTGGTTGCCGTTTTCTTTAATATCATAAACTCTGAAATTGGGAAGCTTTTTTAAAGAGGGGACAGTAACTGAAAAATCATATTCACCGTTGTTATCGGTAATTTCAACGATTGCATTACCGCTGATTACGGATGTTTCAATATCGCCTGTCCATTTTCCGAGTCCAATCACAAAATGCACATCCTTTTTCTATTCTGTGTTTAATTTTACCATTTGTATTGCATATTGTAAAGGCAAAAAAGAAAGTTTCTCCATACTATTTTCAACACATTCCATTGACAATGTCGCACAATAGGAGTAAAATATTAAATTGAAATATAATAAGTATATGAGGTGTTAGTTTGAAAAAGTTATATGAAATCATAAAACCGCATCAAATCCTTTTATTTATACTTGACATTTTAGTTGTGAACGGTGCTTACTATTTGTCAATGTTTTTGCACAGACAATTCTCATTTGATTGGGATATTTTTGTTTTCCTTTCAAGAAGAATAGTGTTTGTAACCATTATTTATATTGCTTTGTTCCTTATACGCAGACTTTATAGCAATATGTGGAAGTATATGGGCTTCTATGAAATGATAAATGCGATTATCAGTGCAGGTGTTGGAACAGCTTTGTGCTGGATTTGTGATTATGTTGGTATGAAAATATGTATTGCATCAAACATAGAAAAGATTTTCCAGACAATGCCGATTGCTGTTTATGTTGATGCCTTTATGTTTATTTGCTTCTTCTCTGTTGGCATTAGAACATTATATAAGTCATACAGTGCTTTGAAATTAGACTCAAAACGCAGAAGAAAAGATGCCAATAAACGCATTATGATTATTGGTGCAGGGGATATGGGTAACTCCGTTCTTTTTGAGATGGGCCTTACAGGATATAAATCAGGTACTCCTGTTGTAATTGCTGACGACGACGTTGCAAAGAAAAATATGAGAGTACGTGGTGTTCCTGTTGCAGGCAAGATTGCTGATATTCCTGCCCTTGTTAAGAAATACGATGTAAACGAAATTATCTATTGTATTCCAACTGCTACACCTGAAAGAAGAAAAGAGATTTTCGAAATTGCAATGTCAACAGGCTGTACTCTTAAAAGAGCACCTAATATTGACGAGCTTGGTGCAGAGGGTAAGGTGGAAGTGGATAAGATTAAGAAAGTTGATGTTCTCGACCTTCTTTCACGTCCCGAGGTTAAGCTTGACCCCGATGTTTGTAAGTATGTTACAGGCGAAACTGTTCTTGTAACAGGCGGTGGCGGTTCAATCGGTAGTGAGCTTTGCCGTCAGATTGCAAGATATAACCCTGAAAAAATCATTATTTTTGATATTTACGAAAACAATGCATTTACGCTCAAGAATTCACTTGACAGACAGTACCACGGTGCACCTCAAATTGAAATCCGTATAGGTTCTGTTCGTGAACTTCGCAGACTTAAAGAGATTTTTGAGGAATTCCATCCGTCATCAGTATTCCATGCTGCTGCTCACAAGCACGTGCCTTTGATGGAAGATAGTCCTTATGAAGCAGTTAAGAATAACATTCTTGGTACATATAACACAGCATTCTGTGCTAACGAATACGGCGTTAAGAATTTTGTTCTTCTTTCAACGGACAAGGCTGTTAACCCAACAAATGTAATGGGTGCAACAAAACGTGTATGTGAAATCGTTGTTCAGCATTTCAGCAAGATTTCAAAGGGTACAAAGTTTGCAGCAGTTCGCTTTGGTAACGTTCTCGGCTCAAATGGTAGCGTTATTCCGATTTTCAAAGAACAGCTCGAACAGGGCGGACCAATTACGGTTACTCACCCCGACATTACAAGATACTTTATGACAATTCCCGAAGCAAGCCAGTTGGTTGTTCAGGCAGGTGGTCTTGCAAAGGGTGGCGAAATCTTTGTTCTTGATATGGGCGAGCCTGTTAAGATTGTTTCTCTTGCAGAAAACCTTATCAGACTTTCAGGCTTTGAGCCATACAAGGATATTGAAATTCAGTTCACAGGTCTTCGCCCCGGCGAAAAGCTTTATGAAGAGCTTTCTCTTGAAGAAGAGCTTGATGAAAGAAAGAAAACAGGTAATGATAAGATTTTCGTTACTAAACCACTCGAAATTGATGACGAACAGCTTGAAAAGGATATTAAGGCTATCGCAGAATTACAACCCGAAGATGTTCGTGCATATTTAAAACGCCTCGTACCAAACTATCGTGGCAAATAAAATCTGGCAAAACTTTTAGCAAATACATTGGAGATGTTCACAAATGCAAATCAGAATTGAAAAAACTACTACCCCTAAAGCAAAACCCGACTGGAAAAACTTAGGCTTCGGTCATATTTTCACGGACCATATGTTTATTATGGATTATGATGAGGGTATGGGTTGGCACGACGCAAGAGTTGTACCATATCAGCCAATCGCACTTGACCCGTCAGCACTTGTTTTTCACTATGCTCAGGAATGCTTTGAGGGACTTAAAGCATATCGTATGGCAGACGGTAATGTTCAGCTTTTCCGTCCTGACAAAAATGCAGAAAGAATGCAGTCAACACATGACAGACTCTGTATCCCACAGATTTCTGTTGCTGATTTCGTAGATGCAGTTAAAGCACTTGTTTCAGTTGATAAGGATTGGGTGCCGTCAGAGCCCGATACAAGCCTTTATATCAGACCGTTTACAATCGCAACTGAGCCTGTTTTAGGTGTTAAGGCATCAGCAAAATATCAGTTCATCATTATCTGCTCACCATCCGGTGCTTACTATGCAGAAGGTCTTAATCCGGTTAAGATTTATGTTGAAGAAGAATTTGTTCGTGCTTGTCCCGGCGGTACAGGTGCTATCAAATGCGGTGGTAACTATGCAGCTTCTATGGCAGCAGGTGAAAAAGCACATAAACTTGGTTATTCACAGGTTCTCTGGCTTGATGGCGTTGAAAGAAAATATGTTGAAGAAGTTGGTGCTATGAACATTATGTTCAAGCTCAACGGCGAGATTTATACTGCAGCAACTTCGGGCACAGTTCTTCCGGGTATCACAAGAATGAGTTGTATTGAGGTTCTCAAAAATTGGGGATACAAGGTTAATGAAGGCAAGCTTGCTATTGATACTGTTATGGAAGCAGGCAAGAACGGAACTCTTGAAGAAGTATTCGGTACAGGTACTGCAGCAGTTATCTCACCTGTTGGTTCATTAAGATATAAGGACGATGTTGTTGAAATCAACAATTTTGAAATCGGCGAACTCACACAGAAACTTTATGATACTCTTACAGGTATCCAGTACGGTAAAATCGAAGATACATTCGGCTGGACAGTAAAAGTTGACTAATTATAAACAATAGGAAATTAAGGACAGGCTAATTTTTTTAGCTTGTCCTTTTTTGCGTTGTTAGATAAATTTAAGTTTGTCTAACTCTTTTGATTTTTATATCTCGTTAAAAATGGCTATCAAACATTGTAGGGGCTGACGACCACGGCAGCCCATTCCAAAGCGTGCAATTAAACTACAAATGGGACGCCGAGTCGTCCTCCCCTACAATCGACCATATTGGTTATAATATAAAATCGCGTCGCAGACCCTTAATTACGAATTACGCATTATGCATTACGAATTGAGATAGACAAACTCCCAATTTGATTGTGACCTTATTTTTATGTTTGTGAAAAGCTCTATATGTCCTTTTTCTGTTGATTTTTCAATTTTTAAATTGTATAATTCTTATATATGCGTTTATAGGAGTGATTTATAAATGTTCCCCCCAATTATTGAGTTTTTAAAGGATAAAAAAGTGCTTATTCTCGGCTTTGGCAGAGAGGGAAGAAGCACATATAATTATATAAGGAAGTATCTTCCCGAAAAGTTACTTGCAATCGGTGACGGCAAAGAGCAAAAAATCGACGATAATAATGTGGAATATTACTGTGGCGAGGATTATCTTTCTCATATCGGCAATTTCGATGTTGTTATGAAGAGTCCCGGTATTTCTTTCGTAAATGTGGACGTTCCCGAAAATACTTATGTAACTTGTCAGACAGATTTATTTTTAAAATATGCACCTTGCAAAAAGATTGGTGTAACAGGCTCAAAGGGTAAGACCACTACTTCAACTTTGACATACAAAATGCTTTGTGCAGGTGGTGTGGATTGTGAACTTATGGGCAATATGGGACTTCCTGTTCTTGACTATATCGAGGAAATGACGGAAGACAAAATTGCAGTTATTGAAATGTCATCACATCAACTTGAATTCACAAGAAACTCCCCCGATGTTTCAATTCTTACAAATATTTATGAAGAACACCTTGAACATTACAAGGGCGGAATGACAGGATATGTAAACGCAAAGCTCAATATTGTCCGCCATCAGAATGAAAATAATACCTTTATATATAACGGTACACAAGGGCTTAATCCATATCTTGATTTGAACACAGTAAAATCAAATGCAATCGCAGTTAAAAAAGACGATTTTCTTCCTTTTGAAATCAAAAATATCCATCTGGCAGGTGAGCATAACCGCCACGATGTGCTTTATGCCTTTACTGCTGCATCAAAATTTGGCGTAACTGCTGAAAATGCAAAAAAAGCCATTGATGACTTTGAAGGCATTGAACACAGAATGGAAAACATTGGTATACATAATGGTATAACATTTTATAACGATTGTATTGCCACAATTCCACACGCTGTTATGTGTGCTGTCAATGCAATTAAGGCAAACACTCTCATTATCGGCGGTAAGGACAGAGGAATTGACTACACAGATTTCGCAGTTGACCTTGAAAACAGTAATCTTGATGTGATTATCGGTACAAAAACAACGGGTCACAAGATTATTGATATGATGCGTGAAAATGGCACAAAGAAAAATCTTATTAAAGCCGAAAATCTTGAAGAAGCAGTAAAATCTGCTTACGAAAACACAAAAAAAGACGGTGTTTGTATTTTGTCCCCCGCTGCATCAAGCTATAACGAGTATAAAAACTTTGAGGAAAAAGGCAGACATTATAAAGAACTTGTTAAGAAATACGGAGTGTGAACTTATGGATTTAACAGAAAAACAAATAAGCTATAAATATGAATTCGAAGGTAAAATCGTAAATCTTCGTGTTGATGATGCACTTCTTCCAAACGGTACAACTGCAAAAAGAGAAATCGTTGAGCATAATGGCGGAGTTTGCGTAGCACCACTTGATGATGAATATAATCTCTATTTTGTAAAGCAATTCCGTTATCCATATATGGAAATCGTTACTGAACTTCCTGCGGGTAAGCTTGAAAAAGGCGAAGACCCATTTGAAGCAGGCAAGCGTGAACTTAAAGAAGAAACAGGTGCAGTTGCAAACAAATATGTTTCTCTCGGCAAACTCTACCCCACACCCGGTTATTGTAGCGAAATAATTCATATGTACCTTGCAACTGACCTTGAATTCGGTGAACAAAATCCCGATGAAGATGAATTTTTAGAGGTTTACAAAATTTCACTTGAGGATGCCGTGAAAATGGTTATGAACGGTGAATTGCCCGACAGTAAAACCCAGACAATGATTCTCAAAATCAATCAACTTAAAAACGAGGGTAAAATATGAAACTTGTTTTAGCATCAAAATCTCCGAGAAGAAGCGAAATTCTGAAAAATGCAGGTATCGACTTTGTTGTTCGTACAGCAGATGCGGACGAAACAATTCCCAACGGCACAAAACCCGAATATGCAGTTGTTTTTATTGCGGCGAGAAAGGCAATGGCGGTAGAAAGAGAAAAAGATGAATTGGTCCTCGGTGCAGATACAGTTGTGGTGCTTGACGGTGAAATTCTCGGCAAGCCAAAGGATAAAGACGACGCCTATAATATGATTAAAAAGCTTTCGGGCAGAGTCCATTCAGTATTCACGGGTGTTTGTGCAATAGCAGACGGCTTTTCAATGACATTTTCAGAAGAAACAAGAGTTGAGTTTTATAATCTCTCCGATGAAGAAATAAATACCTATATAAATACTGATGAGCCATACGATAAAGCGGGTGCTTATGGGATTCAGGGGCTTGCATCAAAATTCATAAGAGGTATTGACGGTGATTATTTTAATGTGGTAGGATTGCCAATGAGTGCAATTTATCAAAAGATTTTAAAAAATCGATAAATTTTCATTGACATTTTACTCATTTTGGTGTAAATTAAATGTGTGTATGTAACATATAACATTGAAAGGGGAACCTAAAATGGCAAAAAAGGTTTTAACACCCGAAGAAGTTCAGAATAAGCTGGAGAAAAAATCAGCAAAAAGAAAGCTCTTCTTTGGAACATTTACAAAAGCATTAGCATTTTTCCTTGCAATCGCAATGGCTTACTCACTTGCAATAATCGCTTTCACACCTGCAACTGCACCTGCAGCATCAGGTAGTGTTCAGAGCGGTCAGCAGAGTGGTGGCGACGTAAACGCACCTTCAGGTGACACAAACACACCGTCAGGTGATGTAAATACACCATCAGGCGACAGTGGTTCAGCTTCAACACCTTCAGGTGACAGCGGTTCAGCTTCAACACCTTCAGGTGACAGCGGTTCTCAGGGCGGTGCTCAGACAGGTACTGATGAAAGAAAAACAGTTGCAGACGCTATGAATGCAGCAACAGCAAAGGCTGCAAAGGGTAGCTATGAAATGGAAAGAATTTGCAATTACCAGCAGGGCAAGGGCATTAATGTTAAAATGCTCGGCGGCGATGCAACAAGTGTACTTAACGGTGTTATCACAGCGGTTGATGAAAACGCTTCTCTTGATAGTGTTGTTGGTGGTTTCCTTGGTATCGGTACAAAGAAAATCAAGGTTACAAACGGTGTAGGCCAGAGATATGGTAGCGACGGTACAATGGCTGACCTTTCAAATGAAGAAAAAGATTACCTTCTTAAAGCTATGAATCTTTCAGCAAACGATATTGCCGATGCGTCAGTTCAGGGTAATGTATATACTTTCACACTTGCAAACATCAAGGACCCTCAGAAAGATAATAAGAATGCGATGCATAAGGCTACTAATGACTTTATCACAGAGTCACAGGTTAAGTCAGCAATCGGAAGCATTACAGATGCTATCACAGTTAACTCAGCAAATGTTTCTTATTACAACATCAAGTTTGTAGCGACTATTGAGAATGGAACTCTTAAGAGTCTTACAATGTCATACAAAGCGGATGCAGTTATGAAGCTTAAGGTTGCTCTTTCTATTGACGGTTCAGGTTCAATGGAAGTTAATACAACTTATACATTCTAATTGTTTTACGAAAGAGCGAAAGGAGTTTAAACAATGGCAAAGAAAACTTTAACGCCTGAACAGGCTGAAATTAAAGCAATGAAAAAAGAGAAAAGCTCACAGAACTGGACAAAGTTCTGGGCTATAGTACTCGCAGCAGCACTTACAGTTGGTATTGTATTTATGGGTAAAACTCAGGCTGATAACGCATTGGCAGCTGTTGGTGGTGATGGAAGCAACAACAACGCAGTTGTTGACCAGAACAACGATGTAAATACAAACGATGACGACAATATGTTTGGCGATGATTCATCAAGCAACGATTCGTCAAACAATGATGCTACAAATAATGATGCAACAAATAACGATGCGTCTAATAATGATTCATCAAACAACAGTTCATCAAACAATAATAGCTCATCAAACAACAATAGCAGTTCAAACAACAACGCTCAGCAGAACAATGGACCTTCAAAGGCTGAAGTTATCAAGGTTTTCAATGATGTAACAGCAAAGGCTGCAAAAGGTTCATACAAGATTAAGAGAACAGGTGAGTTCACAAAGAATATCGATGTTGGTAGTGCAACAGACAAACTCAATGACATTATTCATGGTATTGACCCCAATGCAAGCATTGACTCTGTTGTAGGTGGCTTCCTTGGTATTAGTCAGCCTGTTGAAGCAACTGTTACAAACGGCAAGGGCGAAGGATTTGACGGTAAATATATGATTAAGCCTATGACTCTTACTGAAGCTGATGTTCAGGGTGTTAATATTGAAGGCAACAAGTATATGGTTCAGATTAAGAAGTGCACAAATCCTGATGAAAATAGTGCAATGGCAAAAGCAACAAATGACTACATCACTTTTGAACAGGTTAACGCAGCACTTAAGCAGCAGGTTGCAGGTATGGTTTCTGTTGATGCAGCTAAATCACAGGCTGTTTACAGCAGTATTGTTTTCACAGCAACTGTTGTTGACGGTAAGATGACAAACCTTGAATACTCTTACACATTTGCAGCAAATCTTTCACTTAAAATTGTCGTTGCTCCTGCAACAGGTACAGGTGAAGCTCAAATCAAGGGCGTATATTCAGACATCAAGTATTAATTTGAATTGAATACATAATTTTATGGCGGAACTTCGGTTCCGCCATTTTTTTGTGCAGACATTTTAACCAAACAAACCTATAATAATTCGGCAATATAGAATCTTGTCAAAAAAATATCAATGGTGTATAATGTTTTCTATATACTGCATTCAATGCGGAGGGGTAAATATGAAAATCTGTGAAATTAAAGAAATTCTTAATGCAACCGTAATCTGTGGCGAGGAGTTTATGGACCGTGAGGTTTCAACTGCTTGCGGAAGTGATATGATGAGCGATGTGCTCGCTTATGTAAAAGAACAGGCAATGCTTTTGTCGGGACTTGTAAATCCGCAGGTAGTACGCACCGCAGAGATGATGGATATGCATTGCATTGTGTTTGTTCGTGGTAAGCAACCCGACGAGAATATAGTCGAGCTTGCACGCGACCGCGATATTGTGCTTATGACAACAGCTGACACAATGTTTGCATCTTGTGGTAAACTTTATGAAAAAGGTCTTCGAGGAGGCTCAATGATATGAGTAGCTTTAAGCTCCATTTTACCGTTCCAGGTGACGATTTTACCCGTGCGGGTGAAGCTTCAGGCTCGGTAAAAAAGACATTAAAGGATTTAGGCTTTGCTCCCGATATTGTGCGTAAGGTTGTAATCGCACTCTATGAGGCAGAAATAAATCTTGTAATTCACGCGGGCGGTGGCGAAATTGATGTTGAAATTTCACCCGACTGCATATCTATGGTATTAATCGACCAAGGCCCCGGTATTCCCGATGTTGAATTGGCTATGAAAGAGGGCTATTCAACCGCACCCGATAATGTGCGTTCATTGGGATTTGGTGCAGGTATGGGACTTCCAAATATTAAAAAATACACCGACGAAATGAAAATTGATTCAACCGTCGGCGTAGGAACAACTATGTACTTAAAGGTGTATACATCATAAGTGATAAATAATGTTTCTATTAATTGATTGGAGAAACAGATATGAACGAAACTTATTTCCATTCCGTGCGACTTGATGCGGATAAGTGTAAGGGTTGCGTAAGTTGTTTAAAACGTTGCCCAACAAATGCTATCCGAGTTCGTAACGGTAAAGCCTATATTATTTCAGAGCGTTGTGTTGACTGTGGCGAATGCATAAGAATTTGCCCATATCACGCGAAATATGCCGAAAAATATTCGCTTAACGAAATTCTTGAATATAAATACAGAATTGCTCTGCCCGCACCCTCACTTTACGGTCAGTTCAATAATCTTGATGACCCCGATTATGTGTTGACGGGTCTTAAAAGAATGGGCTTTGACGATGTTTTTGAGGTTTCAAAGGGTGCAGAATTGGTGAGCGAGGCAACTCGCCTTATCCTTTCAATGAATAGGACTAAAAAACCGTTGATTTCTTCCGCTTGCCCCGCGGTAGTAAGGCTTATAAGAGTGCGTTTTCCCAATCTTATCGAGAATGTGCTTGATTTGAATGCCCCGATGGAAGAGGCTGCTCGCCTTGCACGAATTAAGGCAAAGGCAGAAACAGGACTTGACGATAAAGACATTGGTGTGTTCTTCATAACACCCTGCACAGCGAAAATTTCGTCGATTAAGCAACCAATCTGTAACGGCGGTTCATACATAAACGGCGTTTTAGCAATTAAAGATATTTATCCAGTGCTCGTTCAGCAGATGGATAAGATTATTGAACTTGAAAGTTTGAGTGATTCGGGTATTATCGGTGTCGGCTGGGCATCTTCGGGTGGCGAATCTGCTGCAATTCTTCGTGAACGCTATTTAGCTGCAGACGGTATTGAAAATGTGATTAAGGTTCTTGAAGAATTAGAGGACGAAAAGCTTAACGACCTTGAATTCATTGAACTTAACGCTTGTTCGAGCGGTTGCGTAGGCGGCCCGTTGACTGTCGAAAATCCATTTGTTGCAAAGGCAAGACTACAAAGACTTCGCAAATATATGCCCGTGTCCTGTAATCACCTTGAATATGAGTCAGTTCCAAAGGAAATGTATTGGGAAAAGCCTTTGCAGGCTTCACCTTGGAAATTGGCGGACAATGTTTTTGAGGCAATGCAGAAAATGAGTGAAATTAAAGAACTTGAAAACTCATTGCCGGGTCTTGATTGCGGAATGTGCGGTTCGCCGTCTTGTGCTTGCTTTGCAGAGGATGTTGTAATCGGCAAAGCAGATAGAAACGATTGCATTTTCGCAATGAAAAACCAAGAGGGAGCAGAAAACTTTATCCCTAAACCATTCCGAACAGTAAATAATGAGGAATAAAAATGAAGATAAGTGAAGTTTGTGAAAAATTAGAACTTAAAATTTTAGTTGAAGGTGATAGTGACCGCGAAGTAACAGGCGGTTACTGTGGTGACCTTTTAAGCTGGGTTATGGGCAGAGCACAAAGCGGTGACTGTTGGTTCACCGTAATGGGCAATATAAATGCGATTGCCGTGGCGGTGCTTGCCGACTGTGCCTGTATTGTACTTACAGAAAATGCACCCCTTGACGACGATGCAAAGGCACGTGCGGAGATGCAGGGCGTTACCGTGCTTGCAACTGAAGAAAACGCTTATGCAATGGCAAATAAACTTGGTGAAATCTTATGAATTTAAAGTATGATTTTCATCTGCATTCGTGCTTGTCACCCTGTGGCGATAACGATATGACCCCCTATAACCTTGTCAATATGGCAAAACTTATGGGGTATGACATAATCGCCCTCACCGACCACAACTCCTGCCTTAACTGTCCCGCCGCAATGAAAGCGGGCGAGGAGGCGGGCATTACAGTTGTGCCCGGAATGGAACTTTGCACATCAGAAGAAATTCATACAGTTTGTCTTTTCCCCACACTTGAAAAAGCGTTAGAATTTTCGGATTATGTGAAATCCACAATGCCACCAATAAAAAATAAGCCCGAAATATTCGGGCAACAGCTTATAATGGATAACCTTGATAATGTTTTGGGTGAAGAAAACATTTTGCTCACCACCGCATCGGGAATAAGTATTGACGATGTGGTGCATGAGGTTGCAAAATTCGACGGTGCAGTTTTCCCCGCACACCTTGACCGTGCATCATATTCAGTGTTGTCAGTTTTGGGATTTATGTACCCCGAAATGAATTTTACCGTGGCGGAATTCACTCATAAAGCGTTTATCCCGCAGTATGAAGAAAAACACGAATTGTTAAAGGGAATGAAGCATCTTCGCAATTCCGATGCCCATTACCTTGAAAATATGGTTGAGGCAAGTTGTGAAATAGATTTACCAGATTGCACACCGCAGGCGGTAGTGAATTATATATTGAATAAGTAACTAAAAAGGGACATAACTTGTGTCCCTCAATTTATCTTATTTTTTCACAAACCGAAACTGCATATTCACCTGCGAAATCTGTCTTGAATTCATAATTCGCAAGGGAGTAAACATCAAATCCTTTAACAACCTCTTGGACTCCTGTGCCGAGAATTTTACTGTATGCCTCTTTGCGTGTCCATATTTCATAGAATGTTTCTGCGGTGGGGTTTTCGTTAAACTTTTCCAACTCTTTACCACGGAAAAATCGGTTTGCGACTTTGCTGAAATCACGCTCGACCATTTTTTCAATGTCAATGCCCACGGGCACATCGTCATTTCTGCAGACTGCCACCATATCACCGCTGTGAGAAATGCTTACATAACAATTTTTTGCCACAGGCTTGCCGTTTGGCTCATAGGTCAAATCTTCAACACCCATACAATGAAGTGCCACGGCGGCAGCTCGACTTTCGGGCTTTTTGCAGTGTTCTGCTATTGCACCGTCAAGCTCGCGGATTGCCCATTCTTTTCGTTCTTCCAAATTAAAAACATAAATCCAAGACATAAGTATCACCGCAGAAATTTTAACATAATCCGCGGTGATTATCAATATTAAACGGTCAGAATTCTATTCTTTTATCAAGATAATCGGTGGGGGATACGGTTACTCCATCACGCTGAATTTCAAGATGAAGATGAATTCCGTCGGCATTCTCAAGTGGGATTTCACCAAGCACACCGATTTTCTGATTGATTTTCACCGTGTCACCGGGTTGGACTGTTGAATTCTTTTGCAATCCGCAATAGTCCGCAGTTATTCCGTTGCCGTGGTCAATGGTGACAACCGTGCCCCATAATGCATCATCACGTACCGCAGTAACTTCGCCGTCACAAATTGCGTTGACTTGGTCGCCATTAGCACCATTTATGTCAACTCCGTTGTGAGTTCTCCAGTCGTCCGTGGTCTTGTTTTTCACAATTTCGCCTTTAGAGTATTCTTTTGCAATCTTGTTGCCCAAGGGATACGAAAAATATACGCTGACAGTTTCTTTTGTTGTGGATTCTGTGTTATAACGTTCGTCGGGTATATCTTTAACAGGGTTGTTTACAGGGGACTCTTTGGTAGTTGTCTGTGTTGTGCTGACTGTACTGTTATCATCGGGCAAAACACCGTTATTGTCTTTGTTAGCCATCCAGAACGAGAATAATGTGGCGGCACAAATGCCCAAAGCCGCGGTTGAGTAAATAATTTTTTTGATTTTTTCTTGATTACGAATTCTTTTCATTTTAAACACCTCTGCTATTATTGTGAGCAGAGGTTTCCTTTTTTATACAATAAAAAGAGGTTAACAAACAAGAAAAAACCGACGGTTGCGGAGCCGTCGGTTTTCCGACTGAAATACATCAGTCTTGAGGGGTTGTTTGAGGATGGGGTATGATGCTCATTGCTGAGCACAGTTAAATAATAAACCCAAATTATTAAAAAACAATGAATATTCTTTTAAAAAACCGAAAAAGAAATGTGAATAATTAAAAATTTTAAATTTTTTCAAGAAATTATCGAACAAATGTTTACTTTTTAAAAAATATATGTTAGAATATAGAAAAAAGTATGCAATTTTGCGTTAAAAGTTTAATTAAGGGTGATTTTATGCGACCTATTAACGATACACAACAAAAAATTTATGAGTTTCTTTGCGAGCGTTCACAATGCGGTGTTCCGCCGTCAGTTCGTGAAATCGGTTCTGCGGTGGGGCTTAAATCAACATCTTCTGTTCAGGCTAACCTTGACGCACTTGAAGAGGCTGGCTATATTGAGCGTGACCCGTTGTTAAAGCGTTCAATCCGTGTGCTCGGTCAGGCAGAAAATGTAACAAGCGTGCCCCTTTTGGGTACTGTTACTGCGGGTATGCCCATTCTCGCCATTGAGCAGATTGAGGGTTATATTCCCTATAACGGCAGAATTTCGAGGGATAAATCTCTTTTCGCACTTAAAGTCCGCGGTGAGAGTATGCTTTGGGCGGGCATTCTTGACGGTGACATTGTAATCTGCGAAAAAACTCCAGTTGCCACAAACGGCGAAATCGTTGTTGCTATGATTGAGGACGAGGCAACCGTTAAGCGTTTTTATAAAGAACACGGTCATTTCCGTCTTCAGCCCGAAAACGATGCTTATGAACCCATTATCACAAATGAGGTTGTAATTCTTGGTAAAGTAGTTGCACTTTATAGATATTATTAAAATTAGTTGTATGGCGATAACTCTTGGCTCCCCTGAAAGGGGAGCTGTCATTTTTGCAGAAAATGACTGAGGGGTTTTCCGCCATTTTTTCATTTTATTTGACTTTTTATTATGATTTTGTTATATTCAAATTATAAAATTAAGAAAAAGTCTTGACTTTTACCCAAGGTAAAAATGTAAAATCGTCATTGTAAAGGGGGAATAGCCGTGAAAATTAAAGAGGTTATCACAAAAACAGGGCTTACAGACCGTGCAATAAGACTTTATATTGAAAACGACCTTGTAAAACCCGAATATGACGAAAACTATAACGGCAGAAAAAGTATTGACTTTTCTGAAAATGATGTTGAGCAACTTAAAAATATCGCTTTACTTCGCAAAGCCGATTTCTCACTTCAAGAAATCAAAGCCTTGCAAATTGGTGGCGAAACTGCACAGAATACAATAAAAGAATACATAAACAGAACGAATGAGAAAATACAGTTCAGTAATGAGATAATTGAAAAAATAGGAACTCTTGCAAACGAAGAAAATATCACAATCGAAATCATTTGCGAAAAGCTTTCAAGTAATTTAGAAGATAAAAATGTCCCCGCAGAAGATATGGAGCTTTCGCCAAAAGAACAGAAAGAAAAAACAAGATTTACAGTAATTTCTGTAATCGGTATGGTGTTGTCTGGCGGTGCAATGTTGATTTTGCTTTCATTATTGTCAGCACTGCGATATAAATATATTTCCTTGTTTCCTAACAATTTGGATTTAATGGGTAAACTAATTGCATTTCCGATAAAATACTTTTTCCTTATACAGTTTGCATTAAGCTTTATAATTTATTTTCTTTACAAAAAGAACAAGAGAATAGGTAAGAAAAAGGATGTAAAGAAAGCATTGTGCACTTTTATTGCGGTATTGTTAGCAATATCGTTGGTATTTTCACCGATTGTGTTTTCGTGTCACTTTTTGGGATATGGTTCTTCAACTACTAACCTTAACAATTATTTAGAGGTGGATGAAGAATATTTGCAATTTGAATGGGAAGAAATTTTTCAGGTTTTCCCATATAAAGTACCTGATTTCGCAAAACGGCTCATATATAATGATAGCTCTACTACTAAGTATTATTATGCTTATTGTGATGGAATTTTTAACGATTATAACATGGATATATATGCAGAGTGGCAGTACGATGATAATTACGGATGGCAACTTAATGAGGAATACGAAAAAGAAAAGCAAAGAATATTAAGTAAAGATAATATCGTTAGTATAGAAACAAAGGGAGATTGGCAATGCGTTCATTTTAAAAAAATACATGAAAGTTCAGTTGATATGTGTGATTATAATTATCTGTTTTTTGCCTATAATGACAAAACACAGACAGTCAGATATATTGCTGAATTTGGGTACAAGGCTGACCCATATCACTTGCAATTAGAATGGTAACCGAGCGTGGTCTTTGACCACGCTTTTTCTTTTGGGGTAGTTGTAAAAGCGTTATACAAATTTGAATTTGTCGGGGTCTTTTTATACCCCCCTCAGTCGCTTCGCGACAGCTCCCCCTCAAGGGTGGAGCCTAACATAGCCTTCCCCCACCGAGGGGAAGGTGGCACGAGCAACGCGAGTGACGGAAGGGGGGCAAACAGCCCGACAAACTCCCAATTTGTCTAAATGTTTTGAATTTATATTTAGTTAAAATCAACGAAGCTCGGTTGGGGAAGGCTATATTTTCATTTGACATTTACTTAAAAAAATAATATACTATTTTACAATAGGTAAGTTTCGATTATTTTGAACGGAGAAACAGAATGAACATTAAATTTTCTGCACCTTGTCTTTTAGGTCTTGAGGGGCTTGTGGCTCAAGAACTTCGCGATATGGACGCGATAAATGTTGAGGCAAAAAACGGCAGAGTTGATTTTGAGGGTGACGAGAGTATTCTCGCTCGTGCAAATATCTGCTCACGATACAGCGAAAGAATTTTAATCAGAATGGGCGAGTTCAAGGCTATCACCTTTGAACAGCTTTTTCAGGGCGTTAAAAAATTACCTTGGGAAGAATGGATTGGCAAGTTTGACGAATTCCCCGTAAAAGGCTATTCGCTTAATTCCCAGCTTCATTCGGTGAGCGACTGTCAGGCAATCATCAAAAAGGCGATTGTTGAAAGACTTAAAGAGAAATACGGCATTTCGTGGTTTGAAGAATCAGGTGCAAAGCATCAAATTCAGTTTTCAATTATGAAAGATATTGTTACTGTGTTTATTGATACATCGGGTGTGGGACTTCACAAGCGTGGTTATCGCCCTGTTGCAAATGCGGCACCGATTAAAGAAACCTTGGCAGCGGCTATGGCGGATTTAGCCCGACTTCGCCACTATCACACACTCTATGATGTTTGTTGCGGTTCGGGTACAATTCTTATTGAGGGTGCAATGAAAGCTATGAATATTGCCCCAGGACTTCGCCGTTCATTTATTTCAGAACGTTTTGAAAATATTGACGGTTCTGTATGGCAACAGGAAAGAGCAAGAGCCCAGGATTTGGTAATCAAGGATGCCGATTTTATGGCTTACGGCTCGGATATTGATTTTCGTGCACTTGAGGTTGCTCGCGAAAATGCCCGCCGTGCAGGTGTTGGAATGAAAATTGACCTTTCTAAAAAGGATTTAAAGGATTTTACCAAGAAAACCGAACGCGGTACCGTAATCTGCAACCCGCCTTATGGTGAGAGAATGCTAGACATTAAAGCAGCAGAGGATATTTACAGAACAATGGGTAATATTTTTAATGCAGAACGCGGTTGGGCTTATTATATAATCAGCCCCGACGAAAATTTTGAAAAATGCTTCGGCAGAAAAGCCGACAAACGCCGTAAGTTATATAACGGTATGATTAAATGTCAACTCTATATGTATTATAAATAAGGAGATTTTATGAAACACGTTTTTATCGTAAATCCCGTTTCGGGAAAAGGCAAAATCGCAAAAGCTTATATCCCCACAATTGAAAATTACATTAAAGAGCACAAAATGGATGCTGAAATCTATGTGACAAGAGAAAGCCGTGACGGTTTAAAGCATGTTGAAGAGCTTGCAAAAACAGGCGAAGAAATTCGTTTTTATTCTTGCGGTGGTGACGGCACTCTTTACGAGGTTGTAAATGGTTGTTACAAATACCCTAACTGTCAGGTTGCGAATATTCCGCTTGGTTCGGGTAATGATTTCTCGCGTCTTTTTGGCAGAAATACAAATCTTGACGACCATGTGAACGGCGTTCCTGTAAAACTTGACCTTATTGAAACCGACGGCACGGTTGCAATCAATGAGTGTGCAATGGGTCTTGATTCTGAAATCTGTGCAAAGCAGGGCGACTTCAAAAAACTTCCCGGTGTGAATGGCGAAATGGCTTACACGGTCGCAGCTCTTTACTGCCTTATGGGTAAATATAAAAACGGATTTAAAATCACACTTGATGATACAGAAGTTTTTGAAGATGATTACCTTTTCTGTTATATCGGTAATTCCCGCTGGTATGGTGGCGGATATATGGCAGCACCAAATGCAATGCCAAATGACGGACTTTTAGATGTTGTTATGGTGCGTAGTGACCGTGGCAGACTTCGTCTTTTACCGCTTATTCCAGGTTATAAAAAGGGCGAGCATCTTGATTGGAATATCACAACTCACCGCCATGCGAAAAAGGTTAAGATTGAAAGCAAAACTCCCGCCGCAGTAAATGTTGACGGCGAATGTGCTTATGTAACCGAGCGTGAATTTAAAATTTTAGAGAGTGCAATTACTTTTGTTGTGCCACGCGGTTCAAAATTTTTGGATATGTAAGAAAAGTGTAGGGCGGGGGCTCTCGGCTCCCCGGAAAGGGGAGCTGTCAACGAAGTTGACTGAGGGGTTCCTCGCCGTTGCTGTTTATCGGCATTTTATTTAGTGTCATTCTGAGGAGTGAAACGACGAAGAATCTCTTTGATTGGTTGAGATTCTTCGCTTCGCTCAGAATGACTTTGAAGTAGGGACGAATATTATGTACAACTTTTTTGTAAATGAAGAAAACAAACAGGGTGACTGCTATTTTATTTCGGGCACAGATTTTAACCATATAAAAAATGTGCTCAGAATGAATATTAGTGACACTTTTCTTGTTAGTGAAAACGGTGTGAGTAATCTGTGTGAAATCGAAAACTTTGATAATGAATGTGTAGTTGCAAAAATTATTGAAGAAAATTATAACGACACAGGATTGCCAATTAAAATTTATCTTTTTCAGGGGCTTCCCAAGGGAGATAAAATGGAATTGATTATCCAGAAAGCCGTTGAATTGGGTGTCGAGAAAATCATTCCCGTAGAAATGAGCCGTTGCGTTGTAAAACTTGACGATAAGAAAAAGAAAAGCAAAGCATCTCGTTGGCAGGCAATTTCTGAAAGTGCCGCAAAGCAGAGTAAACGCAATTCAATCCCCGAAATCTGCCAAGTGCTTACATATAAGCAGGCTTTAGAAATGGCAAAAGAGCTTGATATACTTCTTGTGCCTTATGAGAGCAAAAACGGAATGGAAGATACAAAATCAGCACTTGCAGAAATTAAAAGCGGAATGACCGTTGGTATTTTAATCGGTGCAGAGGGCGGATTTGAAGAAAGTGAAGTGCAGAGTGCTTTCCAAATCGGCGGAAAAGTAATTTCTTTAGGCAAAAGAATTCTCCGCACCGAAACCGCGGCGATTACTTCAGTTGCAATGTGTATGCTTTATGCTGAAACCGAATTGGGTGAATAAAATGAAACAATTACCCCTTGAATTTCAAGAGAGAATGAAAAATCTGCTCGGTGATGAATACGAGGACTTTATAAAATCTTATGACGAAAAGCCACAGAGAGCCTTTCGCGTTAATACCGACAAGATTTCTCTTGAAGAATTTGAAAAACTGAATATTTTTTCAACCGAGAAAATTCCATATGTAGAAAACGGCTTTTATTTTGACTATGACGGTATCGGTAATCACCCTTATCACCACGCGGGTATGATTTATATTCAGGAGCCTGCCGCAATGGTGCCTGTTGAGAGTATCAACATTTTCCACGATTGGAAAGTTCTTGATTTATGTGCCGCACCCGGTGGCAAGAGCAGTCAGATTAAAAATAAATTGGGCGAAAAAGGCGTGCTTGTATCTAACGAGATTGTGCCGTCAAGATGTAAAATTCTCACGGGCAATATGGAACGAATGGGATTTAAAAATGTAGTCACAACCTGTATGCACCCGCAGAAGATTTCAAAAATGTTCCCGGAAAAGTATTTTAATATGATTATGGTTGATGCGCCTTGCTCGGGCGAGGGAATGTTCCGCAAGGAAGAAATCGCAATTGATGAGTGGTCACCCGAAAATGTGAGAATGTGTGCCGAGAGGCAGTCAGAGATTCTTGATTGTGCGGCGAAGTTGGTAAAAGTGGGAGGATATATAGTTTATTCAACCTGTACTTTTTCACTTGAAGAAAATGAGATGACCGTGGATGCGTTTTTAGAGCGGCATCCCGAATTTGAGCTTGTGCCCGTAACTGATATAGTAAGAGAAAATACTGTTGACGGAATAAAATTCGATGGTTGCAAATGTGAGAATATCCATTATGCCCGCCGTTGCTATCCGCACAAAACCAAGGGCGAGGGGCAGTTTGTAGCGGTGCTTTATTATGCCGATTCGGACATTGACTCGGAGCATTTTTTTGTTCGCATCGGTAAAAATAAGCTCGACAAAACTCTTACAGATTTTCTTGACGATACTCTCGTGACATACAATAAAGAGAATGTGCAGATTTATAACGGCAATCCCGTTTATTTCACACCCGATTTTCCTGTGCCGAGAGGTGTTGCCTTTGCTTGTGGTGTGACTATCGGCGAAATCCGCAAGAATTATATCCAGCCACATCATCAGTTTTTTATGGCGTTGGGTAAAGATTTTAAAAGAAAAATCGAACTCACCGCAGATAGTGACGAGATTAAAAAGTATCTTCACGGCGAAGAGTTTGCAACAACTTGTCCAAACGGTTGGGCAGTAGTGATGGTTGACGGTTGTACAGTCGGCGGAGTTAAGGTATCAAACGGCAGAGCAAAGAATCATTATCCCAAAGGTTTGAGAAGATAATAAATTGCTTCTTTTTCCGCAATACTTCGTGGCTTTCGGCTCGCGGTATACCCGATACAGCTTCGCCTCTGCCACATTGTCTTGCGAAAAAAATAAATCAAATTCAATTTCTATGCAGATGTAAGGCGGGGGCTTGCTCCCGCCGTCTTTTCAAAACATTTCTCCTTGACAAACCTTTAAAACCCTAGTATAATAACTTTTGCATTTTGAATATGCTGCTATGGCTCAGGCGGTAGAGCACGTCCTTGGTAAGGACGAGGTCACCGGTTCGAATCCGGTTAGCAGCTCCAAAAAATAAAGGACTACTTCGGTAGTCCTTTATTTTTATCCAATCCGAAGGATTGGTATGTAATCACGCATAGCGTGTATGGAATCAGTCGCTTTGTGACTGTATGGCATCACCGCAGGTGCATTCCCTTCGGATTGATTACATCCAACACTTTGTGTTGATTACATTCCGTCTTTCAACGGATTACATACAATGCTCCGCATTGATTTTCCACCGCTTTTATGCTATACTAAATCCAAGAGGTGATTTTATGAAAAGACTGCTAACCTTGTGTTTGTGTATAATATTATGTTTTCAATTTTCTGCCTGTTCAACTAAAACGCAATCTAATTCGGAAAGCATTAAAAAATCTATTTCAAAACATATTGGTATTGACATTAGTGCAGGTGTTCAAAAGCAATATAACGATGACCATGGTGGATTTCTTGGCGATGGCACTACATATGCCGAATATAGTTTTGAAAACAACGATTTATTAGAGCAAATAAAGAATAATGATAAATGGGAATCTTTTCCCCTAACAAGCAATCTTCATACTGTTGTTTATGGAGGGGAATATTTTGACGCTGAATTAAACACAATGGTAAATATGGCTCCTCATATAAGCGATGAGGAAGGGGAGGCAATTTTACCTGAAATAAAAAACGGATATTATTATTTTTATGATAGGCACAGTGAAAATTTAGATGATAGATATGATGATAGTGAACTTTTATCACGATATTCTGTAAATTATACATTAGCAATCTATGATTGTGATACTAATATCCTTTATTTTTTCGCGATGGATACGTAATAATGTTATTATTTAAGTAAAAATAAAGAAAATCCTCGGGTTTCATTCGGTTCTTTTTCGGACACGAATGACAGAAAAATCGACAAGTTTCGACTTGTCGATTTTTTTATCCAACCCAAAGGATTGGTATGCAATCAGTTTGCCCTACCAAACAATATATGATATAATTATCTCAATTAATATTTTTCAAAATAACTATTGACTTTTACGTTCCGTCATAGTGTACACTCTTTTGTGAGGTGATAAAAATGAAAATGCAGATTAAAGAATTTGCAGAGCTTACGGGTGTAAGTGTGCGGACCCTTCATTATTATGATGAAATAGGCTTATTAAAGCCCGCCTGCGTTGATGAAATTAATGGCTATCGTTTTTACGATGAAACTTCACTTCTTCGTATGCAAGAGATTCTTTTTTACCGTGAACTTGATTTTTCTTTGAAAAGCATTGGCGAAATTTTGTCATCTCCTGATTATGACAAAGAAAAGGCACTATATGAGCAGAAAAAACTTCTTATACTGAAAAAAGAACGGTTAGAAAGGCTGATTTCTGCAATTGACGGTGAAGTGAAAGGAGAGTTGATTATGAAAGTATTTGATAACAGCGAATTTGAAAATTACAAACAAGAAGTAAAAGAAAAATGGGGCAACACCGACGCATATAAGGAATATGCTGAAAAGACAAAGAATTATTCAAAAAACAACTGGCAGAATATGACTGACGGGTTGAATGAAATTCTCGTAGAATTTGCAACTTGTATGAAAAACGGTAACGAGCCTAATTCTGTTGAAGCACAGAGTCTTGTTAAATTGTTGCAAAAGCACATAACAGAAAATTGCTACACCTGTACAAATGAAATTCTTGCAGGTCTTGGCCAAATGTATATTTATGATGAACGCTTTAAGAATAACATTGATAAACACGCTGACGGTACTGCACAATTCATCAGTGAAGCAATAGAAATCTATTGCGGAAAATAATAAAATACAGAAAGAGCGAAGTTAGACTTCGCTCTTTTTCATATAAATTTATAAATAAATTTACAAATTTTATTGAATATGCCCACTTTCTGTGATAGTATTATGTTTAAGAATATAATTTTTGATGTACGGAGGGATGAAAATATGCAAAAAGGAAAGAAATGTTGCGAAAAGATATTAGCGGTTATGCTGGCAGTCTTTATGGTGGCATTAACTCCTGTAAGTTGTTTTGCAAGCGGTGGTATGATTATTTCGGGCGAAACAAGTATTTCGGCAGAAACAACTGAAAAGTCAATTGAAATTGCGAAACAAATAGAGGCAGAAGGCATAGTTCTTCTTGAGAATGAAGATGATGTGCTTCCTTTAAAGAATAAAAAAGTCAATGTATTTGGTGCGAATTCCTGTTCACTTGCTTTTGCCGGTGCGGCAGGTTCAGGTGCTGTGCGTGCAGATAAGGCTGTTGGTTTTTATGATGCTCTTACCAATGCGGGCATTGAGTATAATTCAGACATTTATAAAATTTATGCGGAATATACAGATGCAGAATCAGGTGGCGGACTTCTTGATTACGCGGGAACTGTGCTTGAACAGTTCTTCTCAGGCGGTCAGGCTGAAATGCCAATTACTAATATCAGCGATGATGTTATGACTTCAGCGGTTGAATACTCTGATACTGCCATTGTTGTTATCGGCAGAGTCGGTACTGAAATGAAAGACCTTGCTGTTGAAGATTTGAAGCTTACTGCAGAAGAAAAGAATATGCTTGATAAGGTCTGTGCAACTTTCGAGGATGTAATTGTAGTGTTCAACCTATCAAACATAATGGATATGTCGTGGTTAGAAGATTATGACAGCATAAAAGCTGCTATGATTATGTGGCTTCCCGGTGAAGTTGCAACAGACAGCGTGGGTAAGGTTCTTTCGGGTGAAATAAATCCGTCAGGTAAGCTTGCCGATACAATTGCTTATAATTTAGAAGACCATCCGTCAAATATGAATTTCGGTAACTATATGTATACAGGAGTCAGCGGAATTCCAAAGTATTTTGTGAACTACTGCGAGGGAATATATGTAGGTTACAGATATTTTGAAACATTCGCACCCGAAAAGGTAATGTATCCTTTTGGCTATGGTCTTTCATATACCGATTTCAGTTGGGATGTCAAATCTTATAATGCTGACGAAGAAAATATCACAATAGAGGTTGAAGTTACAAATATTGGTGATACTGCGGGTAAAGATGTTGTAGAAATTTATTTTTCAGCACCTTATTATGTGGGCGGAATTGAAAAAAGTGCAATTGAACTTGCGACTTATGATAAAACAAAATTACTTGAGCCCGGCGAAAGTGAAGTTTTAACTCTTACTTACGCTACAGAGGATATGGCATCTTATGATTCAAAAACAGAAGAAGCATGGGTGCTTGATGCAGGTGACTATAATATTTATGTTGCCCGTGATGTAAGAACTTTTGAAAATACATTTACTTATAATGTACCGGAAAAGGTTGTTTATAAAACAGATAGTTATTCGGGTAATGAAATTCAGAATCTCTTTGAATTTGCCGAGGGCGATTTGACATATATGTCACGTGCTGATGTGGTGAATACATATCCTCAATCACCTGTAAATTATAAAGCAACAGAAGAAGTACTTAACAGCGACCAAAGACCCGCACCCACAACAGAGGGCGAAGCACCGAAAATGGGTGTAGAATATGAAGAAGGTGCAATCACACTCAGCGATGTTGCAGATAACGAAGAATTATGGGATGAATTCCTTGACCAGTTGACCCTTGACGAGCAAATTGCTCTTATAACCGACTGCGGATATGAAACAACCGCCATTGACAGACTCGGTATTCCTGCCACATCCGATAATGACGGCCCGTCAAGTATCAAAGGCTCGGGCGGACTTCTCTATATGGATTCAGGTCTTGCATTCCCCGTTGCAACTGTTATTGCGTGCACATGGAATGATGAATTGGCGGAAGAATTCGGTAAAGCTATCGGTCAAGAGGGTGTTGAACTGGGCACTCATGTATGGTATGCACCGGGTTGTAATATTCACCGCAGTCCTTTGGGTGGCAGAAACAACGAGTATTTTTCAGAAGACCCGTTGCTTTCAGGTAAAATGTCTGCTGCTGTTACAAAGGGTGCACAGTCAAAGGGACTTATTGTTACAATTAAGCATTTCGTAGCAAACGACCAAGAAACCAACAGACAGTCAAACGGTCTTTATACATGGCTTAGCGAACAGTCACTCAGAGAAATTTATCTTGAACCCTTTGAAATCTCCGTAAAAGAGGGCAAGGCTTACGGCATAATGACCGCATACAACAGATTGGGAAATCAGTGGTGTGGTGGTTCACAGGCTCTTCTTATTGACCTTTTAAGAAATGAATGGGGCTTTGACGGTTTTGTTATCACCGATGCAAGTATCGACCTTACAGGTGACGGATACCTCGACCCCGCACTCGCAGTTTATGCACGAAACAGCGGTATTCTTACAATGCTCTATGTAGTTTCTGCACCACAGACAAAAAATGCTCTTAAAACCGCATATCAGAATGACCCCATCGGTATGGGTAATGCAATGAGATTGTGCGTATATGACATTTGCAGAATGAAGATGAATTCTAACGCTTTTGTCAATGAAAATGACGGAACAGATGATAATCCTCCTGCAGATACAAATCCTGTACCGCCGGGGGATACACCGACTGATAATCCGAATGATAATCAAGAAAACAACGATAATCAGCAGGGTAATGATGGCAACACAAATCAAGGTGCAAATATTCCCGATAGTGATGCTAACGGTTTCTTCACTTTAGGTAATCTTTTAATGTTGTTAGTCGGAATATTTGTGTTGGCTATGTTAATAATTGTTCCTTTAATGATAAGAAAGAGAAAGTTTGATTGACTTGGCATTTTGAATTTACAGAAACACAATAATATAGTTGGTAGTACGGGCGAGGCTAAGACCTCGCCCTAATTTTATTTGCTATTCTCAAAACAATGTGATAAAATAATACTATCAAACCAAAGGATATTGTTATGAAGAAACTTTTTGAGAAATATCGCGAATTGATTATATATATAGTTTTCGGTGCGTTGACCACCTTGGTGAATTATGTAATTCACTTTGCATTGCGTGCAGTGGCTGCAAATTATTATCTCGCTTTGAGCGTTGCTTGGGCGGGTGCGGTACTTTTTGCATATATCACAAACAAGGTTTTCGTTTTCAATAGTAAGGCAAAGGGTAAAGAGGCTTTTCGCGAATTCGTGCTGTTCGTAGGGGCAAGAGTATTCTCTTATGGGCTTGAGCTTGTAATTTCGTTCCTCTTTATCGATTTGGCACACGCCGACCGCTTTGTTTGGGAGCCCTCGTTTATTGAAACGGTAATTCCCGCGGGCGAACTGCTTGTAAAAACCTTTGCACAGATTTTTATTGTGCTTTCAAACTATATTTTCAGTAAAGCAGTTATATTTAAAAAGAATAAATAATATGTATATACAGTGAATAGATGTATAAAAATACAAAAATCCACTGTATATTTTTGTTTTTTACAAGATTTTATGTATAAACACTTGACAAAATTGAATAATGATGTATAATCACCTCATAAAAATTCAAATCAACTTAAAAAGGAGTAGATTTAAAATGAAAAAAATGATTAAAGTTCTTTCAGTTGTTCTCGCTCTTGTACTTATCACAGGTTGCTTCGCAGCTTGCGGTGGCAAAGAAGACCCAAAAGATGAGAACAAAGTTCTTGTAATGGCAACAAACGCAGCATTCCCTCCTTACGAGTATGTTGAAGGCGGCGAATTTGTTGGTATCGACGTTGAAATTGCAACTGCTATTGCCGAAAAACTTGGCATGACACTTGAAATCAAGGATGTTGATTTCGGTGCTATTATCGGCGGTGTTCAGTCAGGTAAATTTGACATGGGTATGGCAGGTATGACAGTTACAGACGAAAGACTTAAAAGTGTAAACTTCTCAACAAGTTATGCAACAGGTATTCAGTCTGTTATTGTTCTTGCAGATAGTGAATATGTATCTTTTGAAGATTTCTACACAGGTTTTGATGCAGACGAAAATCCTGCAGGTGTTAAAGAAGGCATCAAGATTGGTGTTCAGCAGGATACAACAGGTGATATCTATTCTTCAGACGTACCTGCAAAATGGGGCTTCGGTGAAGATAATGTAATTCGTTACAAGACAGGTGCAGACGCTGTTCAGGCTCTCAAGTCAGGCAAGGTTACAGCAGTTATTATTGATAACGAGCCTGCAAAGTCATTTGTAGCTGCAAATGAAGGTCTTAAAATTCTTGATGGTGAATATGCTAATGAGGATTATGCAATCTGTGTTGCAAAGGAAAACACAGAACTTCTTGATTCTATCAATAAGGCTCTTGCAGAACTTCAGGCAGATGGCACAATTGATAAGATTATCAAAGAATACATTCCTGCATAAGAAACAATTTGTGGGGTAGTATAATTCAACATTGAATTTAACACATATTAAAGGGCGGTTTACTTCCGCCCTTATTAATTGAGAGGAGCATTATATGAACGCTCTAAGTTTATGGTTTAGTGAACTTAAAGAAACTTTTATTTCGTGCTTTATTACCGATGACCGTTGGAAATGGCTTGTTGAAGGCTTTGTCAATTCGGTAGTAATTACAATTTTCGCACTATTGCTCGGTTTGGTTGTAGGTGTTATTTTGGCTGCCGTCCGTTCATCGTACGACAAGAATGAAGAGTCTTTGAGAATCAAAGGTGGCATAGGGTACTATGTTCTCAGATTCTTTAATGCAATTGCAAAAATTTATATAACAGTTATGCGAGGCGTACCTGTTGTTGTTCAGCTTATGATATGGTATTTTGTAATTCTTGTTGCTGCAGATGATATTCCCATTGCGATTGTTGCTTTTGGTCTTAACTCGGGTGCTTATGTTGCTGAAATTTTCCGTGGCGGTATTATGTCAATAGATAACGGTCAGTTTGAGGCAGGTCGTTCATTAGGATTTAGTTATTTTCAGACAATGATGCACATTGTGATTCCTCAGACAATAAAGTCAACTCTTCCAACACTCCTTAATGAGCTTATCGCTCTTTTTAAGGAAACATCAATTGCAGGTTATGTAGGAATTCTTGACCTTACAAAAGCAGGTGAAAGAATTAGAGGTATAACATTCGAAGCATTTATGCCTCTTATTGCAGTTGCAATTGTATATCTTGTGACAGTCGTTCTGCTTACCAAAATTGTTGCTGTCATTGAAAGGAGGCTTCGTCGTAATGAGCGATAATATTATTGAAGTTAGGGGACTTAAGAAGCACTATCTTGGTGGACAGGTTAAGGCTCTTGACGGCATTGATGCTGATATCAAAAAGGGCGAAGTTGTTGTTATAATCGGTCCTTCGGGAAGTGGTAAATCAACATTTCTCCGCTCATTAAATCTTCTTGAGATGCCTACGGGCGGAACAATTAATTTCAATGGTGTCAACATTACAGATAAAAAGGTTGATATTAACATTCACCGTCAGAAGATGGGTATGGTGTTCCAACATTTTAATCTCTTCAACAATATGAATATCATAAAAAATATGACGATTGCTCCTACACAACTTCTTAAGAAAAGCAAGGAAGAAGCAAATGAGAAAGCACTTGCATTGTTGAAAAGAGTAGGACTTGAAGACAGAGCAGAAGCATATCCCTCACAGCTTTCGGGTGGTCAGAAACAGCGTGTTGCTATTGTGCGTGCTCTTTGTATGGAACCTGAAGTAATGCTCTTTGACGAGCCTACATCTGCCCTTGACCCTGAAATGGTTGGTGAAGTGCTTGACGTTATGAAAGACCTTGCACGCGAGGGTATGACAATGGTTGTTGTTACTCATGAAATGGGCTTTGCACGTGAAGTGGGCACAAGAGTTATTTTTATGGACGAGGGTAAGATTATCGAAGAGAATACTCCCGAAGAATTCTTCACAAATCCGCAGAACCCAAGACTTAAAGACTTCCTCTCAAAAGTTTTATAATGAATATTTTAATTTCACCTTGGTAAAATATTACCGAGGTGATTTTTTATGGAAAATATGAATATGGAAATGAAAACTTATTTTGACAGTCTTCCTGTTTCTGTGCGAAGTGCCATTGTTGAATCAGGTGCAAAATTCGAAACGGTTGAGCAACTCAAAGTGCTTGCCAAGGCATATATGGGGCAGGGAAATCAGTAAACTAATCGTAAAGTGGCTCCACCCTTGAGGGGGAGCTGTCAAATGCTGTGCATTTGACTGAGGGGGGTATCAAATAAAATCCCCCCCTTCCGTCACTCGCTTTGCTCGTGCCACCTTCCCCTCGATGGGGGAAGGCTATTTTTTTGTTCTTTTTTATATTGACAAAGTCAAAAAAATACTATAAAATATAAAACAATCAATTAAATAACCCCTATCAAAAACAGTGAAGAAAACAAGACATAATTCACTCGCTTTCAGAGAGTTGCCGTTTGGTGCAAGGCAACACAGTGTTTATGTGTATAGCTCATTTCGGAGTTGCATAAGTGAAATCATAGCTTATGACGGTTGACCCCGTTATCAAGTCAGGCTTTGTCAGAAGTCGCAGAGGTCGGTTTTTGCCGATGAATTAGGGTGGTACCACGATAGATTTTTCCGTCGTCCCTATCAACTAACTTTGATAGTGGGGCGATTTTTTTATTTGGAGGAGATTTTATATGAAACAAGGATGCAAGAAATACATCCCATTTGAGCCAATCAATATTCCTGACAGACAATGGCCGTCAAAAACCATTGAAAAGCCACCAATTTGGTGTTCTGTTGACTTGCGTGACGGTAATCAGGCACTTATTGACCCTATGAATCTTCAGGAAAAAATTGAGTATTTTAAAACTCTTGTCAATATCGGTTTTAAAGAAATTGAAGTTGGTTTCCCGTCAGCGTCTGAAACAGAATACGAAATTCTTCGTACTCTTATTGAAAAGGATTTAATTCCCGATGATGTTACAATTCAGGTGCTTGTTCAAAGTCGTGAACACCTTATCAGAAAGACTTTTGAGGCTATTGACGGTGCTAAAAATGTAATTATCCATTTTTACAACTCAACTTCAACTCTCCAGAGAAAAGTTGTTTTCAAAAAGGATATGGATGGTGTTATTGACATCGCGGTTAATGGTGCAAAGCTTATCAAACAGCTTACTGACGAGTTAAAAGCGGAAAAAGACGTTAATATCCGTTATGAATATTCACCCGAAAGCTTTTCCGGTACAGAAATGGACAATGCAGTGCTCATCTGTGAAAAGGTTATGGAAGCACTCGACATCAACGAAAATAACAAGATTATTCTTAATCTTCCCGCAACTGTTGAGGGTAGCACACCAAATGGTCATGCTGACCAGATTGAATATTTCTGCAGAAAACTTAAAAATCGTGAAAATGCAATTATCAGTTTACATCCTCATAATGACCGAGGTACTGCCGTTGCAGCCGCTGAACTTGGTCTTTTAGCGGGTGCTGACAGAATTGAGGGTACTCTTTTCGGCAACGGCGAAAGAACAGGTAATGTTGATATTGTTACTCTTGCTCTTAATATGTACACACAGGGTATTGACCCGGGGCTTGATTTCTCAAATATGAACGAAATCAAGGAAATGTTTGAAAGAACAACAAAAATGCCTGTTGACCCAAGAAAGCCTTACGGCGGTGCACTTGTATTTACTGCTTTCTCGGGCTCTCACCAAGATGCTATCAACAAGGGCAAGGAATATATGCGTACAAGTGGTACAGAGTATTGGGAGGTTCCATATCTTCCTATCGACCCTGCCGATGTCGGCCGTGAATATGAACCGATTATTCGTATCAACAGTCAGTCCGGCAAGGGTGGCGTTGCATACATTATGGCAGAATACGGCTACAATATGCCAAAGGCTATGCATCCCGAATTCTCAAAGATTGTTCAGAAAGTCTGCGACGAAAAAGGAAAAGAGCTGGCAAAAGAAGAGGTTTACTCACTCTTCCAGCAGGAATACCTCAATGTTGCAGGTCCTTACAAATTGCTTAGCTACAAATTCTTTGAAGAAAGAGAACATGGCGAAGAGCAGTCACGAGTACATTTTGTTGGTACAATTCAGTACAACGGCAACGAGCCACAGCAGATTGAAGGTATTGCAGCAGGTCCTATCGGTGCATTCTGTCAGGCTATGAACACAATCGGTCTTGGCGATTATCACTTCATCGACTACTCTGAACATGCCGTTTCAGTTGGTTCTGACTCAAAGGCTGTCAGCTATATTCACGTTACAAACCCACAGGGCAAGGATGTTTTCGGTATCGGTATTTCACACAATATCAACTATGCATCAATCAAAGGTATCCTTTGTGCAGTTAACCGTTGTTTACCTAATGTTGTCAGAAAGGACTAATTATTATGAAAAATTATAATATTGTAGTATTAAAAGGTGACGGAATTGGTCCCGAAATCGTTGACGAGGCTCTTAAAGTCCTTGACGCAACAGGTGAAAAGTACGGTTTTAAATTCAGTTATGATTATCAGTTGATTGGTGGTTCTGCTATCGACGAAACAGGCGAACCACTTCCACAGGCTACCATTGATGCTTGTAAAAAGGCTGACTGCGTATTCCTCGGTGCAGTCGGTGGGCCGAAATGGGACACTCTTCCCGGTAATCAACGTCCCGAAAAAGGACTTTTAGGCATTCGCGGTGCACTTGGTCTTTATGCAAATCTTCGCCCTGCAAAGATTTTTGAGCCACTTAAATCTGCTTCACCTATAAAGGACAGCATCATCGGTGACGGACTTGACATTATGATTGTCCGCGAACTTACGGGTGGTATCTACTTTGGTGAGAGAGGTCGTAAAAAGGTTGACGGTGCTCCTGCAGCATACGATACAGAGATGTATTCTGTTCCTGAAATTGAAAGAATTGCAAGAACAGCCTATGAAATGGCTATGAAGAGAAATAAGAAACTCACAAGTGTTGACAAGGCTAATGTTCTTGAAAGTTCTCGTCTTTGGAGAGAAACAGTTATCAAAATGTCAGCTGAATACCCTGAGGTTGAGCTTTCTCACATGTATGTAGATAACTGTGCAATGCAGTTGGTAAGAAATCCGGGTCAGTTTGATGTTATTGTTACATCAAATATTTTTGGTGACATTCTTTCTGACGAGGCATCTATGATTTCAGGTTCTATCGGCATGCTTGCATCTGCTTCACTTGCAACAGGCAAAATGGGACTTTATGAGCCTATTCACGGCTCTGCACCTGATATTGCAGGTCAACAGAAAGCAAACCCACTTGCAACAATTCTTTCTGCTGCGATGATGCTTCAGTATTCATTTGACGAAAAAGATGCAGCAAAATCTATTGAAGATGCAGTTAACGAGGCACTTAAAATTGCACGTACTCCCGATATTTATGAGGACGGCTTTAAGAAAGTTACAACATCTGAAATGGGCGACCTTGTAGTATCATTACTTAAATAAAAGTTAATTTAGTGTCATACTGAGGAACGAAGTGACGAAGTATCTCAATAGAGATTCTTCGCTTCGCTCAGAATGACACTAATTGATTTTAAGAGGTTTCTATGAAAACACTTTACATCAGCGATATGGACGGTACTCTTTTGCAGAGTAACGGCAAAATGAGTGAATACACAAAAGAAAAACTGAATGAATTTTACAAAAAAGGAATTCCTTTTGCGGTGGCAACTGCTCGCAGTATGGTCAGTGCAACTCCGCTTTTAGAGGGTGTACATTTTGCTGCACCAATTGTGCTTATGAACGGTGTTTTTGTTTATGACACAGAAACAAAAAAGGCTGTGAAATACCACGAAATTGAGCATTTGGCATTACAAAAAATTCTCGATTGCTTTTATGAGAAAAATCTTCATCCGTTTATGTTTTTATATAGCGATGACTATAAATTGTCAATTAAATATACAGAATTTGACAATGAAGGAATGAGAGATTTTTATAATATGCGTGTTGATATGCTTGATGGCAGATTTACCCAAACTGATGATTTGACAGTTATCGAAAAAGGTCAACACCCTGTTTATGTGAATTACTATGCACTCCCCGAAATTCTTGACGATGTTGTAGAAAAACTAAAAGATATTCCCGAAATTGATTTCGCATATTATAAAGACTCCTATTCTGATGATTGGCTTGTTGAAATTTATTCACATACCGCATCAAAGGCAAACGGGGCAAAAGAAATTGCTGAAATTATCGGTGCAGAAAAAATCACCGCTTTCGGTGACAACCTTAATGATTTGGTAATGCTTGGCGGTGCTGATGCGGCGGTGGCAGTGGAAAATGCCGTACCGCAGGTCAAAGAAATCGCAGATGTCATTATCGGCACAAATAATGACGACAGTGTTGTGAATTTTATCGCTCAAGATGTTGACAAAACTGCCGAAAAATAGTTAAATATATTGTATATAAATTTTGTAATAGGTGATAGTTATGGAAAACACCGTAGAAAAGAAAAAAATAGTCTTAAGTGCCATTCAGCCAACAGGTACACCTACTCTCGGCAATTACCTCGGTGCACTTAAAAACTGGAAAAACATGAAGGATGATTACAACTGTCTTTATGCAGTTGCTGATTTGCATTCTCTTACAGTTCGCCCCGAGCCCGCAACACTTCGCAAGAATACAATGGAATTGTATGCTATTTTGTTGGCACTGGGTCTTGACCCAGAAGAAAGCATTGTGTTTATTCAAAGCCATGTGCCACAGCATGCACAACTTGCGTGGCTCTTAAACTGCTGCACACAGTTCGGCGAGGCGGCAAGAATGACACAGTTTAAGGATAAGAGTGAAAAGCACCCCGAAAATGTTAATGTGGGACTTTTTACATACCCGATTTTAATGGCTGCCGATATTCTTCTTTATCAGGCAGATTATGTGCCGATTGGTGCTGACCAGAAACAACATCTTGAAATCGCTCGCGATATTGCAGACCGTTTCAATACTGTTTATGGTAAAACATTTACAATGCCAGAACCATTTATCGGCAAGGTTGGTGCCCGCGTTATGTCTTTGCAGGACCCATTTGCTAAAATGAGCAAATCCGACCCCAATCCAAAGAGCTATATTTCAATGCTCGATGATGACAATGTGATTGTCAAAAAAATCAAGAGTGCCGTTACTGACAGCGAGGCAAAAGTAAGATATGCCGAGGGTAAAGAGGGTATCAATAACCTTATGGGCATTTACTCTTGTTGCACAGGTCTTTCTTATGAACAGATTGAAAAGGATTTCGACGGCAAGGGCTACGGCGACTTTAAAATGGCGGTTGCCGAGGCAGTTGTTGAAGAGCTTCGCCTATTCAAGGCAGAATTCAACCGTCTTGTAAATGACAAAGCGTATCTTAACGAATGTGCAAAGAACGGAGCAGAAAAAGCAAGCCGATTTGCACAAAGAACATTAAGCAAGGCTATGAAAAAATCCGGTCTATATATGTTATAATTTTTTTATAAATCTGTTGACATCAGCACTTTATAGTGCTAAAATAATCTACAATCAGCAAACAGAGGTAATATTTATGAAAACTCTTAATTTCGCAGCTGAATACTTTTACTTTAGCTTTTACTTTACAAAGTCAAAGGCTTGTTTCACTGCGGAAAAATAAAGATTGCTGAAATAATCTGAATTTTATTCCTACAGTGAAATTGCTGTAGGAATTTTTTATTGAAGGAGTAAGAAAAATGGTAGTAATTCTTAAAAATCAGGTTGACCCTAAAAAGGTCGAAAATTTAACAAAATGGTTGCATGAGCAAAACCTTGTGATTAATGAGGTTGTGGGTCATTACCAGACAATTTTAGGTCTTATCGGTGACACAAGCCGTGTTGATATTGACCTTATTCAGAGCCTTGACATTGTTGAGGATGTAAGACGAATTTCAGAGCCTTACAAATGTGCAAACAGAAAATTCCACCCCGATGACACAGTAATTGATGTAGAAGGGTATAAAATAGGCGGGGGCAATTTCCAGTTCTTTGCAGGTCCTTGCTCAATTGAAAGCAGAGAGCAGATTTTAAGCATTGCAAAAGACGTTAAAGCGGCAGGTGCTAACTTCCTTCGCGGTGGTGCGTTCAAGCCCAGAACATCACCCTACGCATTCCAAGGTATGCGTGGCGAGGGACTTGAATTGATGCTTGAGGCTAAAAAAGAAACAGGAATGCCAATTGTAACAGAAATTATGGACGCATCACATATTCCGCTTTTCGAGAATGTTGACATTATTCAGGTTGGTGCTCGTAATATGCAGAACTTTGAACTTTTAAAAGAACTCGGTCACCTTGATAAGCCGATTTTCTTAAAACGCGGTCTTTCAAGCACATTCCAAGAACTTTTAATGAGTGCTGAATATATTATGGCTGGCGGTAACGAAAAGGTTATCCTTTGTGAGCGTGGTATCCGTACATTTGAAACTGCAACAAGAAATACTCTTGATTTGTCGGCAGTTCCAATGCTTAAAGAAAAATCACACTTGCCCGTAGTTATTGACCCATCACACGCATCGGGTATTGCTCGTTTTGTTAAGCCAATGTCGTTGGCTGCTGCTGCCTGCGGTGCGGACGGACTTATGATTGAAGTGCATAATGACCCGTCAAAAGCACTTTGCGACGGTCCACAGGCACTCACACCACCACAGTTTGCAGATGTTGTAGGTGCAGTTAATAAAGTATTGGAAGCAGTGAAATAAATGAAGGTCGGAATTATCGGACTTGGACTTATGGGCGGTTCGCTCGCAAAGGCAATCAGCTTTGGTACAGAGCACACCGTATGGGGTACAAACAGAAGTCCCGAGGCAGTGCAAAAAGCACTTTTTGTTGGTGCTATTGAGAAAGAACTCACAAATGAAGATTTGAACGAGTGCGATTTGGTTATCGTATCTCTTTACCCGCAAGCCTCTATTGATTACATAATCGAAAATGCAAAGAATTTCAAAAAAGACGCGATTGTTATGGACATAAGCGGTGTTAAACGCTATGTCTGTGACGCACTTTATGATGTTGCAAAAGAAAATGAATTTGTGTTTATCGGTGCACACCCAATGGCGGGCTTGCATCTTTCGGGCTTTGAACATTCAACGGCTAAAATCTTCAACAATTCTTCAATGATTCTTACTCCTTACGAAGATACGCCGGTCGAATGTGTAAATATTATAAAAGAGTTGTTTTTGAAAATCGGTTTTACAAATATTCAGATGTCAACTCCCGATGAGCACGATAAAATTATTGCGTTTACCTCACAGCTTGCACATGTGGTTTCAAATGCCTATGTTAAAAGCCCAAACGCTATGGTGCATAAGGGCTTTTCAGCGGGCAGTTACAAGGATTTGACAAGAGTAGCATATCTTAATGAAAATATGTGGTCGGAATTGTTCCTTGAAAACCGAGATAATCTTATAAATGAAATTGACGCGATAGTTAATAATTTGGTACAATATAGAAATGCAATGGCAAATAATGACCGCGAAAAGTTGTCACAGCTTTTGCGTGACGGCAGAATTTTAAAGGAACAGATTGACGGGTGAAGAAAATGGAAATCGTAAAGGTATCCGCTTCAAAAGAATATAATGTGTATATCGGCAAAGGCTTTTTGGATAATGTGGGCGAAATGCTTGCAAAGGTGAAAAAGCCCTGCCGTGCGGTAATAGTTTCTGATGACACAGTTTTCGCCCTTTACGGTGAAAGAGTTAAAAAATCTTTAACTGATAATGGTTATTCAGTTTGCGAATTTGTATTCCCACACGGCGAGAACTCAAAATCGCTTGAAACTTTCGGCAACATTCAGGAATTCTGTGCCGAAAACAGTATTACAAGAACTGACCTTTTTGTTGCTCTTGGCGGTGGTGTAACAGGTGATTTGACGGGCTTTGTCGCAAGCACATATCTTCGCGGAGTTGATTTCGTGCAAATTCCCACAACCGTACTTTCAATGGTTGATTCCTCGGTCGGCGGCAAAACCGCAATAAATCTTAATGCGGGCAAAAATCTTTGCGGTGCATTTTATCAGCCAATCGCAGTTTATGCCGATTGCGAAACACTTAATACTCTGCCCGACGAAACCTTTAACGAGGGTTGTGCAGAGGTTATAAAATATGGTATGATTTTAGATGGTGATTTTCTCACTTTCTTAAAAAATAACAGTATAAGAGAAAATATTGAATATGTAATCAAACGTTGTGTTGAGATTAAACGTGATGTTGTTGACCGCGATGAATTTGAAAACGGCGAGAGAAAACTTCTTAATTTCGGCCACACAATCGGTCACGCAATTGAAAAATGCAGTCATCTCTCAATTTCTCACGGCAACGCGGTGGCAATAGGAATGGTAATTGCAACTCGCGGTGCGTATAAAATGGGGCTTGCAAATAAGGATTTTACAGAAATGTTTATTGAAATTCTCAAAGCAAACGGCTTGCCCACAACTTGCGACTTTACTGCGGAAGAATTATATAAGATTTCACTTTCTGATAAAAAGCGAAGTCTTGACACAATTTCGCTTATAATCCCCGAAAAATACGGACTTTGTAAAATCGAGAGAATCCCAGTTGAAAAATTAAAAGAATTCATAGAATTAGGATTGAATTAAATGGATATAATCTGCACTCCCGCAATTTTGTCGGGTAAAATAAAGGCAATTTCATCAAAGTCAGACGCTCACAGACTTCTCATCTGCGGGGCTTTGGCAGATGTGCCTACAAAAGTGCGTTGCAACGTGATGTCAAAGGATATTACGGCTACTGTTGATTGCCTTAAAAATATGGGTGCGGATATTTCGATTGACGGCGATATTATTACCGTTATACCCAATAGCTTTAACGAAAAAGCAGAGCTTGACTGCGGTGAAAGCGGTTCAACTCTGCGTTTTTTGCTTCCCGTAGTGTCAGCGTTGGGCATTAATGCCACAATCACGGGGCACGGCAGATTGCCCGAAAGACCTATTTCACCATTAAAGGAAGAAATGGAACGAATGGGTGTGACATTTCACACGGGTAGTCAATTCCCTTTGCATTTGACAGGTCAATTGCAAGCAGGGGAGTATGAAATTCTCGGTAATGTAAGCTCACAGTTTATTACGGGGCTTTTATTTGCTTTACCGATTTTAGACGGTGACAGCAGAATAAAACTTATTCCACCGGTTGAGTCACGTTCATATTTGAACATTACACTTTCGGCACTTCGCAAATTCGGAATTGAAATTGAAGAGCATGAAAATTTATACATAATAAAAGGCAAACAAAAATATATTTCACCCAAAGAAATTACGGTGGATGGTGACTGGTCAAACTCTGCATTTTTCTTGTGTGCGGGTGCATTGAATGAAGATGGCGTGACCGTAACCGATTTGGATGTTAATTCACCCCAAGGCGACAGGGCAATTCTTAAAGTTCTTGAGAATATGGGTGCAGATGTAAAAATAAATGGTAAAGAAATTACAGTTAAGAAAAACAAATTAAAAGGAATTACCGTTGATGCGTCAGATATTCCCGATGCAGTGCCAATAATTTCGGTTGTGGCTTCCGCTTGTGACGGCGAAACCCGAATAATCAACGCACAGCGTTTGAGAATAAAAGAAAGTGACCGCATAAAATCTGTTGTGGATATGCTCACAGCAGTTGGCGGTAATGCACACGAAACTGACGACGGAATGATTATTCACGGCGGGGCAGATTTAATAGGCGGTAAGGTTGAGGGCTCAAATGACCACCGAATTGTAATGTCGGCGGCAATTCTGTCAACTCTTTGCAAATCAGATGTAACAATTACAGATTATAAAGCGGTCCGGAAATCATATCCGCATTTCTTTAAGGATTTTGTGAAAATGGGAGGTAACGCGAATGTCCTCAATGACAGGTAACAAAATAAAAATATCAGTTTTTGGTCAGTCACATTCCAAAGGAATAGGCGTTGTGATTGACGGACTTCCCGCGGGCAAAAAGATTGATTTGGAAAAGGTGCAAGCCTTTATGGAGCGTCGTGCCCCCGGCAGAAATCAGTATTCAACTGCACGAAAAGAACCCGATATGCCCGAAATCGTTTCGGGACTTGTAAATGGTGTTACCTGCGGTGCACCTCTCTGTGCAGTGATTTACAATAAAAATCCACATTCGGCAGATTACAATAATATTATGGATACACCCCGCCCATCCCACGCGGATTTTACGGGCTATATGCGATATGACGGTTTTAATGATGTCGCAGGAGGCGGTCATTTTTCGGGCAGACTAACAGCACCCCTCTGCTTTGCAGGTGCGGTTTGTATGCAGATTTTAGAAGAAATGAGCGTGAGGGTTCAGGCTCATATACTTAAAATCAAAGATGTTTATGATGAAAAGTTTAATCCCGTAAATGTGGCAGATTACAAAATCGGCGAAAAAGATTTCCCCGTAATAAACAATGACGCGGGGGAAAAGATGAAAGCGGTAATTGACAATGCCCGCGAAAATTGTGATTCCGTCGGTGGTGTGGTTGAATGTGCCGTAACGGGTATAAAGGCAGGCTTTGGCAACCCGATGTTTGACGGTGTTGAAAACAATCTTGCTAAAAATATTTTCGGTATTCCCGCAGTTAAGGGTATTGAATTCGGCAACGGATTTAGTTCTACCGACCTTTTTGGTAGTGAAAATAATGACGATTTCTGTATAATTGACGGCGAAATCAGAACTGCGACAAACAATGCGGGCGGAATAAACGGCGGAATTACCAATGGAATGCCAATTATTTTTGATGTGGCATTCAAGCCCACCCCCTCAATTTTTAAAGAGCAGAACAGCGTAAGCCTTGCCAATAAAACAGAAGAAAAACTGCAGATTAAAGGCAGACACGACCCATGTATAGTGCAAAGAGCCGTACCGGTCGTTGAGGCTGTAACTGCAATCACGATTTTAGACATTATACTTTAATAAATCGCGTAGGGACAATTCGCTCCCTCCGTGAGGGAGCTGGCTGCGTAGCAGACTGAGGGAGTTACTCCCCCAGTCACTTGTAAAACTCGTGACAGCCCCCTCAAAGAAGGGGCGGTTGTTGTCTGTCCGCAAATAATAAAATAGGTGATATTATGGAAGACCTTTCAAAAATCAGAGAAAAAATAAACGAAATTGACGACAAAATAGTTGAACTCTGGAAAGAGCGAATGGAAACTTGCTTGGAAGTTGCACAGTATAAAAAAGAGAATAATTTACCCGTACTTGATGCTAAAAGAGAACGCGAGCTTTTAAACCGTGTCGGCAATATGGCGGGCGAGGAGCTTGATGTTTATTCCCGCGTACTTTACGATACAATTATGAATGTGTCACGCTCATATCAGCATAAATATCTTAACTGCGGTGGTGAACTTACCGAAAAAATCAAGTCAGCCGTTGACAATACTGAAAAATTATTTCCCCAAAAAGCAATGGTAGCTTGTCAGGGCGTTGAGGGTGCTTATTCGGGAATCGCCTGCGAAAAGCTTTTTAAATATCCCACAGTGTCATATTTCAAAACATGGTATGATGTTGTGAATGCAGTTGAAAAAGGGCTTTGTAAATATGGTGTGCTTCCTATTGAAAACAGTACCGCGGGCAGTGTTAACAGTGTTTATGATTTAATGGCAGAGCATAATTTCTATATAGTAAAAAGTTTCCGCCTTAAAATTAATCATTGTCTTTTGGGTAACAAGGGAACAACTCTTGAGGGAATAAAAGAAATTTATTCTCACGAGCAGGCGATTAACCAATGCAGTGAATTTTTGCGTCAGCATAGCGATATAAAAGTGAATATCTGCGAAAATACTGCGGTTGCTTCAAAAATGGTTATGGAAAGCGGTCGTACAGATGTTGCTGCTATTTCTTCTGAAAACTGCCGTGATTTATACGGTATGGCACTTATTTCTGATGATGTTCAGAATAAAGATAACAATTATACCCGCTTTATCTGTATTTCAAAAGAATTAGAGATTTATCCCGGTGCGGATAAAACAAGTTTTGTTCTCACCTTACCACACCGTCCCGGTTCGCTTTATCATATTCTTGCTCGTTTTTATGCTTTAGGTATAAATGTTATTAAACTTGAAAGCCGACCAATGCAGAATAAGGATTTTGAATTTATGTTCTATTTTGATATGGCTGCATCGGTTTATGAAGATGCATTTTATGAAATTCTTGAACAGTTAAATGACGAGTGTGAATATTTCCACTATTTAGGCAGTTATTCGGAGGTAATGTGATGTACGGACTTTTAGGCGAGCATTTGCCCCACAGCTTTTCACCGCAGATTCATTTAAGCCTTGGTAACGAGAATTATCATCTTTTTGAGGTATCTCCCGAAAATCTTGAAAAATTTATGGTTGAACACAAGTTCAGCGGAATAAATGTTACAATTCCTTATAAAAAAGCGGTTATTCCATATCTCCAAGTGATTTCACCCGAGGCAGAAAAAATTGGTGCGGTGAATACCATTACAGTTCGTGACGGCAAGCTTTACGGTGATAATACCGATTATTTCGGCTTTGTTTATATGCTGGAAAACTCGGGAATAAGCGTTGAGGGTAAAAAGGCGGTAGTTCTCGGCGGTGGCGGTGCGTCGGCAACTGTTCAGGCAGTGCTTCGCGATTTTGGTGCAAAAGAAATCATAGTAGTTGATTTGAATACGGAAAACAACTATAAAAATTTGCATTTGCATTTTGACGGCGAGATTATCGTCAATACAACTCCCGTGGGAATGTACCCCAACAACCTTAAATCTCTTGTAAATCTTGACGATTTCAAAAATCTCAGCGGTGTGCTTGATGTGGTGTATAATCCCCTTAAAACTAAACTGATTTTAGATGCAGAAGAGAGAAAAATTCCTTGCTCCGCAGGACTTTCAATGCTTGTGGCACAGGCAAAAAAAGCACACGAAATCTTTTTTGATACAAAGCTTGACACTTCGATTTGTGAAAAAATTGAAAAAGCCTTGCAGATGCAGATGTGCAATATTGTGCTTATCGGTATGGCGGGTTGCGGCAAGTCAACAATAGGCAAGGTGCTTGCAGAAAAACTCCAAAAAGAGCTTGTTGACACCGACGAAATGATTGAAAATGTTGAAAATATGCCAATTCCCGAAATAATCGGTAAATTCGGCGAAGTGCATTTCAGAAATTGCGAGAATGCGGCGGTAATGCTTGTGGGCAGAGAGAAAAGCCAGATTATCGCAACAGGTGGCGGAGTGATTACGCGAGAAGAAAACTATGCACCCTTAAAGCAGAACGGAATAATGGTTTTCATCAATCGTGATGCAGATTTGTTGCCAACGGATAATCGTCCGCTTTCACAACTCCACGGGGTAAAGGCACTTTACGAGAAAAGAATGCCACTTTACCGTAGATTTGCAGACATTGAAGTTGACGGCAACGGCACGGTTGAAGAAGTAGCCGACAGAATTATAAAGGAGATAAATGCCTTATGAAAATCCTTGTAATAAACGGACCGAATATCAATATGCTGGGTATCCGTGAGCCGGGTATTTATGGAAGCCAAAATTATGAAACCTTGCTTTGCGATATTGAGCAGTGGGCAAATGAACTTGGTTGCGATGTGAAATGCTTTCAATCAAACCATGAGGGTGCAATAGTTGACGAAATTCAAGCGGCTTACGGCGAATACGACGGTATTGTAATTAACCCCGCGGCATACACCCATACAAGCGTTGCGATTTTAGATGCACTCAAATCGGTAGGGCTTCCCGCAGTTGAGGTGCACATTTCAGATGTGACAAAACGCGAGGATTTCCGTCAGGTGTCTTATGCGGGTATGGCTTGCGAAGAGCATATCATCGGCAAAGGCCTTGAGGGTTATCATATTGCAATGAAATATCTTTGTGAGAGATATAAATAAAAATCTAACTTCACGGCGGGGTCAAACACCCCGCCATTTTTGTTGGGAAAATTTGAATTTGTCGGTTTCTTTTAGGATACCCCCCTCAGTCATTTTCTGCGAAAATGACAGCTCCCCCTCAAGGGTGGAGCCCAACATAGCCTTCCCCCTACGAGGGGAAGGTGTCACCGAAGGTGACGGAAGGGGGGCAAACAGCCCGACAAACCCCAATTTGTCTAACTTTTTTCATAAAATAAAAAAGGATGTTGATAATCAACATCCCTGAAATCAGTTCTTGTTCTCTAATTTTTTAACATATTCTTTCAAAGCGATATTTATGAATTGAGAAAGTGAACGGTCGTCCATTTCTGCCATTTCTCTTGCTTTTTCAAGAATATCAGAATCTACTGTAATGCTTATTTTGTTTTTCAATGGTTTCACAGGCTTCGTATTCATAATATCAACCCCTTGTGTAAGATATTATAAGCAAAAATATTGACAAATACTTTAAAAGAGGATAAAATCGTACCAAGTAGGATAAAACGAAGGGCGATTTTAATGCGAGAAATTACAGACAAACAAATAATAGAACTTATAAGCAACCACCGTGTATCTCTTATTGCCGAAATTGATAGCAGATTATGTCTTGACCATTATAATTCTGTGCACAATTTGGATTTAACAGAAAAAGATGTCAAAATGCAAAAAGATGTATGTTATTTTTGTGATAAAGAAAAGGTATGCGTAAAAGGTGTGCTTTAATATGAAAATAAAAATGACATAATTATGTGTAGGCTTATGTTTGCCTCCGCCGATTTTATATCCATTGACTTCGTGTTTTTTTTGTTATAAAATATTATATATGAAGTTTAAAGGGGTGTACAAATGGATAAAGCGATTAAAAATAAAACAAGGATTTATGCTTTTGACCTTCTTCGTATTTTTGCGGTCCTTGGTGTTATAATGATTCATGTTGCCGCACGTCAAGTTGTGGTTAAAGATTTACAATCTGTAGAATTCCTTTGGGGCAATTTGTTTCACGGAATAACTCGTTTTGCCGTACCGGTTTTCATAATGCTTTCAGGTGCATTGATGCTTGATGAAAACAAGAATATGCCTGCAAAAAAATCTTTTAAATATGCAGGTGTAATGCTTGCTTTGTTAATTATATGGTCGTTTATTTATGCTTCTTTCTTTTACATCTTTGTTCCGTTCAATAAGGGTAATGACATTAATGTGGAAAAGTTTATTAACGGATTTGTTTATGGTCATTATCATTTATGGTATCTGTATATGATAATTGGTTTGTATCTTCTTGTACCGATTTTAAGAACTTTTGTAAAGAAAGAAAACAAAAAACAGATATCGTATTTGCTTTTAATTTCCACTGTAATCTGTTTTACCATTAAATTTGCGAATTTTTTCTTAATGGAATATGTTGTTGAAAAAGATTGGCTTACGCCATTGATGGATAAAATCAAATTTCCCCTTGTAGGTGTATATCTTACATATTTTATTGCTGGTTGGTATGTGGTGAATATCCACATAAAAAAAGCATATAGAATAATTATTTATCTGTTTGGTGCAATAGGAGCTTTTTTAACGGTGTTTTTAAACTGGTTTTATGCACAACAAGGGAAAAATATGCAGGCAACTTTTCATTTTGAGGATATTGTCACGGTTTTGCTTTTTGGCGTTGCATTTTTTATGTTTTTTTATTATGCTTTAAAGGATAGGGATTTCGGGAAAATCAAAGGAGTCTTGACAGAAATGTCAAAATTAACTTTTGGTGTTTATCTTATACATGTAATAGTTCTTTATTTTGTAAGATTTTATACGATTGATTTTGAAAATGCATTTGAAAAGATTGTGGTTGAATTTTCGGTAACTGCAATAATTTCTTTTATTATCTGTTTTGTGTTATCGAAAATCCCATTAGTTAAAAAGCTGATTAAATGTTAAGACGTATAATGTATAAAAAGGGAGACTTTTTAATTTAACAATCTATCTGTCAATTTATCTGCATTCTCTATTGCCTCGTCGGTATTTGTATATCCTTTCAGCAGATTATTATATTTAAATCTGTAATCTCGACCTTCAAAAAGTGATAAAACTGCATTATCAAACAATTTATTCTCAACTGAAATAAGTACATTGATTTTTTCAAGTTCAAGCACATTTTCATCGGTCAAAAATCGGTTTGCAGTAATTTTTTCGGTAGGGGTAAAGGGTATTTTATGTTTATCGTCGGCAACAATCACACTCAAATCAATAGTTGGAAAAATCAGAATATGGGGTATATCGCTTGAAAAATATGCAGGGCTCATTGTTACGGGGACTTTTTCTCTCAACGCCCAATCCTTTAACACACCAAGAAAAACCGAGCCTGCAAACCCCGATTTATCGTTGAATTCAACGGTTTTTTCTGTGTGCTCAAACAGGGTGTTGTAATGAGTGTGAAGACCAAGGGGCGTGAATGAACTTAAAAGTCTTATTTTACTGTCTTTTTTCTTTTTGGAATTTCGCAAATATCGTGAGCAAAATCGGTTAATGTAATTTATAAGCTTGTCATCATTTAAAAATTCTGCCACCTCACCGTGAATTTTTTCGCGTACACGGTAGGAGTTTTTTAGTATTTCGCAAGCATTTTTATAGTGATTATTCTCTTTTGCCTTTAAAATTAGCACCTCGCGTCGCAAATCAAGTGGATAATTTTTATCGCTCACAACAGAAAAATTCTTTTCCCAACCGCCCGAAAGCAAGGGCGAAATTCTGTTATAACCGCCATCAGATAAAATATAAGTATTAAGGTTTTCTATGTATATTCCGTCTGCGGTTTCGTCATAAAAAGGATTAAAAAGGGTAATATTAAATCCGCGAAGATTTTTTATGAGTCTTTCAAAAAATATGGCACGCTCAAAATCGTCACCGCCGTTTATTAAAAAAACCTGTGCGGTTGGGTCTTTTTTGTAAATTGTATTGTATGCACTCAAGTAACCCTTACTGCAAAGAACATTCCCGAAATACTTTTTCATAATACCACCTCTTTTTATACTATTCAGAGGTTATTATTTTGTTAATTTGTTGACATTTAGGTGTATGTGTACTATAATATTTGCGATAAATTTTTATAGGAGTGTATAAAATTATGCCATTAGTAAATGCAAAAGAAATGCTTACAAAAGCAAAAGCAGGTCATTACGCAGTAGGTCAGTTCAATATCAATAACCTTGAGTGGACAAAATCAATTCTTCTTACAGCACAAGAGATGAATTCTCCTGTTATCCTCGGTGTATCTGAGGGTGCAGGCAAATATATGTGTGGCTACAAAACAGTTGTAGGTATGGTTGAGGGTATGCTTGAAGAACTTAACATTACAGTTCCTGTTGCTCTTCACCTTGACCACGGTTCATACGAAGGTGCAAAGGCTTGTATCGAAGCAGGCTTTAGCTCAATTATGTTTGACGGTTCACACTATCCAATCGACGAGAACATTGCAAAGACAAAAGAATTAGTTGCAATTTGTGAAGAAAAAGGTCTTTCAATTGAAGCAGAAGTTGGTTCAATCGGCGGTGAAGAAGACGGCGTTGTTGGTGCAGGCGAATGTGCTGACCCTAAAGAATGCAAAATGATTGCTGACCTTGGTGTTACAATGCTCGCAGCAGGTATCGGTAATATTCACGGTAAATATCCTGAAAACTGGGCAGGTCTTTCATTTGAAACTCTTGCAGCAGTTCAGGAAGAAACAGGCACAATGCCACTTGTTCTTCACGGGGGTACAGGTATTCCTGCTGATATGATTAAGAAAGCTATTTCTCTCGGCGTTTCAAAAATCAATGTTAATACAGAATGCCAGCTTGCATTCCAGGAAGCAACAAGAAAGTACATTGAAGAAGGTAAGGACCTTCAGGGCAAGGGCTTTGACCCAAGAAAGCTTTTAGCTCCCGGTTGCGAAGCAATCAAGGCTACAGTACGTGAAAAGATTGAACTCTTTGGTTCAGCAAATAAGGCTTAATTTGGTTCTTTTTCCGTTATGCTTCCTCACTCTCGCCTCGCAGTATCAATATACGGCTTCGGCTCCGTGAGATTGCCTAACAAAAAAACAACTCAAATTAAAAGTTTTAAGAATTCGATTTTATAGTACCGCGTGTCTTTCGGCTCGCGGTATTTTTTTGTTGAATTCTGTAGAATTGTGGTATATAATGGAATCACCAAATAAAAGGGGGATTTGAAATGGAAAATAATTACACATCAGTAGAAAATGCTCAGGCTACATATCAGGCACCGCCGGTTCAACCGGTAATGCCCGTGTACAATCAGGCGCCGCAGGTTTCAGTAAAATACGGGAAAATGCCCGGAGTAGTTTCGTTTTTGATGAAGGTTACGGCATTCTTTGTTCCTGTATTGGGATTTTTCCTTGGTTGTCTTGTTAATCTTACACCTTATGAAAACCGAGAAAAAATCAGCCATAGTATTCTCAAACTTTCAGCGGCAATGTTTGTTATTACTTTAATTTTGTTCGTGGTCTGTGCTGTTGCAGGAATAGTTATTGCAATCTTGATGCTTGTTCAATCACCTGCAATTGACGGCGGTGCTGTTATGATGGATGAAGTTCTAAATATAGTTGCAGGTTGTATTTTCTAAAAAACAATTAGTTGTACGGCGGAGGGTGCTTCCGCCGTATTTTTTTGACAAATTCAAATTTATCGGATTAAATTCTCACAAGCAGAAATAAACAGTTGATAAAATTATTGATGTTTAGTATAATCCTATTGAGGTGTTTTTATGGCTGTTCCCACAATTAAAATGTATGATATTTATTCTTATGTAAAAGAATTCGCTGCAACGGTTGTTTCTTGCGAAGAAAAAGACGGTTTTTATTCTGTCGTGCTTGACCAGACTGCATTTGCCCCCGAGGGTGGCGGACAGGGTGCTGACACAGGCAAAATTGAAGATGTAAATGTGCTTGATGTTCAGATTAAAGACGAAATAGTTTACCATAAAACCGATAAGCCGTTAAAAGCGGGCAAAAGAGTAACCTGCGAAATTGATTGGGACACCCGCTTTTTGCGAATGCAGAATCATTCTGCCGAGCATCTTGTATCGGGCATAATTCATAATCTTTACGGTTACAACAATGTGGGTTTTCATTTAGGCGATAGTGTTGTAACTCTTGATTGTGATGGTTCTCTTACCGAAGAAGATATAAGAAAAATTGAACTCGAGGCAAACAAGGCGATTTATGCCAATAAAAAAATCAATATTTTGTTCCCATTAGCCGATGAGCTTGTAAATTATGATTATCGCAGTAAACTTGATATTACAGAAAATGTGCGTCTTGTTGAGATTGAAGGTTATGATTTGTGTGCTTGTTGTGCACCACATGTGGCAAGCACGGGCGAAATAGGTGTTATAAAAATTCTGAATTTTATCCCATATAAAAAGGGCACAAGAATGGAAATGGTTGCGGGACTTTTGGCTTTTAAGGATTATTGCAATCTTCATAATTCCAACAAATCAATTATGAATTTGCTCTCTGCAAAGAGAACAGAAACCGCAGAGGTTGTAGAGAGAGTTTATGGTGAACTGAATACTGCGAAATATGAGAACAAAAAACTTTCTGCTGAATTGGCACTTTCGCAGATGGAAAAGCACATTGTAAATGACGGTGTTTGCATTTTCGTTAAAAATGCTTCTTATGACGAATTGCGTAGTTGCTCTAATACTCTTATTGATGAATTTGCATATTGTTATGCTTTCTCAAATACCGACGGTGATAATTATATTTATACCGTGGCAAGTAAAGAAAATATTGTGCGTGAAACGGTGCAAGAACTCAATAAAGCCTTCAATGGTAAGGGTGGCGGACGAGATTTTTTTGCACAGGGGAAAATTACTGTCAATTCAAAGGATGGAATTATAGGGTTTTTGAACAACTGACTTTATCGGTGTCATTCTGAGCAAAGCGAAGAATCTCAACAAAAGCGAACTAATTATGGAGATTCTTCGTCATTTTACTCCTCAGAATGACCTTTTAATCAATAGGTGACAAAAAATGACTGACAAACAAAAACGGTTTGAAGATTTGGCTTCCCGTTCAAATGAGCGTGGATACTGCATATATTCTGATTTTCTCGGTGTTTCTGAAATATCCGAGCTTTATTGTTGCCGTTTTCCTGTGAGCGTAGCACTTTGGGGCGGTTACGAGGGGGCAGAGCGAAATGTTGCATGCTTTGGTGACCGTGAATACTTTGAAGATAACAAGGATTATCCGATTAAATGCATTATGATTTCACCCGTAAATCAGAAATTCGCCGATAACCTTACTCACCGTGATTTTTTAGGCTCGCTTATGGGCCTTGGAATTCGCCGTGAGGTGTTGGGGGATATAATAATCAGTGAAAATTGCGGTTATTTGTTCTGCCTTGACACAATTGCCGATTATATTCTCGAAAATCTTACGCAGGTAAAGCACACAACGGTTGAATGCAGAATAACTGATAAAATTCCGCAAAATGTGTTGCCACAACCCGAAAATATTGAGCTGATTGTATCTTCAGAAAGGCTTGATGTGATTATATCTGCAGTTTATAATCTTTCACGCAGTAAGGTTTTACCCTATTTTGAGCACGAAAGAGTTTTTATAAACGGCAAGGCAGAAGCAAGGCCTTCAGCGGTTGCAGATATTGGTGATAAAATTTCTGTGCGTGGATTTGGAAGATTTATTTATAATGGTGTTCTTCGCCATACCAAAAAGGACCGACTTGTAATTAGTATTGGTATATATAAATAAACCGCCCGATTTTGAAATCGAGCGGTAATTTTTTACTTAAATTTCTTTATTGCCTTTTCAACTGCAAGTGAAACTGGCGGTGCGATAAGAGTGGTCGCAATAATTTCTAATAACCCGTTAAGTCCCACAAAGGCAATCAAAAATAATATGAGATTTTCTGAGCCCTCACGCATACTTATTATAACATCGCTTTTACTAAAGAAAATCATAATTGATGCTATGAAGAAGACTGTGTTAAGTACCGGTGCACAAAGACTTGCAATAAAAACTGCAATTCCCTTTTTTGTTTTTGGAAGTGATTTGTAAATCACTCCGCAAAGATAACCCATAAGTACTCTTGGCACAATACACGTGATAAATGTGAAAACAGGGTTGAATGTCATAAGCTGTGTGCCAAACCACGACATACCAAAGCATTGAATAAAGCTTGAAATGCCAAATACAAGCCCTAAAAATGCTCCTGATTTTTCACCAAGGGTAATCGCACCTACTGCAACGGGGAGCATAATAAAGGTCATTTCCACGGCACCTAATTTAAGGTAGCCGATAGGCGTAAATGCCATAAGCACCACAATTCCTGCAAGTACTGCGTTCTGCACAAGAAAAAGGGTCTTCGCTTTTCTTGTGGCTCTTGTTGTTTTCATTATATATTCCTCCTTGCTACTGTTCCTAACGGATACAATGCAAATATTTGATGAAATATTATTTATTTATTCTTTTCGTAAATTGCTTTAAGTCCCTTTAGGATAAGGTGACGGTCATAGATGATTTCTCTTTTGCAGACAGGGGATAAGAAGTATGAAAGACCGCCTGTTGCAATAATTGATGCGGGCTCGCCAAGTTCTTCTGCGAATTTATCAAGAATACCGTCAATCATAGCCGCAGTGCCAAGCACAACACCGCTCTGCATACTCTCAACTGTGTTTGTACCGCAAGCCTTTTTAGGCGGTTCAAGACTGATTGTGGGCAAAAGCGAGCTTGTGTCCGTAAGTGCTTTAAGTGAAATCTGCACACCGGGGGCAATCATACAACCGCGGAAACCACGGTTTTTGTCGATAGCACAAATTTTTGTAGCAGTACCAAGGTCAACGACAAATGCGGGTAAGTTGTATTCTGCTACTGCACCAACTGCACCTGCCGCCAAATCAGCACCCAACTGTGCAGGGTTGTCAATTAAAATGTTAAGACCTGTTTTAACTCCCGGAGATAAAATTAAAGCATCTTTGCCGGTAAGTTTTTTAATGGCACTTTTTACTGATTCAGTAATTTCAGGCACAACAGAAGAAATTACAACGCCGTTTATTTCTTCAAAGCTAATTTTATGCATTACAAAAATATTAGTGAAATCCATAGCATACTGGTCATCGGTTTTCTGCCTTTCAGTTGCAATCTTTGCACTGACATAAAGGTCATCGCCCTTAAAAAGACCGATATTTATATTGGTATTTCCTATATCCATTGTAAGAAGCATAGTATCACCTCGCATAATCAATGAAAATATTATACTGCAAAAAAGTATAATTAGCAAGTAATTTTAGTGTTTTGCCTTCCCCTTGAGGGGAAGGTGTCACGAAGTGACGGATGAGGTGTAATTGATAATGGTTGTCAGCACAAATTCCACCTCATCAGTCTCGCTGACGCTCGACAGCTTCTCCTCGAGGAGAAGCCCAACTACATAATTTTATGTTCTATTCTTATCTCTGTAACCTGTATTATGTCATCCTTTTTTCTTTCTTCAAAATATTTACAAGCCTTGCAGTCCGCTTCACGATTTTTAAGCATGGGGTATGTACAATGACCGTGGTCGATTGGAGAAAATGACTTACCCAAGAAAACAAAATGACGAATGTAATGCTCACAATTACGACAGATTTTTTCCATAATTATCACCTCAATTATATTATAGAACAATTTAATCTAAAAGTCAATAGAACAAATTAAACTATGTATAATAATGTTGGGTGATATTATGATTTGGAATGAAAGAATTAAAGAATTACGAGAAGACCGTGATTTAACTCAGTTGGAACTTGCAGAAACTTTAGGAATTACTCAACGAGTAGTGAGTTATTATGAAAAAAATCAAAGAGAAATTCCTATAAATGTACTTGTAAAATATGCAAATTATTTTAATGTAACATTAGATTATATTTGCGGGTTAGAGTGATGTGAAAAGCGCCCCTTGTCAAAGGGGAGAGGGCCACGAAGTGGCGAGGGGATTCGTTTGATTATTATGTGAATCCCTCCACCGCCTTTGGCGGTCCCCCTCCCTTTAACAAGGGAGGCTGATTCGGTATGGTGATGAAAATATGATTTGCAACTTATGTCCGAGAAATTGCAATGCAGAAAGAACTGAATATATTGGCAACGGCTTTTGCAAAATGCCTGAAAAGCCTGTCCTTGCCCGTGCAGATATTCACAAATGGGAAGAGCCTTGCATAAGCGGTGAAAAGGGCACAGGTGCAATCTTCTTTTCGGGTTGCTCTTTAAAATGCTGTTTCTGTCAGAATTACCCCATAAGCCATGAAAACAAGGGCGAACAAATCACAACTGAAAGGCTTGTTGAAATCATAAAAGAGCTTGAAAACAAAGGAGTCCATACCATTGATTTTGTAAATCCCACTCACTTTTCACACATTATAATTGAAACGTTAGCAATGTACAAGCCGAAAGTTCCTGTTGTGTATAACAGTTCAGGTTATGACAGCGTTGAAACCTTAAAACGACTTGAAGGTCTTATTGATGTTTATTTGCCTGATTTTAAATATTTCAGTAGCGAGAAATCACAGAAATATGCAAAATGTACCAACTATTTTGAAAAAGCAAGTAAGGCAATTCTTGAAATGCACCGTCAACAACCGAAAACCGTAATAAAAGACGGTATAATCCAGAAAGGGTTGATAATTCGTCATTTAATTCTTCCTGCCAATGTCCAAGAAAGCAAAAATATTCTTTTGTGGATAAGCGAAAATCTTCCGAAAGATACATATATAAGCCTTATGAGTCAGTACACACCTTATGGAAATATAGCAGATTTTAAGGAGTTGAATCGCAGACTTACCACCGCCGAATACAACAAGGTTGTAGATTTCTTTTTGGATATAGGGCTTCAAAATGGTTTTATGCAGAAAAAATCGTCATCACAAACTAAATATATACCCGATTTTGATTTAACGGGAGTAAAATAATATTGAAATCTATAAAAATAATGATATAATTATAATCAAATAAAAAGAAAGAAGGATTTTTCAAATGAAAGGATTTCTTAAAGAATTTAAAGAGTTCGCAATGCGTGGTAACGTAATCGACCTTGCAGTCGGTGTTATTATCGGTGGTGCGTTTCAAAAAATCGTAACATCTCTTGTTAACGACATCATTATGCCACTTATCAGCCTTATTATGAAGGGTGCAGATTTTGCAACAAAATTTATTGCTCTTGACGGTGGCGAATATGCATCAATTGAAGAAGCAACTGCAGCAGGTGCAGCAATTCTTACATACGGCAACTTTATCGCAGTAATTATCGACTTCCTTATTATGGCGTTCGTTATCTTCCTCCTTGTTAAAGGTCTTAACAAGCTTTCAACACTTGGCAAGAAAAAGGAAGAAGTTGTTGAAGAAGAGCTTGCTCCAACAACAAAGGTTTGCCCATTCTGTAAGAGCGAAATTGCTATTGATGCAACAAAGTGTGCACACTGCACATCCGATGTTGAATAATTATGCATAAAATCGGTTTTATCGGCTGTGGCAATATGGCAAGTGCCATAATCGGCGGTGCTGTGTCCTCAAAATTTGTTGAGGGTGAAAATATCTGCGTTTTTGATGTGGATACTGCAAAGACGGACCTTTTGGGTAAAGAGTACGGAGTAAAAATCTGTAATTCTTGCGAAGAGCTTGCCAAAAATTGCGAATTTGTAGTTTTGGCAGTTAAACCGCAGATTTTTCCCACGGTTTTACCACAGATTAAATTGTGCATTAATAAAAATGCAGTTGTGGTGTCAATCGGTGCAGGTAAAACGCTTGAATATATTGGCGGTTTTTTAAATGAAAACACACCGATTATTCGTGTTATGCCAAACATCAACGCAAAGGTTGGTGCGTCAATGAGTGCGGTTTGCAAAAACGTCTTTGCAAACGATAAGGCACTTGATTTTGTAAAAGGTCTTTGCCGTTCTTTTGGCGAGGTCACAGAAATACCCGAAAGTCAGTTTGCTTTATTCGGCGTAATTGCAGGGTGCTCGCCTGCGTATTCTTTTATGTTTATCGACGCAATGGCTCGCGAAGCGGTTAAGAACGGTATGAAAAAGGATGAAGCACTTAAAATATGTGCTCAGGCGGTTTTGGGTAGTGCTAAAATGGTGCTTGAAGATAAAGAAAATAATCCTTGGGCACTTATTAACAGCGTTTGCTCACCCGGCGGAACAACCATTGAGGGTGTTGCAACATTGCAGAATGAAGGCTTTGACACGGCGGTAATGAATGCGGTTAAAGCATCGCTTGATAAGGATAAAAAGTTATAATTTTAAAGGTCATTCTGAGGAACGAAGTGACGAAGAATCTGCTATAGAGATTCTTCGCTACGCTCAGAATGACCTTCTTTTTTACTAAAATAATTCTGTTGATAAATACCGTTCACCCGTATCGGGTAAAAGAACTACAATATTTTTATTTGCATTTTCTTCTTGTTTTGCAAGATGGATTGCCACGTGAAGTGCCGCACCCGATGAAATGCCCACAAGCACACCCTCGCGTTTTGCAAGCTCGCGTGAGCTGGTATAAGCTTCGTCGGTTGAAACCGTAAAAATTTCATCATAAATTTCGGTATTCAACACTTGGGGGATAAATCCCGCACCGATTCCCTGAAGTCCGTGTGCACCGGCTTTACCTCCCGAAAGAACAGGGGAATCTGCAGGCTCAACTGCTACGATTTTAATGTTCGGATTTTTCGATTTAAGGTATTCGCCCGTGCCCGTGATTGTTCCTCCCGTGCCTACACCTGCAACTAAAATGTCAACCTTGCCGTCGGTGTCCGCCCATATTTCAGGGCCTGTTGTATTGCGGTGTGCCTGCGGATTAGCATAGTTTACAAACTGACCCGCAACAATACTGTCGGAAATTTCTTTTGCTAATTCTTCTGCCTTTAGGATAGCACCGTTCATACCTTTACTGCCGTCAGTAAGCACTAATTCTGCACCGTAAGCAGAAATTAGTTTTCTTCTCTCAACTGACATTGTTTCGGGCATTGTGATAATAAGCTTATATCCCTTTGCGGCAGCTACACTTGCAAGCCCTATGCCCGTATTACCGCTTGTGGGTTCAATAATTACCGAACCTTTTTTGAGAAGTCCCTGTGCTTCTGCATCTTCAATCATTTCAATAGCTACTCTATCTTTAACACTGCCCGCGGGATTGAAATATTCAAGTTTTGCGAGTATATTCCCGTTAAGATTCAGTTCTTTTTCTGTATTTGAAAGTTTTAAAAGGGGAGTTCTGCCAATCAACTCCGTTACATTGTTATAAATTTTCATCGGCAACACCTCCAAATAATATAACAATATTATATATGAAGATTACTGTAAATTCAATAACATACAAAATAAAACAGCCTGTAAGATTTTACCTTACAGGCTGAAAGTATATATTTTTTAATTATTTTGCCTTTTTCTTGGGGTTCATAAATGCAAGACCGATTGCCATAATTACAACGAACACGATAAGGTAGAAAAGAACCGGGCAAGAGAAACCTGCACCTGCTTCTTTTGCTGTTATGTAAGGAACATAACCGTGTGAGTAAATAGCAGCGATTACCATGAATGCAGAGCCGATAATTCCAAGTGATGGAAGAACAAATCTCTTAACAGGTGAAAGACCTTTTTCTTTCTTCATAAACATAATGAACATTGGAATGTAAAGTCCGTAAATTGTGATAATTGGAAGCTCTGATGAGTCGAAGCTGAATTTGCCGAACCAAGGTGTTGCAGTAAGGTTTGCACCGTAGAAGTAAACAAGCCATGCACCAACGATAACAAGACCAACGATACAAGAGTTTGAAGGCATACCTGATGCAGGGTCAATCTGTTTCATAAGTTCAACCTTTGGACCCATGTTACGAACTGAAAGTGAATACATACCACGGATTGTACCAATAAGAAGACCGTTAAGTGTACCAAGACAAGAAACTGCAACGAAGAGGTTGAGAATGTTACCAAGAACATTACCGAATACAGTTGTGAATGCAGGAGCAGTACCTTCGTTCATAAGAGTCTGAACAGGAGCACCACCGGCAACACCAATGTAATAGAAGAGGTAAATTGCAATGATGATGATACCGCCAACTACAAGAGCGATAGGAAGATTCTTTTTAGAATCTTTGATTTCTGAGTTAATTGATGTAGCAAGAATCCAACCCTCATAAGCGAAAGCAGTAGCAACAACAGCACCAAAGAGAGGTGACATATCACCGGCACTTGTAGCAAAGTTAGCACCGAGCATTGAAGTACCAGCCTCAACAGGAGCACCAGCTATGTCGTGTGTAAGACCATAGATTGTACCAACAATTGCCATCAAAAGAAGTGGGATAAATTTAATGAATGTAGCACTAATCTGAAGTTTACCTGCGAGTTTTGAAGAAAGTGTGTTAACTGCAAAAACTGCAATAAGAACGAAACCTGCAAGCAAGAATGTTTCTGTACCTGTTACAGGGTCGCCTGCGAGCTGTAAATCAGGATTTACAGATACAAGGAATGTAAGGAAATATCTTGCTGTAAGCCAAGCAAGAACAGATGTCATTGCAGGCATATAGATTGTTGTTGCAAACCAACCCATCATATAACCGTATTTGCTACCGATTGTTGCCTCGGCATAGTCAACAAGGCCGTTAACCTTTTCGTAACGCTGAGCCATAACGCAGAATGCGAGAACGCAACAAATCATAATAACGCCGCCGACAATCCATGCAAGAATACCAAGTGGCATATCACCGTTTGTCTTTTGAAGAATTGCTTGAGCTTTGAAGAAAACACCTGAGCCTACAACAGTACCTACAACCATGCAGATAGCCATTAAAAGCCCATATTGTTTCTTAAGTCCGTTTTCCATAGAAACCATCCTTTAACAAAAAATTTATTGTTATTATACAACACAATTTGACAAATGTAAACCCTTTTTTTTGAAAAAATTTAGCAAAGTAAAGTGTTACAGTAATAAAATATACAAAGGAACACAAATCACTACGATTTTTCCGCATATATAAATAAAAAATTAGGACGATTTAGCGGTTTTAAATCGTCCTAATTTTTATGAATTTTCACGCATAATATTTATGATTCTGAAAACGGTAAAGGCTATTATCCCAACAGTCAGTGCCGATTTCACTATATTTATAATCCTTATAATATTAGAAATCTTTATAATTTTGCTTATATCATTAGAAACATTCATCAATGTATTCATATTCTATTCACCCGATGTCAAAAGTATTCCGTGTGCGATTGAGGGTATGCTTTCGCCCTGAAGTGTGGAGGTAGGCGAGAGAAGTGCACCCGTGCCCACAAATAAAACTTTGTTAAGAGATTTTTCGCGTAATCTTCGCATAATATATGAGTTTACAACTGCACCACTGCAACCGCAACCCGAACCGCCTGCGTGAACATCCTGAGCCTCAAGGTCATAAATCATAAGTCCGCAATCGCCGTGCACGGCAGAAATATCATAATTGTAATCCTTAACAAGCAATTCACAAAGTAATTCTGCACCAACCTTGCCCAAATCACCTGTCAAAATCAAATCATAATCTGTAGGTTGAGTGTTTGTATCGGTTAAAAAGTCCGCAATAGTCCCCGCCGCCGCAGGTGCCATTGCCGCACCCATGTTGTTGGCGTCTTTAATACCAAAGTCGGTAATCTTGCCGAAGATTGCTGCCTCAATGCAGGGTGTATCTTTTTTGTGGTCGGCAATTACCGTCGCACCTGAAGCTGTGGCGGTGCGTTGTGCAGATGGTGGTCTTTGTCCGCCGTATTCAAGAGGTAGGCGGAACTGTCTTTCTGCCGATGCAAAATGTGACGAGGTTGAGGCCACCGCCTTACTGACCGCACCCGAATCTATAAGAACAGACGCAAGTGCCATTGAAAGTGCCATTGTTGAGCAAGCACCGTAAAGACCTAAAAATGGGATTTCAAGGTCGCGGATGCCGAATGATGTGCCGATGCATTGTGCCAACAAATCCCCCGCCATAATCAAATCAATGTCTTTTGGCGATAAATCTGCCTTTGCGATTGCCCTTGTTACTGCCTCACGCTGTAATGCACTTTCACTCTTTTCCCACGAGGGACAACCGTCAATGGTATCGTCGTCGTAAGTATGGTCAAATTCTTCTGCAAGAGGACCTTCGCTTTCGGTCTTGCCCACCACAGCCGCACAGCCGTAAATGGACGGCTTTGAGGGCAAAAATAATGTATATTTTCCTTGACGTTCAGCCAAAATTTATCAACCTTTCATTTGCTTTTGTTTTAGTTTTGCCAAAAAAATTTTTATAATGCAAATCGTTTGACATTTTTGAAACTGTATTTTTACAATTAAGCAAAAAAATAACGGCAGAGTTATCTGCCGTTAAAGTTTATTCCCAAATATCAACTGCACCGCGGTTTTCAGTTACCTTGGCAACATAACCTGCAACTTTTTTGTGCTCGGGATGAACCTTGTATTTTTCTAATTCTTCTTCGTTTTCGGTTTCAACAACCAAAAGTGCATCGAAATTTCTCTCACATTCTACTTGATTTTTAAGGAATGTGAGTTTTTTAATGTGTGGAATAAGTGGGGGAAGTGCCAGGAGACCGTTTTTTACAATTTCAATGTTTTCAGCCTTTGTTTTACCCTCTGCATCCTTAAATTTCCACATTACAATATGTTTAAGCATAATATCACCTTATATTGAATAATCTTTTTGCGTTCTCATTTGTCAAATCAAGAATCTCCTGTGCAGTGCAACCACGCAATTCTGCGATTTTTTCCGCTGTGTAGGGAATGTGCAGGGAATCACATCTCTTGCCACGGAATGGCACGGGAGTCATATATGGTGCGTCGGTTTCAATGAGTAATCTGTCACTTGGCACAAACTTTGCAACCTCACAAGGTTTAACTGCGTTTTTAAAAGTAACTGCACCACCAAGACCGATATACATACCCAGTTTTATAATCTCTTTTGCCATTTCCACACTACCCGAGAAACAATGCAGAACACCTTTTGGCTTATATTTTTTAAGTATATTAAGCGTATCCTCATGGGATTCTCTGTCGTGGAAAATGATGGGCAAATCGAGTTCATTTGCAAGTTGAATCTGCTTTTCAAGAAGAATTAACTGATTTTCACGGCTATCCTTTTCATAGTGATAATCAAGTCCGATTTCACCAATAGCAACACATTTTGGGTCGCTTGCTAACTCTTTTATTATTTCCAAATCGCCGTCACTATATTTATCATTATCAAGTGGATGAAATCCTACTGCCGAATAAATAAAATCATATTGATGTGAGAGCTCAATCGAAAATCTTGAATTTTCTATATTAGTTCCGCAACATACAACACCTGAAATCCCTTTTTCTTTAAAAGAACCGAGCAGTTCGGCACGGTCTGTGTCAAACTGCTCATCGTCATAATGTGCGTGTGAATCAAAAATGTTATGATACATTATCTTATTCTCGCTCCGTTTGGCATATCTTTGTCAACAAAAATTACTTTTGCATCTTCTTCTGTAACGTCAGCTGCAAGAATCATGCCGTTACTTTCAACACCGCAAAGAACTGCAGGTTTAAGGTTTGCAACAACAATAACTTTTTTGCCAATTAAATCTTCCGGCTTGTACCATTTTGCAATACCGCTTGCAACAATTCTGTCTGTGCCTGTACCATCATCAAGAGTGAGTTTTAAAAGTTTCTTTGCTTTTTTGATTGGCTCACAATTCTTAACTTCTGCAACACGGAGTTCAACTTTCATAAAGTCGTTGAATTCAATAGGTGCAAGTCCCTCGATTTTTGGTGCAGGAGCATTTGCCTTTTCTTCTGCTTCTTTTTTAGCCTGTAATTCGGCGATTAACTTTTCGCCGTCAATTCTTGAGAAGAGAGGAGTTGCAGTACCAACCTTAACACCTGCTGTGAGTCCGCCCCATTCCTGAATGCTTTCGTAAGTTGCAGCAGGAACGTTTAACTGCTCTGCAATTTTAACTGCAGTTTCAGGCATAATAGGGGAGATAAGTGCTGAAAGCACACGGATACCCTCAAGAAGATTGTAAAGAACTGTGCCGAGTTTTTCTTTCTGTGCCTCGTCTTTTGCAAGTGCCCAAGGCATTGTTTCGTCGATATATTTGTTGCAACGACGTGCAAAATTGATTACACATTCAACTGCATCACTCATCTTGTATTCTGAAATGTATTTATCGAAGCCTTGGAGTGCCTTTTTAGCACTTTCTTTAAGGTCTTCGTCAAATTCAGTTGCACAAGTTGGAGCCTGCACAACACCGTCAAAATACTTGTTCTGCATTGCGATTGTACGGTTAACAAGGTTGCCGAGAGTGTTTGCAAGGTCTGTGTTGAAGCGGTCAATCATTGCTTCGTAAGTAATTGAACCGTCGTGTGCGTGTGGCATCTCTGAAAGAAGATAGTAACGAACTGCATCAACACCGAAAATTTCTGTAAGGTCGTCAGCATAAATAACATTACCGCGAGATTTACTCATCTTGTCTTCACCTTGAAGCAACCAAGGATGTCCGTAAACTTGTTTAGGCAACGGAATACCAAGTGCCATAAGAGTAATAGGCCAATAAATTGTATGGAAACGAACAATGTCTTTACCGATAATATGGCAATCTGCAGGCCAATACTTGTTAAACTGCTCGTTGCTTCCATTGGGGTCATAACCGATACCTGTAATATAGTTGAGAAGAGCATCAAACCATACATATACAACGTGTCTATCATCAAATGGAACTGGAACACCCCATTTAAAAGATGTACGAGAAATGCACAAATCCTGAATACCTGGTTTAATGAAATTATTAAGCATTTCTTTTTTACGTGCTTCAGGATAAATGAAGTTTTCGTTATTCTCGATGAAATCTTCAAGTTGTTTCTGATATTTGGAGAGTTTGAGGAAATATGCTTCTTCCTTTGCTTTCTTAACTTCTCTGCCACAGTCAGGACATTTACCGTCAACTAACTGGCTTTCAGTCCAGAAAGATTCGCAAGGAGTACAATAAAGTCCCTCATATTCACTCTTGTAAATATCGCCTTGGTCATAGAGCTTTTGGAAAATCTTTTGAACTGCTTTTTCATGATAATCGTCTGTTGTACGGATAAAGTGGTCGTAAGTTGTATTCAAAAGGTCGCAAATACCCTTGATTTCCCCAGCAACCTTATCAACATATTTTTTAGGGCTGATACCAGCTTCGTTGGCGTATTCCTCAATTTTCTGTCCGTGCTCGTCAGTACCTGTCATAAAGAAAACATCAAAACCCTGCATTCGCTTGTACCTCGCAATGGCATCGGTCAATACGATTTCATAACTGTTACCGATGTGTGGCTTGCGTGATGTGTACGCAATGGCTGTTGTGATGTAAAACTTTGGCTTTTCACACATAGAAAACGCCCCTTTCTGAAAATTTTTCGCAACAAGTAATATTTTTGTCGCATATATTATAGTATTATACTATCCCTTGCCAATATTTTCAAGAAGAATATTATATTTTCTTTTATTGAGTATTCCAAGTGCTTTGTAACTTTGAATTTATCGGGATAATTGAAATCCCCCCTTCCGTCACTTGCTTCGCTCGTGCCACCTTCCCCTCGCAGGGGGAAGGCTATCTTGGGCTCCACCCTTGAGGGGGAGCTGTCGCGAAGCGACTGAGGGGGGTATCCTAAAAGAGTCCGACAAACTCCCAATTTATTGAATTAAATTTTTGTTCACGGAGATATGCAATTATCATAATTTTAATTCTCAAAAAACTTTTTCAAAAAATTTTAAAAAAAGTTAAAAAAAGTGTTGACAAAACAAAATGACTATGTTATATTATACGAGCCGCTGAAAACAGCAGCAAAAAGATGTGGGAGCATAGCTCAGCTGGGAGAGCATCTGCCTTACAAGCAGAGGGTCACAGGTTCGAGCCCTGTTGTTCCCACCAAATGGCCCGGTAGTTCAGTTGGTTAGAACGCTAGCCTGTCACGCTAGAGGTCGACGGTTCGAGCCCGTTCCGGGTCGCCATTTTTGCCTCTGTAGCTCAGTTGGTAGAGCAGAGGACTGAAAATCCTCGTGTCATTGGTTCGATTCCGATCGGAGGCACCAAATATGCGGATGTAGCTCATCTGGTAGAGCGCCACCTTGCCAAGGTGGAGGTAGCGAGTTCGAGCCTCGTCATCCGCTCCATAAAAAACAGGACACAGAATTCTCCCAGTTTCTTGTGTCCTATTTTTTTCAAAAAAGTCAATATGGCGACATAGCCAAGTGGTAAGGCGTGGGTCTGCAAAACCCTGATTCATCGGTTCAAATCCGATTGTCGCCTCCAAAAAAATACCAAGTCTTGCGACTTGGTATTTTTTTATCCAATCCGAAGGATTGGTATGTAATCTCGCGTTAGCGAGTATGTAATCGCCGTAGGCGTATGGCATCACCGAAGGTGTATTTTGCCTTCGGATTGATTACATACATTTCTGCGAAATGATTACATACACAACTTCGTTGTGATTACATTCCGTCTGCGACGGATTACATACAATGCTTCGCATTGATTTTCCTAAAACTTCCTCACAAAACTACATCTTTTACACAATTCTTCGCAGGCGTTGCGATTTGAAAAACCATTATATATGTTTTGTGCTTTTGGGGAGTTAATTATTTCTTCCAAATCACTTTCAAAAATGTTTCCTAAATTTATTTCGCCGTTGTTGTCAAGGCAACAGGGAACAACCGTGCCGTCGGCTAAAATACCAATCTGGTCGCGGAGCCCATAGCAGAAAATATTTTCATTTGTATTATCACTTTCAAGTGTAGGCCAGTCAAATTTGTCGCCATATTGCAAAAAGACTTTATTTCCTATTCTTGTGCCGTTTCGTTCTTCGTTCCAAGGCTTTGGGAAATAATTTTCAAGCACATTTAAAATTTCATCATTCAAACTGTCTTTCCCGCCGTTGTTCCAAAGACGCAGAACAACGATTTTTTTATTTTCAGCCGATTTTGCGTATTCAAAGCAATCTTTTAGATAATTTTCAAAGGAATTTTTATTATCATTCGCTTCGAATGAATGCAGAGAAATAACAGTTTTATAATGAGAATCTGAATTCAACAGAAATTCTTTGTTTTTGTTCAAAAGAGTACCGTTTGTGGTGATTATAACTTTGAAATCCATATCCTCTGCCAATTTTAAAAAAATTTCGAGCTCGGGGTGGCAGAGTGGCTCACCGAGAAGATGAAAATAGATATAATCTGTATAAGGCTTAATTTTATTTAATATCATCTCAAATTCGTCAGCACTCATTCGTCGGGGTACACGTACAGTACCAGGACAAAATGAGCAACTTAAATTGCAGATATTAGAAATTTCAACATATACCTTTGCAAATCGTTTCATTGTATTTCTCCTGATTTTAATATAATAAGTATAGCACAAATCCCAGAAAATGTTAAATAAAAAATTGATTTACAATTATAACTATGTTAAAATAAAGTTAAAAGGAGGGCTGGATTATGGAACAACATTATTGTGCTAATGGTGTGGATATTTATGTTGAACCAAATAACAATATGCATAGCTTCTGCGTTTCGGTGTATATTAAAGCAGGCTCAATGTACGAGAATGAGAAAAATAACGGAATAGCTCACCTTTATGAACATCTTGTATTCAGAAATGTTAAAAAGTTTTACGGTGAGGATTTCTACACACTTCTTTCAAAAAATGGCTTATATTTCAATGGTTGTACATATCGTGAGTTTATTCAGTTTGAGTTTGCGGGAATTCGTGAAAGTTTTCCTTTCTTGCTAGATGTTATTTCAAAATTATTTCTTGATTTTGATTTATCAGGGGATGAAATTAAGGCGGAGAAAAAACGAATAAAAGCTGAAATTCGTGAAAATGATGAGAGAAGAACGATTACACATTATTATGATAAATTGGTGTGGGCGGACACTTCGCTTGAAAATACCATTTCTGGCAACTGCAAAACGATTGACCGTATATCGCAAAAAGCACTTAATGAATACAAAAAACACATAATTTCAAAAGATAATTTTTTCTTTTATGTTACAGGTGATGTAAGCGAAAATCAAATGTACGATTTAGTACATTGCGTTTCGAAAATTCCTGTATCAGATAAAAATATTGGTTATACAAATATAGCTCCTGTGCCACAAAACTTTTTTAACAGAAAACCCGATGTTTCGGTGCATAACAGTTATTGGACCTATGTTAAAATTGGTTTTGATATTGATAATACACGCCACTCAATGCCAATAAGAGATATAATTTACAGTACACTTTTTGAGAATGATGACGCGTTGATTTATCAGGGGCTATCTGAAAAAACACCACTGATTTATTCTTATGACAGCACGCTTGAACAATATAAAAATATAAGCAATATAAAGGTTCAGTTTGAAGTTGATAAGAAAAATCTTTATAGTGCAATAGAAAAAGCAATAGATGTTTTTTATGCCTTGAAAAAGGGTGAATTTGATTTTGATGCTGTTATGATGAAAAGGCGTTCAGTTCATCAAATGCGTATGGATAATGCGGTAAATCTTAATTGGGATTTAGCTTATGAAAGGCATATAATGGAAGAAAAAGATTATATTGACGAGTTAAAAAACATATCAAAGAAACAAATTATCGACGCGGCAAAGGATATTTTTAAAACTAATAATCTTACAATAGCCATAAAAGGAAGAAAAAAAGAAATAGATGTTGGAAAAATTAATGAAATATTAAAAAAGATTGATTAAAAGGGTGAGTGCAATGCCATATTTATTTACACATTTTAAAGAGAAATTTACTCCTGACGGTGAGCAGGTTTATTTTGGTGTTAGCCGTGACGGGCTTAACTGGGAAAAGGTTAATGACGGTAATCCTGTTTTAACTGCAAAGCTTGGCGAAAAGGGTTGCCGTGATATTGAAATTGTTCGTCTTCACACAGGCGGATTTGTAATTCTCACAACTGATTTGTGTGTTGCAAATCGTTATGACGAAAATCTTCAGCTCGATTGGTCAAACATAAACCGCACGGGCAGTAAATGTCTTCGAATGTGGAAAACTGACGATTTGGTGCATTTCAGTGAAGAAAAACTCCAGCATTTCGGTCGTGACGATTTCGGCTGTATGTGGGCACCCGAGGTGTTCTTCGACGAAGAAAATGAGGAATATTTAATCCATTGGGGCTCAACTGTGGCAGAAGATAATTTCAAGCACATGTCAATTTATTGTTCAACTACTAAAGATTTCGAAACATTCAGCGAGCCAAAACTTTTCTTTACAAAGGATAATGAAATTCTTGACACTCATATAAGAAAAATCGGCGATACATATCACATGTTTTACAAAAATGCACACAATCCATCAATGAATATGCACGCCACATCGAAAAAACTTTTCGGACCTTATGAGCACGACGCAGAGTTAGAAGAATATATGAGCCAGATTGACAAACCAGGCTCTTATGAAGCACCCACAACCTATACTTTGCCCGATGGCAGATGGTGTCTTATGCTTGATTTCTTTGGCTGTGAGAAAGAAAAAATGGGATATGTGCCGTTCATTTCAAAAACTCCCGGTGACGCACATTTTGAACGCTGTCCTGAATTGGTTTCATTCCCTTATGGCTACAAGCACGGCGGAGTAATCGAGATTACCGATGAAGAATATGACAGACTTTTAACTGCGGAATTCTGAATGCGAAGTGCAAAATGAATATGTAATAGTAGGGCGGGGGCTTGCTCCCGCCGATTTTATTAAACAAATTTGAATTTGTAGAACTCATTAAATGGTGTATATTGCCTCCCTCTGACGAGGGAGGTGGATTTGCCGTAAGGCAAAGACGGAGGGAGAGATAGTTTACATCTTCACTAAATCTCTCCCTCAGTCTGCTTCGCAGACAGCTCCCTCGTCAGAGGGAGCCGAAATAACAAATCAAAGTGTTCGACAAACCCCAATTTGTAAGAATTATGTTGTTTGCATTTAACAACGGCAATTAACACACAAGAAAACCGAGTAAGGTAATGCTTACTCGGTTAATTTTTTACATTCATTTACGGTTTACAACTTCCGCAGGGCTCATAGCCCATATCAATCAATTCGTCTTTTGATTTATCGGTGGTTTCTTTATTACCCTCTTCGATTTTGCCGACTGATGAGCAATCGGGCAGATGAATTTTCTTTGATTTTGTGTTGAGTACATATTCGGTATCTGTATTGGCGGGTGCGTTGCTTGATGGAGTATCACTCAACCGACTTTTACCTGTCGCATAGTCAATCTCAACACCCGGCTGATTGTTATAGCAATATACGTTAAAGCAAATTCCCTCGCCCTTATCCTCAACGGAATAAGCCTCCATTGTCACACCGCGGGCAACCAATTCATCGTCTTTGAAGATGGGTGTTACACGATAAAGCACGTGATTTCCTGTTTCTTCAATATAGTCGTCAACCATATTCTCAAAGGGAAGCATACCGTCTACATTCATATAGCGGGTGCCTGTAATAAGGTTTTGCTCGTTTGCATTTTCGCCTGTCAACTGCCATCCGATAAGATGACAACGGTTATAAAGGTATTTGCCGTCAACAAAATCATATTTCGCGGTTACCCAGCCTGTAGGCTTAACCTGGCCTATTTCACCACGCTCGCCCGTGGGCATAATGTCTTCCCCAATGCAAGCCATTGTGAAACCGCAACGCCCTAAATTATCAAGGGGACTGTAATATTCGTATGAATCGGTTGTATAATCTTCTTCGGTGAAATAGGGGATATTATCATTTATTGCTACATAAGCTGTGCCCGAAAACTCGGGGATTTCATCAAGGTTTGCAATTGCTTGTTGTGAATTTAAATCGGGTTGATTAGTGCCGCCATCTTTATCGCCCGCAAAAATTCCGGTTAAAACGGTAACAACTACAATAAGTATAACTATGAGCGAAAGCAGTTTTTTGTTTTTCATCGTGTATATACCTCTTTCCTGATTTCATTGTGCGAAGTGCCTGTTAAAATGTCTGTTTCACAAAGTGTGAAATTCGTGTTCAACAGGTCAGTGTCAAGATTTAAATCAGCGGGATAAACCTTACCCCAATGGTAAAGTACAATTTTGTCCGCCAGATTCAATAAGTCGGGTGAATATTTATCCTCAACAAAGCACACATTATCACATTTTGCGAAATCATCACAAAGAATATAATCAATACCCGCCTCGTCAAAAATCTTTTCGGAATATGGGCTTATACAGATTTTCTCACCCGCAAAGCAGTTTTTTATATCTGCAAGCACCGCAGAATCCCGTGATTGACGACGTTTGTTAAACATCAAGCCGAAATTATTATCAACACAAAAGATTAAAGTCATAAATATATCCTCATAAAAAGTAGGGGCGATTCACGAATCGCCCGCATTTTGTTTTATTAAAGTTTAGAGAAGCCGTGGCAGTTAATAAGTGCATCAAGCTTTTTGCCTTGTTTACAAAGTGGACATTCCCGTGCGGGAACGCTGAAATAATCAGGTAAGTCATTAGGGTTAAATACAGAATTAACATCATATCCTGCACAGTTTTGTGATGTAGCGAAAATTGATGCAACACCAACTACATCACCGCCATAATATTTAATTGCTTCAATTGCTGCTTTTGCAGTGTTACCTGAGGCAACAGAAACTGCAGTAATAAGCACATGCTTGCCCTTAACCATAGGTACAATATTATCGCGGAAAATAATCTGTGAACCGTTAACGATTTCAGGTGTAACAACATAAATAGTCTGGTGAGCATTGATGTTCACATAATCGCTTTTTGTAAGCTCTTCTGCAACGCAGGTTGCAATAACCTCAGTGCCGTCAAGACAAAGAATGGTGTCAATAATTTGGTTACTGTATTTGTGGTTTTTGCAAAGTTCCTGTGAAACTGCTTTTGCTTCGGATAAACGGGATTTTTGTGCGGCAACATCTATATAATAGTTACTGTGTGCACTACTTGTTGCAAAATGACCTTTTGCAACACGAAGATATAAGTTCTTCTGATGAGTTTTGATTTTTGAAATGCTTGTTGTCGGCATAAAGTATCCCCCTATGGTTTAATGTGTTATCCATTGTACTATAAGTTGCACAAGAATTCAAGTAAAAAAAAGAAAAATATGTAAAAATATAACTATTTTTTATGTTGTCTGCCTGTGTGGTCAATTGAATAATTTTCTTTATAAATCAAGTCGTTGATTGATACAAATGAATAACCTTGTTTCTCTAATTCTGTAAGTACCTTGTCAAGTGCATTGGCGGTGGTGTCAACACCATTGTGAAAAAGCACAATCGAGCCATTTCGTGCCCGCGACATAATTCTGTTCACAATTTCATCAACTGTAAGCCCCGTGTAGTCAAGAGAGTCATTGTCCCATTGAATCATATACATACCAAGACTGTCGGTGACTTCAAGGCTTTCGTTGGTGTAGTCGCCTGACGGGGCACGGAGCAGAGTGACCTTTTCTCCCGTTATTTTTTCAAGTTTTTCGTTGCAGTTTACAATTTCTTCTTTTATTTCTTCCCTTGTACATTTTGAAAAGGCTTTATGGGTGTCGGAATGATTTGCGATTGTGTGCCCGGCGTCATAAAATGCTTTCACGCTTTCGGGGAATTTCTCTGCCCAATCGCCCACAATGAAGAATGTTGCGGTGGCGTTATGCTTTTTCAGTATCTTGATAAGGTCGTCGGTATCCTGATTAGTCCACGCCGCGTCAAAGGTGATTGCAATTTTCTTTTCTTCGGTTTCAACCGAATATATGGGCAGTTTTTTATTGCTTGCCGAGGCATTTGCAGTTTTACCCACAAGTGCAAATACAAAAAGAAAAATGCCCATAATAATACATATAATACCCAAAAATGTTTTACGAGATAAAGTGACAATTCGCATAAAAATACCCTCCCATACCAAATGTATGAGAGGGTTATACTTTTATATGTTGTGATTTTATGTTTTTGTAACCACTTCTTAAATCTTGGTTACAATTCTCAGCGGCTACTTTTCCGTCATAAACGCCAAAAATACTCGTTAATACACAAAGTATTGCCTGCGTTTTTTGACGGTTCTGACAAAAAATTATCTCGCTGATAATCGCAACCCGATTTATTCAGCGGTTACTTTTGGATTACGCAATTCTGCGATTTCGTTTTCGATAAATTCGTCCATTGAGGGCTGTTCATTCATCTGCTTTTTAAGGCTCTTGCCAACGATTATATTGAGTGTGAAATTCACAAGGAAAAGAACAACACCCACAATAAATCCGAAACCAAGACTGCATTCTGTAACAATACCGCCGCCGAGAGTTGTGCAGGCATTTGTGAAAAGCACGAAGAATACTGCGGCTGCAGCCCAACAGATTGCACTGATTATGTTAAGTGAAATATTGAGTCTGTATTTAAGCTTGATACCTGAAATGAGAAGAACAAAGAAGTTGAGAACACCGCATACAACTGCTAAAAGCATAAGCACGCAAGCAATAACAACCATAAGTGTTGCGTTACCAAGTACATCGCCACCAATAAGTTTCAATACACTGCCGATGTCAGTTTCGAGAAGATAATCAAGCACAAAGTTTAAAAATGATATTGTTTTTTCTCCGCTGTAAAATGGGAGTGTAAGCTTAAAATTGAAAAGGGGAAGAACCAATGCGATAAGGGGTGCAAAAGTGAGAACAAGACGAACAATACGAAGTTTTGAGCCTACAACTGCACTTTTGAAGTTAGCAAGCTTGTAATGAAATTTTGCAAACGCGTGTTCTGCAAAATCAGCGTCGCTTTCAAGTCTTTCTTCCCACTTGTGATTGGGGATGTTCGCACCGCAAGCCGGACACTCTGCTTTAACATTCCAGATTTTAAGTTCGTGCCCACATTCGGGACATTTTGCTGCCATAAAATCACTCTTTCTTTAAGTAGCAATAATAAATCCTAATTATTGTATCACAATCATTTTCTTTTTGCAAGCCTAATTACATTCCATGAAAGTGGTTTAAGCTTTGCAGTAAGGTTTTTGCCGTCAAAGTCGGGCTTTGGTGCTTTGAAAGGCTTAACAGGAGTAGCAATTGCACTGTTTTCTTCTTTAATGCCGTAGCCACTCATTTCAATACATTCAAGAACTTCAAAGTTGTCAAAGTCGAGAAGAGAAACATCGAAAAGAATATCCTCTTCCATATTTCTGTTAACGGCGAAGATTGTAAGATTTTCTTTATCTTCACTCATAGTTGCGATTGATTCAATATCGGGAACATCTGTAAATTCCTTTGTGTCGTGTTTAGGTGAAATAACACGGGACTCAAGAGTATAACCGCGACCGTAGTTTGATAAGTGCATAAATGGGTAGAAAATTGTCTGTTCCCAGCAAGCACCACCATTTTCAGTCATAATTGGGGCAATAACATTAACAAGCTGTGCAAGACAACCAATTTTAACACGGTCTGCATTTTTGAGAAGTGTCATAAGCATAAGAGCAACTAAAAGAGCATCTTCAAAGTTATAAATATCTTCAAGCTGATGAGGTGCAGTACTCCATTTTTCAACATGAGCACCATTTGAATGATACCATACATTCCATTCGTCAAATGAAAGGTTGACTGTATGCTTTGAGCGTTTTTTAGCCTTGATATAGTCGCAGATGCAAACAACTGATTTGATGAATTCGTCCATTTTCATACTCTTTGCAAGGAAAGACGGAGTGTCATCGGAACGGTTATCAAAATAAATATGAAGTGAAAGGTAGTCAACCTTATCATAAGCAAGGTCAAGAGTAGTTGCTTCCCATTCACCGAAAGTTGCCATATCACGTGAAGCACTGCCGCAAAGTACAGTTTCAATGGAATTGTCGGTCCACTTCATAACCTTTGCAGCCTCTGCGGCTGTTCTGCCATATTCAACAGCGGTTTTGTGACCGATTTGCCAGTCACCATCCATCTCGTTACCCAAGCACCAGAGCTTGATATTGTGTGGGTCTTCATAGCCGTGTGAACGACGAAGGTCACTCCAATAGCTGCCACCCTTATGGTTGCAGTATTCAACAAGATTTCTTGCTTCTTCAGGACCGCGAAGACCAAGATTAACTGCCATCATAGGAGAGGTGTTTGCTTTTTTACACCATTTTGCAAATTCGTTTGTACCAAAAAGATTGGGCTCGGTAACACCCCAAGCGAGTTCAAGTTTCTTTGGTCTTAACTCAACAGGGCCAACACCGTCTTCCCAATTATAGCCCGAAACAAAGTTACCACCGGGATAACGAACGATTGGTACGTTGAGTTTCTTTACTTTTTCAATAACGTCCTGACGGAAGCCATCTTCGTCAGCAGTTGGATGGTCAGGCTCGAAAATACCGCCATAAACTGCACGACCTAAATGCTCAATAAATGAGCCGTAAATTCTTTCGTCAATTTTTGCACCTGTAAATTCAGATACAAGTGACATTTTTGCCTTTTTCATAATATAAACCTCCCCAAAGGTTTTGTTTTTTTATTCTGTAGTTTTGCTTGGTTCTTCTTTTTTCTCAACCTCTTGCTTTTCAGAGAGGAAAGAGTGAAGAAGCTCTATATTTTCATCCATATCCATTACAAGACTTGAACCGACATTTGAAATGTTACGGCTTGACCAAGTTCCGTCTGCGGGCACTTGATGCTGAACAATGTCATAGGAATAAGCCTTATCTTTAAGTGCACCAAGACCCAAATCAAAAATCTGGTCAGATGTAAGATTTGTTTTAACAAGGGGTGCAACTGTTTCGGCAAGAGTGATAAGGTCACCAATTTCAGTTTGCAACGCCTTTTCAACCATTGCTGTAATTACCTTGCGTTGACGTTTTGTACGCATAAAGTCAGAGTCAAGCTTGCGGATTCTTGCATACCAAAGAGCCTGCTCGCCGTTTAAAAGCACATCTTCGCCGGCAGGTATTTCAACAGGAATATTAGGTTTTTTAGAGGTCTTTACATATTCGCTTTCACGCTCGGTAACATCTACGGTGATACCGCCCAATTCATCAACGATTGTTGTGAAAATCTCAAAATTTACAAGCATATAGTAGGGAATATCCACCTTGAAATTGAGCTCAAGTGTATCAACAAGCATCTGCACACCACCGCGGAAATATGCCGCGTTAAGTTTTTCATTCCAATTCTTGCCCGCAATCTCAACATAGGAGTCGCGTAAGAATGATGTGAGCTTAATCTGACCGTTTGTATTATCAATGGTTAAAAGCATCATTGTGTCAGAACGGGAATCGTCATCTGCTTTGCGGGCATCAATACCGATTAACAAGATATTTGTCTGGTTGGGGTCGCTGTAAAGTTCAGATGAATCAATATATTGATTTTCTTGTAACGGCTCGTCCGTATTAAAAGATGAAAGGATTTTATCAACTGTCTGATACCCGTAAAAACCTAAACAGGAAACGCCTGCAATCACAAGGCAGAGAAGAATGATAAAAGTGTTTCTTACAGGGTGTCTTTTTTTCCTTTTCTTTCGGGGTTCATTTTCAGATGATACACTTTCAAAAACCTGACTTACATCTTCATAAGAAATTTCCTGACGGCGACGGTTCTGAACGGCACTGTTGTATTTGACAGTAAAATCATCGTTAAAATAATCCTCATAAGATTTGTGAGAAGATTTTACATCATTATTGTCAGAAAAAGACGAAATATCTTCATATTTATGTTGGTCAGCAGAATTGCTGTAAATATCTTCAAATTGGTTGTCCGAAGAAGAATTACTGAAAATATCTTCAAAATCGCGGTCAAAATTTGTAAAACGGTTATCAGCCAATTTGTACACCTCTCTTTTTTAAAATACAATATATTGTTATTTTACAACATAACTTAAAAAATCTCAATCATTTTATGATAAAAAATCAGGTTGTTAAAAGATTTTTAAAGAATAAATATTATAGCACTTGAAACTTTTAAAGAAAAAATGTATAATGATAAACAGTTTAAGACGAATTTGTAAAGTAAATCTTTATAAATTTAATTTTTCGGGAGTCGATACATGTGTTAGGTAAATATGTACGGGTCAGAATAACGGACCCGATGCACTCCGTTGACAGTGAAAAAAACTTCACATACGAATTGAATTTTGGAACGGTTGAGAGTGGGCTTGACCTCCATTCACCTGTCAAGGGTGCTTATGTAATGGGCGTTACACACAGAGTCAGAGTTTTTGAGGGCCGTGTAATCGCAGTAATTAAAAGAAAAAATATGGGCGGAATCTATTTGGTGGTTGCACCGAAAAGTAAAAGATTTATCGTTCATCAGATTGAAGATGCAATCGCTTTTGCAGAAAAGTCGGGCACTTATGAGCTTAATTGCCTTTATGAATCCTCTTGCGGTGCTATTGTTTATCGCATAATCAACGGCGAAGTGCGTTTCCTTCTCATCAAAAACAAAAGAAGTCTTAATTGGGGCTTCCCCAAAGGTCACATGGAGCGTGGCGAAAACGAAAAAGAAACCGCTTACCGCGAGGTGCTTGAAGAGGCGGGAATTAGAATTCGTTTTATGCCAGATTTCAGATTTAAGTCAGAGTATTCAATTCAGGGCAGAATTGAGAAAAAGGTTATTATCTTTCTTGCAACTACTGATGACACAACAACCACTATTCAGCGTGAAGAAATTGAAGAATATCTTTGGTTGAAATTTGACAAGGCGATGAATTCGCTCAAATTCCCCAACGATAAAGTGTTGTTGAGAAAAGCTAATGAATATCTAATAAGAACAGGGGTAATGGCTAATGGTTGAACAAATTGTTGATGCAATAATGACCTTTTTGCAGGATAAAATTCCTGAGGAATTGGTGGCTTTTGTAATTTCACTTTGCCCCATACTTGAATGCCGTGGTGGTATGATTGCGGCTCGTCTTATGGAAATTCCGTTTATCAAGGCATTTTTAATCTGCTATCTCGGTAATATGCTGCCGATTCCGTTTATTATTCTTTTCATAAGAAAGATTTTCGATTTTCTTCGCCGTTTCAAGTTGTTTGCAAAATTCATTGAAAAGCTTGAGGCGAAAACAGAAAAGAACAAAGATAAGGTCTTGAAATATAAATCATGGGGACTGCTTCTTTTTGTTGCAATTCCGCTTCCAGGCACAGGCGGTTGGACAGGTGCATTGATGGCGGCTCTTCTTGACATTCGATTTAAGCGAGCATTACCGATTATCGCACTCGGTGTGCTCATTGCAGGCTTTATTATGTCGGGTCTTACATACGGAATTTTTCAGATGTAAATATACAGTATGACGGGGGCTTTTGCCTCCCTTGTCAAAGGGAGGGGGACCACCGCAGGTGGTGGAGGGATTCCTCCACTTTTTTATTAATGAGGTAAAATATGTTCAAGAAAAAAGAAAATAAGACAATTCCTAACGGTGAATATCGAGTTATCAAAATCAGTAAAGATGCTATTTTTGAATTCTTATATGAAAAAATAATAGATAATCAAGAAGATTTTCTTGACATATCAGATGTTACAACAATATCAAGTTGTTTTGATATGAATTGGGAAACAGGTGAGTTTATCTGCATTGCTAAGAACTCGCAGGATGACCCCAAAGAAGCTCTTAACTTTGATATTGATACACAAAAACTCATCAGTAAACTTGAAGACACAACCACAACATTATATGCGGATGAAAGATATATAAAAATTTCTGCTGAAGAAATGAAAAAGTTAATGGAAGAATGAAAAAGGACTAAACTCAAAGTTTAGTCCTTTTCTTTATACTATTTTACCGTTTCTTACATATATTCTTGGAACTCGTTTGTTAATCAGACAACAGAATTCATAATTGAAACGATATTCGGGGTCTGATAAATCTTCAACGGTGATTACCTCGTTGCCGTCAACACCTATAAGTGTTACCTCGTCGCCAACCATTGCATCGGGCACATCTGTTACATCAATCATAAATTGGTCCATACAAATTCTGCCCAAGATTTTACAACGAACACCTTTTACAATAACTTCGCCTTTGTTTGACAAATATCTGGGATAGCCGTCCGCATACCCTACGGGTACAGTGGCTATTTTTGTTTTACCGCTTGTCACAAAGGTTGAGCCATAGCTGACTGCAAAGTCCTTATCAACATCTTTAATAAATGAAATACTGCTCTTGAGCTCCATTGCGGGCAAAAGCGGGAATTCGTGGCTCATTTCGTCTGAGGGATAAAGCCCGTACATCATAATTCCGCAACGAAGAATGTCACCGCAATCACCATTCAATTCCATTGAAGCGGCACTGTTGCAGAAATGACGTTTAAAATTATAGCCCTCTACAATAAGCTTGTCGGTGAAATCTATGAAATTCTCTCTTTGTTTTTCGGCAGAGGTTTTATCACTACTGTCGGCACAGGCAAAATGTGTGAACATAGCTACAACTTCAATGCCGGGCAGTGTTAGAATTTCTTTTATTTCTGCAAGGCTTTCTTCATTTGTCTGAAAACCGATTCTGCCCATTCCTGTGTCGATTTTGATATGTATTTTCGCGGTTTTACCGCTTGCAACTGCAACTGCAGAAAGATTTTTTGCGGTTTCAAGATTTGCAACGGTACATTCAACACCATTTGCAATGGCTCGGGGGGCATTTTCTTTAAAAAGCTCTCCCAAGACAAGAATTGAACCGCAAACACCGTTGTATTTAAGTTCAAGTGCTTCGTCAACAGATGCAACACCAAAACGGGATATTCCGATTTCTTCAAGGAATTTTGTGACGTGAATTGAACCGTGACCGTAAGCATTGGCTTTAACAATACCCATAATTTTGGTGTTTTCGGGCAGTTTTGCCTTTAATTTTTCAATATTCTTTTGTATGTTGTCGAGATTTACTTTTGCATAAACTCTTTTTGGTAACATAATTATTCCTCATATTTATTTAATAACTAATTTTATTGCTATAAAAGTATTTTTATGCTATAATCAATTCTGCCAATATTATAATAGAAAAATATTACAAAAACAAGTGAAAAACAAATTATTACTATTAGGAATTTTATTTTATGAAGAAAAAGCGTATTAAATTATCTACAACGCAAATTATAATGCTTAGCTTTCTGACAGTAATTTTGGTGGGAAGCATTCTTCTTTTCTTGCCCATAAGTGCTGTTGATGGAATAAAAGTGTCATATTTGGATGCTCTATTTACCGCTACAACTGCAACCTGTGTAACAGGACTTGTAACTTTGCCTACGGTTACTACCTGGAGCGTTTTCGGCCAAGCAGTAATATTGTGCCTTATACAGCTGGGCGGATTGGGCATAGTTACCGTTGTTTCGGGTTTTATGATTGCCTTGCATAAGAAAATAGGAATAACTGACCGATTATTACTTCAGGATGCATTCAATCTTAATACCCTTTCAGGTCTTGTAAAGTTTGTGAAAAAAGTAATAGCAGGCACAATGCTTGTAGAAGGAATTGGTGCTTTACTGTATATGACTGTTTTTGTGCCCGAATATGGCGTGCGTGGTATCTGGATTTCAATTTTCAATTCGGTTTCTGCCTTTTGCAATGCGGGAATTGATGTAATAGCGGAAAACAGCTTGTGTAATTACGCACAAAATCCAATAATCAATATAACAACCTGTATGTTGATTATAATCGGCGGTATCGGTTATGTAGTGTGGTGGGACTTAATCCGTGTATCAACTCTTTTCAAAGAACAAAGGCATCAATGCTTAAAAAAACTTACTTTGCACAGTAAAATTGCAATTTGGATGACCGTGGTGCTGATTTTAAGCGGAATGTTTGCTTTTTTTATTCTTGAGTATAACAATCCGCTTACCTTTGGCGAGCAGTCCTTCTTTGATAAATTGCAGATGTCATTTTTTCAATCAGTAACAACAAGAACTGCAGGCTTTGCAACTGTACCACAGGAAAATCTTACAAATGCTTCGGCTATTGTTTCGATGATACTTATGTTTATAGGCGGTTCACCCGTGGGAACAGCAGGTGGTATAAAGACGGTCACAATCGCGGTACTGTTGGTTACGGCATCTTCAATGATAAAAAACAAGAATGAAATTACTGCTTTTAATCGTTCAATACATCAAAGAGCAGTTAAAAAGGCAATCGCAGTTTTTAGTTTGTCTTTCACAATTATGTTGGTAGCCACAATTCTTCTTGCAACGGTTACAGATGCATCTCTTGTGGACATTTTGTATGAAACGATAAGTGCCACTGCTACTGTGGGATTAACACGTAATTTGACTGCCACTTTAAATAATTGGGGTAAGATAATCATTATTGCTACAATGTATCTTGGGCGAGTAGGACCAATATCTCTGGCACTTGTGCTTAATGTGAAAAAAGAAAAATGGAATACGGTTAAAACACCGTATGAGGAAATTAGCGTCGGTTAATTTTTTCAGGAAAGGAACAATATGAAAACGAATAATTCTTATGCAGTTCTCGGTTTGGGCAGATACGGATATGCGGTTGCAAAAGAGCTTGTTGCAAATGGGGCTGAAGTGCTCGTAGTTGATTCTGATGAAGACCTTATCAATGATATGGTAGGCGAGTTCCCTATTTGTAAATGTGCAGATATAACGGATGCAGATGCAATAGAACAACTGGGTATGGCAAATATAGATACAGCAATTGTGGCTGTGGCAAGCAACCTTGAAACAAGCGTAATGGCAACTACCCTATGCAAGGATATTGGAGTAAAAACAGTAATAACAAAATGTGCCAATGAAATGCAGTGCAGAATTTTGAGCAAGGTAGGTGCGGATAAGGTTCTTTTACCTGAATATGAATCGGGAATAAGATTGGCTAAAAATTTATTAAGCTCCGGCTTTGTGGATATTCTTGAGCTCACAAGCAATATTTCATTGGTAGAATTTGATGTTAAGCCTGATTGGGTAGGTAAAAATCTGATAGAGTTGAATTTGCGAAAAAAATACTCAATAAATGTAATTGCCATTCAGCAGGATAATGACGTTACAACAGAAATTGACCCCGCTAAACCTCTTGAAGCGACAATGAAGTTGATTGTTGTTGCAAATCGTAATAAGCTTGAGAAAATGAGATAAAAAGATAAAGCACTTGAAGGTAAATCCCTCAAGTGCTTTTTTTCCATGTAGATGGTATAAAAAGTATTATCATTGGAAGAATCTCAAGTCTTCCTATTAACATATCAGTTGCAAGAACAATTTTTGTCAATACAGATAAATCACTGAAATTCTCAACGGGTCCTACTGCAGATAAGCCGGGTCCTACGTTGTTTATGCAGGTTATAACAGAAGAAAATGTTGTTGTAAAATCAAGATTATTTAACGAAACCAACAGTATAGAAACAGCAATTACCATCATATATACTATAAAATATACACCGGTGGCTGAAACGGTTTCTTTATCAAGCACGGCATTATCAAGACGAAGACATTGCACTTTTCTTGGATTGATTGCACGCTTTAATTCTCTAATTCCGGATTTGACAAGTATGATAATTCTTCCTACTTTTAATCCGCCACCCGTTGAACCGGAACAAGCACCGATAAACATTAAAGTAATTATAACAAACTGCGAAAGTATTGGCCAATTATTAAAATCGGCAGTTACGAAGCCTGTGGTAGTTATAATTGAAGCAACCTGAAAGCCTGCTTGTCTTAAAGCATTGCCGAAAGAATCTGCAAGAGGTAAGATGTCTACAGTGATAATGCCTACTGCAACGGCAACAATGCCGATATAAGTCCAAAGTTCCTCGCTTTTAACAGCACGCTTAAATTGCTTGATGATAACAAGATAAAACAGATTAAAGTTTATACCGAAGAGAAGCATAAAGAATGTGCAGACTATTTCAATCGGTAAGCTGTTATATGCCGCAATACTTGCATTCTTTACTGAAAATCCGCCCGTACCCGCCGTTGCGAACGCAGTTGTAACGCTGTCAAAAAGTGGCATATCACAGCAAAGCAATGCAATTATTTCCGCCAAAGTGAAAACTGTGTAGATAATGTATAAAATACGAGCAGTTACTGTTGCTTTTGAAACAAGCTTTCCGACGCTCGGACCGGGTACTTCAGCTCTCATTATATGCATTGATTGCATATCCTTTTGCGGAAGAAACGCAAGAACAAACATAAGTACACCCATACCGCCAATCCAGTGGGTAAATGCACGCCAGAAAAGTAAACTTTTTGACATAACCTCAATGTCTTTGAGTATTGTTGCACCCGTTGTGGTGAAGCCCGAAACGGTTTCAAATATCGCATCAACAAGTGACGGAATTTCACCTGAAAACCAAAATGGTAATGCACCGAATAATGAAAGCAAAATCCAAGAAAGCGAAACGATTGTAAAGCCTTCACGTGCGTAAATTATTCGTTTTTCAGGCTTGGGTAAATTCATAAGTGCACCCGCACCCGCCAAAAGACCTATAACTATTAAATAAATGTGAAAAAGATTTTCTTTATAATATAAAGAAACCAATAACGGTAAGCATAAGAGTGCGGCTTCTGCCCACAAAAGTCTGCCTACGGTTTTTAATACCATTTTATAATTCATTTATTTTCGCCTTATTCAAAAATTTCGTTAATACTGCTTATATGGTTGCTTTTTGTAACAACCACAATGCTGTCGCCTAATTCAATACTGTCATTACCGCCGGGGAATATAACCTTGTGATTTCTGATTATACACGTGATAAGTGATTCGCTTTTGATTTTCAAATCCTTAAGAGGAACACCAACGCCCCAGAAATCTGTGTTTATTTTGAATTCAAGTGCTTCAACCTGACCGCCTAAAAGCTTGTAAAGAGTTTGCACGCTTGATTCTTCACCCGAATTCTCAAGGGCACGCACATAAGCAATAATTCTGTTTGCGGCAATAGCCTTTGAGGAGAATGCACTGTCCATACCAATGCTTTCAAGCACCTGATAAGATACGCGGTTTACCTTTGCAACGGTTTTGCTGATGCCGAGAGATGAAGCGTACATTGCAGAGATAATATTTTCTTCGTCAATGGTGGTAAGGGCGACAAATGCATCCTGACCGTCAAGTCCCTGTTCAAGCAAAATTGCACGGTCTGTACCGTCACCGTGAACAATGTTTGCCTCGGGCAACATTTCACAAAGCCTTTCGCAACGGTCCATATCGTTTTCAATGATTTTTACATTGTAGCCACCGGTACTGCAAAGCTGACGGGCAAGGTAATAGCCCATTTTTCCGCCACCGATAATCATAATATCCTTTGTGCGATGCTTATAAATCTTCAACTTCTTCATAAAGCTTACAAGCACACCGCGTGGTGCAGTAATGTGAATTTTATCACCTGCTTTAAGAATAAAATCACCGCGTGGAATTACGACTTCATTTTTGCGTTGAACTGCACAAACAAGAATTTTGATGCCGAATTTATTGAAAATATCTGTGAGGGGCATATCGCAAAGGGGATTGCCCGCCTCAATTTTAAGCTCAACAAGGTCAACGAGTCCGCGATAAAAGGTTTCAATATTTATAGCGTTGGGAAAACGAAGGACCTTTGCGATTTCGTTAGCTGCGTCAAACTCGGGATTTACAATCATACTTAATCCCAATTCATCTTTGAAGAATGGGATTTGTTTTAAATATTCGGGGTTACGAACTCGAGCGATTGTGTGCTTTGTGCCCGCTCTTTTTGCCATAAGGCAAGAGAGAATGTTAAGTTCATCAGATGACGTTGCAGCAATGAATAAATCAGAGTCTGAAACTCCCGCTTCAAGCTGTAATTCATAGCTCGCACCGTTCCCGCAGATACCCATAACATCATAAGAGTTTACTAACTGCTCAATAACCTTTGGGTTGCGGTCAATAACAACAATATCGTGACCTTCATTTGAAAGATGCTCAACGAGTGTAGCACCGACTTTACCGTCACCTACAATTATAATTTTCATAAAATTCTGTACCCTCTTAAAAATACATAAAATTATACAAATACTATATTATCACAATGCGATTGATTTTACAACGATTTTATGATAAATTATAATTAACCAATTAAAAGGGAATGATGTTATGAATAAAAAAGTGAAAGCGATAATTTTATCTTCAGTTGCATTGGTGTCGGTATTGGGAATTGCTACGGGTGTGTTTTTTGCAACATATCCTATGACACCTGATGTGGTAATAAAATCTGCCGATGAAAGAATAAATAATAATGACAGTTTGCTTGTGGCAAGTTATAATACGGCTTCACCTTGGGGAATTTTAATTGAGGGTACATATACAACCCGCCGTGCACATCTTTTTGCACAGCAAATTAATGCTGTTATGCCCGATGTGCTTGGCGTGCAAGAACTTAACAGTATCTGGCAGGGTAAGTTCCAAGAACTTTTACCCCAATATGCTTATTACGGCGTAAAGCGTGGCGGTGACGACAAGGAACAAACCTCTGAAATGAGCGGAATTTTTTATCTTAAAGACAAGTTTGAACTCCTTGAAAGTGACACTTTCTGGATTTCGCTCACACCTGAAAAAGAGTCAAAGTTTGAAAATGCTGCTTGTTACAGAATTTGCTCTTATGTGGTGCTTAAGAATAAAAATACAGGGGCTATGTTTGCTCATTTGAATACACACCTGGACCATGTAAGTACCGAGGCTCAAGATTTGGGCGGAAAGCTTATTGCAGAAAAAACTGAAGAAATTAAGGCAAAATACGGTGAAATCACAACGATTATCACGGGCGATTTCAACCAGTATCCCGACGGACTTGCAATCAAGGCATTAGAAGAAAAAGGATTTGTCAAGGCTTGTGATACGGTTGAAAACGGCAAAACAATCGGCACATTTCACGGTTGGGGCAAAGGCTATGACAATGCACCGATTGACTTTATCTTTACTGACAAATCAAAAAAAATCAGTAATTACACAGTTCATAATCAAAAAATAGAGGGTTCATTTGTGTCCGACCACTTTATGATTACCGCAGAAGTTGAAATGTAAATTTGAATTTGTCGAACTCTTCGTGTCATTCTGAGCGAAGCGAAGAATCTCTTTTAAATAGAGAGTAAAACTAGTTAGAGATTCTTCGTCACTGCGTTCCTCAGAATGACTACCCAATTATATAATTGCGTCGCAGACCCTTAATTTTTGCACTTTGCATTTTACATTTTGCATTTCTACAAACCCCAATTTGTTCAATTCACAAATTAATTATCACATATAAATATAATTTGTGCATAAACTATTAAAAATTTTAAAAGAGGTGTTTTTATGGTTTATGTCTGCGAAGTTTGTGGCTGGATGTACGACGAAGATGCGGGATGTCCTGAAATGGACATTACTCCCGGTACGAAATTTGAGGATTTACCTGACCATTTTTTCTGTCCTATATGCCACGTGGGTAAAGAACAGTTTGTCCCTGAAAAATAATAAAATTCAAAGCGTCATTCTGAACGAAGCGAAGAATCTCCTTTAATAAAGAACGAAACCAACAGAGATTCTTCGTCACTTCGTTCCTCAGAATGACATTTTTAATTATTTTATATTTTGCACTTTGCATTTTCTATTTTATATGCTATACTTAAATATGTATATATTCTATAACAAATAGGGGTGTTATTTTTATGAAAAAAACTTGGTATAAGGAAATGGTAGTTTACCAGATTTGGCCAAGAAGCTTCAAGGACTCAAACGGTGACGGTATCGGTGACCTTGAGGGTATTTATGAGAAACTTGACTACATAAAGAGTATCGGTGTTGACGCTATCTGGTTTTCACCACTTTTCAAATCACCTAATGCTGACTATGGCTATGATATTGCCGATTATATGGATATCAATCCTGAATACGGTGATATGGAAACATTTAAAAAGGTTCTCGCAGGTTGTCACGAGCGTGAAATGAAAGTGTTTATGGATTTGGTCGTTAACCATACATCTACCGAACACCATTGGTTCAAGGAAGCTTGCAAGAGCGTTGACAATCCTTACCACGATTACTATATCTGGAGAAAAGGTAAGGGTAAAAACGGCAAAAAACCACCTAATAACTGGATGTCAACATTTGAAGGTGGTGCTTGGGAATATGTACCAGAGGTTGATGAATATTATCTTCACGTTTTCACAAAGGGTCAGCCCGATTTGAATATGGATAACCCAAAAGTCCGTCAAGAAGTTAAAGATATTATGAAGTTCTGGCTTGATATGGGCGTTGATGGTTTCCGTGAGGACGTTATTACATATATTTCAAAGAGAGAGGGACTTCCAAACGCTATTCCGATTCCTGTTGCAGCAGGTATGGAGCATTACAACTGCGGACCTCATCTTTACGAGTACCTTAAAGAATTCCACGACGATGTGCTTTCAAAATATGATTGCTTCACGGTTGGTGAAGGTCCACTCATTACTCCTGAAAAAGTTCTTCGTTTTGTTACAGAGGATGAAACTCAGGTTCTCAAAACGATGTTCAGTTTTGACCATCTTGAAGCAGACTGCTTTATGACTGACTGGATTAAAACTCCGTTCAGCCTCAAAAAGATGAAGAAATGCTACCAGAAATGGTATGACGCTATGAATGGTAAGGGTTGGCACACTCTTTATCTTGAAAATCATGACCACCCAAGAATTATTGACCGTTATGGCTCACTTAAATACAGGGTTGAAAGTGGTAAAATGCTTGCAACAATGTGCTATCTTCAAAAAGGTACTCCTTTTATCTATCAGGGTCAGGAAATCGGTATGACAAATATCAAGCTTCACTCAATTGATGAATTCAAGGATATGATTACCTTTAACAACCAGAAGATGTTCAATAAACTTGGCATCAAGGGTGACAAATTCGTTAAGATGGCAAACGCAGGTTCACGCGAAAATTCAAGAACGCCTGTTCAGTGGGATGACAGTGAATATGCAGGCTTCTCAACAGTTGAGCCTTGGTTTAACCTTAATCCCAACTATACAGAAATCAACGTAGCACAGGCAGAGGCTGACGAAAACTCCATTCTCAATTACTATCGTAAACTCCTTAAATTCCGCAAGGAACACGAAGTTGCAATTTACGGTGATTTCAAGCAGTATTATGAGAATAGTGATAAACTTTTTGTTTATGAGAGAAATCTTGAGGGCGAAAAAATCCTTGTTGTATGCTCATTCTCTGAAAAGTGCGTAAACTTTGAGGCACCACAAGGAATTGACCTTTCAAAAGGTGAATTAGTTCTTTCAAACTATCGTCTTAACCCTGTAACACATAACTCATTCGTAACAAGACCTTATGAATGCAGAGTTTACTATTTTAAATAAGAGGTAAATTTTATGGAAAACAAAAACGGACAACTTACAAAACGCATCTGGGCAGGAATTCTTCTCTTTATGTTTATGGGTTCACTTGCCTGGAACGTTGAGAATATGTATTTTAACACATTTTTAAATGATATGGTGTTTAATGAAGGCTCAATGGGTTCGTCGCTAACTCTTACTGATGCCGTAAACATTATGGTTACATCTTCTGCTATTGTTGCGGTTGTAACAACATTTATTATGGGTACACTCAGCGAAAAGATGAGAAACCGTAAAATGTTTATTTCGCTTGGTTATATCGCATGGGGTATTATTACAGCACTTTTCGGACTTATCACAAAAGAAAATGTTGCGACTGTTTTCGGACTTGAAAACAGTGCCCAGATTGTTACCGTAACTGCTTGGGTGGTTATAGTAATGGATATGATTATGACATTTATGGGCTCAACAAGTAACGACTCTGCATTTAATGCTTGGGTAACTGACGTTACAACTCCCGAAACAACTGCAAAAGTTGAAACAGTATTTACATTTATGGGCTTTATCGCTATGGCAGTAATTATGGTTGTCGGCTCACTCGCCCAAGGTGGTGTAATCTCCTACGCAACATTCTTCATCGGCCTTGGCATATTTGTTACTCTTGTTGGTATCATCGGACTTTTCCTTCTTGAAAATCCAAAGAAATTTGCAGAAAAGAAAGATGAAAATTCTCCAAAAACAAGTTATTGGGCAGACCTTTTCTACGGTTTCAGACCAAGTGTTGTTAAAGAAAACAGCAACCTTTACTTAATTCTTGCATCAGGTTGTACATTCAACTCTGCATTCCAGGTATTCTTCCCATATCTTTTCATCTATCTCGGTTCAGTTGTTATTCCTGCAAACGAGGGAGTGAATTTCCTTTCAGCAGGCGTAATTGTTCCGGCAGTTATAGCGATTGTTGTTATGGTAGTTGGTATTATTTTCTTTATGAAGCTTGCCGGCAAGAACAAGCCATTAGCATTTATCGTTTGTGTTCTTTTGCTCGTTGCCGGTCTTTTGATTATGTCAACAACAAAAAATATTGTTGGAGTAATAATCGGTGTTACGCCAACACTTATCGGTTACATTGTAATTACAACACAGTTTGCCGCAAATGTTCGTGATAATATTCCGCAGGATAAGGTTGGACTTTTCCAAGGTATCAGAATGATTTTCCTTGTTCTCATTCCAATGGTGGTTGGACCGACTCTTGGTAATATTGCCACAAAGAATTCAGATGTTACATACATTGAAAACGGTGCTGAAAAAGTTCTTCCCACAGAGGCAATGTTCCTTTATGCAGCAATCGTTGCAGTGCTCATATTCATCCCGATGCTTGCATTCTTAAAGAAAGACAAAGAAAAAGCACTTAAAGAGAATAACTAAAGCACAAATATTAAACGGAAAGTTTATGTGTGCCAAACAAATTTGAATTTGTAGAACTCATTAAATGGTGTATATTGCCCACCCTTACAATAAGGGTGGGCAATTCTATACATAAAAAACGGACAATGCGAAAAACTGCACTGTCCGTTATTTTTTATTCTTCTGCTTTTTCTTCTTGTGGTTCGTCAGGGGCTTCTTCTGTTTGCGTTTCTACGGGGATAACCACCTCGTCGATTGATTCCACAACTGCGGGTTGGGTCATTTCTTCTTGCTGTTTTTCAACTTTTTCGTCAAGCCAGTCGATAATGTCGATATAAACTTCACCACGGTTGATTTCGTTGAGTATTTCGTGACGTGCACCCTCATAAATCTTCATAGTCACATTTTTGTGACCTGTCTTTTTGAGCTTTTTACAAACCTCGTTTACGCCTTTGCCGTAGTCGCCAACAGGGTCCATTGAGCCAGAAATGAGAAGTATCGGCATACTTAACGGTATTGAATTGTACCAACGGCGGGATGAAACCTGCTTAAGTGTTGTGAAAAGTGCTTTCAGACCGCTTACGGTATATTTATATCCGCAAAGCTCGTCCGCCATATATTTGTCGATTTCTGCCTCGTCGCGAGAGCCCCAATCGTAATCGGTACGCTTTTTGGTTTTGCGGTTATAAGTACCGAATGCGATTGTGTCCAAGAGTTCTGAACGGTGCTTTGGCCCATTCTCTTTAATAAGCGTATTTGCAAGCTGAATGCCGATTCCCAACGCGGGATTTTCACCACTTGTACCGCTGTAAATTACGCCGTCGAGCAAATAACCGTATTTCGCCGTGTATTTGCGGGCAATAAGACTGCCCATACCGTGACCGAGCATAAAAAACGGCAGATGGGGATATTCGGCTTTGATTTTATCGGTAAGAGTCTTCAAATCTTCAACAAAATGCTCTTCGCCCTCGGTTTCACCGAAAAATCCAAGCATATCACGGTCTGTAACAGATGAGCCGTGGCCGATATGGTCGCTTATAAACACCGCGTAACCCGCTTTGCAGAGCTCAAGAGCAAAACGAGCGTAACGGTTTGAATATTCAGCCATACCGTGAGAAATCTGAACAATGCCTTTAATTGAGCCATAGTCGATTGGTGCGGCACTTTGGGCATATATATCGCACAAGCCCGAATGAGATGGGAATGTGTATTCTTTGGTAAGAAATTCCAAACAAATCACCTTTTAAATAATTTGATAAAGTATTTTACCACATAAAACTTGATTTTTCCATACGAATAGCACAAATTAGGCAAAGTTTACAAAGCAAAAGCTGTTTTGTTGGGAATAAGGCCCAAAGCGAAAGATATTGAAATTTTGCAAGATATGTGTTACAATATGTGAGCATTAGGGGGCGTAGCTCAGTTGGGAGCCCAAGGCACTCAGAAACGCACCCCACATTGAGCAGTTGAAAAAATTTAATACATGGGGGTATAGCTCAGCTGGGAGAGCGCTTGAATGGCATTCAAGAGGTCAGCGGTTCGATCCCGCTTATCTCCACCAAGTAAAAAACCGAGGTTTTATGACCTCGGTTTTTTACTTGGTTCTTTTGTAACTGATATGTTTATTAATCATTTATACACAATTTCAAGGGTTAACGCAAGTACCGTGCTACTATTAACCGATTTTCTCAATTTTCTCACCTAATATAACAACTGCTTGATTATCACTTATCGTAACCACTTCTTTACCATTGTTCATTAATAAACTGACAGTATCAGAAAATTCTTCGTTGTAATGTGGAATCAGTGCTGATGAAAGGAATGAAAGACCTGCTGTATCATCTAGTTTACAGTCATTTTCATCCATGCAAAGAATATAGTTTATGTCAGAAGTTGCAATCACACTGCCTGCACTTATACCAACATAAAACAAACCTTTATTTACAAATTCTTTAATTCTAGAGAAATAATTGTTTTCTTTTAGTTTTTTTAGCAAATAAAATGCATTACCACCACAAACATAAATACAATCAAATTCAGAATCATTAAAGTATGTTGATACATCATCAGCATCAAACCAAACAATATTATCTTTGTTAATACCAACGGATAAAAGTTCGTTTAATGACTTCCTTACGAATACTTTTTCATCATCAGTTCTTGAAGCTGTCGGCACAAATAAAATCTTGAGTTCTTTTACTGGTTTTGGTACAAGGGCAATAAATTTTTCTGCTACCATTTTATTTTCAAGACCAGTAGAGGTCAAAAGGATTTTTTTCAAATAAAACATCTCCTGTGAATACAAAACATTTAATCGAACATTTGTTCCTTCTCATTCTAAAAGAATTTCAACTATTTGTCAACACCTTTTTAAGAAAAGCTAAAAAATATGGTACCAAAGAATTATCTACCTGTCGCCATTTCATAAAAGATTTTATGCCACCTTATCAATACCAACCATAAACTGCTCAAAGTCAATATTAAGCTCAACTTTCAGCTTATACCCTCTGCTAACCTCAACACGTTTAATTAAGCAATTAACAATCATTTTTTTCTTTTCAAAACTCGCTTCACCATAAAGCTCTGCCCAAGAAATCAGTTCATCAAAGTTGTCGGATAAGTTTTTGAGAACACTTTCACCGTCTGCAACATCTTTTTCAGCATCTGCACATAAGTTAAAAAGCCTGCCGCACTCTTTTTCCGCTTCTGCAATCAGCTCCGAAAGAGTATCAGGCGAAAAGGAGCTTTCACCTTTGATAGCCTTAACAACCTCGGATTTCAGTATGGTGAGATTTTCAAACTCTTTACCGTAATCCGCTTTCAGCATATTGAGTCTTGCTTTTCTCACGTCTAGTTCATCAGCATAACGGAGCTTGATTACATCAGATTTTGATACACCTTTCATTTTACGGAAAATGTCACGGACAATTTCATCAATCAAATCATCAAGAATATGCAGAGTGTAACCCGACTGACCGTCACACTCCGTCTGCTTTCTGCTTTTTCCATAGCAGGCATATCTGATTCGCTTCGTTGTATCAACAGTTCCGTCTTTTCTT
>JAZQMC010000001.1:0-64894 GCA_045543095.1 Candidatus Fimenecus sp. | reverse complement strand
GGTAATTTCTGCGATGTTTCATATAAGGCAAAGCAGACCTTAAAAAATAAGGTCGGCAGAGCGGCATATTATTGGGAAACCGTTAAAGAAGTGCATAAAATAAAGGGATATAAAGCGAAAGTTGAATGTGATGACGGTGAGGTTATAGAGGGTAAATTCTTCTATGGCGGTGTTTCAAACTCATACTCTGTTGCAGGATTTCCCGTGCTTCAAAAAGCGGGTGTTGAGTTTGACGACGGATTTCATGAGTTGGCTCTTATCAGAATGCCGAAAAACCCTATGCAACTCGTATCCATCTTAAAAGCAATGTTTGTAACACGTGATGTTATTGATAATGATTATCTTGTTGTAAAAAGAGGAAAGAATTTCAAATTTTCTTTTGAGAATCAAGTCAACTGGACTCTTGACGGTGAAAATGGTGGATTTCACGATTTTGTTGAAGTTAGTACTTGCGAAAATGCTGTTGAAATTTTCGTAGGCGAAATATAAAAAATACAAACGGTAAGCAGAGAAACTCTGTTTACCGTTTAGTGCATTAGTCGATATGTTGAGAATCGGTATATCGAAAATTCTTTTAATAATTTATATCGATGTCAGATTGAAAATTTGACAAGTAGGTGATTATATGGGAGAAAAATTCAAAAAGGCAATAGGTGTTGAAGGTTCATTTAAAGACACGGTCTTGCCAATGATTCAATATTGTTTTACCAATATTTTTCTTGGCGGTGGCGGATACATAATCAGTATGTATTTCAGCATTTTCCTTACCCGCGTCGTAGGGCTTGACATTGAATTTGCCGGATTTATTACTATGGTTGCGGTTGTGTGGGACGGTATCAATGACCCGATTATGGGTATTATTACTGACCGCACACGTTCAAAATACGGCAGACACCGTGCATATCTCAAGTGGGGTATTCCGATAGTGTTTGTTTCATACATAATGTTATGGAACTCTTTTGGTCTTGACGGCGAGAATCATCCTTATGCCACAGTTGCATATTTTGTGTTTGCCTATGTTCTTTACAAAACCGCATACACAGTTATTGCCGTGCCACACACCGCAATGCTTCCCGAATTAGCACCCGAATACAATAAACGAACACAATATACATCTGTAAGTTATATTTTCAACTCTGTGGGTATGGTGCCGTCATACGTTATTTTGTTGATTATGCTTTCTGTTTTCGGCTTTTCAGACGGACTCAACAGAGATGCAAAAGCACCATTCTTTGTTACAGGCATAATTCTTGCGTGTATGTATAGCGTAGCGATTTATGGCACATTTAAGTTTGTAAAAGAACCAAGCTCTTTAGATATGAAAAAAGAGCCTCTTGATTTAAAGGCGGCAATCAAAGAATATGTTGATGTATTCAAAAGCCGTTCTTTCCGTCAGTATTTCGGAATAAGCTTTTTTTGGGAAACTGCAAGAAGCTTTTATTCAACAACATATATTTATTATGTAACATTCCTCGCAAATCAATATAAAAACTATTTCTTGTTCAATACCTTTGCGGGCATTTTTGAAACTGCCGCATTCCCGCTTAATTACGCACTTACAATGAAACACGGCAAGAAAAAGTGCGGTACAATCGTAACACCTTTTATGATTTTAGGTCTTGCAATAGGTTTGATTGTGCAAGCAAGTCAACCGGGCACACCAAAATCAACATACATGCTTATTCTTATGCTTTTGGGCGTGACTTTCTATCCCTTCGGTATGAGCGGTATTGGTTTTGTTTGTAATAATGTTTTCCCCGACCTTACTGACGTTGACGAGTTGATTACAGGTCGCAGACGTGAGGGTGTTGTTTCAACTTGCAACACAATGGTGAAACAGGTTACTGGTGGTATAAACACATTTATCGTTACACTTATTTTAGGTGGTTTCGGACTTGATACCAAGAGTGAGGCTACTGAATTTGTAGAGCAGTCCGATGCGGCGATTTTTGGTATCCGTCTTTGTGTTGCCATAATTCCAATGATTTGTGCACTTATTTCATACATTCTTTTGAGAAACTTCAAAATGACCAAGGACGACCACACAATGATTCGTGCCGCCATTGCTACAAAGCATAAATACGGCAGTGTAACACTTACACCTGAAGAAAAAGAGCGTTGTGAAACTCTTGCAGGTCAAAAACTTGAAAACACTTGGTTGGGTCGCGACAATGACGAAACACAAGGTCACACACTCGATAAGAATGAAAACGGTGAATACATTATTCTCATAGAAGCTGAAGAAATGAAAAAACAGCTTATGGCAAGTGTAGAATAGGAGAGTTGTTATGAGTAAAATTGATATAAATCAGACAGCACCAACAGTTAAAAGAAGTAAATTGTTTGATGCTTTCTTCTATGTAATTCAATGGACTTGGGGACTTTCAGTAAATATAGTGGGCGGTATTGCATTCTTGATTTGCACAAAAATCAAGGGCTATAAATACCAAAAATTCGGCTATGCGAATATTGTTTATGTACCTTGGAATCAGGGCGGACTCTCATTGGGACTTTTTATATTTATGCGAGCCGACCACCCCAATAAAGAATGGACATATAATACAAGAATTCATGAGTACGGTCATACTTGGCAATGCTTACTTCTTGGACCTCTTTATTACCCTGTAATTGCAATTCCGTCAGCGATATGGTGCAATGTTTTTGCAAAATACCGAGAAAAGAATAATGTTTCATACTATAAACTCTATTGCGAATCCTGGGCAAACGCTTGGGGCGAAAAATTCGCAAAGATGAAACGAGTAGAAACAAAATAAAACGGTAGGGCGGGGGTTGCTCCCGCCGTTATCTTTTGCAACAATAACGCTTCGTGTCATTCTGAGCGAAGCGAAGAATCTCATAAGAAAACATCAACTTTAAACATTGCGTGGAACATTGACCTCCCTACCCCTACAGATTGAATATAAAATATATAAGAAAATCATAAAATACACAAGATATTGTAATTTTTATATTGTAATATCTTGTGTTTTTTGTTATAATAAGATATTAAAAATAATATGTGTAATTATGCCTGTATGGAGTATGAATATGGAAAAGAAAACAGAGAAATTCGATAAATATAACGAAGAAAGACAGAAAGATTTAATTATCGGCAGAAATGCAGTAACCGAACTGATAAAATCGGGTCGTGAGATTGACACCTTGTATGTTGTCCGCGGTGAAAAAGGCGGTTCTGTGGGAAAGATTATCGGCGAATGCCGTGAACAAGGTGTGGTAATTAAAGAAGTTGACCGCAAAAAGTTAGACTTTATGTGCGGGCAAGCCAATCACCAAGGCGTTGCGGCAATCTGTGCGGCTCACGATTATGCAACTGTTGATGAAATTTTGGCAGTTGCTGAAGAAAGAGGCGAAGCACCGTTCATTGTAGTTTGTGACGGTATTGAAGACCCGCATAATCTGGGTGCAATAATCCGTACTGCCGAGGCGGCGGGTGTTCACGGAATAATCATTCCGAAAAGAAGAAGTGCATCACTTAATTACACAGTTGGTAAAACAAGTGCGGGTGCACTTGAATATATGAAGGTTGCACGCGTTTCAAATCTCGCGTCAACTCTTGACGACCTTAAAGAAAAGGGAATGTGGGTTTATGGTGCCGATATGGGCGGTGAGGATGTCCGCGGTGTTAACCTTGACGGTGCTGCGGTGCTTGTAATCGGTTCAGAGGGCGACGGTATGAGCCGTATTGTCCGTGAAAAGTGCGATTTTATAATCTCGCTCAAAATGAAAGGTCAAATCAATTCGTTAAATGCATCTGTTGCCGGAGGCATTTTAATGTACGAATTCGCTTACAGAAGAAAATAATTTATAACTATAATAAATAATTCGGGGGAATTTTATTATGGCAAAAATACCTGAATCGTTAATTGACGATATTCTTGAAAGCACAAAAAAATATAACGGTGATGATAGTGTAGAAGAATATTCTTCTGCCCGCATTGACGCTCTGCTTGCTGATATTATGGGTACAGAGCCCAAAAAGGAAGAGCCTGTAAAGGTTGAAACCAAGGTAAAATCTGTCAAGGCAGAGCCGGTAAAAGAGCAAAAAGCAGAGGAAAAAACGGTGGTAATTCCCGCTGTTAATCCTGCACCGCAGAAGAAAGAGAAAAAGTTTGAAATCAATATTCCCGAGCTTCACAAAGATAAGGTTGAAGAAACAAAAGTGGCTGTGTCTGTAACAGATGACGGTCAGATTGGCCTTACCGATGGCGGTGCACTCATAAGCGTAGAGGCAGAAGAAATCCCCGAAGAAATGCCCGCAGAAGAGAAAAAACCTGAAATCAAGACTGTTGACAGCCAGATTTCTATTGAAAAAACAAGAATGTTCAACGAGGTTGACATTAGAGGTGCATATAATCCAAATATCTCTCATAATTTAGGAAATAAGGTTACTCGAACAACTACGGGTGACGGTCAGGCTTTGTCAAGCTCTGCAATCGGTGAAGAAAAATACAGAAAGCACTTTATGAATAAGCCTGTGCAGAATCTTGAAAAAACACAGGAGCATCGTGCGTTGTTATCTTCTTTGCCACCGAAAACCATTGAAACCCCCGGTGTTGTGGTGAAAAGAGTTCATTCCTCAAATACTGACGGCTTTGAGCCGTTGCCCACAATTGTTCCCGCAGAAGATATGCTCGAAAAAGAAGAAATATCTTCTTCAAGAGAAGAGGACAATCAGATTATGTTTGAGGGCTTTGTTGATGACGAACCCGTAATGCAACAGTCTGAAGAAGAAGCAGAGGCACAGCTTCGCGAAACTCGTAAGGGCGTTGTTGATGAGTTTGTAAAGGGTGGGCTTATTTTCAAGCAAGAAATTGATGAACCTGAAGAAATTGCCGAAGAAACAGAGCCGGTTCGTCGCAAACGTCGTTTTGAAAGACGAAAGGTGAATGTTGCCCGCGAATACTTTGGCCCTAAAGATAAAAAAGCGGTTCGCAAGGTTTTTGAGGTTGAGAAAAAGGGTGTTGTTGTAAGGCTTGTTGTTCTTTCATTCATCGCCTTCGTAATGTGCGTTTTATCAGCTGTTGCGGGTGCTGAAAACGGTAATTTTGAAATTTACGGAAATAATGAATTCGTTTATGTTGCGGTTCAGTTAATGCTTTTGCTCTGTGCTTGTGTTACAAACATTTCAAGCTTCAAGAATGCAATATCAGGAATAAAAAATAAAACCGCAGATGTAGATACCGTTATTACTGTTTCGGCAGTTGCGGGTGTTATTCAATGTCTTGCAGGCTTCGGATTTACTGATAATGTTGAGTCAACAGCACATCTCATAGCGGGTGCTTCGGTAATTCCGATGATTTTCAAGGCGATAAGTGAACTTGTTCGTTGTAAAACCGACGCCGAGAATTTTGAGGTTATTGCAGAAAATGATGACCCCCACAGCGTTGAAAATATCGGTCACGAGGACACGGCAAATGAAATTGCACGCGGTCTTATGTTAGGCGACCCCGATATTAAATATTCGGCAAGAATCGGTTTTCCTGCACGCTTTGTTGAACTTTCACGCTCTGCTGAGGTTACAGGGCCACTTCTTAATATTGCAGTTCCTGCGGTAACAGCTGTGGCTTTTCTTGCGGGCTTGATTTACGGCTTTGTTTCAAAGAACGCCTTTGCGGGTATAAGTACCTTTGCGGGTACGGTGCTTATGGGACTTCCCATGGCAGCGGGGCTTTCAGCGGCAGTAAATCTTCGTGCAGTGAATAAAAAGTTGAATGTTGAGGGTGCAGTAATCAACGGCTACAGTGCGGTTGAAGATGCAGTTAACTCAAACGGTGTTGTAATTGATGCTTGCGATGCTTTTGAGCAGGGCGGTTGCAATATTGAGGGTATAAAAATTTACCACAAAATGCGAATTGACGAGGCTATTCTCTATACCGCATCGGTTGTTATTGCATCAGGCGGAGTAATGGCAGAAATCTTTGAGGGTGTAATTGATGGCAAGCGTCAGCTTTTGTTCCCTGTTGAGTCACTTTCTTATGAAGAAAAATTAGGTTGCTCTTGTTGGATTCATAATCATCGTGTATTGGTGGGTAATCGTGAATTGCTTGTTCACCACAATGTTGAAGTGCCCGACAAAGAACTTGAAGAAAAATTCAAGAATAACGGCAGAAATGTAATTTACCTTGCTATTGAGGGTAAAATTTCTGCTATGTTCGTTGTTGTGTATAAAGCAAGTGAAGAAACCGCAAGATATATGCGTGAACTTGAAAAAGACGGTCTTACAATCTTCTTCAGAACATCAGACGCTAATATTACAGAGCAGTTTTTAGAGCAGGAGTTCGGCCTTCCCTCAAATGTGGTTAAAATAATTAACCCTGTTGCAGGCGAGATGTTCACAAAGGTTAAAAATAACGAGGCAGAGCGTGCTGATGCGAAGATTATTCACCGCGGTGGCATTAAAACTATGCTTATGTCACTTCACGCTTCGTTTGAAATAAATAATTTTGTAAATCTTTCACGTGTTATTCAATTTGTTGCGGCATTTTTAGGTGTTGCGGGTGTTGTGTTGCTCGCATTCCTTTCAGGACTTGCACAGATTGGCGTTTGGCAGATTATTATGTATCAGGCAGTTTGGGCGGTTGTTTTGTCGGTGTTACCATTGTTAAGAAAAATATAGTTTTTAGGAGTTGAGTTCTGTTGGCAGAATTTTGGGAATGGTTGAAGAATGCGGCCGAATGGTGTTGGGCATTTGATGAAGTGCGTTATACTGTTGACGCAATCGTAAAAATCGGGCTCGCGGCACTTTTAAGCGGTATTATCGGCTTTGAGCGTGAGCATTCACACCGTCCCGCAGGCTTCAGAACTCATATTCTTGTGTCCGTTGGCTCGGCACTTGTAATGCTCACATCAGTTTATATTGCAAAGGAACAAGGGCTCACGACCGATGTTACAAGAATGAGTGCACAGGTTTTAAGCGGTATCGGTTTCTTGGGTGCGGGCACAATTCTCCGTGAAGGGTTTTCTGTTAAAGGACTTACAACGGCTGCTTCTCTTTGGGCGGTTTCGTGCATAGGTATTGCGGTTGGTTCGGGTTTTATTGTGGGCGGACTTGTGGCAACCCTTGTAATTTATCTTACACTTAATTCTCTTAAAAGATTTATTGTGCGTGGTTCTGCGGGTAAGCTTCTCTTTATTGAAATCAAAGATGTGGGAACACAGATTCCTTTAATTACAAAAACGATTAAACAATGCGGTGGAACAATTCACTCAATGGAGGTTGTCTACACCGAGGCTAAAGATGTAAAATTCAAGCGTCGTAAAGATACTTCGGTTATCAAGGCGCTTGTATTCCCTAAAAATGACGATGCCCTTGCTCTTATGATTACAACCGTAAGAAGTATGGAGGATGTTGAGGATATTTATGTTGATTGATAATATCGTGCTTTTTGACGGCGAGCATATTGAGGATTTGGGTGAGGGTGTAGGTCTTGTAGTTTCAAAGCAACACACTTTCGGTACTGACGCTATGCTTTTAGCCTCATTTGCAAGCCCTAAAAAATATGATATTGCCTGTGATTTTGGTTCAGGTTGCGGAATAATCCCGTTTTTATGGCTTCGCGACGGCAAATGTAAGAGCATTGATGCGGTTGAAATTCAGGCGAATGCTTGCGAGCAGATAAATCGTTCATTGGCACTAAACAATACAGATAAAATTAAAGTTCATAATATAGATTTGAAAAATATAGGTGATTTTGAGGCAGGTACTTATGATTTGGTAACAATGAATCCGCCTTATAAAATCGCAGGTGGCGGAATTAAGAACGATGATGAGGGTGCAACTCTTGCCCGTCACGAAATCGCCTGCAATATTGAGGATATTGCAAAAAGTGCTTCAAGACTTCTGCGTTTCGGCGGTAAATTCTGCATTTGCCACCGCCCTGAAAGAGTTTTTGATGCTATGGTGGCAATGCGAAATAACGGAATTGAGCCGAAAAAACTTCGCTTTGTATCTAAAAAAGGTGACACTCAGCCGTGGCTTGTGCTCATTGAGGGTAAACGGGGAGCAAAAAACGGTTTAAAGGTCGAGGCAAGCTTAGTGGCATATAATCAAGACGGAACATTAAGCGACGAAATGCTCGCTATAACAGAAAAATACAGAAAGTAAGGAGAAAAACAATGAGCGGTAAACTTTATGTTGTGGGCACACCCATCGGCAATTTGTCCGATTTTTCTCCGAGAGCGAAAGATACTTTATCAAGCGTTGATTTTATCGCCGCCGAGGATACTCGCGTTACTTCAAAACTACTTAATTACTTTGATATAAAAAAGCCTTTAATCAGTTATTTTGAGCATAACCGCCGAGAAAAAGGCGAAATAATTGTTAAAAGAATTCTTGAGGGCGAAACCTGCGCAATCGTAACTGATGCGGGTATGCCCTGTATTTCTGACCCGGGACAAGATTTGGTCTATCTTTGCCACGAAAACGGGATTCCGGTTGAATCTGTGCCCGGACCAACCGCCTTTGCAACTGCCCTTGCGGTCAGCGGAATGGAAAGCGGTAGATTTACTTTTGAGGGCTTTTTAAGCACAAACAAGCCAAGCCGTAAAGAACATCTTGAAGAGCTTAAAAACGAAACCCGAACAATGATTTTTTACGAAGCACCTCACAAATTAAAAGCTACGCTCAATGATATGTATGCATATTTCGGTGACCGTGAAATCGCCTTAGTGCGTGAACTTACAAAAATTCACGAAACTGTATTTAGGACAAGCCTTAAAAAAGCAATCGAATATTATGAAACAGAAAATCCCCGCGGTGAATATGTGCTCATATTAGCGGGAGCAGAAAAGATAAAAGAAAAACAGCCCCTCACATTAGAAGAGGCTGTAGGTTTAGCAAAAGAACTTGTAAATAAAGGTGTCAGCGTAAACGAAGCGTCAAAAACAGTTGCCGCCGAAACAGGCTTTAAGAAAAGCGTAATTTATAAAGAATTACTTTGATTGGCGGTTGACAATTCGGTTTATTCTTGCAACTTCTTTGTCAATAATTTTAGTTGCTTCTCTTATAATTGTATCCATTGCCTTTGGCAGATGCTCACTTCGTTTGGGCTTTGCATCGCCCTCAAAGTTTAAACTGTTGATAATACTGTCAATGGTTGTTGATGAAAGATATGGCGATAAATCTTTTTTTGCTAACTCGTGGTTGGGCAAAGCACCTTGAGAAAGTGCAGAAAGATAAATTTTATAAATTGTGAGAACATAAATTGCTCTTATTTTGGCAGCACTGCTTCTGCCGAAGGTTCCCAAACGGTCAAGAAGATAAACTGATGAACGGAAAATCGTACTCATTCTCATTTCGCTGTCCTGTGGGATTTCGTCTTCTACAAAAAGAGCATCCGACATCATTTTAGTGTCAGAAAGGCCTAAAAGATAGTCCGAGCTCACATCGTAAAAGGTTGCAGCACGGCATAAAAAATCAAGCCCGCATTCGCGGATTCCTTTTTCATAGTGGGATAAAAGCCCTTGTGAAACCCCAAGTGCCGTTGCGACTTCTTTCTGGCTTAAATTCTTCTCTTTTCTTAAGGACACAAGTCTTGCAGAAATAGGAGTACTCATAAAATCACCTTTTTATACAGAATGTATTAAAATTATATACTGAATTCAACAATTTGTATATTGTGTGAATTCACAAATTTTCAGGAGTTACAATATGAAAACTTACCAAATTCACTTAATCCGCCATGCAGTTACAAAGGGAAACCTTGAGGGCAGATATATAGGTCATACCGATGAATCTGTTTGCGAAGAGGGTATGGCACAGCTTCATGATATAATGGAAAACTATGGCGAATACCCCGAGGTTGATGCGGTTTTTTGCAGTCCGTTAAAGAGATGTATTGAAACCTCACAAGCGATTTATCCCGACAAAAATCCGATTATCCTTGATGATTTAAGAGAATACGATTTCGGCGAATTCGAGGGCAAAACTGCAGAAGAATTGCAGGATGACGAAGATTTCGCAGAATGGCTAGCGGGTACAAATCCCAATAAGGCTGCACCCTTTGGCGACAGTCAGGTGCGTTTTAATTACAGAATTTGTGATTGCTTTGAAAAGATTGTTGACGGCGTAATCAAAGCAGGGGTTAAAAATACTGCAGTTATTACCCACGGCGGTGTTATTATGTCACTTATGCAGACTTATGCACTTCCCGAAGCACCAATGCACGAGTGGTTAACGCCCTCTTGTTGCGGATATACAATCCGTATTGACCCGTCAATCTGGTCAAGGGGAATGAAAGTGGAGGCTGTTGCAGAATGTCCCAGACAGCCTGAACAGTTTGAGCACGAATTATGGGATGTCTATGACCCGGATAAAGACCCCTTTGATGTTGCGTATTGGGAAGATGATGCAAATTTTAAAGACGAGAATTAAAATTATCCCAAAACAACAATAAAAATTACATTGAATCGAAAATTTTTCAATGATAAAATAATATACAGAAAAAATAGGGAGGTAAAAAAATATGAAAATGTCATTCCGTTGGTATGGCGAAAGTGACCCCATTTCGTTGCAATACATTCGTCAGATTCCAAATATGAAAAGCATTGTTAGTGCCGTTTATGATGTAAAACCGGGTGAGGTTTGGCCGGAAGAGTCAATCGAGAAAATGGTAAAACAATGCGAGGAAAACGGTCTTGTTTTTGACGTTGTCGAATCAATTCCCGTGCACGAAAACATTAAGCTTGGCAGAGATAATGTTGACGAGCTTTTAGAGGTTTATTGTGAAAATATCCGCCGTTGTGCAAAATATGGCGTTAAATGCGTAACATATAACTTTATGCCGGTTTTTGACTGGACTCGTACACAGCTTGATAAAGAGGCAGAGGATGGCTCAACAAGTCTTGTTATGTATTGGGAACAGATGAAAGGTCTTGACCCACTCAAAGATGATATTCATCTTCCCGGTTGGGATTCAAGCTACACACAGGAAGAAGTCAGAGAGTTAATTTCAGCTTATGGTGAACTCGGCGAAGAGGGACTTTGGAAAAATCTTGAAAAATTCCTTAAAAAAGTTATTCCTGTTGCCGAAGAATGTGGCGTTAAAATGGCAATTCATCCTGATGACCCGCCATATCCGATTTTTGGTATTCCGAGAATTATCACTTGCGAAGAAAACATTGACAGAATGTTAAAACTTGTGGATAGTGAAGCAAACAGTCTTTGCCTTTGCACAGGCTCCTTAGGTTGTGCAAAATCAAATGACGTAGTAAAAATGATTAGAAAATATAGTGCAATGAACCGAATTGCATTTATGCATATCAGAAACATTTTGATTATGGAGGACGGAAGCTTTGAAGAAAGCGGACATCTTTCAGATTGCGGTAGTCTTGATATGTATGAGGTTGTTAAAGCACTTGTAGATACAGGCTTTGATGGTTATGTTCGTCCTGACCACGGCAGAATGATTTGGGGCGAAACAGGAAAACCCGGTTACGGACTTTTTGACAGAGCACTTGGTGCTACATACATAAACGGCTTATTTGAAGCAGTTGAGAAAGGAAACAAATAGCGTGTAAACACGCTATTTGTAGATTATATGTCCCTCAAAATTTGTATAAATCCAAATTTTGAGATGGACTAAAATTCCATCACGCCTTGTCCAGCTACAACAAGGATTAAATGTGATGTTTATTAAATAATATGTAGCTGGAAAGGCTATGGAATTATACTATGGTACACGAGAATTTAAAAGGCAGAGTAGCAGTAGTTACAGGTGGTGGCGGAGTTCTTTGTGCAGATTTCGCAAAATCACTTGCAAAGCAGGGTGTTAAGGTTGCAATCCTTGACTTAAATGAAGCAGCGGCACAGAAAGTTGCTGACGAAATCGTTGCTGACGGCGGTGTGGCTATTGCGGTTGGTTGTAATGTTCTTGAAAAAGAGAGTATGGAGAATGCTCGCAATATAATCAATGAGAAACTCGGAACTTGCGATATTCTTCTTAACGGTGCAGGCGGTAATAACCCCAAGGGCACAACAACAAAAGAAACTCTTGAAAAGATTGACCTTATTGAAAAGGACGAAAACATCAAGACATTCTTTGACCTTGATGCAAACGGAATTTCATTTGTATTCAATCTCAATTTCCTTGGCACACTTATTCCTACACAGGTTTTTGCACGCGATATGGCTGAAAAAGAGAACACCTGCATTATCAATATTACATCAATGAATGCTTATCGTCCTCTTACAAAAATTCCGGCATATTCAGCAGCAAAAGCCGCAGTTAAGAACTTCACAGAGTTTATGGCAGTTCACTTTGCAGACGTTGGTATTCGTGTAAATGCTATTGCTCCCGGATTCTTCTCAACAAACCAGAATAAAGCTCTCCTCTGGAATGAAGACGGCACACCAACAGCCCGTACAAATAAAATTCTCAACGCAACACCTATGAAGAGATTTGGTGAGTCAGAAGAGCTTACAGGTGCACTTCTTTTCCTTTGCGACGAAGCATACTCAAGCTTTATCACAGGTACAAGCATTTGCGTTGACGGTGGTTTTTCAGCTTATTCAGGTGTTTAATCAGTGGCTATTTTTTCCGTTATAGCAATTTGGAGGTATATATATGAACTTAAATCTCAGAAAAAAAGAAGATTGTATGTTTGATATGATTTCACTTGGTGAAATTATGCTTCGTCTTGACCCAGGCGAGGGCAGAATTAAAACTGCTCGTTCATTCCGTGCTTGGGAAGGTGGCGGTGAATATAACGTTGCTCGTGGACTTCGTCGTTGCTTCGGTATGAAAACTGCAGTTGTTACTGCTTTTGCTGACAACGAGGTTGGTCGTCTTTTAGAGGACTTTATTATGCAGGGTGGCGTTGATACTTCTCTTATCAAATGGGTTAAATATGACGGTATCGGCAGAACTGTAAGAAACGGTCTTAACTTTACAGAACGCGGATACGGTATCCGTGGTGCAGTCGGTGTTTCTGACCGTGGCAATACTGCAATTTCCCAGCTTAAAGCAGGGGACATTGACTGGGATTACATTTTCGGTACTCTCGGTGTTCGTTGGCTTCATACAGGTGGTATTTTCGCCGCACTTTCAGAGTCAACTGCAGAAGTAGCAATTGAAGCAGTTAAAACTGCAAAGAAATACGGCACAATCGTATCTTATGACCTTAACTACCGTCCGTCACTCTGGAATGATATCGGCGGTAAGGCAAAAGCACAGGAAGTTAATAAGGAAATTGCAAAATATATCGACGTTATGATTGGTAACGAAGAAGATTTCACAGCATGTCTTGGCTTTGAAATCGAAGGAAACGATGAAAATCTTAAGGAACTCAATATTGAGGGCTACTATAAGATGCTTGAAGATGTTGTTAAGGTTTATCCTAACTTTAAAGTTATCGCAACAACTCTTCGTACAGTTAAAACTGCAACAGTTAACGATTGGTCTGCAATCTGTTATGCAGACGGCAAGGTTCATAAGGGACTTGAACTCCCTGGTCTTGAAATCCTTGACCGTGTTGGTGGCGGCGACTCATTCGCATCAGGTCTTATTTACGGCCTTATGACAACAGAAGACGCACAGACCGCAGTTAACTACGGCGTTGCTCACGGTGCACTTGCAATGACAACACCAGGTGATACATCAATGGCTTCACTTAAAGAAGTTAATGCTATTGTTAGCGGTGCGGGTGCAAGAGTACAGAGATAGTTTTGAAATCAGCTCCCTCCTTGAGGGAGCTGTCACCGCAAGGTGACTGAGGGAGTTTTCGCCCCATCTTTGAGGGGGCTGTCAACGAAGTTGACTGGGGGAGTAATATGTCATTACCATATAACAATAAATTAATTCCCTACGCTAAAGAACTTAGAAAAAATGCAACTCCTTGGGAAAGAAAACTTTGGTTTTACTTTTTAAAAGATTATTCGGTTCGTTTTCAACGTCAAAAAGTAATTGATAATTTTATAGTTGATTTTTATTGTCATAAAGCAGCTTTGGTTATTGAACTTGATGGCGGAGGTCATTTCGTTGAAAAGCAAATGGATTATGACACAAAACGAACAGTGTTTTTAGAAAAAAACAATCTCAAGATTTTAAGGTTTACTAATTTTGAAATCGATGAGAATTTCTATGAGGTGTGTTCTTTAATTGATAAAGAGGTAAAATCTCGGATTGATAAAAACGAACTCCCTCCGTCAAACGCATAGCGTTTGACACCTCCCTCAATGAGGGAGGGAATTTATTTTGATTATAATTATTTGGAGATGTAATTATGGATAAAGAAAAAATCATTACCCGAATTCAAGACTGCGGTATCGTGGCAGTTGTTCGTGCAGAAACAGTTGACCAGGCTATCAGAATTACTGATGCTTGTATCGAAGGTGGCGTTGCTGCTATTGAGCTTACATTCACAGTTCCTCACGCTGACAAGGTTATTGAAGAACTTGCAAAGAGATATACGCCTGAAGAGATTATTCTCGGTGCAGGTACAGTTCTTGATGCAGCAACAGCAAGAATTGCTATGCTTTCAGGTGCAGAGTACATCGTTAGCCCTGCTCTTGACCTTGAAACACTTAAACTTTGTAATCGTTACAGAGTACCGATGATGCCCGGTATTATGACCGTTCGCGAGGGCTTACTCGCTATGGAAAACGGAGCAGATATTCTTAAAGTTTTCCCTGCAGACCTTTTCGGACCAAAGATTATCAAAGACATCAAGGGTCCAATCCCTTATGCTAAAATGATGCCAACAGGTGGCGTTGATGCTGACAACGTTGGCGAATGGATTAAAGCAGGTGCTGTTGCAGTTGGTGCAGGCTCATCACTTACAGCAGGTGCAAAGACAGGCGACTACAAGAAGATTACCGAAACAGGTAAGCGTTTTGTAGAAAATATCAAACTTGCTCGTGCAGAACTTGCAAATAAATAGTTTCTTTTTCCGCAATACTTCGTGGCTTTCGGCTCGTGGTATACCTGATACAACTTCGCCTCTGCCACATTGTCTTACGAAAAAATAAATCTATTTCAATATCTATATAAATTATGGTAGGGCGGGGTCTTGACCCCGCCGTTTTTTGTGTTGCAATAATCTATATTTAATGATACAATAATTATATATGCTCGAAAGGACGGTGCAGAAATGAAAAAAGCAATTTCAGTGATTGTGTCAATTGCAATTATTATGTGTATTTTTGCGTCTGCAATGCCGTCTTTCGCCGTTAATTACGGTAAATTTTCTTGTGAAATTGTGAATGACCAGATTGTTATAACTAAATATATCGGCACGGGCGTAACAAATGTAACTGTTCCCAAAACATTGAACGGACTTCCCGTGGTGGCAATAGGGGAGGGTGCTTTTAAAGGAAACACAGAAATAACTTCGGTAACAGTTAAAGAGGGTGTTTATGATATCGGTGCATCTGCTTTTGAAGATTGCACAGCACTTGCGACAATTAATTTGCCTGACACTATAATTCATATCGGTGAAAAGGCGATTTACAATACGGCTTATTACAACAATAAATCTAATTGGAAATTAAAGAAAACCACGAGCGATACTCCATCGTCAGGGGGAGTTGGTATCGGTGGTGGTACAAGCGGTGGCTCAATTGATTGGGAGGACATTGGTGCACCGGTGCTTCAATATCTCTATCTCGGTAAAAATCTTATAGAAATTGAGCTCGAAGGAATTTACAGTATAAATTACGGAACATTAGTTATTGCTGACGGTGCATTTAAAGGCAATACAAAGGCGAAAGATGTAGGTTTGCCTGCATCAATAGTTACAATCGGTAATAATGCTTTTGAGGGTTGCGAAAGCCTTGAAAGTGTAAGAAATCTGAATTTGGCTGATTACATAGGTGACAATGCATTCAAGGATTGTACATCACTTAAAAAACTCAATATTTCAGAAACTGCAGTTTTTAATGCAAATGCGATTTACAATACGGGTTATTATAATAATAGCGAAAACTGGGAAAACGGCGTGCTTTATATGGGTACTCGCGTTGTGGGAACAGACATAAATAATGCTGAAAAAATTATTAAAGATGGCACAACACAGATTATCGGCGGAGCATTGAATGATAAAAATGCGATAATTCCCGCATCTGTTGTGAATATAGCAGAAAATGCCTTTACATCTACCGAAAATGTAATCCTTTTCGGTTATTCTAACACTTATGCCGAAACTTATGCAAAAGAAAATAGCATTACCTTTGTCGCACTTGATACGGCAATAAAGGGTGATGTGAATTTTAACGGTACTATTGATGAAAATGACCTTGAAATTCTGTGTTCCGTTTCCTCCTTGCAGAAAAATGTAAGTTATGCAATCAATATTGTAGGCGATATGAATGAAGACAGCACGATAGATGGCTTTGATACAATTATTCTTGATTTGTTCCTGAAAAAAATACCACCATCAACATTAAAGGGCGATGTAAATGGTGACGGTACGGTTGATGAAAATGATTATAAGTTACTTTGCCTGATTTGTTCCGGAAACGAAAAGGTGAAAAACAATTTTATGTTTAATCGTAGTGACCTTAACGAAGATGGTGCGGTTGACGGCTTTGATGCGGTTTATCTTGATTTGATTCTTAACGGATTGGCAATATAAATAAAATTGCAGTGGGGTGCATTTTATGATAAAGGATATTTATTCAAAAAGAATAACAGAACTTCGCGAAAAAATGGGAATGTCGCAGAAGTCTTTGGGCGAAAGAGTGAATACTGACGAATATGTCGTTACCCAATGGGAAAACGGCGAAGCTGTGCCCACTGCCGAAGATTTTTACAAAATGGCAAAGCTTTTTGGGGTGTCAATGGATGTTTTCTTTGAGGCGGAAACACCAAAAAAAGAAAAAGCAAAAATGAACGGTATGGAGTCACTCAATCAGCTTTACCGAATCGGCAGAGGACCGTCAAGCTCACATACAATGGGACCGGAAAAGGCTTGCATTCTTTTTAAAGAGAAAAACCCCGATGCTGATGAATTCAAGGTAATTCTTTACGGCTCACTTGCAAAAACAGGCAAGGGACACTGCACAGACACGGTTATTGAAAGCACTTTAGCACCAATACCCTGTAAAGTGGAGTTTGATTATCTTAAAACCGATATTGACCATCCCAACACAATGGAACTGTATTCTTTTAAAAACGGTGAGCAGACCGATTTTATCCGTGTATTCAGTGTTGGCGGCGGCAGAATTGAGTTTGAGGGTAGTGAATCTGCCACTGAACCTATCGTCTATAATTTGAGCACATTCAAGGATATAAAGGCTTATTGCAAAGAGAAAAAATATCGTCTTTGGCAATATGTCGATGAGGTTGAGGGTGAATATATCTGGGAATATCTCGCAAAAGTTTGGAAAACTATGAAAGAAGCTGTTGAACGCGGTATTGAGGACGAGGGTGTGCTCCCCGGCGGACTTGAAGTGCAGAAAAAAGCTAAATATCTTTATAATATGGAGCATATCGGCGAGAGTGCCGAAACACGCGAAAACCGTGAGGTTTGTTCCTATGCTTTCGCGGTGAGCGAACAGAATGCATCGGGCGGTAGAATTGTAACTGCACCCACCTGTGGTGCATCGGGCGTACTTCCCGCAGTGCTTTACTATATGCAGTTAAAACACGGATTTACTGACCGTCAGATTTTACAGGCACTTGCAACAGGCGGACTTATCGGTAACCTTATTAAAACAAATGCATCAATTTCAGGTGCGGAATGTGGTTGTCAGGCAGAGGTGGGAACTGCTTGTGCAATGGCTTCAGCGGCTCTCGGTGAACTTTTCGGACTTAAAAGAGGTAAGATTGAATACGCGGCTGAAATTGCAATTGAGCACCATTTAGGTCTTACCTGTGACCCAATCTGTGGGCTTGTACAAATCCCTTGTATTGAGCGAAACGCAGTTGCCGCAATGCGAGCAATCAATGCGGTAAACCTTGCAAGTTTCTTAAGCGAAACCCGAAAAATTTCTCTTGATAATGTTATTGAAACTATGAGAAAAACCGGTCTTGATATTCACGCGGCTTATCGTGAAACAAGCGAGGGCGGTCTTGCAACTCTTGATATTTAAAGCGAAAGGATTTCTTATGATTACAAATGATATTAAATATATTGGCGTAAATGACCATAAAATTGATTTGTTTGAGGGTCAGTATGATGTGCCAAACGGTATGGCATATAATTCTTATGCAATTATTGATGAAAAAATTGCAATTATGGATTCTGTTGACGTGAATTTTAAAGACGGATGGCTCACGAATATTAAAAATACTCTCGGTGACAGAGAACCTGATTATCTTGTTGTGCAACACATGGAGCCAGACCACTCGGCAAATATTATAAGTTTTGTGAGTGCTTACCCAAAGGCAAAAATTGTTTCATCTGCGGCGGCATTTAAAATGATGAAACAGTTTTTCGGCACAGATTTTGCAGATAACCGAATTGTAGTGGGCGAGGGGGACACTCTTTCTCTCGGTAAACACGAATTGACTTTCTATACCGCACCGATGGTGCATTGGCCGGAGGTTATCGTTACTTATGACAGTGCTGATAAAGTTCTTTTCTCGGCTGACGGTTTCGGCAAATTCGGTGCTCTTGATGTAGAAGAAGACTGGGCTTGCGAGGCAAGACGCTATTATATCGGCATTGTGGGTAAATACGGTGCACAGACACAAGCACTTCTAAAAAAAGCATCTGCACTCGATATTGAAATTATTTGCCCGTTACACGGCCCCGTGCTTAATGAAAACCTTGGTTATTATCTTAATCTTTATGATATTTGGTCAAGCTATGGTGTTGAAAGTGACGGTGTAGTAATAGCTTATACATCCGTTTACGGCAACACTAAAAAAGCAGTTGAAAAACTTGCTGAATTACTTAAAGAAAAAGGGTGTCCTAAAGTTGTTGTGAATGACCTTGCTCGATGCGATATGGCAGAGGCAGTTGAAGATGCATTCAGATACGGCAAAATCGTGCTTGCAACAACCACCTATAATTCAGATGTTTTCCCATTTATGCGTGAATTTATAAATCACCTTACAGAGCGTGGATTTAAAAACCGCACAATCGGATTTATCGAAAACGGCTCTTGGGCACCTGTTGCAACAAAGGTTATGACAAAAATGCTTGAAAAGAGTAAAAATATAACCTATACTGAGTCAACTGTGAGAATACTTTCGGCACTCAATGACGAAAGTATGGCACAACTTGAAGTCCTTGCAGAAGAATTGATGAAATAAAAATAAGGACTGTATCAATTGATACAGTCCTTTAATCTTTATATATGGTCTTCGTAACGCTCTGCGGTGATTATGCCGTCTTCAACGTGAATTTTACAGATTCTTGCGTTTCTCGCGTCAAAGGCGTTGAGCTTGTCGCCATAATCACGAGCGTGATAAATTGCATACCACTGACCGTCTTCCTTAATCATTGAGTGGTGGCCTGTGCCCTCCTCAAATTCGTTTGCCTGGAGCACGGGGTGGTATGTGTTATCGTCGGGGTATTTTTGAAATTTGATTTTTGTCAAATCAGTTTCATCGGTTTTTGCTCTTGCATAGCCTATGTAATATGTGGGCTGTTCAAAGCAGTTGCCCGAGTACATAAGATAATGCCAATCGCCCTCTTTGAAGTAGAAAGCACCCTCGATTGTGTGCCAATGCTGACCTTTTTTGTAACGGTCACGGCGATAAATATCTTCGTCAAGTGTGGGTTCAACAACCAATACAGGTTCGCCCGCGGGGGTGAACGGGTCAAGCATTTTGTCAACATAAATACAAGTACCTATTCGCTCGCCTTCAAATCTGTTCTGTGAATAGAAAAGGAAAAGACCCGCCTCGTTCTGAATAATGTGAGAATCTATTGAAAATGGATGCAAAATCTGTTTTGTGTCTGTGAAAGGGCCGAGAGGATTGTCAGCAACAGACACGTGCATAGCCCCTCTGTGACCGCCCTTGTCGGGTGTATCGTTGTAAATCTCAATTGAGTTATACATATAGAATTTACCGTCAAGTTCAATTACACTCGGTGCCCAGAATGAATCGTGATTCGGCACCGTCATAACAACACCGTAATATTCCCAACCCTCAAAAAGATTATCTGAATGATAGGCATAAACTGCATCGTGACCCGTAACATAGATATAATATCTGCCGTTTGATTTTAAAATATATGGGTCGGCTTGACCTTGATAATGATTTTTGTCAATCTTAAGTAAATGCATTATAAATCCTCCACAAATTTGTTCCTTTAAAAATTTTAGCATATTACACTATGTAATTCAATACAAAAAAGGTTGAAAGTGGTAAACAGACATTGTATAATTATTTTATAGTGTTTTTTTAAGAAAGGGAAAGTATTATGAAAATTACTTTTATGGGAGCAGGTAGTACTGTTTTTGCAAGAAATGTTATTGGCGACTGTATGTGTACAGAGGCACTTCGTGACAGCGTCTTTGCACTTTATGATATTGATGGAGAAAGACTTGAAGAAAGCCGTACAATTCTTGAGGCAATGAGAACTGCAAAAGGTGGCTATGGCAAAATTGAGTGCTATGTTGGCGTTGAAAATAGAAAAGATGCACTTCGCGGTGCAAATTTTGTAGTAAATGCCATTCAGGTTGGTCTTTATGACCCTTGTACAATTATCGACTTTGAAGTGCCCAAAAAATACGGATTAAGACAGACAATCGGCGATACTCTTGGTATTGGTGGAATTATGCGTACACTTCGCACAATTCCCGTTATGAAAGATTTTGCTGATGATATGGCAGAGGTTTGTCCCGATGCACTTTTCTTAAACTATGTTAACCCAATGGCAATGCTTACGGGTTATATGCAGAGATATACACCGATTAAAACTGTTGGTCTTTGCCATAGTGTTCAGGGTTGTTCAAAATGGTTGCTCAAAAAACTTAATATGGAAGATAAGCTTGACGGCAGAAAAGAGCTTATTGCAGGTATCAACCACATGGCGTGGCTTCTTGAAATCAAAGACAAAAACGGTGTTGACTTGTACCCCGAAATAAAGTCGAGAGTTGACGAATATATGGCTAAACCCGACGCAGATGATAAAGTGAGAATGGACTATATTAAGAATTTTGGTTATTACTGCACAGAATCAAGTGAGCATAATGCTGAGTATAATATGTTCTACATAAAGAGTAAATATCCCGAACTCATTGAAAAATACAACATTCCGCTTGACGAATATCCACGCCGTTGCGTAAATCAAATTGAGGGATGGAAAAAGGAATATGCTGAAATGCTCCAAAAAGGTGTTAAAGAGCACCAGCGTTCAGAAGAATATGCATCAAGAATTATGGAAGCAATGGTAACAGGTAATCCTTATCAAATTGGCGGTAATGTATTAAATACAGGTCATCTTATTACAAATTTGCCCGAAAATGCTTGTGTTGAAGTGCCTTGCCTTGTAAACGGCTATGGTGTTCATCCCTGCCACGTGGGTGCATTACCCGTGCAGTGTGCCGCAATGAACATGACAAACATCAATGTTCAGCTCTTAACAATCGAGGCAGCAGTAACAGGTAAGAAAGAGCATATCTACCAAGCTGCAATGCTTGACCCACACACAGGCAGTGAGCTTGATATTGATACAATCAAGAAAATGGTTGATGATTTGATTGTTGCTCACGGTGATTACTTGCCTAAATTCAACTGAAAATAAAAAATCGTCCCATAAGGACGAACTAATAATCACAAATTAAAAAAACGCATAAAAAAAGAAGTAACCCCCAAGGTCGACGTTTCTTTACACGCCTTTCACGGACCGGGGGGTTACTTCTGTTCACTCTTGATATCTAACATCTTTTTATTTACCTCTCTTTCTTAAAATTGCCTTCACTCTTTTTTCATTCCGTTCAACACTTTTACAGTCATCATAATTCTCGAAAAGCGAGACCCTTTCATGTTTCGAAACTTTATTTTTGAAGGCTTTTTGTAAGGTCGGCTCTTTTTAAAAAATAAACTTTAGTTTGCAAGCATTTAATCTATTATAAATTTGTTTTTCTTTTAAAAACTTACCTTTCGTCTGTGCTGCTTGCCACACTGTTTTAATCTTTTAAACTAAGCTTTATTTTTTGAGCCTTTGGTTTTTTACCTGTACATTGGTATCACCAGTTCCTTTCTGTGTCTATAATATAACACGAAAAAACACAGATTGCAATATGTAAAATTGTACAAAGTTAACACTTTTTTATTATTTATTTCGCAGATTTTGTGTATTTTGCTCATTAAAGTTTTGAAAATCTATTGACATTTCTTAAAATCTTTGATATTATAAATATGTTGGGTGTCTGAAAGACACTTTATTTTTTGTCAAAAAACATAGAAAAAAGGGGACTGTAAAAGTCCCCTTTACTTATTTGTGCTTTATTCACCGCAGAATTCTGCAATCTGGTCTTTTTCTTTAGCACCAACAAAACGTTTTGTTTCCTGACCGTTTTCAAAAAGAAGAACTGTTGGGATACTCATAACGCCAAAGGTTACCGCAAGGTCTGTTGATTCGTCAACATTAATTTTGCAAACATTGACTTTTGTTGTTTCTTCTGCGAATTCTTCAATTTCGCGTGCCATCATCTGACAAGGTCCGCACCAATCCGCATAAAAATCAACAAGTACCGGTTTTTCGCTTTTAAGCACTTCCTGTGCAAAGTTTTCAAGAGTAACTTTTGTAACTGACATTTATCTCACGCTCCTATAAAGTGATTTTGCTTTTTCTATGTCCATTTTGTCAACACCGCATTTATCGGTATTGCGGGCGAGCATTGCACCGCCCAATTCTATATTAAGTACGCTGAATGCCTGAAGAAGCTGATGCTTAACTACCTCATAGCCGATTTCACCGTCACTGCCACTGGTAACAATCAAAGCGGCTTTTCTGCGTTTTTCAATGGGGTGCTTCACATTTCTGCGGAAACGAGCCTCATAATAACGCTGAAAACGGTCAATGAGTGCTTTCAGCGGTGCGGGAACACCCATAAAATATATTGGAGTTGCGAATATAATCACATCTGCCGTTTCAAATTTCTTAAAGAATTCTTCAAGGTCTTTTTTTGAACAACCATTAACTGCTTTGCAGTAACCACAAGCATTGCAGGGTACGGGGCTAAGCTCATAAAGATTCACAATCTCAATGTCTGTACCCTTTGGAAATTCGCGAAGCAATGTTCCTAAAAGCTTTGCGGTGTATCCGCTTTTACGGGGTGACCCCATTAAAGCCATTACTTTAAGACCGTTTGAAAAATTTTCGGTATTATCATAACCTAAAATCATTTTGCTTATTCCTTTGTTTCTTTATTTTCTTCGTTAATCGCTTTTTGCTCGTCAATATTTGCCTGACGCTTGATTTTCTTTGTGGTTGTTTTGATGAACTCGTTTTCACGTACATCAAACTTCATAATCTTTTTATAGTTGGGAAGTTTCTGGTTTACTTCTTTAATTGCGTCTGCAATAAAGTTTCGTATTTCTTCTTGAGTCAATTCTTGACGCTTAAGGTTTTCCTTAATCATCTCATAGTTAGGATAAATCTGTGCAGAAACAGTAGTTTCATCATTTCCGCTTTCTTCACCATAAACCATACTTTCTTCGATAAATGGATTATTGTTGAGATAAAGTTCAACTTCTTCGGGGAAGATGTTTTTGCCGTTTTTAGTAACAATAACATTTTTGCAACGACCCGTGATTCTGTAACAGTTGTTTTCATCAACAACGCCAAGGTCACCGGTTTTAAACCAGCCGTCAGGAGTGAGCACCTGAGCAGTTGCTTCAGGATTTTTGTAATATCCCTTCATAACCATTGGTCCTCTTGCCCAAATCTCGCCAACACCCAAATCGTCAGGGTTATGAATTTTCATTTCAACACCCGGAATTGGTGTGCCCACAGAGTTTGTGAGCATAAGCTTATCGTTACCGCAGGAAAGAAGCGGTGAAGTTTCTGTAAGACCGTAACCGATGTAAATATCAATACCCATTGTGATAAAATCTTCAACAACACGGGGGTCAATAGCTGAAGCACCGGTAACAATCAAACGAAGTCTGCCACCGAAGGTCTGAATAACCTCGTTGAAAAGGCTTCTGCCAACTTTGTTTGTACCAACAAGACGACCGGCACGCGAAGCGTATTTACCTACCTTAAAAATAACTTTGCCCGCGTTCTTAGCCTTGATTTTTTTCATAATTCTCGCGTGGAATTTCTCAATCATCAAAGGAACTGCAACGAAAATTGTAGGCTTAACCTCTGCCATATCCTGAACAATATAACGAAGTCCGCGGCAGAAAGAAATACAAGCACCCGATGCGATGAATGCTAAAAATCCGACTGTACATTCATAGGTGTGATGAATGGGAAGAACAGAAAGACAACTATCGGTAGGGTTAACCCTAACAACACCTAAAACGCTTGTAACATCAAAGCAGATGTTATACTGGCTTAAGCACACGCCTTTTGAAACACCTGTTGTGCCCGATGTGAAAAGAATTGCAGAGGTAGCGTCCTTATCAACGGTTACACCGTAAAGGTTTTTATTGCCATCGTGATAAATGTTTCTGCCTATTTGAAGATAATCGTCATATTTGAGAACACCGTCAATATCAACATTGTCAAAACAGCAGAATTTGAAGCCCTCGGGGAGTTCTTCTTTTCTCTTGTAGATGGCTGAGATGAATTTCTTGTCGCCGAAAAGCATAATTGCATCAGAGTCTTTGAGAATATCCATCATATTGTCAATCATAAGCTCTTTGTCAATGGGGACAATAACATTGTTACTGCAAGCAACACCTAAATATGTTACTTCCCATTTATATGAGCTTGCACCCACAACCGCAATATGTGCACGGGAATAGCCGTCGTTAATAAGACTGTTGCCCAAATAATAAACATCGTGACGAAATTTTTTGTATGTTACTTCATAGTACACACCATCTTTATTGCGAAGACGGTATGCGGGACATGATGAATACAGCTTTTCACTGTTATCTATCATCTCTTTAAAGGTTGTAATGTGTGGAATTTCGTAAAAAGGTTCATTAATAGGGAAAATTTTTTCTCTTGTCATATTTAATACCTCTGTGTCGGGTTTGCATAGGCACACCTTAATAGTAACTAAAAAATTATATCATAAAACCGTGAAAAAAGGAATAGCGTTTGTTAAATTTTACATTCTGTACATATTTATTTTGAAGATTTTACGCGATTTACTGCGTTTTTGTATTCGTCATAAGTTAAATATGTGTTGATGATTTTAAGTAGCGAAGATGCGGAAATTCTTTCGGGCAAATCAAGTTCTTTTGCCAACGATTTACGAATTTCACTACTATTATCGCGACCACTAACTCCATCTTCAAAAAAATCTGTTCGGGTAATTTCGCGATTTTCAGTTTTATTGTTTTCGCAGCACAGAACTCCGGCCTTTGTGAGTGCGGACATAATAATTTCGGTTTTCATCCCCTCAACACCCAATTTGCCCTCTTTCGAGGCTTCTGTTTTACGTTTTTCTTTGCCGTAAATATCGGGAATGTAAACATTTTTAATATTTTCGCTTTTTGTTATACCGTTTATAAAATTACGGATTTTAAAGCCTGCCGAGTCGGAGTCGGTCATAATTATTATTCCTCGTTTTTCCGCTAAAAAACGAATAAGCTGCTGTTTTTCTTTATCTTTAAATATAGCAAAGCCGTCGGTTTCAATGATTACTGTATCAAGTATTGCCGACAGCTTTATTTTATCGTATTTTCCTTCAACTATTACCGCTTCGTTTATTTTAATCATTTTGTCACCTTGCAATAATAAGAGAAACACGCACAATAAGTTTCTCTAAAATCAGCTCACCGCTTTGTGCAGTGCTTTTAAGCATACGGTCTGCTTCAGAAAAGCAATCAAAACATTCGCGGAGTTGGTCGTTTGAAAATTTTGAGGCAAATCTTGCAGCGTTTTTAAGTCTGAATTCTTTGTTTCGGTAATCAAAGAATTTTGCGGGATAAGTAATGCTTTCACCTGCTGAAACTGCCTGTTTTACACGGTAAATATCCACAAAAGACATTAAAATCACACCGAAAATATCAATGGGTTCTGCTTTTTGCATCATAAGAGTGTGTAATAATTCAAGTGCCCCTTGAGTATTATGCGAGAGTATAAGACGGGATAAATCAAAAACCTTTGCCTCAAGTGAGCGTACGGCAGTACTGTCAATGTGCTCGCGGGTAATTTCGTTGCCCTGACCTGCAAAGTTGCAGACTTTCTGTATCTCGTTAAAGAGCACATTAAGGCTGTCACCTGAAAGTTCAATCAGGTAAGACGCAACATTTTCGTCCATAAGACAACCGTTTTTGCGAGCATAAGCACATATAATTTTGCGTAGCTCTCTGCCCTGGGGCTTTTCAAACTCAACAGCAGAGGCGAATTTTGTAAAATTATCAACAACCCATTTCCATTTTGCATTTTTTGGTTGAACTTCAATACTGTCCATCCAGAAAATCACTATTGATGTGTCAACGGGATTTTGCAAATAAGAGAGCAGGTGTTCTTTCTGGTCATTACCGAAAGTGTCAAGATTGAAATCGCGAGCAACAACCACACAATATTCGCTCATAAAGGGCATTGATTCTGCACCCTCAAGCACTTCGTCAAGAGAGTTTTCTTTGCCGTCATATTTTCGCAGAGCAAAGGTTTCACTACCGGGAGTAATGAATTTATCACATATTTTATTTACATAAAACTGCTTAAGATAATCTTCACTGCCATAAAACAAATAGCAGTTTGACATATTATTCTCTTTGAGTTGTTTTTTGATGTCATACTCTTTGAGCAAAGCCATATTTTCTTCTCCCGTTCAGAATTCTGCGATTACTGTTTCGCCTGAACCGATTTTTATATAATCATCGGTGTTAAGCCCTATTAAATCACTATATGAAATTATTATATCATATCGGTCATGGTTTTTAAAGGGATTTTCTTCTGTTTCGTTGCAAATATATACTATATTTTTACCATTATAAGAGAATTCAATCTGATTTTCGTATTGAGAAAGGTTGATTATAAAATCATTGCCCATTGAAATTGATGTAATATTTTCTTCTGCATTTGGGAACATCTCGAGTTTTTCGCCACAAAAAGCCACATTAGAAAAATAAAAGGTCTTCCGGCAATCGCAGATTTGTGCAAAGACAGAATCGTTTATATCTGTAACAACCAGAAGCTCGGGGGATTTCTGACCGTGAGAATTCAGAAGATATTTTATTTGATATTTCGTGGTTTTGTCGCCACAACCCATAATTATACTTTCGCCTTTATAATTTATATGAATGATAATCTGTGAGTCAATATTGCTGATTTCTACGGTGGGGGTGTTGTAATCGTGAATTGTGGTTGAAAGTGCAAGAAAAACAAAAATACAGGTAAGAGCCGTTGCGGTGGTCCTAACAATGTGCGGAATTCTTTTTCGCATAAAATATGCAATTATAAAAGATACGATTGCGATAAAAAGAAAAGTTTTATAATTATTATTTGCCATTGATAAACCCGACCACTCGGCAAGACCAATTTTTTCGGCACAAAGCCGAAGAAATCCGCCCAGTGTTCCCGAAATCCAATATAATAACTGTGCAATGGGTGTGATATGAATACAATGAAAAACTGCACCCGCAACAGTTGTGACCATAACAATCATTGCCGCATCAACCATAAGAATGTTAGAAAGAATTGAAGCCCAAGGTAAAAATTCAAATTTAACAATAAAAATCGGCAGGGTGCAGATTGTTGCACTCAATGATACACTTGAAGATGTGATTAAAAATCTGCAAAATGAAAAAGAGGATAATTTTTTACCGACGGCGGTTGAATAAATCCATTTTTCAAGGGGATTTTGAATTACTAAAATTCCCACAGTGGAAAAAACAGTGAACCAAAGGGATACGGAATATGCCGAAAAAGGATTAGTAAGCATTATTCCCGTGATGCCCAAGCCAATTGAGTTCAGGCTGTCTGCGTCACGATGAAAAGCCTTTGCGATTATTACCGCACCAACCATTACACCCGCACGGATAACCGAAACTGAAAATCCTGTAAGAGATGCATAAAAAAGCAGAACTGTAAGTGAAATGATAATCGAGTATTTTTTGAGTAGAGTGTTTTTTCGGGAAAGCCTGATTATTCCCAACGCCCAAATACTTAAATGCAGACCCGACACAACAAGAAGGTGCGAAGAGCCTGCATAACTGAATTGTTCAGTTGTTTCGTTGCTTATTCCCGAACGGTCACCGATTGTCATTGCGTTGGCGATTCCTGCATTTTCGCTTGGAATATAAGCATAAGTAATATCGGTAAAGGTGTTTTTGATTTTACCAAGTGCAGAATAAAATGTATTTATTTCGCCTGTGGCTTCAAGACTATAATCCTCAGTTTCAAAAAAGGTGAAATAAACTTTCGAAGCGAGTGCAGAGTCAAGAAAATCAGGTTCAGCATAAGGGCTTGTATTCTTCTCGACTGTTCCGCAGACGATTGTTCCCTCGTCAAAAAAGCGATTATCTTCGCTCACATATCTTATCTTATAATTCTCATTTTGAAGTTTGATAATATAAGTGTGTGCATAATCTGAATGAGTGGGGGTCTGGCACACAACTCCGTGAATTTCAACTGTTTCACCCATATTGCTTTCAGCGGTTACATATCCGTATTGGGCGGTAATAAATGATACGGAAAATGCAATAACCGAAGCCAGTGAAAAAAGAATAAATTTGTTTTTTCTTAATTTTTTAAAACATAAAAAAACACAAAAAATAACTGTTGCCCCGAGGGTCAGAGCAACAGAGAGTTTAAAAGCGATATTATAAAAAATAAGAGTTGAGAAAAGCATTGAAAAGCCGATTACCGCGAAAGGTCTTTTCATTACTCACAACTCCTTTAAGAATGCTATAATCATATTTTATTCTTAATGCATAGTTGTGTCAAGGCTTATATGATAATTCGGAGTGATGTTTTGTAAGTTTTATATTGATATATTTGTATATTAAATGAATAAATGCCGTTTAACGAGGTCAAAATACAAAAAATATCAAATTACACCCCCTTAACTTGACATTAACTAAAAAAATATGCTATAATGTCGCTGTCTATAAGAAAGGAGTGCTGACGATGAATAGAAAAGTTTACACAAGACAGTATTACATTGACAAAATTCGAGGATTTTACCACAGCGACCTAATCAAGGTTGTTACGGGTATCCGTCGATGCGGTAAATCATTCTTTCTGCTTTCCGTTATGGAGGATTTAAAAAAATCGGGAGTAAATGAAAAAGATATAATTTATCTTAATCTTGATAAGCGCGGTTACAGAAAGATTAAAACTCCCGATGCTTTAGAAGAAGCCATTGAGAAACAAATCACAGATGATGATTTCAAATATCTGTTTATTGATGAAGTTCAAAATGTAGTCGGCTTTGAAGAAGTTGTCAACGGTTTTAGAGAGGACGGAAACTTCTCTATCTTTATCACAGGCTCAAACTCTTATCTGTTAAGCGGTGAGCTTTCCACCAAACTCACAGGTCGATATATCGAAGTTGAAATGTTTACCCTTAACTTCCGTGAGTATTTGGAAATGAAAGCGTTTCTTGGTAAGGAAATTAAGACTGACAAAACGGTAGAATTTAACGAATATCTCCGTTTCGGCGGTTTTCCGAAAACGCTTGAATTTGATGAAGTCGCTGACAAGGACACCTATATCGCTGATGTTATAAAGCAGATACTTGAAAAGGATGTAGTAAAGCATAAAAAAATCCGCAATCGTGCGGTATTTGATAAGGTTATGACTTATATAATCAATAACTTCGGTGCTACGGTCAGTCTTTCAAGTATTGCGGAATATTTTAAAAATTGTGAACATACCAATATCCGAATAGAAACACTTAATAATTATCTTAAAATACTTGAAAATGCTAAAATCATTTATAGATGCCCACGCTTTGATGTTAAGTCCAAAAAATCACTTCGGGGCGAACAAAAATATTATCTTGCCGACCTCGGTATCTACTTCTCCCGTAATGTAGATGCAAGAATCAATTACGGTCCGGTGCTTGAAAACATTGTTTACACATATCTTTCTGCAAAGAATTATAAAATCAGCGTAGGAAGAATTGGTAAGTTGGAATGTGATTTCATCACACGAATTAACGATGAATATCGTTATGTTCAGGTCGCTATGACAATTATGAGCGAAGATACAGAGGAACGCGAATATAAGCCGTTTACAATGATACGTGATAACTATCCCAAATATTTGTTTACCATTGATACGCTCTTACAAAAGCGTGACGGTGTAATACACAAAAATATTATTGAATTTATTTCTAAAAACGAAAGTCTTTAACACATAAAATATAAACATTCTAAAAAGTACGGATAATGTTTTCCGTACTTTTTTGGTTTTTGAATATTGAAAATACAGAATGTCAGTTGTATAATAAGTAAGCAAAAATCAACCTTTTGTTATTGGAGTTTTTATTTTGGCACTTGCAAGAAAAAGAAATATTGATATGACAAACGGACCCTTGTTCCGCAATATAATTTCATATACGATTCCCATTATTTTTACCGGACTTCTGCAGTTGCTTTTTAATGCGGCAGATTTAGTTATTGTAGGTCAGTTCTGTGGAAGTATATCCGTTGCTGCGGTGGGTGCAACAGGGTCAATAACAAACCTTATTGTAAATCTTTTTATGGGACTTTCTGTGGGTACGGGTGTTGCGGTAGCACAGGCTTTAGGTGCCAGCGACGGCAAAAAGGCTCACCGTGCGGTGCATACGGCTATCCCGACGGCACTTGTGGGCGGTGTTTTGCTCACAATAATCGGTGTAACTTTTTCAGAAACATTTCTTAAATGGATGAGCACACCTGAAAATGTATTGCCGCTTTCAGCACTTTATATGAAAATCTATTTCGCAGGCATAATTTTTATGCTTGTATATAATTTTTGTGCGTCCATTCTGCGAGCCACAGGTGACACAAAATCTCCGTTGATATTTTTAACCATTGCGGGTGTAATCAATGTGGTACTCAATGTTATATTTGTCACGGCTTTTCATCTTAATGTGGCGGGTGTAGCACTTGCGACAACTATCTCGCAGGGTGTTTCGGCGGTGCTTGTGGTAATTGCTCTTGTAAAGCGTGAAGATGCCTGCAGACTTCAACTTTCAAAACTTAAGTTTTATAAAGATGAATTGTTGCAGATAATCAGAATCGGCTTACCTGCGGGTATTCAAAGCTCGCTCTTTTCAATCTCGAATGTTATAATACAATCCTCAATCAATTCATTCGGCGAGATTGTTATGTCGGGTAATGCGGCGGCTTTGAATATTGAAGGCTTTATGTTTGTGGCACTTAATGCATTCCATCAAACAACACTTAATTTTACGGGACAGAATATCGGTGCAAGAAATTACCGCCGTGCAAAAAATGTGTTCCTTGTAAGTCTTGGTTGCGTTTTTGTGATAGGTGTTATAGTATCAACAGGTGTTTATCTTTCGGGTGAGCATCTTCTTAAAATCTATCTGCCCGATTCTGCTGAAGCCATAGAATGCGGTTTGTTAAGGCTTAAATGTCTTGCTCTTTCATATTGCTTGTTGGGTATGATGGATGTTTCGGGCGGTGGACTTCGCGGAATGGGAATATCCTTAGCACCTATGATAATTTCTGTGTTGGGTGTATGTGGAATAAGAATTGGTTGGATTTATACAATTTTTCAGATTCCCGAATATCACACTCTCGAATATCTTTATCTGTCGTACACAATCTCTTGGGGAATAACCTTTGTAGCACAGACCATAGTATATTTCATTATTTACGAAAAAAGAAAAAAGAAGAAACAAGATTAAAAAAGTGCCTTGTCTTAAAACAGACAGGGCACTTGAGTTTTTATATTAATTTTTATTTTACGCTGTTGATAAATTTCTTGAACTGATTTTTGCCTTCTTCTGTTCTGTCAAACACACCGCATTGACCGAGAATTGCAGTAAATACAAGTCCGATTTCATCGCGAAGAATTTCGTCGCAGTTATCAGCATTTATATCGCCGTATTTTGCCTTAATCATCTCTGTCCAGTCATAGTGCTTTGCAATTCGTTCATCTGCTTTAATGTCTTTGTTTTCAAGAATTGCATCACGAAGAATTGCCATTTCTGTTTTAAGACGAGCCGGAAGAACCGCAAGACCCATAACCTCAATAAGACCGATGTTTTCTTTCTTGATATGGTGATGCTCGGGATGTGGGTGATAATATCCGTCGGGGTATTCTTCAGTAGTAATGTTATTTCGAAGAACAAGGTCAAGTTCATAATGACCGTCTGTGTAGCGTGCGATTGGTGTGATTGTGTTGTGAATTTCACCGTCGGTGAGAGCATAAATGAATGCCTCTTCATCGGTGTAATCACGCCAAGTAGCGAGAATTTTGCCTGCAAGAGTACAAATTCTGTCAGTATCCTGACCCTGAAGACGAATAACGCTCATAGGCCATTTTACGATACCCGCTTTAACATCTTCGTATCCCTTAAATGTAACTTCTTCATCAAAATCTGCCTTTGCCATTGCGAATGTGTAGTTACCGCCTTGGAAGTGTTCATGAGTGAGAATTGAACCGCCCGCAATTGGCAAATCAGAGTTTGAACCGAGGAAATAGTGGGGGAATTTTTTTACGAAGTCAAAAAGTCTTCTGAATTTCTGTTCAGAAATTTTCATTGGAGTATGTGCATCGTCAAACACGATACAATGCTCGTTGTAATAAACATAGGGTGAATACTGCATAAAAGCGTCAACACCGTCAAGGCAAATTGGAATTATGCGGTGGCTCTGACGAGCGGGGTGATTAACTCTGCCTGCATAACCCTCATTTTCTTTGCAAAGCATACAGGTAGGATATGAACTCTGTTCCATTTTTGTTGCCGCAGCGATAGCCTTGGGGTCTTTTTCGGGCTTGGCAAGGTTAATTGTGATGTCAATGTCACCGTATTCTGTGTGAGTAATCCATTTAACATCATTCTTAATTCTGTATTCACGGATATAGTCACTCTTGAGTGCAAGATTGTAGTAATAATCAGTTGCATCTTTAGGTGATTTTTCATATTCTGCGTGGAATTTTTTGATTACCTCTGACGGACGGGGTGTGAGCACGCCCATTACCTTTGTGTCGAACAAATCTTTATAAACAACAGAATCTTCGCAAAGACCTTTTTTAACCGCATAATCAAGAATTACTTTAAGCATTTCCTGAAGCTCTGCATTTTCGTTTGTTTTTACATCAGCGGGAATACTATCCATAGCCAGAATTTCAAGAATTCTGTTCACTGCCCAAATTTCATCTTCTTTTTCGATTAAGTTTTCTCTTATTGCGTAAGCCACAAGAGATTTGATTGCTTCATAAATATTCATAGAAAAACCTCCAAAATTTACCTATTATAATTATATTTATATTTGGACTTATTTTCAAGATGTTTTGGAAAAATTATAATAAAAATCGGCGGGGTCAAGACCCCGCCCTACTATTTTATTCAGGTTTTATTCTTCAATTCTTTTTCGTTTGAAAATTACAACCATTGAAATTGCCAATGCAATAACTGCAACAAACACAAACGGAATTACAAATACTGAAATATTTGTGTCGGGGATTTCTGCATCGCCCACATTTTCGGTGTTATTATTTTCTTCGTTGTTTGTATTGTTATTGTTATTATTTTCGTTGTCGTTGTTTTCGCCGCCACCGTTATTTTCTTCACCCTCATTATTTTCGGGTGGTGTTACTGTACCCTCGTTACCCTCATTGCCTTCATTATTTTCGGGCACTTCGTCCTTTGCAAATGTTGTGAGCATTGGAGTTTCAGTGTCATAATACATAAACTGCGGGTATTTTTCATTACTTTCAACTGTGTACTGCTCGTCGGCAGTTAAAAGCCAGATATAAAATTCGCCTGTGCCGTCATCTGTTCTGTATGAAATATGACCTAAATTCTTAACAAACCAAGTCTGCATTGGTGTCTGACAAGTTGAAGCGTCGATTACATTGTCGGGCGAAATCATATTCTTGCCGTTATCGACTGCCTGAACATAATCGTCACCGAGAGTTGTTCCCATATCTGCACAAGTTGCAAATCCACTTGTGTTGTAGGTTTCTATTACGCCGTCACTATTCCACTTTGCAGAGGGAGTTACGGGTGCGATATATCTGTTGTAATTTGAAACGTTGAAATAGTTTACATCTTCACTTTCAACCATTTCAGTAACTCTTGCATCTGTTCCGCTTAAAACAACATCATAATATGATGATACGAAGTTTTTAAGATTATCACCTGCGTTACCGAGCATATAATCCATTGCATCAAGGTAACTGTATTCGGGAATTAAAGACCAGAAAGACGGAATACAACCAAAAACAGGAATAAGAATTTCTTCATACATTCTGTCGCCAGCCATTGCAAAAATATCATTTGCCATACGGGCTAACTGCTCAAAAATCGGAAGATATGCAAGAAGTGACTCATATTCTGCATTACCGCGGATACTCTGTGAAATAAGGCGAGCAAGTGCATCACCATCAATATCAGGATTACCTGTAAATAACTGACCAAGCATTTCAAGACCGTTGAAGGCAGAGTTTGACATCACAACAGTTTCTACATCGTCGTAGCCGTAAAGAGCAAGGTATGTGTTAGTCATTGAACCGCCCATACTTTCAGCACAGAGAGACACCTTGTCGTGACCTGACTGTTCTTTTACATTTTGAATGAATTCGTTAAGGTCTTCTGCAATGTCAAATGGATTTGCGGTCCAATCATAAATAAAAAGATATGAGTGGTTTTCGCCCAATTCTTCATAAAGCATACCTGCAAGTGTTTGCTCACTACCCACGGGATTTGCTAAATCCATATACTGTTCAATGGGCTTGTTTGAGCCGTTAACGGTAACAACTCTGTCGCGATTCATATTGTTGTCATATAAAACAGGGCCAAAAATTGATTTTACTGCATTTGAAACTGCAGAAACAAAGGCATCAGTATTTTGTGAAATCAAGAAATCTGCAAGCTTCGGAATTTCAGGTAAAATACCCTTTACAATATTTTCAGCGGAAAAAATCTCGTTGCCGTTTTCATCGTAAAGTGTTTCACCTATACCACGTACCTGAACAACGGGTGCATTTCCACAATCGCAACCGTCAACCGCCAAAGAGGGAACAAGCATTGCGAACATCAATGAAAGTGAAAGAACTACACTTAATAATGTTTTTAAAAATCCCTTTTTCATAAAAACATCCTCCAACTAATTAGATATTTTCATTGTATCATAAGGAATTTGACTTTGCAACATTTTATTAAAATACGGTTTCAATGAGCTTTTCTGAAATGTCCGGCGAATACTGCCATCGGTCAATATGTTCACCCTTAAAGAAATACTTTGTATTCTGCGGAGGATAATCGGCGTGAAAGCTGTCAACAATGGCAAGTTTTATTTTCATTTTTTCCGGATTTATGCTTTTGATATAAACACTTGCACACTCACCCTCTTGCACATCAGCGGTGTATTCGGCTAATCCCGCAAGATTGGGGGCAAGTTCTATGAAAACGCCGTATTTTTCTATTGAACGTACAATTCCGCCAACCGTTTGCCCCGCCTTGAAATTCTGTGCATTTTCTTCCCAAGTTCCCAAAAGTTCTTTATGAGAAAGTGTAACTCTGCCCGCTTCGTCAATGCTTTTAACAACTGCTTTAATCATTTTATTAACCGAAAAACGCACATCGGGGTGGGGTATTCGTGAAACTGAAATACTGTCGATTGGTAATAGTGCTGAAATACCGCAACCGATGTCACAGAACGAGCCAAAGCTCTCGTTGTGGGTAACGCGGGCATCTATCACATCACCCGCTTTAAGATTGTTTATGTAATTTGCCATAAAATCCTCTTGCACAAGGCGACGACTTAAAATTGCAGTGCGGATACCCGAATCGTCCATAAAATCTATAATCTTAAAGGCTACGGGCTTGTTCACTCTTGAAATTATTGCAATATCACGCACACTGCCGTCTGCAATGCCGATTGCACATTCTTCGCGGGGAATTATTCCGTGCACACTGCCCAAATCCACGTGAAGATTATGGTCGCGGTCACATAAAGTAGCTCTTGCCTCTAAAATTCTGTTTTCAAAAAAACTCTCTCGCAGCATTGCGGGGGATTCAATATGCTTTTTGTTCTGTCTTGTTTCAAATAAAACACCCTCGGGGTAATATTTTGTCATCATTATCACCTTTATTTTAAAATTGATAATAAAGAATATGCGAAAAGAGTGCAAAAAAGTATTTTATTTTTTGGACATTTATGGTATCATATATAATGGTGAAAATTATGGATATAAGAGTTAATGATATTCTTGAAATGAAAAAAGAACACCCTTGTGGCGGTAAGCAATTCCTTGTACTTCGTGCAGGAATGGATTTTCGTGTGCGTTGCGTAAAATGTGACCGAGAGGTAATGGTGCCAAGGGTTAAGATAGAAAAAAATATCAAGAAAGTTTTTAGAGATGGGGAACAGGTAAATGTTTGATAAATTATTAGGAATTGAAGCAAGATTTGAAACAGTAAATGAACAGCTTTGCGACCCTACAACAGTTAGTGACCAGCAGTTATACACAAAACTTATGAAAGAGTTAAAGCAGTTAACCCCTGTTGTTGAAAAATTCCGTGAATACAAAGGCTACAAAGATACCTTTGAGGAGTCTAAAATGTTGCTTGACGAGGGCGGAATGGATAAGGACTTCAAAGAAATGGTGCAGGAGGAATTTGAAACTGCAAAAGAACAGCTTGATGTTTGTTGGGAAGAGCTTAAAATTCTTCTTCTTCCCCGTGACCCTAATGATGATAAAAACGTTATCATTGAAATCCGTGGTGGTGCCGGTGGTGAAGAGGCTGCACTTTTTGCAAACTCACTTTTCAGAATGTACACAATGTATGCGGAAGCACGCGGTTGGAAAATGGAAATTCTTTCAGAAAATCCAACGGAATTAGGTGGATACAAGGAAGTTATTTTCAGCGTTGACGGTGACGGTGCATATTCACGCTTTAAGTTTGAAAGCGGTGTTCACAGAGTTCAGCGTGTTCCCGAAACTGAAAGTCAAGGCAGAATACAAACATCTACCGTAACTGTTGCCGTTCTTCCCGAGGCAGAGGATGTTGACTTTGAACTTAACCCTGCTGAATTACAAATTGACGTTTTCCGTTCAAGTGGTGCAGGCGGACAAAAGGTTAATAAGACATCATCTGCAATCCGTGTTACTCACTTGCCCACAGGTATGGTTGTTGAGTGTCAGGACGAACGCAGTCAGCATAAGAACAAGGATAAAGCACTCAAAGTTCTTCGTTCACGACTTTTAGAGATTGAACAAGCAAAGCACGATGCTGAAATTGCAGGTCAAAGAAAGAGTCAGGTTGGTACAGGTGACAGAAGTGAACGCATAAGAACATACAATTTCCCTCAAGGACGAGTAAGTGACCACAGAATTGGTCTTACACTTTATAAAATTGAGCAGATTATGAATGGTGACATCGACGAAATTATTGACGCACTCATTACCGCCGATACTGCAGAAAAATTAAAGGCAAATGAATGATGAAGCGTTTGAAAGGATGGTTTTATGAAAGCTTTTAAAATAAATAAACTTGAAATGTTTGCAATAACTAAGCCAACTGCATTTAAATTTGCTTCTTCCACAATCTATCTTTTACTTGCATTCCTTGTACTCATTGTTTCTTTAAACTCTATTTATTCTGAAACAATTACTCTTTTTGTAACTCTTGTTCTTGCCACCATTATATTTTTGTTTTTCCCTAAATTAGTAGTGAATTCAAAAATTGTTTTGTCGGTTCAACCACAGGAAGAATTGCAAAATGGTGAAGCACTCAGAAGAACAGACTACCTTTTAAACACATTAAATCCAATGTTCAAAAAGGAAATTCAACAACTTTGTGCTAATAGAATTGCCTTTTTAATAAACTTAGGGCATTTTCAGCAAGCAAAAGAAGAAAACGAATTGTTTCTCAAACATTTTGGCACAGAAACAAGTCCGCTTATATCTGCAACTTTTTTCTATAACAAAGCAGTTCTCAATCTTTATGAAGAAAATTTTGAAGAATACAAAATCAATATAAAGAAAGCCTATGAATTCAAAGATTCTGCTAAAGGTTTAGCAAAATTAAATCTTATCAATTTAATTGATAACCAATCTTATTTTGTTAACTCATTTTTTACTGATGACCCAAATTTTGAAACCGTTGTTTTAAATGATATGAAATTAGCTGAACGCATTGGTAAAAGTGCAGTGTTTTCACGATATTTTGCAATTTTTAACCACTATAAAAGACGTGAAGACAAAGAAAAAGCAATTCAATATGCAAACATATTGCTTCAAGTAGCCAATGGTAATTTTGAACTGTATGATTGCAGAGTAGCAAAGGAATATATAGAAAATGAATACAGTAGTAATTAACATTACAACTGAATATGAAAGAGCGTTATCGGAAGCAAAAAGGCTCATAAATGACGGTGAGGTTGTGGGAATTCCCACCGAAACCGTTTATGGACTTGCTGCAAATGCACTCGACGAAGATGCAGTTAAGAAAATCTTTGTGGCAAAAGGCAGACCGAGTGACAACCCACTTATTGTACATATCGCAAAATTTGAGGATTTAGCACCATTGGTAGCTGAAATCCCCGAAAAAGTCAAGATTATGGCTGAAAATTTCTGGCCTGCCCCTCTTACAATGATTATGAAAAAGAGTCACAAGGTGTCAAATGTTGTTTCGGGGAATCTTGACACAGTTGCTATTCGTATGCCAAAAAGTGATTATGCGAGAGCAATAATTGAAGCGTGCGGTTGTCCGCTTGCCGCTCCGTCTGCAAATCTTTCGGGTAGTCCAAGCCCCACAAATGCGAAATATGTTTTCGACGATATGAACGGCAGAATTCCGCTGATTATTGACGGCGGGAGTTGTGAAATCGGTGTGGAATCAACAGTAATCACCTTTGCGGAAGAACCGCCAAGACTTCTCCGCCCGGGCGGTGTGACACTTGAAGAAATGACTGCCCTCATAGGTGAAATCGTAGTTGATGATGCTGTTTTAAATAAATTGGAAGAAGGTGCTATTGCATCTTCACCGGGTATGAAATACAAGCATTACGCACCGAAAGCAGACATAACACTCATAAAAAGTAATTTTGAAGATTTTAAATTCCTTTGCGATGGTGAAAATAATGTTACAGCATTGGTCTTTGACGGCGAAGGAGAAAAAATCAGTTGCCCAAGCGTTGAATACGGCAAAGAAAATGACGGATACAGCCAGAGTGCAAGATTATTCGATGCCTTACGCGAACTCGACGAAATGGGTGCAAAAAAAGTATATGCTCGTTGTCCCGAAACAAAGGGAATGGGTTTGGCGGTGTATAATCGTTTAATCAGAGCCTGCGGATTTAAAATAAAGGTGATATAATGAAAATTATCGGTATTACGGGACTTACGGGTGCGGGTAAAGGCACGGTGGCTCAAAGGCTTATTCCCTATGGTTGCTATCATATTGATGCAGACAAGGTTGCCCGTGATGTAATAAATAACAGTGAAAATGTTAAAAATCAATTGAAAAATCATTTCGGTGAGGATATAATAGATGAGCACGGCGAAATTATCCGACCGTTGCTTGCCCATAGGGCATTTGCAGACAATGAAAGCACAAATGCTTTAAATGAAATCACTCACCCTGCGGTGACAGAAAAAATTAAAGAAATCATTGCCGAAAAAGAAAAAGAGAATTACAAAGCGGTAATTATTGACGCGATTGCTCTTTTTGAAAGTGGCGAAGACAAACTTTGCGATTTCACGGTAGCAGTTATCGCTCCTATGGAAATTCGGCTTGAAAGAATTGTCAACCGTGATAATCTTACTCTCGCAAAGGCAATGGAGAGAATAAATGCACAAAAGGATGAAAACTTTTTCACAAGCCGTGCAGATTTTATTCTCTGGAATTATCCGCCTTATGATTTGAACAAAGAAATTTTGCCCATTGTGGCACAAATAGAAAAGTAAATAACCGAAAGGAGTTATATAAATGGAATTAAATGATATGAAAAAGGAACTTTTTTATGAGCCAAAGCACGCTATGGAAATTGTTGACGATGCAGTGGTAAAGGCTGCTGACGATTTCTGCGAAGGCTATAAAAAATACCTTGATGAGGCTAAAATTGAACGCGAAACTGTTGAATTCTTTGTAAAAGAGGCAGAGGCAAAAGGCTACACAGAGTTTGACCGCACAAAGAAATACAACGCAGGTGATAAGGTTTATTACAACAACCGCGGAAAAGCAATTATTCTTTGCGTATTCGGTAAAAAGAGCATCAGTGAGGGTGTTAAAATCTCTGCTGCCCATATCGACTCACCCCGCCTTGACTTAAAACCCAACCCACTTTATGAAGACAGCTCTCTTGCATTCTTAAAGACACATTACTACGGCGGAATTAAAAAGTATCAATGGACTGCTATTCCGCTTGCACTTCACGGTGTAATTGTTAAGGCAGACGGCGAAACAGTTAAGGTTTGCATTGGCGAAGACGACAATGACCCGCAATTTGTAATTACCGACCTTCTTCCTCACCTTGCAGGCGACCAGATGAAACAGACATTAAATGATGGTATTAAGGGCGAACAGCTTAACATTCTTATCGGTAGCCGTCCATTCTCAAAGGATGAGGGTGCAGACAAAGTTAAACTTAACATTATGAAAATTCTCAACGAGAAATACGGCATTGTTGAGGGCGATTTCTTAAGTGCAGAGCTTGAACTTGTACCCGCATTCAAGGCACGCGACATCGGTCTTGACAGAAGCCTTATCGGTGCTTACGGTCACGACGACAAGGTTTGTGCATACCCTGCTGCACACGCTATTTTCGATGTTGTTGACCCCGAATTCACTTGTCTTACTGTTCTTGCCGACAAGGAGGAGACAGGCTCCGACGGTAACACAGGTCTTCACTCATCATATATGAAATACTTCATCTCTGACCTTGCGGTTATGGAAAATGTTGAGCCTTGGAGAGTTATGTCGGCTTCAGAATGTCTTTCTGCTGACGTTAATGCGGCGTTCGACCCCAATTTCCCCGAAGTAAGCGAGAGAAAGAACTGCTCATTCGTTAACAACGGTGTTGTTATTACAAAATATACAGGTGCACGCGGTAAGGGTGGCACTTCTGACGCTTCTGCAGAATATATGGGTAAAATCCGCAGAATGTTAAATGCTAACGATGTTGTATGGCAGATTGGCGAGCTCGGTAAGGTTGACGCAGGTGGCGGCGGAACAGTTGCTATGTATGTTGCAAACCTTGACATTGACACAATCGACCTTGGTGTGCCCGTACTTTCAATGCACGCACCACTTGAAGTTGTTTCAAAGCTTGACGTTTATATGGCTTACAAAGCATTCAAAGTATTCTTCGAGCAGAAATAAATAATTGTTAAAATAAGAAACGGTGAGATTATTCTCACCGTTTTTTATATCTATCTGTTTAATAACCACACCATTAAATTAAGATACCCCGCAAAGGTTACCCATATTAAATATGGGATTTGCAAGAGGGCTGCAAGTCGGTCGGTTTTGTTAAAAATAATAATCATTGCGAGTATGAGTGCCCATAATGCTATAAGCCATAAAAATGCGAACCCGTAAGCCTGCAAATTGAAGAATATAATACTCCAAAAGAAATTAAAGAATAACTGCACCGCATAAATTATAAGCCCATGATTTCTCTCTTTTGTTGCGGGCGAAAGCCATATCCTTGCAACGCTTATGCCCATAAGTGCATAGAGAATTGTCCACACAATCGGGAACACAATGGCGGGCGGAGTAAGTGGCGGTTTTTCTGCCCGCATATATTCATCCATACCCATAGATGTAAAAAGTCCTGCAATTCCGCCGACCGCTTCAGTCAACAGAATTGCAAGACCATAAGTTTTCAGTTTGCTTTTATCCATATTTATCACCCCGTATAGAATATGGATTTTAAAAGCTTTTTATTCTTATTTTAAAATAAGGAACAGGAGAATTATGCTTATTCCAAGACAGGTCATAAACAGAGCAAATGAGAAGTTTTTTGAAAGGTTGGTTGTTGTTAGGTCAATTGTTTCAGAAGCCCTTACAAAACGTTCCGCCTGAACCTCTTTGCCTTTTCGGAAAAGTTTGCCATAAAGAGAACCGAGAGCGTAAAAGTATTTTCTCTCATGTGGCTCTGTGGGTTCTTTTGCCATTTTAAATACTGTTTTGTCAAGAATAAAAAGAATAATATCAGTAATATCACTGCAAGCACGAAGAATAACCGTGAAAACAAAACCAATACCCTTAAGAAGAGGAATATAAATATTGTTTTCAATAGAAAATTTGTCAGCAAGGGGGTTGTAATGAATTTTCTTTCCATTATCATTCTTCATAAGTGCTTTGCAGATTACTACAAGATAAACAACAATACCGATTGTAAGAGAAATAAGCACACCCTTAAGATTTGCAAAAGCAAAATAGTGAACCTCGTGGTGACTTTTGTGGCCGTCAACAAATGGGAGCATAAGACCTGAAATCTTTTCTGCAAGTGCGTGAGGCAATACACCCACAATGAGTAGCATAACTGATGAAAGTGCAAGCGACAAAGCACTCATAAATGATGTTTTGCCGTGAGCCTTTACGGTATCTTCTGTTGGCTTTTGCACAAAAATTGTGATAAAAAGTTTTAACATATATGCGACAGTAAGTCCGCCTGAAAAAAGGAAAAGCCATTCAATAGTGGTGATGAATGCTCCGCCGTGGTGAGCATATTCCACAATTGCCTCGTGAACGAGAGTTTTTGAAAGATAACCTGCAAATCCGGGAATACCCGCAAGACTGCAGGCACCGAAAAGGAACGGAATTAAAATTTCGGGTTTATTTCTGCCGTAACCTTTAAGTTTATTTATATCAAGTGTATGTGCACCCGCATAAATTGCACCGGCACAAAGGAATAATGCAAGTTTCACCATTGAGTGATTAAGCATATAAAGAACTGTTCCGTTGGCGGCAAGTGCGTTTTCTTCACCTAAAAGGCAAATCATTGAAACGCCCACGGTGATAAAACCAATCTGCGAAAGTGATGAGCAGGCGAGAGTTCTTTTGATGTTTGTTGAGAACACCGCAATAACCGCACCAAGCACCATTGTAATTGTGCCGAGAATGAGAAGTGTGTATCCCCAAATATTATCACCACGCATAATATTTGCGGTGATAATGAGCATTCCGAAAATACCTGTTTTTGTAAGCACACCTGAAAGTAATGCACTTGCGGGGGCGGGTGCTACGGGGTGAGCCTTCGGTAACCAGATATGCAAGGGGAAAAGACCCGCTTTTGCACCAAAGCCGAAAAGCATACAGAATACTGCAACATAAAGTTTTGTACTGCTACCTGCACTAATCACTGCGTCATAAAGCTCTGAAATTACAAGAGTGCCTGTGATACTGTAAAGCAGGAAAAGTCCCATAAGCAGAACCATACCACCCAATACAGCGATGGTAAGATAAGTTTTGCCCGCACTCATAGCGTCCTTATCCTGTTCATGAACAACCCAAACATAAGAGGCCAATGACATAATCTCAAAGAAGATAAAAGTTGTAATCAAATCTGCTGATAAGAAAACTCCCATTATAGCCCCAAGAGTTATAAGGAAGAATAGGTAATATCTGCCGATATTATGATGACCTTTAAAATATTGTGGTGAGATAAGAGCTGCACAAAACCACATAAACGCAGTGATTATTGCATAAACATATTGAAAGCCGCTTGTCTGAAAATTCATTGAGAGAATTGAAACTGTGCTTTCACCACTTGTAAAAGCCATAATTCCCGCAGACACAAGAACTGTAAGCGTTGAAAGTATAACAAATGCGTTGCAACCCTTTTCGCTTTTCTTGTGCATTGGATAAGCCAATATTGCAGCAACAACGGGGAAAAATACGCAAAGAGCAACTAAAATACTCATAATCCAAGCACCTCCCCGATAATTTCAACAGGTACTTTAACAAAAATACCCATTACAATGCAAAGCACTGCACAAATTCCCATTGGAATAAGCATTGCAGGTTTTGCCTCTTTTGCACCGTCAAGGCTGATTTCTGAATTTTCACGTGGGAAGAAAGCCCTGATAATTGGTGAGAACATATAAATCGCGGTAAGTAATGCAGAAATGAGCAATACTACAACACCAATAATCTGAAGCACTCCCGCAGTTTCAATTGCGGCGGTTGAAATATACCATTTACTGAAAAATCCGCAGAATGGGGGAATACCCGTAAGTGCCAATGCAGAAACAGTGAAAAATGTGAATGTCCAAGGCATTTTTTTGCCGATTCCCTCAAGTTGAGGAACAAATTCACGCTCACTGTTGTGAAGCACTGAACCTGCTGCAAAGAAAGCACCGATTTTGATTACCGAATGGAAAATCAAGTGGCAGAATCCTGCTACAAGACCTGCGGGTGTCATAAGTGTTGTTGCAAAGCCAATATATGAAAGATTTGAAACCGTTGAATAAGCAAGTCTGCGTTTAAATTGCTTCTGACGAAGAGCACTTACTGAACCGTAAAGTATTGTGAAAATTGAGAATGCCATTACGGTGTATTGAACCCAACTGCCATATAAAAATTCTGTACCATAGGCATAATAAGTAAGACGAATAAGTGCAAATGCACCTGCTTTAACAACTGCAACTGCGTGAAGAAGTGCGGTAACAGGTGTGGGGGCAACTGAAGCAGTAGGCAACCAACTGTGAAGTGGAAAAATTGCCGATTTAACACCAAAGCCCATAAATGCGAACAGATAAATAATCTGTGCCAATGCTTCGTTATCAACAGTAATAATGTTTCCGCCAAGACGGAATGTATCAGCATTGTTGACGATGAGAAAAGCCACGCCCGCAAAGGCGAAAGCCGCACCGCCGATTGAATATATCATATATTTTCTTGCTGCTCTGTTGTGCTTTTTGGTCATTCCGTGAGCAACAAGCGGAATTGTTGACAATGTAAGCATTTCATAGAAGAGATACATTGTAAGTATATTTTCTGCCATTGCAACGCCCATTGTTGTGCCGAATGCCATAACAAAGAAACAATAAAACATCTGAAGATGTTTTTCGTGCTTCATATAGTCAAAAGCATAAACTGCGGTGATGGGCCAAAGTGTTGCTGAAAGACAAGAGAAGATTTTTCCCGCACCGTCAAGTCTTAATGAGAACGAAAGGTCATCGGTAAACTGTAAAATTGTAAAAGCCTTGTCAGGAACGGTGAATACTGAAACCCATACAGAAACAGATGAAAGTAATAATGCAGCCATAACATAAGCGTTACGATGCTTCTGATTTTTGAAAGGAATGAAAAACAGTACCGCACCCAAAATAATCGGCAGAAAAACAGGAATAATTAAAAACAATTCATTCATATCTGACTACCTCGTTAAAAAATGGACTTTGCAATTTCTGAAATGATTTCACCTGATTGTGTAGAGAAAACACCGCCAAGCAAAGCGATTGCAGAAAGCACAATAAGAACTGAAGACATAATTTTCGACTCAGCAACGGTTTTTGTATCACCGTCTTCGGTTTTGAAGAATGCCTTGATTGTTATTTCAAGAAGGTATCCCGCAGTTAAAAGTGCAGAAGCGAGAAGCACTATGGGGATAATATATGAGAAAGCACCGATTACACTGTTATCAAGTGATGCAATTGCAAGTTCCCATTTACTGTAAAATCCTGCTGTCGGGGGAATACCAATTAAAGAAAGTGAAAGAATTGTGAAGCACACAAAGGTTACAGGCATTTTTTTACCAATGCCGTTAAGCTCATCTACCTTTGTTTTTCCGTAAAGGAAGATTACTGCACCTGCACAAAGGAATAATCCTACTTTTACAACCGCGTGGGCAATAATCTGCCATAATGCACCGTCAACAGCTTCTTCAGTGAAGAGAAAAAGGCCACAGAATACATAAGAAATCTGACTGACAGTAGAAAATGCCAAACGCTTTTTAAGTATTTTTTCGCGAAAAGCCATCATTGACCCCATAAGAACTGTGAGTAATGCAAGGCTTAAAAGTGCGGTCTGTACCCATGTTCCCGCAAGTTTATCAGCACCTACCGCAAAGAATAATGTACGAATAATTGCAATAACGCCCGCTTTTGCTATTATTGCAGAAAGTAATGCACTTGCGGGGGCGGGGGCAACGGGGTGTGCTGTGGGCAACCAACCGTGAAGCGGGAAAAGACCTGCTTTTGCACCAAAGCCAAGACACATTACAAATACTGCAGTGAGCATAAGAGGAGAAGCCTCAGCAATAAATCCTCCTGCAATAAAATTGAGTGAGTCGGAATTTGCACCGATTATAAAAATTCCAAAAAGTGCTAAGAATGCACCTGCAACTGAATAATAAAGATATTTTTTAGCCGCTGAAACAGATTCTTTTGAAAGCGAATGAAGAACTAAAGGCATTGAACAGATAGTAACAAGCTCATAGAATACATACATTGAAACAAGACTGTTTGAGAATGCCGCACCGAGCATAGCACCTTCAGTTAAAAACGAGAAAAGGAAAAATCTCTCTTCGCTTTTTTCGTGTTTCATATAAATTGTGCCGTAAATTGTTACAAGCAACCATGCAACTGTAATGATTACACAAAAATATTTTGCAAACAAATCGGCTGTGAATCCGAGGGTAAGATTGTCGGCGAAAACAAAAGGCTTTGTTGTCACATTTTCTTTTGTGACAGTTAAAATACCAAAAACAGTTGTGATTGCCTGAAGACTCACCACAAGAGCCATTTTGATTTTGCGATTGCTTATTTTTTTAAGTAAGGGCATTGAAAGTCCGCAAAGGACAGGGAAAATAATTGTGAAAAGCATATTAAACATAATTAAACTCCCTCCCTTAACGAATATTCATAAATATCTCGATACCCTTTTCAAAGAGCGAGATAATCGGTTGTGAGTCAAGACCTACAAGCAAATTGATAGTTGCCATAATAAGCACAACGATTGAAAATCCCTTAACTGCACCGAAAGTGATTTTTTTGCGTTCAAGTGTTACTATTGCAGGGCTATAAATGTTTACAAGTGTTCGTAAGAAATAAACAACATTCAAAATTGTACTGAGTGCAAGAGCGATAAGTACAATATAAGTTTTTGTTCCGTGACCGAAAGCGGAAATAGAGAAAAGCATTTTAGGAACAAAGCCCGCAAATATCGGAATACCTACCATTGAAAGTGCACCCGCCGCAAAAGCAATACCCGCAGACTTGTTATAGTGGGCAGAAGAACGAAGCGAGTCGAAATCTTTTTTTCCACCCACAGTGTCTGAAAGTCCGCCTGCCGCAAGGAAAAGCATTGGCTTTGTAAGAGCGTGGGCAACAATCTGGAATAAAGACGCCAACAATGCTTCTTTTGTGCCAAGACCAAGTCCCATATAGATGTAACCAATTTGGGCAGCAGAAGAATAGGCAATCATAAAGTTTATATTTGAAGTCCTAATTGCAGAAACTGAACCTACAATCATACCGCATACGCCGAACACAAGAAGGATGTTGTGAATTCCTGATTCCATATATACTTCTGTACCGATAACACGGTAAATCATTTTAAGTAGCAAGAAAATGTATCCCTTTGAAACGACACCTGAAAGAATACCGGATGCTGAGGGGGTTGCGGTGCCGTAGGTGTCGGGCATCCACCAATGGAACGGGAACATACCGCTTTTAATTGCAAGACCTGAAATCACAAGCCCTAAAGCGATTGTAAGCGGATTAGTGTATTGTCCGGTTGCCCAAAGAGTTTGAATTGCTTCAAAAATTTGTGGGAACAAAAGATGTCCTGTTACAGAATAAACAAGCACTATACCTATAAGGACAAAACTTGAACCGATTAAACTGAAAATTGTATAGCGGGTTGCCGCAACAAGTGAACGGTCTTTTTTGCTTGACATAAGAAGTGCACATGAAGCGATTGTACAAATCTCAATGAATACATAGGCAGTGTAAATATCATTTGTATAGCAAAGTGACATAAGAGCCGCGTGGGTGAGATTAACCATAATATAGAAAAATCTCTGCTTATCTTCTGCAACGTCTTTTTGTATTCTGTTGTAACCTCCTGTGATTGCAAGAAGCATAACAATTTCAAAAAGAAGGGCGAAGAAAGGCTCTAAAAGTCCTGCTGAAATTTCGTTACCGATGGGAGCATCATAATGGCCCATTCTGTAAGCAAAATAACCCGTTTCAGAGAAAAGGTTGTACAGAAGCACGCTAAATGATAAGACTCCTGATAAGCTTAACAAAAAATATGAAACAAAACGTGCTTTTTTATCTTTGAAAGCATAACAGATAACTGAGCAGAACAAGGATAAAACGATAGTTATAAAAGGAAAATTCTTAATAAAATCCATTATTCGTCTTCATCCTCCTTACTGCATTTTTCATAAATCTCGTCAAGATTTAAGGTGCGGTATTTTTTGTAAAGACGCACGGTTAAAGCAAGCATAAGGGCTGAAAAACTTACCGATACAACAATACCTGTAAGAACAAGACCTGCAGGTATAGGGTTAATATAGTCAAGTGCATTTACATCGCCCGTAGAGGGAACAATGGGGGTGAGTTTGTTTTCAATATAACCCATTGAGGCAAGGAAAAGATATACGCCCGTGTCCATAATGTTAAGACCGAGAATTTTCTTCATTATGTTCTTTGAAAAAACAAGCATTGTAAAACCGATTGCAAAGAGAATCATCGAGGTAACTTCTTCATAGTTAATCAGAAAGTTCAATCAAGACGCCCCCTTTTGAAAATCATATAAAAGCTGTACATTGTACAACAAACAACAAATCCAACGGCAAGGTTTAAAGGCAGAATAAGCCCGCCCGAGAGGAAATCGCCGGGTGTACCGGGACCTATAATTGAGTGAACTCCATTGAATTCGTTACCTGTAAAGAAAGAATAACTTTTTGAAAGACAATAGAAAGAAAGTGAACAGATTGTTATCACTTTAACTGCTTTGGCAGAGATAATTCTTGTGGCAACATCTTCACCAAAGGCCATTGCGAAAAGAATGAAGCCCGTACCGAGAATTGCACCTCCAGAGAATCCACCACCTGGGGAAAGATGACCGTTAAAGAGTACGTAAATACCAAAAACGATGATAATAGGTACAAGGATTTTCACAACAAGGCATACAATCGGGTCGTTTGAAAATGTAAATGTTTCTCTTTTCTTTATGGGGGCATTTTTTGCCTTTTCAAGAAGCAGAAGCACCGCACAGGTAGCGGTAAAAAGAACAAATGATTCACCAAGAGTATCAAATGCACGATAATCAAGTATCATACCCGCAACGGTGTTTACTGCACCGGTTTCGTCCCTGCCTTCACCCACATAATGCTCATAAACCTCGTTGGCGGTAGGAGCGTTTTCGTCGGCAAATCCGGGTAAAAAGTTAACAGTACCTATAAGCACCGCACATATTACAATACAGAATATAATCGAGAAAAAACGGTATCCTGTTTTTGTGATTTTAATTTCTTCATTCTGAAGTTTAGGGGATATTCTTATTGTTTTTCTTATATGATGCGGTTCATCAGGTATATGCTTAACGGGAATTTTTTCGATTGGCTCCGAAATTTTTTCATCAAGACTAATTTCCCCGTTATACCATTGCTTAAAGTTTTTGGTGAAATCAGATTTCTTCATTTTCATTCACCTCCGCAGTATTTTTTGCGGTTTCGTCATCTTTAAAATCTTTATCAATAAGATGAAGTTTCCGAAGTGTTAAAAAGAAAAGCACACCGTTAACGCCTGCACCGACGGCTGCTTCGGTAATAGCAAGGTCGGGCGAGCGAAGCAAAAGCCAAACAACTGCCATAACAATACTGTAAGATGTAAAAACGATAACAGCGGTCATAACTCTTTTTGAAAGAGCAGTGGCAATTGCACAAATTATAAGCGAAATAAGAAGAAGAACGCGAAATATGGTGATAATGTCTTCCATTATTTTTCTTCCTCCCTTTTAATCTCGTTTTCGTGAAGTTCTGCGTCATCAATACGGACTTCACAGTGTTCACAAAGTGCTTCGTCGGTAAGATATTTGGTTTTTACAAATATATGTGACACTACCGGACTAGTGCACCACATAATAAGTAAAAGCAAAAGGAATTTGCCGGACACTACATTTACACCCGAAGCAATTACGCAAGCCGCAATAAAAAGCATAAGTACAAGTGTATCGCACATAGCTGATGAGTGCATACGATTAAGCGAATAGTCAAAACGGAATGTGCCGAAAATTGAGATAAAAAGAACGATAAGACCTGCAGCAAAAAGTGTGGCTACAATGCCAAAACGAATCCATTCAAGCATTACTTTTTACCCCCTTTGTTCTTTTTGAAGAGGTTAACATAAATTTTACTTAAAAGAATTACTGCAATACAGCTTAAAAGTGTATAGATAAGTGCAATATCTGGTAAATAGGCCTCTTTAAATAAAAGAGTAAGAACGCAGATTACAATAAGTACAATTGTTGTGAGCATATTTATACCAATAAATCTGCCGATAATGGTTTTTGCGGTAATTGAACGGATAAGAGTAATAATAATCGCAATTCCAAGACAAATGCAAACCGCAATATATAAATATGAATAAGCCTGTTCAATCATATTATTTTTCCAACCTTTCAAGCAATTTTACAAATGAACTGTTTTCCATACCCTCTGCAAAGGCTGTGTCAACACAGTGAATTGTAAACTGGTCACCTTCAAGTTCTGCTGTGATTGTACCGGGGGTGAGGGTGATTGAGTTTGCGAGCAACACCCTTGCAAAGCGTGTTTTTAAAGGAATTCTTATTTTTATCATTACCGGATGAATTTCTGCTTTTTTGCTGGTTACGATTTTAATCATTTGAAAATTTGCCACAATGATTTCTTTAATAAGCAAACCAAGATAAGCTGCAAGAATAGGTGTTTTTTTGAGCATGCGAACTTCTGCTTTGAGAGTATATCCTAACGCCTTGTGAGCAAACCAATAGGCAAAACCTGCCACTATAACTCCTACAATTACTATCTGAAGCATACCTGCGTCAGCGGTAAACCTGCCGTTAAGCAAAATCCATAAAAGAAAAAGTAAAATTATCATAAAAAAGAACCACCTCGGACTCTCTTATAATTTGTATATACACTAGTGAGTTTATGATACTCCTTTGATATTATAAAGTCAACAATGAAAAGAACGATTTTAACAAAAAGAAAGACTAAATTTTGACAGTTTTCCCAATAAAAGAATTCACCTATTTCGTTGACATATTACGGCCTTGGATATATAATATAAATTGATATTTTATGTATTATGCGGAAGTGTGTTTCCGTTTATGATACGGATTTTAGAAAGGTAGGTCAATAGTCAATGGCTTTTTCTATTCGCGGTATTAACGTACCACACAGAAAAAATACGGCTAATATGTCGGCTGTCAGAATGACTGATGTTAAAACAGTTACTCTGCCCACAGTTATGCATATCGGTAAGCCCGCCATTCCCGTTGTTAAAGTTGGCGACCATGTAGATGTGGGAACTTTAATAGCTGAACAAAATGGATTTATATCTTCTCCCGTACATTCAAGTGTTTCGGGAACTATTAAAAAGATTGAGGATGTTGTTATATCAAACGGTAACAAGGTTCCTGCAATTATAATTGAATCTGACGGTGCAATGACTCCTGATTCATCTATCGCTCCTCCCGAAATCAACAGTAAGGAAGATTTAATTGAGGCAGTTAAGAAAAGTGGTGCAGTGGGTCTTGGCGGTGCAGGTTTTCCAACCTATGTAAAACTTGCAACTGAAAAGGAAGTTGATACTTTCGTTATTAACGGTGCCGAATGTGAACCCTACATAACCAGTGACTCTCTTACAATGATTGAAAAAGCAGAATATATTGCTCTTGCTGTTGAAACTCTTGATAAGTATTTCAATTTTTCAAAAATTGTCATCGGTATAGAAAAAAATAAACCCGAGGCAATTGCAAAAATGAACGAAATTGCGTCAAAAAACAGTAAGGTCAAGGTTGCAATTCTTCCGTCAAAATATCCTCAGGGCAGCGAAGAGGTGCTTGTTTACCATACAACAGGTAAAAAGATTGAAGCCGGCAAACTCCCTGTGGACATAGGTTGTATTGTGTGCAACTCATCAACGATGGCGTTTATCGGTTCATATCTTAAAACAGGTATGCCACTTGTTGAGAGAATTATTACTGTTGACGGTGGTGCAGTAAAGGAACCGAAGAACGTAATTGTTCCCGTGGGAACTGCTTTGAGTGATGTGTTTGACTTCTGCGGCGGTTTTAATTGTGACCCTGAAAAAGTTGTTTATGGCGGTCCTATGATGGGAGTTACGGTTCCTAATCTTCAGGTTCCCGTACTTAAACAGACAAATGCGATTATCGCTTTCAACAAAAAGGAAGTAAAAATGCCTAAAACCACTGCTTGTATCCGTTGCGGTGCTTGTATCAACAATTGTCCGTTCGGCATCAATGTTCCTGCGGTTGTAAAGGGATATAAAACAGGCGATATGGAAATGGTTGAAAAAGCAGGCCTTGGTTTTTGTATGGAATGCGGATGTTGTTCATTCGGTTGTCCTGCAAATCGTCCTCTTGTTCAGACAAATAAACTTGCAAAGCGTGCACTTAAAGAATATAAGGCAAAGGAGGGCAATAAATAATGGAAAAACTTCATGTTTCAGTATCTCCTCATATTCACGGTAAGAAAACCACTCAGGGAATAATGCTTGATGTTATTATTGCTCTTCTTCCCGCAACAATAGCAGGTATTGTGCTTTTTGGAATTAACGCATTGTTCGTAGTTGCAACTTGTGTTATTTCAGCAGTTGCGTGTGAACTCCTTTTCAACATTATCGTTAAAAAGGAACAGACAGTAAGTGATTTGAGCTCTGTTGTAACAGGTCTTCTTTTAGCTCTCAATCTTCCTGCAAATATTCCGCTTTGGCAGGCAGCAGTCGGCTCTGCGTTTGCTATTATTATTGTAAAATGTGTATTTGGCGGACTTGGTAAAAACATTGTGAACCCCGCAATCACAGCACGTGTGTTTATGCTTCTGGCTTTCGGTTCAATGACATCGGCAGTTTTCCCCGCAGGTATGGATTCTGTTTCGGGTGCTACACCTCTTACAGACCTTGATAATGATGTATTACCAAACCTTGTTGACCTTTTACTCGGTAAAAACGGCGGTGCTATCGGTGAAACTTGTGCATTGGCACTCATCATCGGCGGAATTTACTTGCTTGTTCGCAGAGTAATCAGCTGGCATATTCCTGTGGCATTCATCGGTACAGCCTTTCTCTTTACTCTTTTGCTTGAGGGCGGTAATTTTGAAATGGCTCTTGCTTGGACACTTTCAGGTGGTCTTTTAATCGGTGCATTCTTTATGGCAACTGATTATGTTACATCACCTTCAAATGCCAAGGGTAAAATTATCTTCGGTATCGGTGCAGGTGTTATTACCGTGCTTATCCGCTTCTTCGGTGCATATCCTGAAGGCGTTTCATTTGCAATTCTTCTTATGAATATTGTAAATCCCTTCATTGATGCCAAATGCACCCGTAAACTGTTCGGAGGTGCAAAGAAATGAAAAAACATTTAAAGAGCATCATTTCCCTTACAGTTATCTGTGCGGTTGTTGCGGCACTTCTTGCGGTAACAAACTCAGTCACAGCTCCCATTATTGAAAAAAATGCAGGTGCAGCCGCTAACGAAGCATTACTCGTAGTAATGCCTGAGGGTGGCGACTTCACTGCAGTTGATATGACCCAATACACTTTCCCCGCATCAGTTCTTGAAGCATATTCAGCTTCAAACGGCGGTGGCGTGTTCAAGGTTACCGCAACAGGTTACGGCCCCGATATGATTATCATGTGCGGTGTTGACGCAAGCGGTACGGTAACAGGTGCAGTTTGCCTTTCAAGTAACGAAACTCTCGGCGTAGAAAAAACCTTTGGTGAAACAACAAAGGGTGCAACAGCCGAAACTATTGAAGCACTTGCAACTGTTTCAGGTGCAACAATGACAACAGGTGCATACAGAGATGCAGTTAAGGATGCTATCAATTCTGCTGCAATTCTCGGTGGTGCAAGTGTTGATATTCGTACAGAAGAAGAAATTCTTGCAGACAATCTTGCAACTGCACTTCCTGCAGGCGACAAGTTCACAGAAGTATTTATCTGTGAAGTTCTTGAGGGAGTTTCAGCAGTTTATACTGCAGATAACGGTGCAGGTTCAGTTTATGTAGTTGGTTCCGGTGAAGAAGCTGTGTTTGTTGGTGTTGATGCTAACGGTACAGTAGTTTCAGAGGTTGCAGACGAGGTTAAGGCTAATGTTGAGTCTGCAGCAAAGATTATGGCGGAGTCTTCAATGGAAGAAATCGACCTTACAAAATATGCTGATATGCCATCTCACGTTGATAAAGCATATAAGACCAAGAGTGGCAATTATGTTCTTGAAATCCACGCAGCAGGTTTCGGTATCAACGGTGACCATTACTATAATCCATCAGGCGAATATATCTACATTAAGATTGCTCTTACTGCAGATGCAAAAATAATCAACTGTGTAACAACAGCACAGAGCGAAACTGACAACATCGGTTCTGCTTGTGCAAATAAAGACTTCTATTCACAGTTCAACGGTAAGGACGAAACAAACTATAAAGACATCGACGCAATCAGCGGTGCTACAATCACAACAAATGGTTATAAGACCGGTGTTGGTAAAGCGATTGAAGCAGTTAAAATTATGGAAGGAGTGGCTTGATTATGAGTAAAGAAAACAATATGTCAATTCTCTTAAAAGGTCTTCTCCGTGAAAATCCCGTTTTTGTTCTTATTCTCGGTACTTGCCCCACACTTGCAACCACAACAACGGTTGACGGGGCATTCGGTATGGGCCTTGCAACAATGGCAGTTTTAATCTGCTCAAATATTGTTATTTCAGCACTTCGCAAATTCATTCCCGAAACAGTACGAATTCCTTGCTACATAGTTGTTATTGCAGGCTTCGTTACAATAGTTCAAATGCTTATTCAAGCGTTTATTCCTGATTTATACGAAACCTTGGGCGTTTACTTGGCACTCATTACTGTTAACTGTATTATCTTAGGTCGTGCAGAAATGTTTGCTGGTAAAAACTCAATCGGCAAGTCAGCACTTGATGGTATAGGAATGGGTATCGGCTTCACAATTGCACTTCTCGCAATGTCAACAATCCGTGAAGTTATCGGTGCAGGTTCATTTGCAGGCAACGAAATTCCGTTCCTTGTAGAAAACGGTTTAACAATCAGCGTTCTTGCAAAAGCTCCCGGCGGTCTTATGGTTTATGGTCTTCTCATTGCCATAGTTAATAAGATTACAAAGGGTAAGCTCATCAAGAAAAAAGAATTCTCTTGTGCAGGATGTCCGTCAGCATCAAGCTGTCACGGTGGATGTTCAACAGAAAAGGAGGGCAAATAAATGGAAATGGTAAAAACCTTAATCATCATTATTATGTCCTCTGTACTTGTTGACAACTATGTTTTAAGCAGATTCTTAGGTATCTGCCCATTCCTTGGCGTTTCAAAGAAAGTTAATCAGTCAGTTGGTATGGGCCTTTCAGTTATCTTTGTTATGCTTGTTGCAACTGCAGTAACATGGCCGATTCAAGCCTACATTCTTGAGCCTCTTAATATGGGCTATATGCAGACTATCGTATTCATTCTTGTTATTGCGGCACTTGTTCAGTTTATTGAAATTTTCTTAAAGAAATATATCCCTGCACTTCATAAGAGCCTTGGTGTTTACCTTCCGCTTATCACAACAAACTGTGCAGTTCTCGGCGTAACAATCAACAATATTACAGACTACGGTGTAACAGAACCTAACGCGTTCCTTTTCTCAATTGTAAGTTCACTCGGTTGTGGTCTTGGATTCCTTCTTGCAATGGTGCTCTTCTCAGGTATGCGTTCACGCATTGAAGAGAGTGATGTTCCTGAGAGTTTCAAAGGACTTCCTGTAACACTTGTAGCTGCATCGTTTATTTCAATGGCATTCTTCGGCTTTGCCGGAATCGTTGAAAACTTACTTGCATAAGGAGGAGTGTGAATTATGGAAATTTTAACAGCTCTTCTTGTAGTGGCAGCGGTTGGTCTTATTGCAGGCATTATGCTTGCATTGGCTTCTCATTTCTTTGCAGTTCCCGAAAATGAAAAAGTAAAAGCAGTTCGTGAGTGCCTTCCCGGTGCTAACTGTGGTGCTTGCGGTTACGCAGGTTGTGACGCTTATGCCGAGGCAGTGGCAGAGGGCAAGGCAGAGGCAAATCTTTGTATTCCCGGCGGTCCCGATGTTGCCGGTCAGCTTTCAGAAATTCTCGGCGTTACGGTTAAGGTTGACAAGCCTAAGGTAGCCTATGTTAACTGTAGTGGTGACTGCTCTGCGGTAAATTATAATGTGATTTATGACGGAATTCAGTCTTGTGAAGCAGCGTCAATGCTTTATGGCGGCCCTTCACAGTGCAAATACGGCTGTATCGGTTGCGGTGACTGTGCAGCTGTATGTCCTGTTGGTGCAATTTATGTCTTTGATGACCTTGCTCATATCGACCCAAGAGAATGTATTGCTTGCGGAAAATGTGTCAAAACTTGTCCAAAGGGTGTAATTTCTCTTGTTGGTGAGGATGTTGTAGTTGCTGTAGCTTGCAGTAACAAAGAAAAGGGAGCAGTTGCACGCAAAAATTGTATGAATGCTTGTATTGGCTGTAAAAAGTGTGAAAAAACTTGTCAGCACGATGCAATCAAAGTTGTTGATAATCTTGCGGTTATTGATTATGATAAGTGTAATGACTGTGGCGAGTGTGCGGCAGTTTGTCCTACAGGTCGTCTTAAGATTGTTGATATGGTCAACGGAAAAATATGAGTAATAAAGAAGTAAAGAATGTTACTTCTGACAAAAAGCGTAAAATCCGTAATGATATTATCCTTGTCGCCGTTATAATGGTTATAGCGGCGGCAGGACTTTTGTTTTTCGGGCTTAACAAAGAGGTAGGCTCATCGGTAGCCGTAAATATAAACGGTGAACAGACCGCAGTTTATCCGCTTTCTGTCAATACAGAGGTAACAATCACCACAGGTGAAAATAATGAGCATATTAATGTTCTCACAATAAAAGACGGCAAGGCTTATATAAGAGAGGCTAATTGCCCCGACGGTATATGTGCCGAAACCCGTGCCGCACAGTATGTGGGCGAAACTATTGTGTGTTTGCCACATAAGGTTGTTATCGAAATTGTGGCAGAGAATACAGATAGCGAGATTGATGTTGTAGTATAGGCGATTATTATGAAAAAGAATCAAGTAACAAAACTTGCGTTTTTGGGTGTTTTTACTGCTTTAGCGTTGGTTTTGTCCTATGTTGAGTCACAGCTTCCGCCAATCTGGACGGCTGTGCCCGGCATAAAGATGGGACTTCCGAATATAATAATTATTATTCTGCTTTATAAGTTAGGCGTGAAAGAGGCGGCAATAGTTTCTCTTATCAGAGTTCTTTTTTCCTCTTTTTTGCTTTTCGGAAGCGGAATGATGCTCATTTACAGCGTTGTGGGTGCATCTTTAAGCCTTGTTCTTATGACAATCTGCAAAAAACTCAACCTCTTTTCAACAGTTGGTGTAAGTATTGTGGGCGGAATAAGTCATAATTTGGGGCAGATTTTAGTTGCAATCGCACTGTTTGATACAACTCAATTGGGCTATTATATGATTGTTCTTGCAATCACGGGCACAATTGCAGGTGTGTTTATAGGGATTGCGGGTTCATTGCTTCTTAAACGTCTTGACAAGGTTAAAATGTAACAAAAATGTAATAGTTTTTTGTATGCCTATTTATCAACGTTGTGTTGACAAATGGGCTTTTTTATGCAATAATTTATTTGTAAATTTGTGGGCATATAACCCCATTTTATGAAAAAGAATTATTAAAAGGAGAAATTCACTATGAAAAAGATTCTCAGCATAGCTCTTGCAGTAGTAATGCTCTTCGCAGTTGTTGCTCTTGCAGGTTGCGGCAAAAAAGAAGCAGAAGCTCTTAAATTCGGTCTTGGCGTTGTAGCAAACTATGGTGCTGCAAAGAACGCTGACGGCGAAACAAACGGTGAAGGTGAATTCAACACAACAGCAGTTGCAGTTCTTCTTGACAAGGACGGCAAAATCGTTGCTATCGACCTCGATACTGCTCAGATTAAGCCCACATGGACTTCAGAGGGCAAGGTTGTTGCAGTTGAAGACTTCAGAACAAAGTATGACAAGGGCACAGACTATCACATGGCTGAGTTCGGTGCAAGTCAGGATAAGAACGGCGACGGTAAAGTTCTTGAATGGAACGAACAGGCTGACGCATTTATGAACACAGCAAAGGGCAAGACACTTGCAGAAGTTAAGGCTTATATGACAGAAGACGGTTACACAACAGGTGACCTTGCAACAGCAGGTTGCACAATCCACGTAACAGATTTCGTTGCAGCTCTTGAAAAGGCAGTTAACAGTGCTGCTGAATCAACAGCTACTGCTGAAAACAAACTCAAGGTTGCTCTTGTAACATCAGCATCTCACGATAATAAAGATGCTACTGAAGAAGCAGATGGTCTTAATCAGGTTGACACAACAATTGTTGCTGCTGTTACAGATGCAGACGGTAAAGTTGTAGTTTCTAAGACAGACTGCACACAGGGTAAGATTACATTCAACGCTAAGGGCGAAGCTACTGTTGATACAAAGGCAGAAGTTAAGTCAAAGCTTGAACAGGGCGATGCTTACGGTATGGCTGCTGCTCTCAATTACGGTATGGACCTCAACGGCGACGGCAAGGTTCTTGAGTGGTATGCACAGGCTGCTGAATTTGACAAGGCTCTCGTTGGCAAGACAGCTGCTGAAATCGTAGCTCTTGTTGCAGAAAACGGCTACGGCTCAGCTGACCTTCAGACAGCAGGCTGCACAATGGCAGTAAGTGATATGGTAAAAGCTGCTGAAGCTGCTGCAAAAGCATAATTCGGTTAATTAAAAATTCGGGGATGTTGTGAAAACAGCATCCCTTTTTATTATAGTAGGGGTCGACGACCCTTTGTAACGGACGTGTTGATATGAAAAAAGCAATTTCTTTGTTTTTAATAGTTTCATTATTGCTTGTACAGACTTTCAGTCTTGCAGGTTGCGATAAAAAACCAAAACTTAATAAATTCAGTGAATATTACTTCGATTATTTCGACACTGCCACTACAATAATCGGCTATGAAGAAACCGAAGAAGATTTCAAAGCAGTTTGTGAAGAAATTAAAGCATTGCTTTTGGAGTACCACCGTCTTTTTACTATTTATAATCGTTATGATGGGCTTAACAACCTTGTAACAATCAATGACCTTGTTGACGGCAAGCACACCGAAGTAACTGTTGACGAGAAAATAATCGATATGCTTACCTTTGCCAAGGAAATGTATGTAAAAACCAACGGTAGTGTAAATATCGCAATGGGTAGCGTGCTTAAAATATGGCACATTTATCGTAATGAGGGGCTTGATGACCCGTCAAATGCCCAATTACCCCCAATGGAAAAATTACAAGAGGCATCACAGCACACAGATATAAATAATCTCATAATTGATGACGAAAATAACACCGTTTATCTTGCTGACCCTGAAATGACACTCGATGTTGGTGCAGTTGCCAAGGGCTATGCTGCAGAAAAAATTGCAGAATACCTTGAAGAAAAGGGAATTACAGGTTATCTTCTGAATCTTGGCGGAAATGTACGCACAATAGGGGATACAGGCGAAAAGCCTTGGAATGTGGGCATTGAAAATCCCGATACCGCAAATGAAGAAAAGCCCTATATTGAGTTCTTGCATCTGCAGGGTGAAAGCCTTGTAACAAGTGGAACTTATCAGCGTTTTTATGTGGTTAACGGCGAAAATTATCATCATATCATTGACCCGCAAACTTTAATGCCCGGCACAAAATACCGTTCAGTTTCGGTTCTTACCGATGATTCGGGACTTGGCGATGCAATGTCCACCGCTTTGTTCCTTATGGATTACGAAGAGGGCTTGGAACTAATAAAATCAATGGATAATGTTGAGGCTATGTGGGTTATGCCCGACGGTGAGCAACGCTATTCAGACGGCTTCAAAACATACACTTATATTCCCGAATAGTAAAAAAATAAAGGACTTAACCGCTTTGGGTTAAGTCCTTTTACACTTTATAATCAGCAATATTTCTTTGTGATTTCAAGCATCTTGTCCATTTTCTTTTCCATATCAGTAACAAGTGCAAACTGTGTACGTGTACGAACAAGGTTGTGTTCGGGATATTCGGTATGGAAATAAATGTCGCCATTAAGATAGTCGGTAAGGAAACGAATTCCGCATTCATAGGTCATCATTTTTGCACCGAATGGCAAAAGTTCTTTTTCAAGGTCAGTGAGTGCATCTTTTGCACTGCTTAAATAACCTTTTACATAAGCCTCATAAAGTTCAAGGCTTAATGAAACTTTAGAAACATCTTTCTCGTCTTCAGCTGCTGTATTTGCACCAAAACGGATGCTGTCACCAAAGTCGTAAAGTGAAAGACCGGGCATAACAGTATCAAGGTCAATAATGCAGATACCCTTGTTTGAAACATTGTCAAAAAGAATATTGTTAAGTTTTGTGTCGTTATGAGTAACTCGCAAGGGGAGTTTACCCTCATCAATCAAATCAACAAGAATATGAGTTTCTGCTTCGTGACTTAATGCAAACTCAATTTCGTCCTTAACATTGTCAAGTCTGCCTGAACGGTTTTCCTCGATAGCTTTTTTAAGGTTTTCAAAGCGTGAAACAGTGTTGTGGAATTTTTCAATAGTTTCAAAGAGCGTTGAGCCGTCAAAATCTGAAAGAAGATTCTGGAATGCACCAAAAGCAATACCCGCATTACAGAAAACCTGTTCATCGCTAATTGAGTTGCAGGTGTAAACATCATCTATGTATTTATACACTCTCCAACAATCATTCTTTTCATCAATGAAATAGTATTTCCCGTTTTTGCAGGGAAGAAAAGTGAGTGTACCACGGTCTGCCCAAGGAATATTCAATTCCTCATTCTTTTTACGAATATGGCTTGTAACTGCGACAATGTTATTCATAAGTCCTTCGGGATTTTTGAACGCTTCAGTATTTACCTTTTGAAGAACATATTTTTTAACATCCCCGTTTTCTTCAAAGATTAAAGTGAAAGTGCTGTTAACATGACCATTGTTAATCTTTTCGTATCCTGTAAATGTTCCGCCAATAGAAAAAACATCACAGATTTTTTGCAAGTCAAAAGGATGATTTGACAAAAGAAACACCTCATTGTTGTAAAAATAAAGCTGACTTTATGCCAGCATAGAGAAAATAACCACACTCATTATATAACTTTTGTCGATTTAAGTCAATATGCACTTTGCATAAGAGCATATAATTACTTTTTATTAAAAAATACTCTTTACATAAGAGCTATTATAATGTAAAATATACTAAATATGGTAAGCGTAGAAATGCGACTTTCCGCGGAGGTGTTTATTTATGGAACCTAAGTATAAGAGAGTGCTTTTGAAAGTAAGCGGTGAGGTTCTTGCCGGCGATAAAAAGCACGGTTTTGATTTTGATACTGTCAACAGCGTTTGTTCTGCAATTAAAGAAATGACAGAGCTGGGCACAGAGGTTGCTATTGTTGTTGGCGGCGGTAATTTCTGGCGTGGACGCAGTAGTGGCGATATGGACAGAACTCGTGCTGACCACATTGGTATGCTTGCAACAGTTATGAATTCATTGGCTCTTGCCGATTCTCTTGAGCAGATGGGCGTAATTGTAAGAGTTCAGACCGCTATTGAAATGAATAAGATTGCCGAACCTTACATCAGCCATCGTGCAAAGCGTCATCTTGAAAAGGGCAGAGTTGTGATTTTCGGTTGCGGAACAGGTAACCCGTTCTTCTCAACTGATACTGCGGCGGCTCTTCGTGCTGCTGAAATTGATGCAGATATTATCTTCAAGGCAACTAATGTTGACGGCGTTTATGATAAAGACCCTAACCGTTTTGATGATGCTATTAAATATGATGTTATTACTCATCAGGATATTTTAAGCAAGGGTCTTGCAGTTATGGATAGTACTGCTGCATCACTTTGCAGAGATAACGATATTCCGCTTCTCGTTTTCAACCTTCAGCAACCCCAGAATATGGTTAAGGCAGTTATGGGTGAGAGTGTTGGCACAGTGGTAGTTTCTGAAAAGAATTAACAAAGGAGATATATTTATGAATACAGTTTTTGATACAATGAGAGAAAAAATGAACAAGACCGTTGCGGCTCTTGAAAAGGAATTCGCAGGTATGCGTGCAGGCAGAGCAACTCCTGCAATTCTCGATAAAATTTCTGTTGACTATTACGGTGTTCCAACACCAATTCAGCAGATGGCTGCAGTTTCAGTAAGCGAAGGCAGAATTCTTATCATTCAGCCATGGGACGTTTCTACAATCAACCCTATTTCAAAGGCTATTCAGGCTTCTGACATCGGTATTACTCCTATGAATGACGGCAAAGTTATCCGCCTTACTTTCCCACCACTTACAGAGGAACGCAGAAAGGCACTTTGTAAAGATGTAAGCAAAACTGCTGAAGAATCAAAGGTTGCTATCCGTTCAATCCGTCGCGATGCTATGGACAAAATCAAGGCTATGAAGAAAAACAGCGAAATTACTGAGGATGACCAGAAAAACGCTGAAACAAAAATTCAGAAGATTACTGATGAATTTATCAAAGAAATTGATGCAGTAGCCGACAAAAAAGAAAAAGAAATTATGGAGATATAAGTAAATTGCGGGCGGATAATTCCGCCCCGATTTGCATATTTTAAGACTATGATTGATAAAAATATTCCAAAATTTTCAGTAATACCCCAACATATCGGCATTATTATGGATGGTAACGGTCGTTGGGCAAAGCAGAGAAATCTGCCAAGATATAAAGGTCATATTGAGGGTGCTAAAACCTTCCGCAGAATAGGTGAATTTGCTGCAGAGGTGGGGGTTAAGTGCCTGACTTTCTATGCCTTTTCAACTGAAAACTGGAAAAGACCTCAGGAAGAGGTTGATGCAATAATGCAACTCTTCCGTGAATATTTGATTGAAGCGGATGAACGTCACGAAGAAAACGAAGAAAAAGGAATTGCTCTTCGTTTTATAGGTGACCGCAAGGGGATTCCCGAGGATATCCTTGCTTTAATGGAGCATACGGAAGCACAGAGTAGTGAGAAAGACAAGGTTATTCTCAATATCGCTATTAACTACGGCGGCCGTCACGAAATAACACAGGGTGTTCAGGAAGTTGCTAAAAAGGTGGCAAGCGGTGAAATCAAACCCGATGAAATCACAGAAGAAATGATTAGTGCTCACCTTTATACAAAGAATATTCCCGACCCCGACCTTATTATCAGACCCAGCGGAGAGTACAGAACCTCCAATTTCCTTACTTGGCAGTCAGCCTATGCGGAATTGTATTTTACAGATGTGCTCTGGCCTGATTTTACAGAGAAAGATTTAATTGAGGCGTTGCGAGAGTTTGAAAAGAGAAATCGCAGATTCGGAGGCGTCTGATATGGGAAAAAGAATAGTTTTTGGATTGTTATGGACTGGGATAGGCATAGCAATGATTATTTTAAGAAACACTTTGCTATTGGCTTTCTTCTTGTCTGCAATTTGTGTTATTGCAACTCACGAGCTTAATCACGCAGTAAAATTACAGAATAAGCCTGTAATGGTTTTAAGTCTTGTAGCATCTGCTCTTGTTCCGATTTATTATGAATATAGCGGTGCTTTGCAAGGAGTAGGGCTTAATTTCAAAGCTGAATATTTAGTTTGCCTTTATATTCTTGCGCTTTGCATTTTTATGTTGTTTGAATATGAAAAAACAAAGTTTTCACATATTGCAACGGTAGCAATCAGCTCGTTGGGAGTACCCTTTGCAATTACAAGACTTATGTGGTTCCGTGATGTGCACAAGCATTTTTCCGAACAGAATTACAATGAAAATCACGGACTTTTCCTCATCCTCTTTATTGCGTTCTGTGCTTGGATGACCGACGTTATGGCATATTTTGTTGGTAGTTTTTGCGGTAAACATAAATTGTGCCCCACTATAAGCCCTAAAAAGACAATTGAGGGTGCAATAGGTGGTGTTGTAGGTTGCACAATCGCAACAGTTATTCTTTATGCGGTGTTCACAAACTTTATTTTTGAAACAAAAGAAAATAATTATCTTGCCGTTGTTTTAATTACGATTTTCCTGTCGATAATCAGTATGTGCGGTGATTTGACCGCTTCGGTTATCAAGCGTAATTTCGGCATTAAAGATTTTGGTAAACTTATTCCCGGTCACGGTGGAATAATGGATAGATTTGACAGTTTGATTTTTGTGGTTGTGGCATTCTATGCCATCTTTAACATTTTCGGAGTTGTTATATGATGACTACTAAAAACTTAAGTATATTGGGCTCAACCGGTTCAATCGGAACTCAGACTCTTCAGGTTGTTGATGCAAATCCTGATAATGCAATGTTTGGAGATAATGATGATTTTAATCAAGCAATACAATATGCAAAGGACTTTAGAAGAAATTCAAAAACTCTTGAAATTCCTAAAGATGTTCTTCAAGGAAGTAGAAATTATTTACTAATTTATATAAGAACTCTTTTCGGCGAAAAAAATCAAAT